>NZ_JBFAJJ010000015.1:0-259558 GCF_040655155.1 Streptomyces sp. NPDC050508
CGCGCACCTCGCGGCGACCGGCTCCCGGCCGCGGATCTTCCTGGCCGCGCTCGGCCCGGCCGCCGCGCACACCGCCCGCCTCACCTTCGCGTCGGCCCCGGGGGCGTTTCGGTCGCGGCACTTCATCGAAGTGGGGCAGTACGAGATGGTGAAGACGGAACCGGAGTTGGTGGTCGACCTGAGGGGCCGGCCGATCATGACGCTCGACGACTTCTGGGACGCCGTCACCGAACCCTGCCGGACTGCCGCAGTGGTTCGGCCGGAACACGGACGCCTGGGCGGACACGATCCAGAACCGAGGCATCTCCGAGGTCATCGACAGCTACGACATCCTGGTCATCCACGTGGACAAACAGGGAATCTTCGCCGCCCGGAACCACGACGCCCGCGCCCTGCGCCGCACGTTCGCGGGGCACCAGTCGAGACTGGTCGTACACGAGCCGACCCAGCCGACGAAGGACGCCCAGGCGGAGGCGGGGACGAGCAGCGCCGAGCCGTCGGGGTAGACGGACAGCTATGCAGTACCGGCCCAGTCGACGAACGGCGCCCACACGGAGGCCGGGATGAGGAGGGCCGAGCCGTCCGGGACCTTGGAGTCACGGACGGGGACGATGCCGGGGAGGTCGTCGCGGACGTCAGGCCCTGTGCTTGCCGTTCCGGTAGTCATCCGCCGCTTGTTCGACCATGTCCAAGGACATCTCTGGCGATAGTGCCACGGCCCGGAGCAGGTCGTACGACCTGCGGTAGTCCGTCACGAGCGTCGGGCAGTCGATCAGCTGGCCAGTGTGAAGGCCCTCCGTGTACACCACGGGCGGTGCGTCCGTGAAGGTCATCACCTTGACCATGCCCATCATGAACGGATGGGCGGCCAGCGTTTCCGGGAGGATCTGCAGAACGCCCCGCGTGGAACGGATCACGTGCGCGACGTGCTCCAACTGGACGGCCATCTCCTCCGACGGCAACAGTGGCCTGCGGATCAGGCTCTCGTGCACGATCGTCCAGATCTCCGGCCGATCTTCCGCTCGCCAGACCTTGGCCCGGTCCATGCGAGCCTTGACCTGCTTCTCGACGGCTTCGGGCCGCAACCAGGGGCTGCCGATCGTCACGACCTTCCGGGCGAACGCCTCGGTCTGCAACAGCCCTGGAAGCAGCATCGGCCCCCAGTCCTCGATCGAGGCCGCGTGCTTCTCGATCGCCGCGGCATCCGCGAAGTACTCCGCGTGCCCGGACTGCTTCGCCTTCTGTACGTCTGCACAACGCCGCTCGAAAAAACCGTCGGTCTCCAGCACCTTGTCCACGTGCCGGGCCAGATCCAGCGGCATCCGCCGCTCACCGCGCTCGACCTGGCTCAGGAGCGAGATGCCCCGGTAGCTTCCCTCCACCAACTCCTTGAGCGTGAGCCCCGCTTCTTCCCTCTTGAAGCGCAACTCGGCGCCATAGAAAGAGGGAATGTCCGCGGACGCATTGGGTTCTTTGCGTACAGGCACGAATCACCACCGTCATTTCCCAGTTCCCGTGTGCAACCCAAACCACTGTCACGGTACGAGATTCCACGTCACTCTGTGAGCAATTCGTCACAGAGAAAGGCGTACGGGCATGACCAGCCCCTTCAGCCACGAGGCCACCACCGAAGTGGCCGAACTCCAGGCCGCGTTGAAGGCACACGGGATCACCCTGCCGTCCCTCGGGCTCGACCTGCCCTCCGTCGTCCAGACCTACGGCGCCCCGCTCGTCGAACTCGGGAACTGCAACCTCGACACCGCCAGGGCCCTCACCGCCGCCCTCCGCAAGGCGGCCGGCCGGTGACTCCGCTCGTCCTCGAACTCCTCGCCGTACCCAAGGTGGTGCCGGAGGCCCGCCGTGCCGTACGCAAACACCTCGGCATCCCGTGTCCCGAAGTCCAGCTCTGCGTAAGCGAGTTACTGACCAACGTGATCCGGCACCTCGGCGAGGGCACCCCGGTGACCCTGCGGGTGGCCCACACCGACGGGCGTACCCGTGTCTCCGTCACCGACCCGGAGCCGTACGCCTGGCTCGTCGTACGCGCGGCCGGGCCCGACGACGAGAACGGGCGCGGGCTCGTGCTGCTCGACGCGCTCGCCACGCGGTGGGGCGTGGAACAGGGGCCGGAGGGCAAGACGGTGTGGTGCGAACTGCCACCGTCCGAGCCGCCTCCGGCCCCTGTTTCAGCTTCCGCTGATGTCAGTGGAAGAAGTGCCGCGTTCCCGTGAAGTACATCGTGACGCCCGCCTTCTTCGCGGCCTCGACCACCAGCTCGTCACGGACCGAACCGCCGGGCTGGACAACGGCCTTGACGCCGGCCGCGGTCAGGATCTCCAGTCCGTCCGGGAACGGGAAGAACGCGTCCGAGGCCGCGAACGAACCCCGCGCCCGCTCCTCCCCCGCCCGCTCGACGGCCAGCTTCGCCGAGTCGACACGGTTGACCTGCCCCATGCCGACGCCGACCGAGGCGCCGTCCTTGGCGAGCAGGATCGCGTTGGACTTCACCGCGCGGCACGCCTTCCAGGCGAAGGCGAGGTCGGCGAGGTCGGACGCGGAGAGCGCCTCGCCCGTCGCCAGCGTCCAGTTGGCCGGGTCGTCGCCGTCGGCCTGGAGGCGGTCGGTGACCTGGAGCAGGGCGCCACCGTCGATGGGCTTGACCTCGGCCGGGTGGGAGGGCGCGCCCGGGGTCTTCAGGACCCGGATGTTCTTCTTCTTGGCGAGGGCTTCGAGGGCGCCGTCCTCGTAGTCCGGCGCGACGATGACCTCGGTGAAGATCTCCGCGACCTGCTCCGCCAGCTCCTTGCTGACCGGCCGGTTGACGGCGATCACGCCGCCGAACGCCGACAGCGGGTCACACGCGTGCGCCTTGCGGTGCGCCTCGGCGACGTCCGAACCGACCGCGATACCGCACGGGTTGGCGTGCTTGATGATCGCGACACAGGGCTCGTCGTGGTCGTACGCGGCACGACGGGCGGCGTCCGTGTCCGTGTAGTTGTTGAACGACATCTCCTTGCCGTGCAGCTGCTCGGCCTCGGCGAGACCGGTGCCCGTGCCGTCGACGTAGAGCGCGGCGGGCTGGTGCGGGTTCTCGCCGTACCGCAGCGTGCTCTTGCGCTCCAGGGTGGCGCCCAGGAAGTCCGGGAACATCGAGTCGTCCACGGGCGCGTAGGAGCTCGCGAACCAGCCGGCGACGGCGATGTCGTACGACGCCGTGTGCTGGAACGCCTCCGCAGCGAGCCGCTTGCGGGTGTTGAGGTCGAACCCGCCGTTCTGTACGGCGTTCAGGACGTCGGCGTAGCGCGCGGGGCTGGTGACGATCGCGACCGACGGATGGTTCTTGGCGGCGGCGCGGACCATCGACGGGCCGCCGATGTCGATCTGCTCGACGCACTCGTCCTCGGACGCGCCCGAGGCGACGGTCTCCCGGAACGGGTAGAGGTTGCTGACCACCAGGTCGAAGGGGGCCACGCCCAGCTCGTCGAGCTGCTGCCGGTGGCTCTCCAGGCGCAGGTCGGCGAGGATGCCGGCGTGGATCTTGGGGTGCAGGGTCTTGACCCGGCCGTCCAGGCACTCGGGGAAGCCGGTCAGCTCCTCGACCTTGGTGACGGGGACACCGGCGGCGGCGATACGGGCGGCGGTGGAGCCCGTGGAGACGAGCTCCACGCCCGCCTCGTGCAGGCCGCGGGCCAGCTCCTCCAGGCCGGTCTTGTCGTAGACGCTGACGAGCGCGCGACGGATGGCCCGCTTGCCGCTCTCGATGTTCTCGGCGGTCACTGGATAACTACCTTTCGTCCCTCAATGCGATAGCCGTTGCGGGCGAGCCGCCCCACGACATCGACGAGCAGCGTTCGCTCGACTTCTTTGATGCGCTCGTGCAGAGCGCTCTCGTCGTCCTCGTCCCGGATCTCCACCACGCCCTGAGCGATGATCGGTCCGGTGTCGACGCCGTCGTCGACGAAGTGGACGGTGCAGCCGGTGACCCGGGCGCCGTACGCGAGTGCGTCCCGTACGCCGTGGGCCCCCGGAAAACTGGGCAGCAGGGCGGGGTGCGTGTTCACGACCCGGCCGCCGAAGAGGGCCAGGAACTCCTTGCCCACGATCTTCATGAACCCGGCGGACACGACCAGGTCGGGCTCGTAGGTCGCGGTCGCCTCGGCGAGAGCCGCGTCCCACTCCTGGCGGGTGCCGAAGTCCTTCACCTTGCGGACGAAGGTGGGCAGCCCTGCGCGCTCGGCACGGGCGAGCCCCTCGATGCCCTCCCGGTCCGCTCCGACGGCCACGATCTCGGCTCCGTACGCCTCGGTGCCGACGGCCGCGATGCCGTCGAGGAGCGCCTGCAGATTCGTACCGGATCCGGAGACCAGCACGACGAGGCGCTTGGCCACGGGCTTGGCGGCCACGGCGGGGCCCTTTCTCGGGGGAACGTCGTCTTGTACGGCCGGCTCGCGCATCCGTACGTCTCGTGCGTTCATACGAATGCTTCGCGCCCCGGGATACGGGGAAGTCTACGAAGCGGCCGACCGTCAGCAACGATACCGGCACACCGGACGGCCCCCACGGGACGGGGGCGTGGCCGGAAGGTAGCGTCTGGGGAGAGCGGGTTCGGGAACGCGGTTGTCGTGCGACGCGTTCACGAAGTGACAGCTCGTGAAGTAACAGCTCATGAAGCGACACTTCATGTCGGAGACGTATCCACCAAGGGGAAGACGCTCATTTGATGCCGGACCGCAGTCTGCGACTTCTCACGTTCCCCCCGCAGCCGGCGCTGGGAGGGGAGCGCCGCACCGTGCTGCTCCGGGAGCGGCCCGCGTCGCCGCCCGACGCGCCCTCGGAACAGGGTGGCAAGACCCCGGACGACAATCCCTTCGCGCCGCCGCCCGAGGGCACCCCCGACCGGCCGTGGCAGCCCCGGCGCCGTGAGGGCGGCAAGGGTTCCGACGACTCCTCGGGCTCGTCGGGTGACAGCGGTGGCGGCGGTGGCGGTCGTTCGCCGTGGGGCACCCAGTGGAGCGACCAGCAGCCGGGACGTTCCCAGGGCGGCTTCGGCGACCGGCCCGGTGGGCCGACCGGACAGGGCGGACCCGAGGGCCCTGGCGGCGGCGGTCCCGGTCAGGGCATGCGCTGGGACCCGACGGACCCGGCCCAGCGCCACGCCCGTTACTCCCTGCTGAGCGGCATGTGGGCCTTCTTCTTCGCCCTCTTCAGCTGGCCGTACGTGGCCCTGCTGCTCGGCGCCCTGGCCATCTACTGGGGCGGCAGCGCCCTGCGCGCCAAGTCCCGCCCCGCCGACCCGGACACCCCCGCGGTGCCCGAGGCGCAGGCCCGCCCGCAGACGACGGCGGCGGTGAGCGGCCTGGTCACCGCGTCCCTGGCCATCGCCCTGGTCGCCGCGATGTTCGTCGCGCAGCTGGCCTACAGCGACTTCTACACGTGCACCAATGACGCCCTCACGAACGAGGCCAAGCAGTCCTGCAACCAGCTCCTGCCGAAGGACCTGCGGGGGCTGCTGGGGACCGCCAACTGACCCACCCCACCGGTCACTTGACCTCTGGTGGATCCGGGGATTCCTCCGGTTCCGGCGGAGTGGACGCCTCCCTCAAGGCCGCCCAGCGGGCCTCGCGGGGGGCGTTGTCGTACCAGGGGGTGGGCGAGGGCTCCGACGGCAGGTCGACGGGCAGGAAGTCGTACGGGTCGAACGTGGGGTCGTGGTCGTAGGCGATGTACGGCTGGTCGACGGGAGCCTGGGCCGGTACGGGTACCTGGACCGGCGTCCCCTTCGGCTTGCGCGCGAACCAACTCCGGCAGGCGGCGAACGGCCTCCGGAACCAGCGCCCCGAATCACCCTCGACGGGGACGGGGACGGGGACGGGGGTGGGGGTGACCTCACTCTCCCGCGGCTTCCCGATCGTCGGCGTCGGCACCCGGCGTTCCCGCAGCCGCCACGCCCGCAACCCCAGCGCCGTAGGAACCGCCACCGCCGCGATCCACCCCAGCGCCGCACCCCCCGTCTGCCACCACACCGGCCCGAACCGGGCGAGCGCGGCACCCCCGAGCGGACCGCCGGACAACTCCGCGAGCAGAGCGAGCGCTACGGCACACAGGGCCGCGGCGAACAGTGCGGTGGCGGCGGTGCGGCGTTGCGCCCAGGGGGCCGACGTCGACTGTTGGCGGAGCCCGGCACCGGCCGCCCGCCGCTTCCTCTCCTCCGTCAACTCGCCCCCGCCGCCGTCCCGTTGGCCCGCCGCGACCCGTGCGACGAACCATCCGACCGTGAGCCCGGCGACCACGGGCAGCAGCCCGGCGAGCCAGTTCAGCGGGGTTCCGGTGCCCGCGTCCGGGACCGCGGCGAGGAGCGGGAACGGCGGGAGGAGAGGGGCCGGGGCCGAGGAGAGCGGGGCCACCGTGTGGTGCACGCCGAGCGCGAAACCGGGGCCGAGGGCGTAGGACGCGGACCACACGGCCGCGTTGGGGATCAGCGCGAGGCAGAGCAACAGGACGGCGAACCGGCCCGACAGACCCTCCGTCAACTGGAGGAAGGAGGTCCGGGCGGCGCCGCCGTGCCAGACCAGCGACGCCCCGAGCAGCAGCGCACCGCCCCCGACGAGCACCGCCGTGCCGAGGCCTGCGGCGCGTGCGGCGGTGCCGATGCGGGCCCGGGACTCGCGGGCCTCCGGGCCGAGGACGAGCCGTCGCAGCCCGGCCGGCAGCAGGATCAGCAGGCTCAACACGGGTTCGCGCGGGCGCCCGTACGCCTTCCACACCCCCGAACCGGCCGCGCCCGCCGCGAGCAGCGGCAGACACACCGCCGTCCAGCTCCAGGAGGGGGAGAGTTCGCCGCCGGACGCGTAGAGCGCGGCGGCGGTGCCGACGGCGAGGTAGCCGAGGGCGACGCCGGTCCAAGCCGTGCGCACGGCGACGAGGGGCGGGGCCTCGGCGTCGTCGGCCCCGCCCTCCGAGGCGTCTTCGCCGAGTGCCGCGTCCCGGGCCGCCCGGTGCAGCAGCCACACCGGCAGCACGAGGAGGAGCAGCGGGGTGACGCCCACGGGTGCGGGGACTCCGGAGAGCGTGTCGGCGCGGACCAGTTCGACGCCGTGCGCGAGGAGCCACAGCGCGGCGGCCATGTGCAGGGCGCCGCCGGGCCCGCTGTCGGGGTAGGGCGAGCTGATCCACAGCACCATCACGAGCACGGCGAACGAGCCGAGCCCGAGCCCCGCCGCGACCGCACCACCCAAGAGGCTGGCGGCCAGTCCGGGGGATCGGTCACGCATCCGGGTGAGCAGGGGCGACAACAGCGCTCGGCGGTGGGTCATCGGCATCACGACCGCCATGCTCCCAACGACACGCGCTTTCTCGTCGTAACAGGCGAACCTCGGAAGTGTCGCTCAATATACGTTTATGTACTTTTTCGTGCGGAGGGGCGTCCGGTGACGCAGAGCCCTGCAACCCCGCTCCCTCCGCCCAAGGAACGCCGACGCCTGCGCGAGGCGGGGTCGCTGACGCAGGCTCAGGTCGCGACAGAGGTGGGCGTCAGCCGCGAGACGGTGCGCTCGTGGGAGACCGGCCGTACGACACCACGTGGCCGGAAACGGGAGGCGTACGCGAAATTGCTCAACAGCCTGAGCGAAGAAGAGACCGTGACGGAGCCTCAGCAGCCCGAGGCGGGCGACACCGCTGTGCTCGAACCCGTCCTCGTCCCCGTACCGATCGAGGCACCACCCCGCCCACCCCTGACGCCCGCTCAGGCCTTCGACGCGCTCTACGCGTTCTGCGCACCCGCCCTCGTACGGCAGGCCTATCTGCTGACCGGGCGGCGCGAACTGGCGCGGGAGTCCGTGGAGCGGGCCTTCCAGGTCGCCTGGCAGCGCTGGCCGGAGGTGGCGGTCGACCGCGACCCGGCCGGCTGGGTGCGCTCGGCGGCGTACGAGCACGCCCTCTCCCCCTGGCACCGGTTCCGCCCCAGATACCGCCACCCGGAACCCCCGCCCCCCGACGCCTCCGACCGCGCCCTGCTGACCGCCCTCCTGAAACTCCCGCCGTCGTACCGCCGCACCCTCCTCCTCTACGACGGTGTCGGGCTCGGTCTCGCGGAGACCGCGGCGGAGACGGAGGCGAGCACGCCGGCGGCGGCGAACCGGCTGCTGCACGCGCGCGATGCGCTCGCCGCGCAGCTCCCTGACCTGTCCGACCCCACCGAGCTGCACCGGCGGATGACCGAACTGGCCTCCACGGAGCGGCTGCGCGCGGCCAAGCCACCGACGGTCCGCTTCGCCGGCGAACGGCGGACCGTGTTCTGGACCCGGGCGGCGATCGCGTTCACGGTGGCGATCATCGGGGCGACGACGTTGACGGTGAGGACCGCTCCGACGCACTACGAACCGCCGGTGCCGTTGGGGCAGCGGGTGGAGGGGGTGCCGCCGCGGGTGGTGCAGGGTTCCCTGTCCGAGGAGGAGGTGGCGCTACGGGACCGTCTGCGGAGCGGGATGACGAACGGTCCGGAGAGGCTGGCACCGCTGGGTCGGTAGTTCGTCGGCTGCGGGCCGGTGGGGGCTGGTCGCGCAGTTCCCCGCGCCCCTTAAAAACGCAGGCCGGCCCATGTTTTTAGGGGCGCGGGGAAGCGCGCGCCTAAAAACGCAGGCCGCCGCACGTCTTTTAGGGGCGCGGGGAACTGCGCGACCAGCCACGACGCACCCGCAGCCGCCGAACAACCGAACCCGGCACCCCATGACGCGTGATGGGCCCGCCCCAACCCACGGAGCGAGCCCATCAACGTTCAGCTAAATACCGTTCAGCCGGCGAGGATCTCCCGCGCCAGCTTCGCCGTCTCGGTCGGCGTCTTGCCGACCTTGACGCCGGCGGCCTCAAGGGCCTCCTTCTTCGCGGCAGCCGTACCGGAGGAACCGGAGACGATGGCACCGGCGTGGCCCATCGTCTTGCCCTCGGGCGCGGTGAAGCCCGCGACGTAACCGACGACCGGCTTCGTGACGTTCTTCGCGATGAAGTCCGCCGCACGCTCCTCCGCGTCGCCACCGATCTCACCGATCATCACGATCAGGTCGGTGTCGGGGTCGGCCTCGAAGGCGGCCAGCGCGTCGATGTGGGTGGTGCCGATGACCGGGTCGCCACCGATGCCGACGGCCGACGAGAAGCCGAGGTCACGCAGCTCGTACATCATCTGGTACGTCAGCGTGCCGGACTTCGAGACCAGGCCGATACGGCCCGGCTTCGTGATGTCGCCCGGGATGATGCCGGCGTTCGACTGACCGGGGGTGATCAGACCCGGGCAGTTCGGACCGATGATGCGCGTCTTGTTGCCCTTCGCGACCGCGTACGCGTAGAACGCGGCCGAGTCGTGGACGGCGATGCCCTCGGTGATGACGACCGCGAGCGGGATCTCGGCGTCGATCGCCTCGACGACGGCGGCCTTGGAGAAGGCCGGCGGTACGAAGAGGACGGATACGTTCGCGCCCGTCTTCTCGATCGCCTCGGCGACCGTGCCGAAGACCGGGATCTCGGTGCCGTCGACGTCGACGGACGTGCCGGCCTTACGGGGGTTGACGCCACCGACGATGTTGGTGCCGTCGGCCAGCATGAGCTTGGTGTGCTTCATGCCCGTGGAGCCGGTCATGCCCTGGACGATGACCTTGCTGTCCTTGGTGAGGAAGATAGCCATGGCTGTGTCTGTCCCTCTTCCCTTACTTCGCAGCCGCGAGCTCGGCGGCCTTGTCGGCCGCGCCGTCCATGGTGTCCACGCGCTGGACCAGCGGGTGGTTGGCGTCGGAGAGGATCTTGCGACCCAGCTCGGCGTTGTTGCCGTCGAGGCGGACGACGAGGGGCTTGGTGACTTCCTCGCCCTTGTCCGCGAGCAGCTGCAGCGCCTGCACGATGCCGTTGGCGACCTCGTCGCACGCGGTGATGCCGCCGAAGACGTTGACGAAGACCGACTTGACGTCGGGGTCGCCCAGGATGATCTCCAGGCCGTTCGCCATCACGGCCGCGGACGCGCCGCCGCCGATGTCGAGGAAGTTGGCCGGCTTCACGCCGCCGTGGTTCTCACCGGCGTACGCGACGACGTCCAGGGTGCTCATGACGAGACCCGCGCCGTTGCCGATGATGCCGACCTCGCCGTCGAGCTTGACGTAGTTGAGGTTCTTCTCCTTGGCGGCCGCCTCAAGGGGGTTCGCCGAGTCCTTGTCCTCAAGCGCCGCGTGGTCCGCCTGGCGGAACTCGGCGTTCTCGTCGAGGGAGACCTTGCCGTCGAGCGCGATGACGCGGCCGTCGGCGACCTTCGCGAGGGGGTTGACCTCGACGAGGAGGGCGTCCTCCTTGACGAAGGTGTCCCACAGCGTCACGAGGATCTCGGCGACCTGCTCCGCGACGTCGGCCGGGAACTTCGCCTGCGCGACGATCTCGCGGGCCTTCTCGATGGAGACGCCCTCGTTGGCGTTGACCGGGACCTTCGCGAGGGCCTCGGGGTTCTCCTCCGCGACGACCTCGATCTCCACGCCGCCCTGGACGGACGCCATGGCGAGGAAGGTGCGGTTGGTGCGGTCGAGGAGGTACGAGACGTAGTACTCCTCGACGATCTCGGGCGCGGTCTCGGCGATCATCACCTTGTGGACCGTGTGGCCCTTGATGTCCATGCCGAGGATGTCCGTCGCACGCGCGACGGCCTCGTCCGGGGTGGCGGCGAGCTTCACGCCACCGGCCTTGCCACGGCCGCCGACCTTCACCTGGGCCTTGACGACGGACTTGCCACCGAGCCGCTCGGTGGCTGCGCGGGCCGCCTCAGGCGTGTCGATGACTTCACCGGCCAGCACCGGTACATCGTGCTTGGCGAAGAGGTCCCTCGCCTGATACTCGAACAGGTCCACGCGCTTCCGTCCTCAGTGATATCGCGGTTCGTTGGATGCGTGGGCGTGCCGCGAAGGGCAACGTGACGTCCGCTGTCACAAGGGAGGCGCACACGGTGACCGAGCGCGCGGCATGTCCGTCTCGCAGGTTATCGCTGGTTGCAGAGGGCCTCTAAATCGAGGGTCACACCTGAGCGGTGATACCTGTCACATGATGCCGGAATTCGTGACACGGAGTGCCGCACAGAAGGCGCTCAGACAGCTTGGGGCGGGGCCCCACCGGGCTGGGGTTGACCCGATGAGGCCCCTTGAACAGCCCCTCAGGGCCGCAGGGGCGTCGATCCCCACCCCAATGGGGACCAGCTCACCCCATCCGTGAAGTTCCGCCCGGACAGACCGACGGCTTTCGGCCGTCCGGGGCTTACCACCTCACGAATTCGTACGTCCGTCGATCACGACGGAGGCAGATGGCGAGCGACGGCGATCGGCTCGACGGCCGCGGCCTTCGCGGCACAGGCGGCACGGGCCGCGCGGGCGGCCTGGATTCCCCTGATGGCCCCGGCACCCCTGACCTGGGACGCGATGGACGTGGCCGGGGATGTGGATACAGATACAGACATGGATGCGGATGCGGGCATGTTCGTGCCCTTGCTTGCGTGCATGTTTGCGTCAGGTCCTTAGGGATTCCGAGACGTGGCAAGCCCGGTGCCTCGCACCACGGGGCTTGTACGACAGGTCTGCTGCGGGGGAACGGTCTTCCCTAGCCGGGGAAGACCGGAATGTCCCGGTACCTGTCCTTCGTCTCGGTCATGTCCGTACGCACGGCGACGCCGGGTACGAGCCGCAACGGCGCCCGGGGGTCCGGGCTCACCGCGTGCACGTCGACGTGACGCGACCCACCGTTGTCCACGGCCGGCTGGTTGCCCAGGGCCCCGCCGGAGCCGGAGTCATCGCCGGGCGCCTGACGCGCGGGTGCTTGTCCTACGGCCCCGACGACGTGACCGACCGCGCCCCTCGCGGCCCCCTCACCCGTGACACCGGCGCCGACGCGCGGCCCGTAGGCGACGGCTGCCGACGCGTCCACGGTCTCCCGGGTACCCCGATCGGTCGCCGTCCCGCTGGACACGGTCCCCTGCGCGGCACCCGAAGGCTGCACCACGGGCCCACCCGACGCCGGAACCGTTGAAGGCGGCGAGGAGGGGATCGTCGGGAGCGTGGGAAGCGACGGCAGGGAGGGCAACGCGGGGAGAGAAGGGAGAACGGGGAGAGCAGGCAGCGACCCAAGCTGCGGCAACTGCGCTTCGACCTCGGCCAGCCCATCAACCAGCCCATCAGCCAGCCCGTCGACCAACCCTTTCACGGGATGACGATGCGAATGAGGATGAGGACGAAGCAGCGGTAGGGGCAGCGGATCGGAGGAGGCGGAGGCGACGGGCGGAGGCTTGGCGGGTCCCGTGTGCGACGGCCCCGCTCCCGGCGGTCGCGACGGCCCCACCGGATGTACGACGGTGTCGACCGACGAACGTACGACGGCCCTGACCCCCGCGAGCACCGAACTCCCGCTCACGGTCGGCGTCTTGCCCGGCGTGGACGGCGGTATCAGTCCGGCCACCGTCGCCGTCGGGCCGCCCTCCGCCGCATGCGCCTGCTCCCCACAGAGGAAGCCGAGCGCGAACAACCCGCCTACCAGCAGCGTCAGTTGCAGGGCCACACGCAGCGCACGCCGCCCGGCCGCCGTACGCATCACGCGCAGGGCGGCACCGAGCGGTGCGGCTGACCAGATCATGAGGCGTCGATCCTTGCACGGGCCTCCCGAGGATGCGCAAGCCCCCTATGGGCCAAGCCAGTTCGTCACGCCGTGTCCGGTATCGGCAACGGCCGCTTCTCGATCGCCGCCGCCATCACCTCCGGGAACAGGTCGGGCGTACAGGCGAAGGCCGGCGCCCCCAACGCGGCCAGCGCGGCGGCGTGTTCGCGGTCGTAGGCGGGCGCGCCCTCGTCGGACAGCGCGAGCAGTGTCACGAACTGCACCCCCGACGCCTTCATCGCCGCGACCCGCTTGAGCATCTCGTTCCGTATCCCGCCTTCGTAGAGGTCGCTGATCAGCACGACCACCGTCTCGGCGGGCCGGGTGATCTGCGACTGGCAGTACGCGAGCGCCCTGTTGATGTCCGTACCGCCGCCGAGTTGCGTCCCGAAGAGCACGTCCACCGGGTCGTCGAGCTGGTCGGTGAGGTCGACGACCGCCGTGTCGAAGACGACGAGCCGGGTGTTGATCGACCGCATGGACGCCAGCACCGCCCCGAACACGGAGGCGTAGACGACGGACGCCGCCATCGACCCGGACTGGTCGATACAGAGGATGACCTCCTTCTTCACGGACTGGGACGCACGGCCGTATCCGATCAGCCGCTCCGGCACGATCGTCCTGTACTCGGGCAGGTAGTTCTTGAGGTTGGCCGCGATCGTGCGGTTCCAGTCGATGTCGTGGTGGCGCGGCCGGTTGATGCGGGCGCTGCGGTCGAGGGCGCCGGTGAGGGTGGCCCGGGTGCGGGTGGCGAGCCGCTTCTCCAGGTCCTGGACGACCTTGCGCACCACCGCCCGCGCCGTCTCCTTCGTGGTCTCCGGCATCGCCTTGTTGAGGGAGAGCAGCGTGCCGACGAGGTGCACGTCGGCCTCGACCGCCTCCAGCATCTCCGGTTCGAGGAGCAGCGCGGACAGCCCGAGCCGGTCGATGGCGTCGCGCTGCATGACCTGCACGACGGAGGACGGGAAGTACGTCCGGATGTCCCCGAGCCAGCGCGCGACGGACGGCGCCGACGCCCCGAGCCCCGCCGAACGGTCCTTCGCCGCCTGCCCCTTGTCCCCTCTGCCGTAGAGCGCGGCGAGCGCCCCGTCCATCGCGGCGTCCTGCCCGGAGAGCTCGCACCCGGTGCCGTCGGCCGCGTCGCCGCCGAGCACCAGCCGCCAGCGCCGCAACCGCTCCTGGCCGCGCTGCCCGGGATCCGCGACCCCGCCGACCGCGACCGCCTCGGTCGTCATCCGCGCACCCCCGTACGCAGGCCTTCCCACAGCGGCACGACCCGCACGGCCGTCACCGGGCGGTCCACGCCCCCACCAGCACGCGCCAGTTGAACCCTCTCCCCTGGCCCTCTCGCGCCCTGCCTGCCGTTGCTGCTGCTCGTCATCCCGCCACCCCCACAAGCTCGTTGTCGTCCAGCCCCAACAGCAGCCGCAGCACCGGCACCACCGCGTCCGCGCGCCTCGCGTCCAACTCCGCGGCGAACCCGGGTATCCCGGCCGCCGTCGCCGCCGTGCCCACCTGCTTCCCCGGCCCGCGCCGCACCAGCTCGCCGAGTGTTCGGCGCACTCCGGGCTCGTACGACGAGAACGTTCGCCTCAGCAAAGGCAGTACGTCCGTGAACGCCTCCGCCGACACCCCGGTCAGCCATGCGTCCACCAACCCGAGCAACCGCTCGTCGTGGACCAGGAGCAGCCCGCCGCCACCGCCGACGAAGCCCTCGATCCACGCCGCCGCGTCCGCCGGCGGTGTCCCGGGCGAGAGCACCAGCCCCATCAGGCGAGCCGCCTCGTCCGGTCCCAACTCCCCCTCGTCCAGCAGGAGTCGTAGGGCACGCCCCCGAATCACACCCGGCACGGTGTCCCGCGCGGAGAGCGTCCGCAGCACAGCGCGCCAACGGTTCCTCAGGTCACCGTGCCCGGATCCTGGTCCAGTTCCCGAGGCGTCGCCCAACAGCGCCACCGCCCCCTGCACCGCGTCCACATGGCGCCGCATCTCCTCCGCGGCGTCCGTGTCGAGGGCCGTGCAGGCCGGGGGCAGGCCGACGAAGACCCGCTCGGCGAGCCCCGCCGCGACCTCCGTCAGCGCGCCGGTGTCGGTGCCGCGCACGTCGCCGTAGCGCAGCGAACGGACCAACGCGGGCAGCGCCTGGGCGAGATGGCCGACGTCCGTGTCGAGGGCCGCGCGGTCGGCGAGGACCTTCATCACCACCGGGAGCGCGTCCGGCAGTTCGGCCAGCAGGCAGCGCTCGGCGAGGGCGGTGACGTCGGCGAGGCTCTGTGCCCCTACGGCGTCCGCCTCCGCCTTGGCGGTCGCCGCGGCGAACACGGTGGTGCCCCACACCCCCGCCTCGGCGACCCGCACCGCCAACTCCGGCTCCCAGCGCAGCCGCCACGCCTCCCGGAACGTACCCGTGCTCCCCCGCGCGGCGACCGGCTCGCCCCATTCGACACGCAGCAGCCGCAGCCGGTGCAGGAGCCTGCTGCGCCCGGCGTCGGTCTCCTTGCGCAGGTCGAGCTCCAACTCCCGCTCCAGCGCCTCCGGTTTGATCCGCAGCCTGCGCTGCAGCCGGTCGAGGTCGCGCTGCAACGGCACGGCGGGCGCGCCCGGCGGCACCTCACCCAGCACATCCCCGACGACCAGCCGGTCGTGCACCAGCGACAGCGGCACGTCCGAGCCCTCGCACATCACCGCGCGCACGGCGTCGGTGGTCTCCCCGAGCCCCGGCAGCGGACGGCCGCGCATCACCGCAAGTGTCTCCGCCAGCCGTACGGCCTCGATGACATGGGCCGGGGAGACGATCCGGTCCTCCTCCCGGAACAGTCCCGCGACCTTGGTCATCCACCGCTCGACCGGCCGGTCCGGCGCGCCGAACAGATGGCCGTACCAGCCCGGCGAGTCGATACCCGCGCCGTACCCGCTGGCCCGCGACAGCCGGCGATGCGTCCACGGCACCCAGGTCAGATCGGCCTTGACCTTGGGCAGCCCCTTCAGCAGCGCGCGGTCCGCTGCGACGGCGGTCCGCTGCCGCAGCGCGGGCACATGCCAGGCCCCGCACACCACGGCCACGTCGTCCCCGAACTCCCGCTGTGCGGCCCGTACTTGGAGCCGCATGTACGCCTCCCGGACGAGGTCCCTGTCGTGCCCGCCGACCCCGTACGTCTCGCGCAGCGCCCCCATGGCCTCCTCCAGCGCGGTGAACGGCGCGAACACGTCCCGCTCCCCCACACCCCGGTGTTCGACCACGTCCTCCCACCAGCGCTCGGGGTCGTCGTACCCCGCGGCCTCGGCGAGCACGGCGAGGGGATCGACGCGGAGGTCGGGGCCGGAGGGAGTATCAGGGTCCGACGGGTCCGGCTGCTCCTCCTCACCCGTGGGCGCCTCCTCTCCCGTTGGCTCTTCCGCGCCCTCCGTGCCCCTCCCCCACGCGAGCGTGTGCGTGGCCGGGAGGTCGATGAAGCGGGCCGGGACCTCGTGCTCCAGCGCCCAGCGGATCGCGACCCATTCCGGGGAGAACTCGGCCAGCGGCCAGAAGGCCGAGCGGCCCGGCTCGTCCACGGCGTGGGCCAGGAGCGCGACCGGTGGCCGCATGTCCTCGTCGGCGGCCAGCGGGATCAACGCGTCGGCCTCGGGCGGCCCTTCGATCAGTACGACCCTCGGCCGGGCCGCCTCCAGCGCCGCCCGTACGGCCCGCGCCGAACCGGGCCCGTGATGCCGCACCCCGAGGAGCAGCAGGCCGGCGCCCCGGCCCCCCTCAGTTCCCGCCACGTCGTCCCCCTCCCTTGCGGATCCCACTCCCACCCCAACTCCCGCTCCAGCAGCCCCGACTGGAGTCCTCGTCGACCCGCCCCCTGGAGTCGCTCACGCGCTCACCTCCCGGCAGGCCCGGTAGAAGTCCTTCCAGCCGTCGCGCTCGCGGACGACCGCCTCCAGGTACTCCTGCCAGATGACCCGGTCGGCCGCCGGGTCGCGGACGACGGCGCCGAGGATGCCCGCGGCGACATCGCTGGGCCGCAGCAGTCCGTCGCCGAAGTGGGCCGCCAGGGCAAGCCCGTTGGTGACGACGGAGATCGCCTCGGCCGTCGACAGGGTGCCGCTGGGTGACTTGAGCTTCGTCCGCCCGTCGGCCGTGATCCCGTCGCGCAGCTCGCGGAAGACGGTCACCACCCGGCGGATCTCGTCGACGCCCTCGGGCACGGTCGGCAGGTCGAGGGAGCGGCCGATCTGGTCGACGCGGCGCGCGACGATCTCGACCTCGGCGTCCGCGCTCTCCGGCAGCGGCAGCACCACCGTGTTGAAACGGCGGCGCAGGGCGCTGGAGAGATCGTTGACGCCACGGTCGCGGTCGTTGGCCGTGGCGATCAGGTTGAAGCCGCGGACCGCCTGCGCCTCCTGTCCCAACTCCGGTATCGGCAGCGTCTTTTCCGACAGGATCGTGATCAGCGAGTCCTGTACGTCGGCCGGGATACGGGTCAACTCCTCGACGCGCGCCGTCATCCCCTCCGCCATGGCCCGCATGACGGGGCTGGGCACGAGGGCGTCGCGGCTCGGGCCGTTGGCGAGCAGCTGCGCGTAGTTCCAGCCGTAGCGGATCGCCTCCTCCGGTGTGCCGGCGGTGCCCTGCACGAGGAGGGTCGAGTCGCCGCTGACCGCCGCCGCCAGGTGCTCGGACACCCAGGTCTTCGCGGTGCCGGGCACGCCGAGCAGGAGCAGGGCGCGGTCGGTGGCGAGGGTGGTGACGGCGACCTCGACGATGCGGCGCGGGCCCACGTACTTCGGTGTGATCACCGTGCCGTCCGGCAGGGTGCCGCCGAGCAGATAGGTGGCGACCGCCCACGGCGACATCTTCCAGCGGACCGGGCGCGGCCGGTCGTCCTGCGCGGCCAGCGCGGCGAGTTCGTCGGCGAAGGCGTCCTCGGCGTGCGGGCGCAGTGCCTCGGTCGACGGCTCCCCGCTCGCCGCCGCGGACGTGGATCGTGTGGGTTCTGCGGACACAGTCATGGCTGAGGCCCCCTCCAGCTCGGCCGGTTCGGATCTGGTGTCCACCGTGCACCACGCCACTGACAACGCGATCTGACCTGCGGAAATGCGCTGGCGAAGCCGATAACCGAATCGCTGACGGACCGATTGTCAGTGCCGGGATCTACCTTCGATGACATGACTCAGCAGGGGGTGCGCTGGACGGCTGATCAGGTGCTGGCACTGGCGCCTGACGCAGCGTCACGCAAAGCGGGAAGCAAGCTCGGGACGGCGGGGCCGTGGTCCGAGTCGGGCAGTTCGGACGAGGGGACGGTGTGGGGGCTGTGCAAGGGCAGTGGCAGCAAGCCGTATCAGACGGTCGTCGACATCGCGGACGCCGCGGGGCCGGCGTACAAGTGCAGTTGTCCGAGCCGTAAGTTCCCGTGCAAACACGCGCTGGGGCTGCTGCTGTTGTGGGCGGGCGAGGACGGTGCGGTGCCGTCGGGGCAGGCGCCGGACTGGGCCGAGGAGTGGCTGGCGGGGCGGCGGAAGCGGACGGAGGAGAAGCGGGCGGCGGGGGCGGCCGGTTCCCCGGCCGCCGCTGATCCGGAGGCGGCGCGGCGCCGGGCGGAGCGCCGAGCCGAGCGGATCACCGCGGGTGCGGCCGAGTTGGAGCAGCGGCTGACGGATCTGCTGCGCGCCGGCCTGGCCTCGGCGGAGCAGGCGGGGTACGGGCTGTGGGAGGAGACCGCGGCCCGCATGGTCGACGCACAGGCACCCGGACTGGCCGCGCGGGCAAGGGAGTTGGGGGCGATACCGGCCTCGGGACCCGGCTGGCCGGTGCGGCTGCTGGAGGAGTGCGCCCTGCTCCACCTCCTCGACCAGGCCTGGCTGCGCCGTGAGCGGCTGCCCGACGGTCTGGCGGCGACGGTCCGATCCCGCATCGGCCTGCCCGGCTCGGCGGACGGCCCGTCACTGCGCGACAGTTGGCTGGTCCTCGCCCAGTACGACACGACGGACACGAAACTGACGACGCGCAGAATATGGCTGTACGGCACGGAGTCGGACCGCACGAGCCTGCTCCTCTCCTACGGCGCCGCGGGCCGCGCCCCCGAACTCGCCCTGCCAGTGGGGCTGGCCCTGGAGGCGGAGGTGTCCGCGTTTCCGGGCGCCGGGCAGCTCCGGGCGGCCCTTGGCGAGCAGTTCGCACCGCCCTCTCCTACGGCGGCTCGGCCGCGAGGGGTGACGACTGCGCAGGCCGCCGCCCGCTACGGGGAAGCGCTACGGCACGACCCGTGGCTGGAGGCGGTCCCGGTGACGCTGGAGCGGGTCGTACCGGCCCCGGACGGCGACTCCTGGCAACTGGCGGACGCCGACGCGGACTCGGCGCTCCCCCTCACCCCCACCGCCCGCTCCCGTCCCGGCCTGTGGCGGCTCGTCGCCCTCTCCGGCGGCGCCCCGGTCAAGGTGTTCGGCGAGCTGGGCCACCGGGGCTTCACCCCGCTGACGGCCTGGCCGGAGGGGGCGGGAGAGCCGGTGTCCCTGTGCTGAGCCCCCTAGGCCCTGTCGTCACATTCCCGTCTGCCTCGCGACGCCATGCACGCACTCTCGCCGCACCGGGCACAGACCCACGTACAACCAGTACGAGGGCCTACGCCCGGCACGCCGAGAGCACGCACCTGACGCCGCGAGGCCGCCCTCCGGGCGACGACGGGAATGTGACGACAGGACCTAGCCGACCGACCCCGAACCCGGCCGCACCCTCGCCCTCGCCCTCGCCCTCCACGATCCCGACGGAAAGGCACCGCATGAACACCACCCCCGCACCGGCGCCCCCGGCGGCCGACTGGGAAGAGCTCGTCACCACGGCGCTCCTCGGCACCGACCGGCGTACGCCTCCGGGGTGCGCGCCGGGTCAGGACGCACCCGTGGCCCTGCTGGACGCGGCGGCCGTGGAGACCGTACGACGACGAGCGGGGCTGTGTCCGGCGCGGGCGGCGGAGCGTCCGGAGCCGGCCGCACCCGATCCGCGCCCGGCGTTGCCCGCAGCGGCGGCCCGCAGGCTGGTGATGCTGCTGGCCGACCGTCCCGGTACGGGCGGCGGGGGCCGTAGGGGCACCTCGTCGGATCTCATGGAGTTGCTGCCCCAGTGGCTCACCGCGGCGAACGCGCGTGGTTTCGGCGCGCCCGTTCAGGTGCTGCCCGCGCTGCTGGACGCGGCGCGGGGGCGGACCGATCTGCGGCCGGCGGCGCTGGAGTTCGCGGGCCCGCGCGCGTTGTGGCTGGCCCGGCTGAACCCGGGCTGGCGGTTCGCCCTGCGCGCGACCCCGGGCGGCGGCGCGGCCCTGCCGGACCTCGACGACCCCGACCGGGTCCAACAGCTGTGGCAGGAAGGGCTGTTCGCCGAGCGTGTCGCTCTGCTCGCGACGATCCGCGCGCACCGGCCCACGGCAGCACGCGAGTTGCTCGCCACGACCTGGGGGACGGAGCGGGCGGAGGACCGGCTGATGTTCCTCGACTCGCTGCGGACGGGTCTCGTGGCCGAGGACGAGCCGTTCCTGGAACAGGCGTTGGCCGACCGGAGCCGCAACGTACGGTCCACGGCGGCGGAGTTGCTGTCGGCGCTCCCGGACTCGGCGCTCGCCGGACGGATGGCGGTCCGGGCCGCGGCCTGCGTGGCTGTCGACCGTACGCGCGAGGAACCGGGCCTGGTCGTCGAGGCGCCGCACGAGTGCGACTCGGGCATGGAGCGGGACGGTGTGGTGCCCAAGGCGCCGGCGGGACGCGGTGAACGCTCGTGGTGGTTCGGCCAGTTGGTGGAGGCGACACCGCTCGCGACCTGGGAACGGCGGCTCGGCGGCCGTACGCCCCGGGAGATCGTGGCGCTTGCGGTGGCGGACGACTGGCGGAGCGAGCTGCACGCCGCGTGGTGCCGGGCGGCGGTGCGGCAGCGGAACGCCGAGTGGTCCCGGGCGCTGCTCGGGGCGCCGTCGGCCCCCGAGGCGGGCGGGCCGGGGGCGGTGTCCCTGGCCGAGCGCGCCAAGCTGCTCGGCACGCTGGGCGGGGGCGAACGGGCCGAGTGGGTGGCCGGGTTCATCGCGGCACAGGGGCTGTCCGAGGCGTTTCAGCTGCTCGGGGTGTGTGCGGTGCCGTGGGCTGCGCCGCTTGGGCGGGCTGTCGTGGACGCGCTCAACATCGCCCGGGACGCGGGGAGTTATCCGTGGAGTTTCAGTGGGGTGATGGGGCTGGCCGAGCGGTGTCTCGATCCGGGCGAGGCGAGTCGGCTGGACGGGTTGCTGGCGGTGCCGGACGAGTCGGAGGACGCGGCGCCGGGAGCGGGGGGTTATTGGGCGGAGGCGTTTCAGCGGCTGGTCACTACGTTGCGGTTGCGCGCGGCGATGGCGGAGGAGTTGGGGGCGCCGTAAGAGCGGCTGGAGTTGGAGGCGCCGTAGAAGTTTGGGGGCTGCGCCCCCAAACCCCCCTTCGGCCTGGACGGCCTCGTCCTCAAACGCCGGACGGGCTGAGAGTGCCGACCCGCGCTGAACAGCGAACCCCGATCGCCGCAGGCCCTACGCCCCAGCCGGCTGTCGTACGTTCTCCCGCACCCAGTCCACGATCGACTGCGTCGTCGCCCCGGGCGTGAAGATCTCCGCGACGCCCTTCTCCTTCAGGGGCGCGATGTCCGCCTCGGGGATGATGCCGCCGCCGAAGACGAGGATGTCCGCCGCCTCGCGCTGCCGCAGCAGGTCGATCACCGCGGCGAAGAGGGTGTTGTGGGCGCCGGAGAGGATGGAGAGGCCGATCGCGTCGGCGTCCTCCTGGATCGCGGTGTCGACGATCTGCTCGGGGGTCTGGTGGAGGCCGGTGTAGATGACCTCCATTCCGGCGTCGCGCAGCGCACGCGCGATCACCTTGGCCCCGCGATCGTGGCCGTCGAGCCCCGGCTTGGCCACCACGACGCGGATCGGACCGGCTGCCACACCCATCACTGCCTCCATGAAGCGACTGCGTTCATCCCTACCGACGGGTACCGCGGCATCCGCTCCGGCGCGGGGAGTGAACGAACGTTATCTCCAGCATCCCGCAACCGGCAGTTTCGCGGCGGATACCGAGGGGGAAATCACACGTTGGGACACGTTCACCGCGCAGCGTTCCAGCGGGAACAAGCGCAACGGGAGCCGCAACGAGGTCGCCGTACCACCGCGCCGCAGGCCGCGCGCCGTGGAGGCGCGGCGCATCGGCACTGGCATGAAGGGCACGCCCCGCGTACCCCTCGCGCACCGTCGGTGATCCTCGCCGTGGCCTCCCACGAGGGCACACGGGGGACGGAGCTGTCGTTCCGTGTGCCGACAGGAGGTCGGCCATGAAGGTCACCAGGGCTGCACTGCCCTTTCTCCCCCTCTGCCAGCGCCTCTTGCCCAGCAGGCTGGCGGGCCTCTCCCTGACCCTCCTGAAAGCGACCGCGCTGGAGATCGTGATCCTCGCGGGCCACCTTCTCCTCTATCCCTCCGGCATCACCCAGGAGCGCCGGGAACCCCTGCCCGAGCTGGCCGCACGGGAGGACGCGACGCAGTTGCCGACCGAGGCGAAACCCCCGGTCGTGCTGCTGCACGGGTTCATCGACAACCGCTCGGTCTTCGTGCTGCTGCGCCGTTCCCTGGCCCAGCACGGCCGCCGGCCGGTCGAGTCGCTCAACTACTCGCCGCTGACCTGCGACATCCGCACCGCGGCCGAGCTGCTGGGCCGGCACATCGAGGAGATCTGCGAGCGCACGGGCAGCAGGGAGGTGGACATCGTCGGGCACAGCCTCGGTGGGCTGATCGCCCGTTATTACGTGCAGCGGCTCGGCGGCGACCTGCGGGTCCGCACCCTCGTGACGCTCGGCACCCCGCACTCCGGTACCGCCGTCGTCCCGCTGGCCAACGCCCACCCGATCGTCCGCCAGATGCGGCCCGGCTCGGCGGTGATCGAGGAACTGGCCCTGCCCGCGCCCGGCTGCCGCACGCACTTCGTCAGTTTCTGGAGCGATCTCGACCACCTGATGGACCCGCTGGAGACCGCCCGCATCGACCACCCCGACCTGATCGCCCAGAACGTCCAGGTCAGCGGCATCGGCCATCTCGCCCTGCCGGTACACCCCGCCGTGGCGACGGGCATACACCAGGCTCTCGACACCCCACGGACGGAAGCCCCGGCCGCCACCCGCACCGGCGGGCTGACCGTGGCCTGACCGGGCACCGACAGCGGGCGAACAGCCCCCTGACCTCGAACGCTATTCGAACGCAAGGCCAAACCCGTGCCCGTCGTCCCCCGAAAGACGGCCGAATGCCCGTTTCCGGCTGACGCGAAACCCGACGAAGATTGTCGTGCCCGCATACTGCCGGGTACAGTCCACCGCACTGCTCTGGCAGCCCCTGTTGTCGAGGCGAATAGAGAAGTTGGTGAACGATCGTCACCCGTCGGGGACCATGACCACCCCGGCTCCGGCTTCCTCCGATGCCACTGCGGCGCACTACGCGTCGTACGGCGGACAGGACGCTCAGTACGGTGACTTCACCACGTACGGCGACCACACCGCCACGGGTTTCCACCCGAGCGCGGACGGCGCCCACGCCACCGCCAGCTTCGCCACCGACCCCCTCTTCGGCGACATGCCGGGCAACGGCTACAGCCACGACACCGGCTCGCACGCCACCGGCGCCTACGACTCCTCGGCCTGGTCCACGGGTGCCCAACAGACCCTGAACTACGACCCGTACGCGGCCCAGCACCACGCCGCGTACGACACGGGCGCCTACGAGACCACCGCCTGGTCGGCCGACTACCAGCAGCTGTCCGCCATCCCGCCGCAGACCGCCGCCCCCGACATCAGCCGTCAGTGGGACGCGAACGCCTGGCTCCAGCCCGATCCGTCGACCGGTTCCGCCGCCCCCGCCGACCAGACCCAGCAGTGGCAGTGGGGCACGCAGGGCTTCGAGACGGGCACGTACGACGCCACGCAGTGGAACGCCGACGGCACCGCCGCCGACGCGACCAGCGTCTTCCAGCAGGTGTCGCACGACGAGACCTACGGCGAGACGTACCACGAGGCGTACGACGAGCCGCATGACGAACCGGCCCCGGAACACGGCGAGTTGACCGCCACCGGCGAGATGCCCGCCCTGGACGACTCCGAGCCGGAGCCGGCCGGGTCCCAGCCTCACCCCGAACTCCTTGAGGACCAGGAGGAGTTCACCCCGGCGTCGGCCCCGGCCGGTTCGCGTGCCGCGTCCCGCAACGGGAGCCGGTCCCGCCGTCGTACGCCCCCGAAGCGGTCCGCGCTGATGACCATCGCCGTGCCGTCCGCGTGTGTGATGGGGGTCGCCGGGATCGCCGCCGCGTCCGTCGGCACGCTGACCGGCGGCAGCGACACGACGGCCTCCGCGTCCGACGCGACCTCGGTGAAGCCGTCCGTCGCGAACAACAAGCTGGACGCCCAGATCAAGAGCCTCTCGGCCGGTGCCGACGACTTCGCCGACCGGGCCAGCCGTACGCAGGAACGCATCGACCTCAAGGCCCAGCAGGAGGCCGACAAGAAGAAGGCGGCGGCGGAGGCGGCCCGCAAGGAGCGGCTGCGCCCCAAGTACGTGCTGCCGGTCACGCAGAAGGGCCTCAGCGCCTACTTCGGCCAGGCCGGCGTCAACTGGATGTCCGTGCACACGGGCATCGACTTCCCCGTCTCGTACGGCACGACGGTGATGGCCGCGACCGACGGCGTCGTCAGCACGAAGTGGAACAGCGCCTACGGCAACATGCTGATCCTCACGGAGAAGGACGGTACGCAGACCTGGTACTGCCACCTCTCCAGCTACCGTGTCGCCTCCGGTACGACGGTGAAGGCCGGCGACCCGATCGCGTACTCCGGGAACTCGGGCAACTCCACCGGTCCGCACCTCCACTTCGAGGTGCGGCCCGCGGGCGGAGCGGCGATCGACCCGCTCCCGTGGCTTCGCAGCCACGGGCTCGACCCGACGTAACTCCCCCTCGAACTACAGCTTTTCCACCGGCGCGTACCGCAGCAGCAGCCGCTTCGGCTTCGGCTCCCCGAAGTCGACCGTCGCCTCCGCGTTCGCCCCCGTGCCCTTCACGCCGACCACCGTGCCGAGTCCGAACTGGTCGTGCGTGACCCGGTCACCGACGGCCAGTGCCACGACCGGCTTCTCCGAGGTCCTGCGGGTGGCGAAGCCCGAGGCACCCGACGCCGACGAGCGCGAACGGGACGAGGACAGCGAGGCCGCGATACCCGAGGCCGGACCCGTCGACGGCGGAGCCGCCATCGCGCCGGTCCGCTTCCACTCCACGTGCGCCGCCGGGATCTCCTCCAGGAAGCGGGAGGGCGGGTTGTACGACGGCTGCCCCCAGGCGCTGCGCAGCGACGAGCGTGTCAGATACAGGCGTTCACGCGCGCGCGTGATGCCCACGTACGCGAGGCGTCGCTCCTCCTCCAGCTCCTTGGCCTGGCCGAGGGCGCGCATGTGCGGGAAGACGCCGTCCTCCATGCCGGTGAGGAAGACGACCGGGAATTCGAGGCCCTTGGCGGTGTGCAGGGTCATCAGCGTGATGACTCCGGAGCCGTCCTCGTCCTCGTCGGGGATCTGGTCGGAGTCGGCGACGAGCGCCACCCGCTCCAGGAAGGCGGCGAGCCCGACCGGAGTCTCGCTCTCGCCCTCTCCGCCACTGTTCTCCTGTTCGAACTCCAGGGCCACGGCGGCGAGTTCCTGAAGGTTCTCGATGCGGGTCTCGTCCTGCGGGTCGGTCGATGCCTGCAACTCGGCGAGATAGCCGGTGCGTTCGAGGATGGCCTCCAGGACGGTCGCCGGGCCCGCGCCGGACTCGACGATCGTACGGAGGTCCTCCATCAGCGTGTTGAACTTCCTGACCGCGTTCGTCGACCGCGCGGCCATGCCGTAGGCCTCGTCGACGCGCTTCAACGCCTGCGGGAAGCTGATCTTCTCGCGCTGCGAGAGGGCGTCGATCATCGCCTCGGCGCGCTCGCCGATGCCCCGCTTGGGGACGTTGAGGATGCGGCGCAGCGGGACCGTGTCCTCCGGGTTGGCCAGCACACGGAGGTAGGCCAGGACGTCCCGGACCTCCTTGCGCTCGTAGAAGCGGACTCCGCCGACGACCTTGTAGGGCAGGCCGACGCGGATGAAGATCTCTTCGAAGACACGGGACTGGGCGTTCGTCCGGTAGAAGACGGCGACGTCCGAGGCCTTCGCCTCGCCCGCGTCGGTGAGACGGTCTATCTCCTCGGCGACGAACTGCGCCTCGTCGTGCTCCGTGTCCGCGACATAGCCGGTGATCTGGGCGCCCGCGCCCGCATTGGTCCACAGGTTCTTGGGGCGGCGGGACTCGTTGCGCTCGATGACCGCGTTGGCGGCGGAGAGGATCGTCTGTGTGGAGCGGTAGTTCTGCTCCAGGAGGATCGTCGTCGCGTTCGGGTAGTCCTCCTCGAACTGGAGGATGTTGCGGATCGTCGCGCCGCGGAAGGCGTAGATCGACTGGTCGGCGTCACCCACGACGCACAACTCGGCGGGCGGCAGGTCGTGTTCACTGGGCGGGACGTCGACCGGGTGCTCCGAGGTGCCGACCAGCTCGCGCACCAGCGCGTACTGCGCGTGGTTGGTGTCCTGGTACTCGTCGACCATGACGTGGCGGAAGCGGCGGCGGTAGTGCTCGGCGACGTCCGGGAAGGCGCGCAGCAGATTGACCGTCGTCATGATCAGGTCGTCGAAGTCGAGGGCGTTGGCCTCGCGCAGCCGCGACTGGTACATCGCGTAGGCCTGGGCGACGGTCTTCTCGAAACCGTCGGCAGCCTGGGCGGCGAAGTCCTCCTCGTCGATCAGCTCGTTCTTCAGGTTCGAGATCTTGGCGCTGAAGGACTTCGGGGGGAAGCGCTTCGGGTCGAGGTCCAGGTCGCGGCAGACCAGAGCCATGAGGCGCTTGGAGTCGGCGGCGTCGTAGATCGAGAACGAGGACGTGAAGCCGAGCTTCTTCGACTCGCGGCGCAGGATGCGGACGCACGCGCTGTGGAAGGTCATCACCCACATCGCGTTGGCGCGCGGGCCGACGAGTTGCTCGACGCGCTCCTTCATCTCGCCCGCGGCCTTGTTGGTGAAGGTGATCGCGAGGATCTGGCCCGGGTGCACATGGCGCTCGCCGAGGAGGTAGGCGATGCGGTGGGTGAGCACGCGGGTCTTGCCGGAGCCGGCGCCGGCCACGATGAGCAGCGGGGTGTCGGAGTGGACGACGGCCGCGCGCTGGTTCTCGTTCAGCCCGTCCAGGAGCGCCGCCGGGTCGACCACCGGGCGTGGGGCGCCGTCCCGGTAGTGGGCGTCTCTGCTCGCGGGCACGTCGAATTTCCCGCCGAACAGGTCGTCCGGAATCGGCTCCGGTCCGTGCTCGTCCTCGGGCGGTGGCGGGGGCTCTCCCTCGTGGGCCCGAGGGCCCTGGAGATCCGCCAGGAAGCTGTCGTCAAAGAGGCTGCTCATCGCTCTCCGAGTTTAGGGCGCCCCACTGACAACCGACCGCCACCCCGAGAACTCGGGGAAATTCACGGTCCAGAACCGGTCGATCACGATCGGCGACGGCCGATCTCGCGTGCGATCAAGACCACGGAGACATGTCGGGCATTTCGAACATCAACCTTCACACAAGCCACACGAATTGGTTAGCGTGCGTTCAAGCCGTACGCCCCCACCGACCTGGGGTGAACCGGTCCAACTCCCTTTCGGGGCACGGACCGTAGGGCAACCATCTGGAAGGAGTCGCCTCCTTTGGCGTCGTCGCACCGCAAGCCGCGTTCCGCGGGCTCGCGCATCGCAGGCATATGGACCCCCGCCGCCGACGACGGCGATCGGAGCCTCGGAGAGGTCGAGAAGAAGGTCGACGACCTCTACCGGCGGGCGGAGTCGGCGACCGAGCAGTACAACGCGCCCAAGCTCGCGCGGAAGCTCAACTCCGCGCGGGAGCGGCTGGGTTCGTTCACCGCCGCGCAGTACCGCACCGGGGCCTCCGCACCGGACGCCTCGACGTTCCTGCTCCCGGACACCCCGCAGGACTACTTCGAGCAGGCCCAGCTGATGAGCCGGCTGACCGGCCGCCAGAAGAACGCTGTGCGTCATGAGACGACCGAGAGCCTCCAGACCCCCAACGACACGCAGGGCGACCTGAGGACGGCCAAGGCCACCGTCCAGAAGAAACTCTCCACCGCGCGCGAGCTGCTGTCACAGCCGACCACACAGAGCGCCCCTTCCGGCCCCTCGCCCGCCGCCGACTCCTCGTACGCCACCAAGGCCGCCAAGGCCATCGCCTTCGCCCGCGCCCAGGTCGGCAAGCCGTACGTCTGGGGCGCCGCCGGTCCCGGCTCGTACGACTGCTCGGGGCTCACCCAGGCCGCCTGGAAGGCCGCCGGGTTCACCCTCCCGCGCGCCACCACCGACCAGGCCGACGCCGGCACGACGGTCTCCCTGGCCGACGCGCAACCCGGTGACCTGGTCTTCTTCCACGACGACAGCAGCCACGTCGGCGTCTACATCGGCAACGGCACGATGATCCACGCCCCCAGGCCCGGCGCCTACGTCCGCGAGGAATCGATCCACCACGACGGCGCGGCAACCGTCCACCGCGTGGTGCGGCCGGCCTGAGCGGAACCTTCGGACGCACGCACGCGTGCAGGTGTTTTTGAGCTCCACGCGCGCGTGGCCCGTCGTCGGCACCGGGGCGGCTCCCTAGCATCGGACCATGTCCGGTACCGGTGTCTCCCGCTTCCGCGCCTGGTGGGCGCAGCGTCCGCCGGCGGCCGGGGCCGTCGTGATGGCGACCGCGATCGTGTCGGTCGGCCTGCACGTCACGGGCTACGAGGTGCTGTCCCGTATCGCCTTCGCGGTGGCCTGCGCCTTCTGGCTGGGGCTGGCCGCGGACTTCGTCGTACGGCTGCTGTGGGACCGGCGGCGGTGGCTCGCGGAGGCGGGGACGCCCGGCGCGCTGACCGCCTCGGCCGCGACCGCCGTACTGGGGACGCGGTTCTCGGCGGCGGGCCGGCAGACGGTGGCCGAGGCGCTGCTGGCACTGGCCGCGGTGCTGTGGCCATGGCTCCTCGTGCGGGTCGTACGGAACTGGCAGGGGCGGATGCCCGGCACCGTGTTCCTCGGCAGTGTGGCCACCCAGTCGCTGGCCGTCCTCGGGGCGACGATCGCCGGGGCCGAGTCCGTGGCCTGGCTCGCACACACGGCACTGGTGCTGTTCTGGTTCGGGCTGGTCCTCTACGGCTTCGCACTCGCCCGTTTCGAATGGCGCCAGGTGATCACCGGGGCGGGCGACCACTGGATCGTCGGCGGCGCGCTCGCCGTCTCGGCGCTGGCCGGGTCGAAACTGATCGCCGCGAACAGCGCGCGCCTGTACCTGTGGAACTCCGACGACCGGGGCGTCCTGCGGGCCGTGACCATGGCGCTGCTGGTGCTCGACGTGGCCTGGTGCGTCGTCCTGGTGGCCGCCGAGGTCGCCCGGCCGCGGCTGCGCTACGACGTGCGCCGCTGGTCGACGGTGTTCCCGCTCGGGATGACGGCGGCGACCGCGCTGTCCGTGGGCACCGCCGTGGACGTCTCGTGGCTGCGGACGCCCGGAGAGGTGATGCTGTGGATCGCGGTGGCCGCCTGGCTGGTGGTCGCCGCGGGGACGGTCCGGTTCTACCTGGCCGCCACGTCCGGGGTCACGTCCACAGGACCGCGATGAAGATGTTCACCATGGTGAGCCCGCCGACCAGCGCGAACTGGTTCTTGTCGACCGTCTCCTCGTCCCGCTTCACGTAGACGAGTCCGAGGATCACGATCAGCAGCGCGAGCTTGATGCCGATCTTGATGTTGTTGACGTGCTGATCGTCGGCCTGGTTGAGGCCGACCAGGATCGCGCCGGTGACCAGCATGGTCAGCGCGCCGTGCAGCATGCCGGGGACGAAGCGGGCCGTGCCCTGGCCCATCGCCTTCATCTGGGTGAGGAAACCGCCGAGCAGCGCCGCGATGCCGATGATGTGCAGGCCGACGAAGAGATGGATGAGTACGTCCATGGGGTCGGAGCCTAATCAGGGGCTCGGGGACCGGCCGACACCGCCCCTCTGTAGCGGCCCGCATGACCTTGCATATATGCGGCCATAGCATCGGGCCACCCCGCCCCACGCCGGAACCGCCGCATCGGTCAGCGCGCCGCGCGAAGGCGGCGACCCCGGACCGGGATCACAGTCACTCATGGTCAATTCCTGATCACCTCATGTCAGTTCCGTACATGCGTTACCGGGCCGTCACCGTCAGGTTTAGCGTCCTCCACCAGGTGACCGGCTCCCCACCGCCGCCCGGACCAGGGGCGGCAGTCGGACACCACCGCCGAAAAGGTCCGGCGGCGGCCCGCTCCCCCTGTGTGAGCCGCCGCCGGACGCGCAACCGCCCGCTCCCCCGGCGGTCGTACGAAAGGACGTGCAGTCCACGTGGCAGCGCACCGCAAGCCCCGACAGCGCTCGCTCAGCGGCAATACAGCCCGTACGGCAGCCACGATCGCCCTCGCGGGCGCGGCGACGGCGACGGGCTTCGACGGGACCTCACACGCCGAGCCACAGCTGACACCGACGCAGGTCAAGGCCAAGGTGGACAAGCTGTACCAGGAGGCGGAGGTCGCCACCGAGAAGTACGACGGCGCCAAGGAGAAGGCGGACGCGGCCGAGAAGCAGCTGAAGACCCTGCGGGACGAGGCGGCACGCAAGGCGGAGAAGCTCAACTCGGCCCGGGACTCGCTGGGTTACGTCGCCGCCGCCCAGTACCGCAGCGGCGGCATCGACCCCGCGGTGCAGCTCATGCTCTCCGACAACCCCGAACGGTATCTGGACAGCGCCGAGTTCGCCGACCGGGTGGGTCACCGCCAGACGACGGCCGTCGCCCTCGTACGGCAACAGCTGCGGGAGATCGAGCAGTTGCGCGGCGCCGCGCACATCGAACTGACCTCGCTGAAGTCCCGGCAGGCGGAGCTCGGCAGGCAGAAGAAGACGATCAACGGGAAGCTGGACCAGGCGCGCCGGCTGCTGTCCGGACTGACTCCGCAGCAGCGGGCTCAGGTCGGGGACGGCACGACCGGCGGCACGGGACGCGCGTCACGGTCCGCTACGACGGCCCGGGGCGCGCTGGACGCGCCCGGCTCCTCCGCCGCTACGGCCGACGCCCCCAACTCCCGTGCGGCGGCGGCCGTTTCCTACGCCTACCAGAAGCTCGGCAGCCCCTACGTCTGGGGCGCGACGGGCCCGAACGCCTTCGACTGCTCGGGCCTCGTCCAGGCCGCCTACAGCTCCGCCGGTGTCTCGCTGCCCCGCACGACCTACGCCCAGATCAACGCCGGCCAGCGGGTCTCCCGGTCCGAACTGCGCCCCGGCGACCTGGTGTTCTTCTACTCGGGCATCAGTCACGTCGGCATCTACGTCGGCGACGGCCAGATGATCCACGCCCCGAACCCGACGGCTCCGGTGCGGCTGGCGCCGATCGACCAGATGCCGTTCGCGGGGGCCACGCGGGTGGTGTGAGCGCCTGCGCAGGGCTCGGGTCACACCAGTCGGCGTGCCGTCGCCCACCGGGTCAGCTCGTGCCGGTTCGACAGCTGGAGCTTCCTCAGCACCGCCGAGACATGGGACTCGACCGTCTTCACCGAGATGAACAGCTGCTTGGCGATCTCCTTGTAGGCATAGCCGCGCGCGATGAGGCGGAGCACCTCGCGCTCGCGCTGGGTGAGGCGGTCGAGGTCCTCGTCGACCGGCGGGGCGTCGGTCGACGCGAAGGCGTCGAGGACGAAGCCGGCCAGGCGGGGCGAGAAGACCGCGTCGCCCTCCTGGACCCGGAAGATGGAGTTGACGAGGTCCGCGCCGGTGATCGTCTTGGTGACGTAGCCGCGCGCACCGCCGCGGATCACCCCGATCACGTCCTCCGCCGCGTCCGACACGGACAGGGCGAGGAAGCGGACGGGCTGCTCGGCGTCGCTCATCAACGGGGCGCAGCGGCGCAGGACTTCGACGCCGCCGCCGCCCGGGAGGTGGACGTCGAGGAGGACCACCTCGGGGCGGGTCGCGGTGATGACCGTGACCGCCTGGTCGACGTCGGCTGCCTCGCCGACCACCTCGACTCCGGTCTCCTCGGTGCGGCCGATCTCGGCCTGGACCCCCGTACGGAACATGCGGTGGTCGTCGACGAGGACCACGCGCACGTGACGCCCGCCCGCGCTCCCGCCGGTCGGCTCCGCCGGTTCGTTCGTCTCGGTCGCGTCGCTCATGACGTCTTCTCCGCCCTCTCCATCTCCAGCTCGACCTCGGTGCCGCCGTCCGGCACGGCGCGCAGCCGTGCCGTGCCGCCGTGGCGCTCCATACGGCCGATGATCGATTCTCTGACGCCCATGCGGTCGGTGGGTATCGAGTCGAGGTCGAAGCCCGGTCCGCGGTCACGGACGGACACGAAGACCGTCTTCCCCTCCACCTCGGCGTAGACCTGTACGGCGCCGCCCTCGCCACCGTACTTGGCCGCGTTCACCATCGCCTCGCGCGCGGCCTGCATCTGGGCGCTGATTCTGTCGTCGAGTGGGCAGTCGCCGACGACGACGACCTCGATGGGCACGCCGTGTTTGTCCTCGACCTCGGCCGCGCTGCGCCGCACCGCCTCGGCGAGGGTGTCGGGTTCGTCGGCCTCGTCTCTGCCGGTGCCCTCCGGTTTGTAGAGCCAGGCGCGCAGGTCGCGCTCCTGGGCGCGGGCCAGGCGGCGCACTTCGCTCGGGCTCTCCGCGTTGCGCTGGATCAGGGTCAGGGTGTGCAGCACGGAGTCGTGGACATGGGCGGCGACCTCGGCGCGCTCCTGGGCGCGGATGCGCATCAGGCGCTCCTCGGAGAGGTCCTGGGTCATGCGCACGAGGTACGGGCCGGCGAGCAGCGTGATGCCGACGAGGACCGCGAGGGCGGCCTGGAGGACCGAGCCGAGGTGGCTGGCGGAGCCCTGGAGGACGAAGATCGCGGTGGCACCGGCGGTGACGAGCAGGACCCCGCCGCCCGCGCGCAGCAGGCTGAGCGTGCGGCGGCGGCTGCCGACCTCGGCCCAGCGGGCCCGGCGGGCGTTGTCCGCCTGCCGCCAGACGAGGGCGACGCCCGCGCCGACGAGGACGGTCGGGAAGAGATAGGCCTTGGCGCCGTTGCCCAGATTCACATTGCCGACGAAGACCAGCGCCACGACGACCATGAGGAGCAGGGCGACGATCTGGCCCTTGTCGGGCTTGCGGGCGACGAGTCTGCGGCGGCCGTCCGGTGAGGTCTCGGTGGAGACGAGGGACGGGGGCCGCTGACCGGCGACACCGCCGACGCCGAGCGGCACGAAGAACCAGAACGAGGCGTACAGCAGCGCGCCGAGTCCGTCCGCGAGGAACAGGCCCACGAACACGAGGCGCACCCAGATCACCGGCAGGCCGAGATGCCCGGCGAGCCCCCGCGCCACACCACCGAGCCAGCGTCCGTCACTGCTGCGGTAGAGCTTGCGCGGCGGCCGCGGTTCCTCGACTGGCACTGCTGCGGCTTCCGGCATGCCACCGATGTTCACACGCCCCGCCGTCCGGAGCATCAGGGTCGACCCCCGATACTCCCCTGATCTTCGAAAACGGCGTGCCGCAGGGGCCTTTCACGGGGTCGGGGTCGTTGTCGAACACTCCCCCGGTCCGGGTCAGGGCGGATTTCAGGGTTCGGCCAGGGTCGTCCCGACTGCCATCGGCGGCCCGCGGCGGGCAGCATGGACGCATGACAGATCACGAGCGCGCCGCGACGGGTCCTGGACCCGGCTCCGGCCCACGTCCGCGAGCGGGCGGCGGGCCGCAGGACGCCGTGCCCGGCGCGGGTGCCGCCTCTTCGCCGGGTGCCGTGCCCGGCGGCAGCACCGCGTCCGCGGCTCCGCACCGGTTCCGGCGGGACCGGCGGTCCAAGGTGCTCGCGGGGGTGTGCGCGGGGCTCGGACGGCAGTGCGACATGGACCCGGTGATCTTCCGGATCACGCTCGCGGTGCTCTCGGCGACGGGCGGCATCGGCCTCATCTTCTACGGCTTCGCCTGGCTCTTCGTCCCGTACGACGACGAGGAGGAGAACGAGGTCCGCAAGCTCTTCACCGGCCGAGTCGACGGCCAGGCCCTGGCGGCCGTGCTGTTCGCTCTGGTCGGCTGCGGTGTGTTCCTGTCGATGCTGAGCAACGGCAGCGTGCTCACCTTCGCCGTCGTCCTCTCCCTCCTGCTGGCGGGCGCGGGGTACTGGTCGCAGCAGCGCGGCGCCCCGGACCCCGACCCGCTGGCCGCGCAGGCCGTCGCCGACGCCCCGCCGGAGGCCCAGGCACCGCCGGTGCCCGCCGCCTATCCCTCCTGGTGGCGCGACCCGATCGTCAAGGACGGCACCCACGTCGGGGGCACCGGCTATCTCTGGGGCCCCGGCGACTCCCGTGACCGTGACATCGCGGACGCGGTCAACATCAGCCTCGGCCCCTCCTACCCGCACTGGCGCGAGGATCAGCGGACCCCGCGCCCAGCACCTCCGAAGGCGCGCGGCCCGCGCTGGATCGGCGGCTGGGTGTTCCTGCTCGCCCTGCTCGCGGGCGGCCTCGGCACCGCGGCGAACTGGCACGACCAGGCGCTCGGCACCAGCCTGCAGACGGGCCTGGCCTGTGCGCTCGTCGTCTTCGGCCTGGGGATCGCGGTCAGCGCGTTCGCCGGTCGTACGGGGGCGGGCTCGGTGTTCCTCGCGATCGTCACGGCCGGCCTGCTCGCCGCCTCGGCCGCCCTGCCCAAGGACCTCACCACCCACTGGGAACACCTCACCTGGCAGCCCGCGGCGGTGGCCGACGTACAGCAGAAGTACGACCTCGGGAACGGCGTGGGCACGCTCGACCTGACCCGGCTGCGGCCGGCCAAGGGGCAGACGGTCACGACGGACGCCGAGGTGGGTGTCGGGCAGCTGAAGGTGATCGTGCCGTCGGACGTGACGGTGAAGCTGAGGGTGGACGTGGGCGTCGGGGACATCCAGTTGCCCGGTGACGACAAGAAGGACGTGGACGTGGAGCCGGACAAGCATCAGCAGGTCACCCTGACTCCGGCGACGGGCGTCAAGAGCACCGGCACGCTGGACCTGGACCTCAAGGTCGGCGTCGGACAGGCGGAGGTCAGCCGTGCTGCGTCATGAGTTCCAGCCCGGGAAGCTGGTCGCCGGTCTCTTCCTCGTCACCGCGGGCGTCGTCTACGCCGGGGACGCGGGCGGGCTGTGGGTGACCGAATGGTTCGCGGTGATCCCTCTGGTCACGGTCGGCCTGTTCCTGGCCGGTGTGGTGGCGGGTGTCAACGGGGCGATCCGCAGACGGCGCAGGGTCGGCCGTACGAGCACGGCCGACCCCGGTCCGGACATATCCGGCTGACGATCGTCTACGAAGGGGACTGACGGCACGCCCGGGAAGAACCCGGCGGCTCCAGCACCGGCGGCTCCCCTGATCGGGAGCTACCGGTAGCCGCCCGTCCGTTGCCTTCGCCTGGCTCGGATCGCGGCGTCGAGGGAGAACACGGAGGCGCCTGCGAGGACGAGGGGCAGCCAGGCCATCAGGTAGGCGAGGTCGTTGCCGTAGTAGTAGGGGTCATTGGCCCAGCTGATGGTCAGCCAGAGACTGAGTGAGATCAGTGCGCCACCGAGTGCGGCGAGGCGGGCCAGCAGGCCGATCAGGGTGCCGATGCCGACAGCGAGTTCACCGAAGGCGATGGCGTAGCCGAAGCCGACGGGGTTCTTCAGGGACAGGTCGACCAGGGCCGGGATCGCCGACGAGTCGCGGACCGCGCGCATCGTCTCGCCGATCGAGCCTGCGCCGGATGACTTCATGAAGGCACTGTCGGTGAGTTTGTCCAGGCCGGCATAGATGAAGGTGACGCCGAGGAAGACGCGCAAGGGGAGCAGGGCGTAACGGGTGGCGGTGTCCCGCCAACTCCGATCGCCGTCGAGATAGGGGGTTTGCGTATCCATTCGAGTGCCGTGAGTCATCGCCCTTAGCCGCCTCTCGCCCGCCGTGCCGTGACCCCTCAACAGACCATACGTACGAATAGGGGGACCCGCTCAACCATGCTTCAGCCAGTTTTTCCGACTTCGGCCGGACGCGGGCGCCTGTTGTCCGTCTTCTGTGGATATTCAGTCGAGGACGTCGTCACTCACGGTCAGTCCGTCACTTCGACCACGCAGGCGTTGGTCTCCACGCCCGCCGCGGTCACCACCTGTACCTCCACGCGTCCGGGCTCCACGTCGACCGGGACGGGCACGGTCAGGAGGGTGTCCGTCGGGTTGGAGAAGCCGCCGGCGACCGGGACCAGGGGGACGTGGACGTTGACCGGGCCGATGCGGACGACCATCCGGGAGAGGCGGTCCGCGCCCTGGGCACCCGGAGGGACGAAGCCCGCGCCGCGGATCTCGATGTCGTCGCCGGTGCGGATGGGGGCATCGAGGTCGCCCGCCTCCCTCGACCGCACCACCGACAGGATGACCGGACGGCCGCCCTCCGCGTACTTGCCGGCCAGGTATGTCGCGGCGGAGATCAACACGACCACCGCCAAGCCCCAGGGCAGGTCGGGCAGTTGGTCGGGGCGTCGGGCCAGGCGTACGGCCACGAAGACGAGGGCGACGGCGCTGATCGCGACGTACTGGATGTCGGCGAAGGTGCCGCGGCCCGCGTCGTCGGTGAGGAGGTCGGCCGCGCGGGGGCGGTCCGCGGGGAGTTTCTGGAGGCGCTGGCCCAGCACGCGCAGGCCCACGACCCGGCGGACGAGCACGGCGATCGCGCAGACCACGGCGAGGACGGTCACCACACCGGCGCCGCGGGCGAGTTCGAGGCCGGAGATGAGGGCGTCGCGTTCGGCATGGTCGGAGGCCGCGGCGAGGCGGCCGGCCAGGACCAGCACCGCGTACGCCACGAACAGCACCCAGGAGACGGCCACGGCACGGGAGGTCGACAGCCGGTTGTCCTCACCGATGACGGGGGCGAGTGCCCCGCCGCGCGCCCGGTGGAACCAGGAGGCCGCCGTCACCGCACCGGCGACCACGAGCGCGGCCAGCAGTCCGGCGGTGCGGGCCGCCGTCCACCCCGCGCCGATCGCGGTGAGCGACTGCACCAGGAGCAGCACGACGAAGGCGCCCCACACCGCGAAGGCCGTGCGGTGCCACAGGCGGGCCAGCCAGGCGCCGCCCTCGGCGCGACCGCGTTCGGCGACGACGTCGGCGGACTGGGTCAGTTCGTCCGAGACCCACTGCCGGGAGGCGGACGCCGAGTGCGCCACCGCCGCGGGCAGGCCCTCGCCGGCCGCGAAGCCGTCCCGCTTGACGAGGAACGCGGCGACCGCGCGCCGATGCCCCTCGCGTGCTCCGTGCGGGCAGTCCCCGCAGGCACAGCCGCCTCCGTGGGCACCGACGTGCTCGCCGCCCTGTCTCGCCTCCTGCACCGCCACGCCCGACGCCTGCCTTCCCCATGACCCTCGGCCCGCGACCCCGGGCCCTCACGTTCGGCGACCGGCTCCGAAGCCTTTGGCCACCGCCTTGCAACTCCCGTACGACAACAGCGGATTGTGCCCTACGGGACACGGCCCGCGTCCGGCAGGTCTGGTCAGCGCGGGTGAAGTGACGGCTGCCGTGTTGACCCGGCTGCGAGAATTTCTCTATGGCCGAGATCATCCAGCGCGACGGGACCTGGGCCTTCGACGGCACAACGGTCCGTATCACGCCGGGACTTCACCGCTCCGTGCCACTGTTCCGGCAGACGTACGGCGAGATCGCGGTGCCTCTCGAAGCCGTCGCGGGCGTCGTCTACGAACCCGAGCGCAAGCGTGGCCGACTGCGCCTGAGACTGCGCGAGGGCGCCGACCCGCTGCTGCAGGCGACCGGCGGGCGGCTGCCGGACCCGGCGGATCCGTACCGGCTGATCGTGGACATCGACCGGTCCGGGGTCGCCGAGTACGTGGCGGAGGAGATCCGGCACGCGCTGCTCCTGGACCAGATCCCCAAGGAACCCACCAAGGCCTATCTCCTCCCCGGCCCGCCGGTCCCGGTCTCCGTCCGGTCCTCCGACGGCACGGTGTCCTTCGACGGCGCCCAGGTGCGGATCGACTGGGCCGACACCTCCGAGCGCGTCAAGCGGGCCACCGGTCCGCGCATAGTCGCCGTGGGAGACCTCGTCCAGGTGGAGTGGCTGCCCAACTCCGGTTACGAGGACGGGTTCATGCGGTTCGTGACCCGCGAGACGGTGTTCTCCAAACTGCCGCCGGAGAAGGACCCGTACGCCCTGGACCTGTGGGGCAGCACCCGCCGTGATCTGCTCACCGCGCTGGTCGCGACGGCGGTGACCGCGCGGCTGCCGCATCCGTCGGCCCGGGGCGACGGCGAGTTCGAGGACCGTCCGCCGCGGACGGCCACCGTCCCGCCCCCGGCCGACCATCACGACGTACTCCTGCGCAGGCTGCGGGAGTTGGGGGAGCTGCACCGGGAGGGGGTGCTCACAGACGAGGAGTTCACGATGACCAAGAAGGCGGTGCTCAGAGGCTTCAACTGAACGGGCTTCGACCGGACAGGCCTCAGCTACCGCACAGGCCTCAACTGAGGAGGTCCGGTTCGCTGCGGCTGATGTCCTGCCACAGGGGCTGGTAGTTGATCCACGCGACCAGGTCGCCGCCGGTCTGTTCGCGGGTGGCGACGGCGAGTTTGTGGTCGATGAGGAGGGGGCGGCCGGCCGCTTTCGCGAGGAGCTGGACCTGGCAGGAGCGTTCCATGGACAGGAACCACCAGGCCGCCGCGTCCACCGAGTCGCCCACGGTGAGCAGTCCGTGGTTGCGCAGGACGAGCGCCTTGCGCGAGCCCAGTCCGGCGGCGATCCGCTTGCCCTCCTCGGCGTCGACGGAGACGCCGCTGTAGGCGTCGTAGAGCGCGTGGTCCTCGTAGAAGGCGCAGCTCTCCTGGCTGATCGGGTCGAGGAAGTCGCCGAGGGCGGAGAGCGCGCGGCCGTGCACGGAGTGGCAGTGGGCGACCGCGACGACGTCCGGGCGGGCGGCGTGGACCTGGGAGTGCACGGTGAAGGCGGCCTGGTTCACATGGTGGCCGCCCTGGAGCACCTGGCCCTCGGAGTTGGAGAGCACCAGGTCGCTGACGGTGACGTGCCGGAAGGGCATCCCGAAGGGGTTGACCCAGAAGCAGTCGCTGAACTCGGGGTCGCGGGCGGTGATGTGCCCCGAGACCCCGTCCTCGAAGCCGAGGCGGCCGAAGAGGCGCAGGGCGCCCGCGAGCCGTTCCTTGCGGTGCAGGCGTTCGTCCTCGACCGATTCGTGCATCGGCGGCATGGCGAACTGCAGCCGGTCGGTGGGCAGGGGGGAGGGCGGCGTCGGCCCGTGCATCGGTCCTCCAGCACTGGGTTCCTTGTTACCGGCGGAAGTTACCGTCAGTGAGGCGAAAAGGGCAGTGGTGTTCTGTAAAGATGCGGCACCAAGCGTGCCGGAATCACGACAGCAGGTGTCGGGTATCGGCGGGACAGTGGTCGTATGACAGCGAACTGGGCGGTATTCGTCGCCGCGGAACCCGACCTCGCCGCGACCGTGGAGAAGCGCTTCGGTGCCTTCACGCACCACATCCTCGCGACCCTGCGCAAGGACGGGTCGCCGCGTACCACCGGGATCGAAGTGCGGTTCCTGGACGGTGAGTTGTGGCTCGGGATGATGCCCGACTCGCTGAAGGCGTTGGACCTACGGCGTGATCCGCGGTTCGCGCTGCAGGCGAACCCGGGGGCGGGTACGGAGATGGGAGGGGATGTGCGGGTCGGCGGGCGGGCGGTGGAGGTGACGGATGCCGGGGTGAAGGGGGCGTACAGCAAAGAGGTGGAACCGCCGGAGCCGTTCCACCTCTTCCGCACCGAGGTGACGGAGGTCGTGCGGACCTACGTCGAGGACGAGAAGTACCTGATCGTCCAGATCTGGACGCCTGGGGCGCCGGTGCGCACCGTCAGGCGGACCTGAGCCTCAAGAAAGGCTTACTCCCACTCGATGGTGCCTGGGGGCTTCGAGGTGATGTCGAGGACGACGCGGTTGACGTCGGCGACCTCGTTCGTGATGCGGGTGGAGATCTTCGCGAGGACGTCGTACGGCAGACGCGACCAGTCGGCGGTCATGGCGTCCTCGCTCGACACCGGGCGCAGGACGATCGGGTGGCCGTAGGTGCGGCCGTCGCCCTGGACGCCGACGCTGCGGACGTCCGCGAGGAGGACCACCGGGCACTGCCAGATGTCGCGGTCGAGGCCGGCCGCGGTCAGTTCCTCGCGGGCGATGGCGTCGGCCTCGCGGAGGAGGTCGAGGCGGTCCTTGGTGACCTCGCCGACGATCCGGATGCCGAGGCCGGGGCCGGGGAAGGGCTGGCGCTGGACGATCTCGTCCGGGAGGCCGAGCTCCTGGCCGACCATGCGGACCTCGTCCTTGAACAGCTTGCGCAGCGGTTCGATGAGCTGGAATTCGAGGTCTTCGGGGAGGCCGCCCACGTTGTGGTGGGACTTGATGTTGGCCGTGCCGGTGCCGCCGCCGGACTCGACGACGTCCGGGTAGAGCGTGCCCTGCACCAGGAACGCGACCTCGGGGCCCGCGTCCGCGATGATCTCGGCCTGCGCCTGCTCGAAGACGCGGATGAACTCGCGGCCGATGATCTTCCGCTTCTGCTCGGGGTCGGAGACCCCGGCGAGCGCGGTGAGGAAGCGCTCCTCCGCGTCCACGACGACGAGCTTGACGCCGGTCGCGGCCACGAAGTCCTTCTCGACCTGCTCGGTCTCGCCCTTGCGCATCAGACCGTGGTCGACGTAGACGCAGGTCAGCTGGTCGCCGATGGCGCGGGCGACGAGCGCGGCGGCCACGGCGGAGTCGACGCCGCCGGACAGGCCGCAGATGGCGCGCTTGTCGCCGACCTGCTCGCGGATCAGGGCGACCTGTTCGTCGATGACGTTGCCGGTCGTCCAGTTCGGGGTGAGGCCCGCGCCGCGGTACAGGAAGTGCTCCAGGACCTGCTGGCCGTGCGTGGAGTGCATGACCTCGGGGTGGTACTGGACGCCGTAGAGCTTCTTCTCGTCGTTCTCGAAGGCGGCGACCGGGACGACGTCCGTGGACGCGGTGACCGTGAAGCCCTCGGGGGCGGCGGAGCAGGCGTCGCCGTGGGACATCCACACCGACTGCTCGTCCGGGGTGCCCTCGAAGAGGGTGGAGGACGACCGGGAGACATGCAGTTCCGTACGGCCGTACTCGCGGGCGCCCGTGTTGTCGACGGTGCCGCCGAGGGTCGTGGCCATCAGCTGGAAGCCGTAGCACATGCCGAAGACCGGGACGCCGGCCTCGAAGAGCTCGCGGTCCAGGCGCGGGGCGCCCTCCGCGTACACCGACGAGGGGCCGCCGGAGAGGATGATCGCCGCGGGGTTCTTGGCGAGCATCTCCGCTACCGGCATGGTGCTCGGCACGATCTCGCTGTAGACCCGGGCCTCGCGGACGCGGCGGGCGATGAGCTGGGCGTACTGCGCGCCGAAGTCGACGACCAGGACGGTGTCGGGGGCGGGGGTCGCTGCTGACACGGGGGCCTTCCGGCGGTTGGGCGGGGGTCTTGGGTACCGATTCTAACGGGGCTCGGGTGGGACACCTGGTCGTCCTGGGGGCTCCGCCCCCAGACCCCCGAGGCCTATGCCCACCCACAGCCCGTCTCGGTGGGCTCGATGGGCACCGTCAAAAAGACAAAAAGACTCTGTGGCATACTCGCCCCCATGCTCACGCACCCGACCTTCCTCTTTACCTATGGCAACCGGCCCGCCGGCTGCCATGGTCGAGCTGCTTGAGTTACTGACAAGCGACTTTCCAGGCGCCCCGGGCCGACAAGGCCCGGGGCGCCTGTCGTTCTCCGGGTCGTGTCGCTCCGGGGTGGCCGTTCCCCGACGAGGAGCCTCTTATGACCGCCATCACGCCCGAGCAGACCATCGCCGACGCCCGCGAGCGCATCGACTCTCTGGACGACCGGATCATCGGGCTGATCCAGGAACGGGTCGCCGTGTCCGCCGTGGTCCAGCAGACACGGATCGCGTCCGGCGGGCGACGGGTGAACCTGACCCGTGAGAACGAGATCCTCAGCCACTACAGCGACGCGCTGGGCAGGCCCGGCACCACCCTCGCGATGACGCTGCTCGAACTGTCCCGGGGTCGTATCTGAGTTCGGGCGCGCTCTCACCCGTACGGCGCGTGACCGCCCCGCGAACCGCTTCGTTGGGGGTGGTGTCCGTGCCAGCCAGGGGCGGGCCCGAAAGAACCACGCGTGGCTCGGCTGGGGCGATGAGACGTACGGAACGTGCCGTGCGTCGTGGGACCTCGCTCCAGGGTCGTGACCGGACGGCAGGGGACAGCAGCCCGGTCACCCAAGAGAACGGTCGGCTCCGGGGACGCCCGGGGCCGCCCGGCGGAAACTGCAAAAATGCACAAAGCCGGATCGAACGGTTGCGGACGCCGCGTCCATCCAGCACGATGCGTAGAAGGCTCCCGAGCCTCCCGAGCCCCCAAGTCCCAACGCGGACAACCGCATTGCAGTGCACCGTCCCATCGCCAAAGGTCGAGACCAAGCGTGCGCCCCGTGTGCACCGGGGCGCCGACCCAGGGCACTTGAGACAAGCGGCGCAACCCCCCGGCGCCGCTCCCAGGCACCGGCGCCGCCCTGACGTCGGTGCTGACGGAGAAGGGCCCCGCGGCTCCGTCCCGCGGGGCCCTTCGCTTGCCCGTCAGGTCCGGGTGGCCGTGCCGCAGGTGCCCTTGCCCTTGCCGAGGTCGCGGCTCCGGTCGTACGGGTCCTCCGTCGGGCCGGTGGGCGCGGCGCCCGTCGGGGACGCGGAGCCGAACTCCGGGTGCAGGTAGCCGTCGTAGACCCCGCAGGCCGAGTTGCCGAAGTCCGCGTTGTTCTGCCCGAGTGTCAGCAGGCCGGGAGTGGCCTGGTAGCGGGTGGGGTCGAGGACGTCCAGGTCGATCACGCGACGGACGATGGTGCGGGCGACCGTGGTGGAGCCGTCGGTGCGGACCAGCGGGTAGACGAAGGTGTAGTCGGCGTGCACGGTGACGCCCCCGTCGTCGCTCGCCCCGAAGGTGATCCGTCCGCGCGTCTTCACGACGTCGCCGACCAGTCGTACGTCCTTGGGGTCGAAGCGGCTGAAGAGCAGCGTGGGGTCCTGTGCCTTGGACGGGGTGGTCAGGGACGCGTTCAGCCGGTCGAAGGTCTTGGTCTGTTTCGGGTCGAGGACGGCGAGGGCGGCGGCCGGGCGGTCGCCGCGGATCGTCTTCGGGTCGAGGTTGGCGCCGACGAGCAGGATCTTCGTCTGCTGGAGGGCCAGTTCGACCTGGTCCTTCGAGAACTTTCCCACGGCCGTCGCCTTCGGCAGGACGATGCCGGCCGCGCCGTCCGCCCAGTTCAGGGCCGGGGAGCCGGCGAACGGCCGGTCCAGGGTGGGGACTTCGGGATCCGCGACGGAGGGCGGGGCGGTGGGGGCGGCGGTCTCCGGGGGGAGCGTGGAGGCCGCCGCGGGGTTCCCTTCCGCCTTGCCGCCGAAGGGGTCGCCGGGCAGCAGCGACGGTTTCATCGCGACCACGGCGACGGCGGCGGCGAGCAGCAGACCCAGGACCGGCAACAGGCGTCGGCGCCTGGGCGCCTTCGTGGTGGGTGCGGCACGCCAGCCCGCGGGCTGTTCGCCCGCTTTCAGCCGTTCGCTCACCATGCGGGCGCGGGCGGACGGTTCTTTCGCGGCGGAGGCCCGGATGTCCCGTTCCGTGTCCTGGGCGAACTTCTCCCAGACGTCATCGGGGATCTCCGGAGTCGAGGACGGCTCCTCGGACGGTTTATCTGACACCAGGTAGTTGTAGGCGCACGAAAGCGTGTTCACAAGAAGAACCCAGGTGTGACACAGCCCACATAAGAATCTGGTGAGGATGGGCACAACCGTTCACAGGTTTCCCGGGTCTCACCTGCATAACCAAGGGCCACACCCGCGCCCCACACGCGGAGCCCTCCGCCCAGTGTGCTTGCGCTGCCGCAGCACACCGGACTTCTTGAGGACTTCATGAAGCTTCGCCGTGCCATGGCCGCGGCCGCCGCGACGGCCGTCATCGCTCCGCTCGCTCTGCTGTCCGCACCGGCCGCGTTCGCGGACGACGGGTCTCCCGACACGTCGTCCAGCAGCCCGGCGGCCGAGGACAGTACCCCCGCCGCGGACGACAGCACCCCGGCGGCCGAGGACAGCACTCCGGCCGCGGACGACAGCACCCCTGCGGCGGACGAAAGCACTCCGGCCGCGGACGACAGTTCCCCGGCCGCGACGGGCACCCCGACCGGGTCCTCGTCGCCCAGCGCCTCCTCGTCGCCCACCGTCTCCGCGTCGCCGACCAAGCCCGCGGGCGACTTCGACCCGTACGCGGACTGCAAGACCTTCGACCTGGACGAGAAGCTCACCGCGTCGATCACCGGGCTGCCGAACAAGATCGTCGCCGGTTCCGGCTGGCACACCTTCAAGTTCGCGGTGAAGAACGGCTCGGACAAGGACCTCAGCAACGTCTGGATCAACGCGCTCACCGAGTACAGCGACGACGTGAACGCGGACTCCTCGCTGATGCTGGACCTTGCCGAGATCCAGCTGAAGCAGGACGGCAAGTGGACCGACTCCTACCAGCAGACGGTCGGGTCCGGCAGCGACAAGACCACGCTGTCCGGGAGCATCGTCGCGGTTCTTCCCACTCTGGAGAAGAAGTCGTCGACCACGCTCGACCTCCGCGTGAAGATCAAGCGCACGGCCCCCGCGGGCTCGTCGTTCGCGCTGAGCCAGGCGATCTACGCGGGCGACGGTGACTCCTGCTACGGCAACGGCGACTTCTACGAGTTCTCCGTCCTCGCCGCCGGCAGCAGCGACCCGGGCGACGTCGGCGACGCCAAGCCGAACGGCAAGAAGCCCACTGGGACCGACGAGGACCTGAAGCCGCAGGGCTCGGTCAACGAGGCCACCGGCAGCCTCGCCTCGACCGGCTCCAGCTCCGCCCTGCCGGTGATCGGCCTCGTCGGCGGGGCCGCGGTCGTCGCGGGTGCCGCCGCGGTGGTCATGGTGCGCCGGCGCAAGACCGGAGAGAGCGCGTAACACGTAGCTCGCTCGACGAAGAAGGACCTGCGCTCGGAGGGGGGCGCAGGTCCTTCTTGGTTGTACGGCATGTACGGCAAGTACCGCTTGTCGCCTACGACTTCGGCGGCACCGTAGGTATCCCCAGGAACGGCAGCCTCAGCGCGCCGAACGCGTCCTCGGGGACCGCCGGTCGATGCGGCTCCACCGGCTGCAGGCGTTCGTACGACGCCCCCTGGCGCGGACGCGGGTCCGGCTCGCCCTTGTTGGGCCAGTACGACATCGCGCGCTCGGCCTGCGCGGTGATGGTGAGGGACGGGTTGACGCCGAGGTTCGCCGAGACCGCCGAGCCGTCGACGACGGAGATGCCGTCGTGGCCGTAGAGGCGGTGGTACGGGTCGATCACGCCCGTCTCGCGGGAGGCGCCGATGGGGCAGCCGCCGAGGAAGTGGGCGGTGAGCGGGGTGCCCATCAACTCGCCGACGTTCGAGCCCGCGAAGCCGTTGATCTCGGCGGCGATGGCCGCCGCGCCCTCCGAAGCCGCCCTGATCTGCTTGGGGTTGGGGGCGCCGTGTCCCTGACGGGCAGTCAGCAGCCCTTTCCCCACGCCGTCCGGTTTCAGGTACGTCGTCAGGGAGTTGTCCAGCGACTGCATCACCAGGCCGATGATGGTCCGCTCCGACCAGCGACGGTTGGAGAGCGAACGCAGGACCAGGAGGGGGTGCCTGGCCGCGTTCGCCAGCCAGGCCAGCGCCCTCGACGAGCCCTCCGCGTACGGGACTTGGAGGATGGAGAGGCCGCCCATCGAGTTGGATCCCTTGCCGTAGCGGACCGGTTCGATGTGGGTGTTCTCGTCGGGGTGGATCGAGGACGTGATGGCGACTCCGCGCGTGAAGTCGACCTGCCGGGTGCCGGTCGCCTTGCGGTAGCGGCGGTTGTTCGTCTGCGCGCCGACCAGCGCCTCGGAGTTGGTGCGGGTCAGCTCGCCCAACTTCTCGGAGAGGTACGGCAGTTGGCCGCCCGCCTTCATGCGGTGCAGCAGGGTCTGGGTGCCGTAGGTGCCGGCGGCGAGGACGACTTGGCGGGCCTTGAAGGTGCGGCCCTCGGACGTGCGGCGCTCGTCGGTCGGCAGGGTGGCAATCGCGTAGCCGCCCTGCGAGTCGTCGGTGACCGACACGACCGTCGTCATCGGGTGGACCGTCGCGCCCGCCTTCTCGGCGAGGTAGAGGTAGTTCTCGTTGAGGGTGTTCTTGGCGCCGTGCCGGCAGCCCGTCATGCACTCGCCGCACTCGGTACAGGCCTTGCGGTCCGGGCCGGCGCCGCCGAAGTACGGGTCGGCGGCCTGCTCGCCGGGGCGCGCCTTCACGGTTCCCTCGGCGTCCTGGCCGTCGCCGAAGAAGACGCCGACGGGGGCCATGTGGAAGGTGTCGCCCACGCCCATCCGCTGGGCCGCCGCCTTCAGGTGGACGTCGGACGGGGTCATCGTCGGGTTGAGGCGTACGCCGAGCATGCGGCGGGCCTGGTCGTAGTACGGGCTCAACTCCTCCTCCCAGTCGGTGATTTCGCGCCACTGGGGGTCTTCGAAGAACGGCTTCGGCGGGACGTAGAGGGTGTTGGCGTAGTTGAGGGAGCCGCCGCCCACGCCTGCGCCGGCGAGGACCATGACGTTGCCGAGCAGGTGGATTCGCTGGATGCCGTACATCTTGAGCTTGGGGGCCCAGAGGTAGTTCTTGAGGTCCCAGGAGTTCTTGGGAAGCGTCGACGGGGTGAAGCGGCGGCCTGCTTCCAACACGCCGACGCGGTAGCCCTTTTCGGTCAGGCGGAGGGCGGTTACTGAACCACCGAAGCCTGAGCCGACGACGAGGACGTCATAGTCGTAGGCATCTTGCGACAACGTGTTCTCCTCATTGAGATTCGCTGCGGATCGTGTGTGGCTGGTCGCACCCCTGGGTAATTCAGCGCAGCCGGAATGCCTTCATCACCCGGAGGCTGGTGCTCATGAACTTCGCGTAGCCCTCGTCGTCCATCCCCAGCGAAGGCGCCATCGGCAACAACCGCTGCTGCGCGACCGTTTGGGCCTCCGTGTACTTGAGGATGCCCTCGGAGCCGTGGCGGCGGCCGAGGCCGGAGTCCTTCATGCCGCCCATGGGGGACTGGACGCTGCCGTAGGCGGGGGCGTAGCCCTCGTTGACGTTGACCGTGCCGGTGCGGAGGCGGGCGGCGACTGCCCGGCCGCGGCGGCCGTCCTTCGTCCAGACCGACGAATTCAGGCCGTACGACGTGGAGTTGACCTCCTCCACCGCCTCGTCCTCCGTCTTGAAGCGGTAGATGGAGACGACCGGGCCGAAGGTCTCCTCGGCACAGACGGACATGGGGGCCTCTACGCCGTCGAGGATGGTCGGCTCGAAGAAGTACGGGCCGATGTCGGGGCGGGCGACTCCGCCCGCGACGAGCTTCGCGCCCTTCGCGACGGCCTCCTCCACGTGTCGCGTCACCGTCTCCAACTGGCGCTCCCCCACCAGCGATCCCATGTCCGCGCCGTACGCGAGGGACGTGCCGAGGCGCATCGCCTTGGTGCGGGCGGCGAAGCGGTCCAGGAAGGCGTCCGCGATCGACTCGTGGACGTACAACCGCTCGATGGAGATGCAGAGTTGGCCGGCGGAGGAGAAGCAGGCGCGGACCGCGCCCGCCGCCGCCTTCTCGATGTCGGCGTCCTCCAGGACCACCATGGCGTTCTTGCCGCCGAGTTCGAGGGAGACACCGATCAGGCGGGCCGCCGCGCCTTGGGCGACCTCGCGGCCCGTGCGGGTCGAGCCGGTGAAGGAGACGTAGTCGGCGTGCTTGACGACCTCGGGGCCGACGACGGGGCCCTCGCCGAGGACGACCTGGAAGACGTCGGCGGGCAGGCCGGCCTCGATGAGGAGGTCGCGGGCCCAGAGCGCGGTCAGGCAGGTCTCCGTGTCCGGCTTCATGACGACCGCGTTGCCCGCCACGAACGCCGGGAGCGCGTCGCCGACGGAGAGTTCGAGCGGGTAGTTCCAGGGGGCGATCTGGCCGACCACCCCGCGCGCGTGGCGGAGTTCGGTGACCTTGGTGAGGGTCGGGACGGCGCCGGTGTGCCGCTTCGGCTTGAGGTAGGCGGGGGCCTTGCGGCCGTAGTGGCGGGCCGCGACGACGACGGCCTGCACCTCCTCGTGCGCGTGCAGCCGCGCCTTGCCGGTCTCCAGCTGGATCAGGTCGAGGACCTCGGCCTGGCGGGCGAGGACCAGGTCGTGGAAACGGAGCAGGACGGCCGCGCGCTGCCGTACCGGTGTCTGCGCCCAGAGGGCCTGCGCGGCGCGGGCGGCGTCGAAGGCCTTCGCCACGTCCTCGGGGGTGGACTCGGGCAGGTCGGCGAGCTTCTCACCGGTGAACGGCGTGTGGTTGGCGGTCCGGCCGGAGCCGACCACACCCTTCGTGAGCTGGGCGACCAGCTCCGGGGTGACCACATCGGCGGCGGTACGGGCGCCTGTGGGGGCCGGCGCGAGGGGGTTCGTGCCGGTCGTCGTTTCCGTACCGGTCTTTTCCGGGGCCTGCGAGTCCGTCATGTGCGGCAGGGTATGCCGGAGCGGAGGGTTTGGGTACCCGTCGGTAATCGGGATTCACCGAGTACACACACGACGCCAGTGATCACTGGCAACGAATGCGCTGATCAGGGTGTTGTGCGGCGATGATCAGTGCTGGTTCAGTTTTCCACGAGCGCGAGGCGGGCGCGGGCGCCCTTGAAGAGTGCGGTGCCCTTCTTCTCCGCCGGTGTGCCCTTGGGCATGTCCACGCGGAGCTGGTACATACGGTGGTCCGCGGTCCGGAAGATCAGGGCCATGATGCGGGTGCGGACGCCGGACTGTCCGTAGGTGGCGTCGGCCAGGATCGCGTCCTTGTTCCCGCGGAAGCTGGTGCGGATGTACCGCGGGTTCGCCATGCCCTGGCCCAGGGCGTGCGCTTCGGCGAGGGGCGAGCCGGCGGCTTCGTCCCATTCGGTGAGGCGGACGCGGAGGGCGCCGGTGCCGTAGATGACGGTACGGCTGCCGGCCTCCGCATCCGTCTGCAGAAGCTGGTACTGGGGCGGGAGGAAGAGGACCGCTTTCATACCCTCCCGTTGGCGAGCCGTCCAGGAGTCCTTGCCGAGGACGCTCCCCAGGACGGTGCCGAAGACCAGACCCGCCAGGAGGAGTACCCCGAGGCTGATGAGAAGGGCGCGGCGGGGGCGGCGGGACCCGGGCCCGGGCGTGGGGGCGGGACCAGGTTCCAACTCGGCTTGCGGTACGGCCTCGTTGACGGTGGCGGCTCCTCCGGGCTCCACGTCGGCCACCGCGTCCTGGACGGTGACCGCCGGTTCCGGTAAGGCCCTGCCCTCGGCCACCGCCTCCAGTGCCGCGCCGACCTCCGCCACCCCCGGCCGTTCCTCCGGGTCCCGCGCCAACATCCGTACGACCAGCGGCCCGAGGGGTCCCGCCCGGGTCGGCTCGGGCAGTTCGCCGGACAGGATCGCGCCGAGCGTGGACTCCATGGTCGTACGACGGAAGGGGGACGTGCCTTCGACGGCCGCGTACAGGAGGACGCCCAGGGACCACAGGTCGGAGGCGGGTCCGGCGCCGGTGCCCGACATGCGCTCGGGGGCGATGAATTCGAGCGAGCCGACGAACTCCCCGCTGACGGTGAGGGATTCCTCGCCCTGGATGTGCGCGATGCCGAAGTCCGTGAGGACGACACGAGCGTGCGGGCCGAGCAGGACGTTGGCGGGCTTCACGTCCCGGTGCACGATCCCCACGGCGTGGGCGGCGCGCAGGGCGCCGAGGACGGCGAGGCCGATGCGTGCGGCGTCGGCGGGGGCGAGGGGGCCGCGTCCGAGCAGTTCGTGCAGGGACTCTCCGCGCACCAACTCCATGACAATCCACGGGAGTTCACCCTCGATGACGACATCGTGGATGGCCACGGCGGAGGGGTGGTCGACCCGGGCGGCGGCACGGGCCTCGCGGTAGAGCCGGTGGGCGGCGCGCTGGAACTGCTCGTCCTCCGGGTCGCCGGGCAACCGCGGTTGTTTTACGGCGACTTCGCGGTCCACGAGTTCGTCGAAGGCCCGCCATACGGTGCCCATGCCGCCGGAGCCGATCCGTTCGAGCAGCCGGTAGCGACCGCCGACCAGACGTCCGTCGCGCACCCGTTCGCCGACTTCACTCATGCCCCATCAGTACCGTGCGGGGTACGGCCTTGTCGACGCGCGTCCTGCTTCCCGAGCACCAACCAGTCGCCCTAGGGCTCCGGATCGTCGTCGTACTCCTCGGCGAGCCTCAGCCCCAGGTCGGACTCCCAGTCCAAGGCCCACTGCCTCAACTCCCTGATCTCCTCGACGTCGAGTCCGTGGGCCGCGAACTCCTCGTCGCTCACCCAGACGACGTTCTCCAGCCGGTCGCGCAGATCGAAGAGGTCGAAGTCCGTCCCGGCGTCCCCGAGTGCCAACTGCTCCAGCTCGATCACGGAGTGGTGGCGGCAGGCCGCGCGCACGCCAATCACGTCCTGCGGCAGACCACGGTCACTGAGCGCGCGCACGCTCAGGAGCGCCAAGTCCGCCTGCGACGTCGCTGTTTCCTGCGAGCTCACCGCCACCTCCCCTGCTTCCGGAACCCGGTCAGACGTCCGTGCCGCCCCCGCTCAGCATCGCGAGCCTCGACTGGTCCAGGACTCCGGCGTAGGTGTGGATCTCGTCGATCCCACCGGCCAGGTAGTCCGTACCGGCGTTCGCCGTGACGCTCCGGCCGACCTGGAGTTCGCCGGTGGGCGTCCAGGTGTCCTTGCCGGTGACGCTCGCGGTGTCGGCGGCGCACAGTCACACACACCCTTTTACGCCGGTACGAACGTGTCCAGCGCGACGTCGAAGTACTCCTTCGCCTCCCGCACCTTCCCGACCGGCGCCGACACCCACACGTCGTACATCCGGCCGTTCTGCTCCCAGCACATGTCGTAGGTGTGCCGGGGTCCCTCCGCCGTGCTGAAGCCGTTCCAGCTGAACTCCCAGAGTGCGGCGGGGTGTCCGTAGTGGGTGGTGTCGGTGACCTTGCCGTCGTGGTAACCGGGGTTCGTGTCCGCCCCCTTGGCCGCCGCGCTCTTCATCACCGCGAGCGGGCCGCCCGTTTCGGGGTCGGACATCTTGATGCCGAGGCGGAACGTCTCCCCCGGCGACATGTAGAAGATCCGCTCGCCCTGCGGTACGCGCACGAAGTCGTCCGGTACGGCGAGCGAGAAGCCGTCGGGGTCGTGGGCGACGCGGTAACCGGAGGGCGCAGTGGGCGTGTTGACGGTCGCCGAAGCCGAAGCCGAGACCGTAGGTGAAGCTGAAGTCGACGGTGACCGTGACGGCGTACCGGCACTCGTGGACGTCAGCGGCGCCGAACTCACCGGCGAGGCGCCCCCCGCGCCCCCGTCCCCGTCTCCCCGCATCAGGAGCGCCGCCGCCGACACCCCCGCTCCCGCCATCGCCGCGACCAGCAGCGCGGCCACGAGCACCCCGCGCGTCGAACGGCGAGGGGCCGGCACGGCCGTGGCAGCAGGCGTGGGTGGCGGTATCGGGGCCGGCAACTCCGGCCGCGGAACGTCCCGTTGAGTCGGCGTGTACGCGGGCGTCGGCCTCCCCGTACGGCCGGACGTGTCCTTCGGCGTACGCCCGGTGTCCAGGAACGCTCGCAGCATCCGCTCGGCCTCCGCCGCCTCCAGCCGCCGTTCCGGATCGCGTTCGAGCAGTCCCAGTACGACGGGAAGCAGCGGCCGGGCCTGCTCGGGTGGCCTGATCTCGTCGAAGACGACCGCGTGCAGGATGCCGCCCAACGAGTCGCGGCGGAACGGCGATTCACCGCTCAGCACCGTGCACAGCAGCGCGCCCAACGACCACAGGTCGGACGCGGGACCGGTACGCACGCCCGACATCCGTTCCGGCGCGGTGTACTCGGGCGAGCCGACGAACGCGCCGTCCTCGGTGAGCGTCGTGGCACCCGCGACCTGCGCGATACCGAAGTCGGTCAGCACGACACGGTCGGGGTCGGCCTCGTCGGCGGCCGTCTCCAGCAGCACGTTCGCCGGTTTGATGTCACGGTGCAGGACGCCCGCCGCATGCGCCGTGCGCAACGCGCCGAGCAGGGCGACACCGATCCGGGCGGCCTCGGTGGCGTCGACCGGGCCGCGGCTGGAGATCCGGTCGGCGAGCGAGCCGCCGTCGATCAACTCCATGACGATGTACGGCCGTTCGTCCTGCTCCACGACATCGTGCACGACGATGATGTGCGGATGCCGCAACTGCGCGACCGCCCGCGCCTCGCGCAGCGTACGGTCCCGCTGCTGGCGGGCCTCCTCCTCGGAGAGCGAGTCGTCCTGGGCGATCTCCTTGACGGCGACCTGCCGCCCCAGCAGTTGGTCGGTCGCCCGCCACACGACGCCCATGCCGCCGCGCCCGAGCCGCTTCTCCAGTCGGTAACGCCCGGCGATCACCCGGACGTTGTCCCCCTCGGTCCCCATGCGCACCATCATGACGCAACCGGAAGCCGTCAGCCCGAGTTCGGACTCCAGCCCTGCAGGACCGACTTGAACTGTTTGCTCGTCGTCGCCCAGTCCGCGGCCGGTGTGGACATGTAGATCGCGTACTCGATCCCGTCACGGGACGTGTACGTCTCCTCGATGGCGCGCCGCGGCCCCGGGTAGGGCGTGTCCTTGGCCTGCGCGGTCCAGGTGTAGTCCCACAGGGAGCCCGGACGGTCGCGGTAGGTGTTCGCCTCCAGGGTCACCCGCTTGTAGTCGACCAGCCGTTGGAGCTGCACCTCCAGGTCCAGCTGGTGGGCGTACGCGGTGGGGAAGTCCGGTGAGGTGTCGATGGCTATGCGGACGAAGTGCTCCCCGTTGTCGGGCGTGTAGTCGACCTGCTTGATGTCGCCGCTGACGCCGTAGACCTTCCGCGTCCAGCCCTTGGGGAGGGAGAGGTCGAAGCCCCAGGGGTCGTGGTAGACCTTCCACGCGCTCTGCGCCGGGGGCGACGTGGTGCCGGTTCCCGTGGGGCTCTGCGAGACGGACGCGGCCGGGCTGCCGCCGTTCTCGTCGCGGTCCTGATTCCACTTCTGCAGCCCCAGCGCCGTACCGCCGCCGACGAGCGCGGCGAGGACGACCACCAGGACGACCGAACGGAACCGGCGGCGCTTCGGCGGGGCGGACGGTATCGCTGTACCGCCGACGAGCGGCGTGTGGTGGGTCGGCCCGGTCGCCGACGGGTACGGCGTCGCGCCCCCGGTCGCCGACGGGTAGGGCGTCGCGCCCGAACCCGAGCTGAAGTCGTCCGCGAACCCGCCCTGTCGCGAGCCCACTTGCTGCGTCGGCAGCCATTCCTGGGCCGCCCGCGGGCGCCGCCCCTCGGCCGCCTCCGCGAGCATCTGCTCGGTCTGATCCGCGTCGGGCCGCAGCGCGGGGTCCTTGTTCAGCAGCGCGGCGATGACGGGCGCGAGCGGACCGGCGTACCGCAGTTCACCGGCGTCCTCCTCGACGACGGCCTGCATGGTGGACAGCGGCGAGGTGCGGCGGAACGGCGAGCGGCCCTCAACTGCCGTGTAGAGCGTGGCACCCAGCGCCCACAGGTCGGAGGACGGTCCCGGGTCGGCGCCGCGGACGCGCTCGGGGGCGAGGTAGTCGACGGAGCCCACGACCTCTCCGGTGCGTGTGATGGTCGAGTCGCCCTCGATCTGCGCGATACCGAAGTCGGTGAGCAGCACCCGCCCGTCCTGCCCGAGCAGCACGTTGCCGGGCTTGACGTCACGGTGCAGGACACCGGCGGCGTGCGCGGCGCGCAGTGCGCGCACCACCCACACGCCGATGCGCGCGGCCTCGGCCGGTTCGATGCGGCCCTGCTCCTTGACCTCGTCGGCAAGGGAGTTGCCCTCGACCAGCTCCATGACGATCCACGGGCGGCCGTCGTGTTCGAGTACGTCGTGCACGGTGACGACGGCGGAGTGGTTGATCCGCGCGGCGGCGCGCGCCTCGGCGCGGGTGCGCGCCAGCAGTCTCGGCTGGTCGCTCTCGGACACGTAGAGCGCGGCCGTCAACTCCTTGATGGCGACGGCCCGGTGCAGCACCTCGTCGTGCGCACGCCACACCCGGCCCATACCGCCGCTGCCGATCGACTCGGCCAGCCGATAGCGCCCCGCGAGGAGCAGGCCCTGCATCTGATTCACGTTTCCCCGCAATGCTCTTGACAGGCTCAGCGTAAGGACAGGCCCTCGTCCAGGGAACCAGCGGGGTACCACGGAGACCGCACTGTGACGGTTGTCGCTTCTGGGCCCGAACGGGAACCATCGGGCTCCGGCGCGCCGCCTGGGCAGGTCAGCCGGTGTACTGGTAGGTCGACGACGCCTGCTCGTACAGCCGTGTCACCTCGTCCCGTTGGGCCTCCGGGCCGCGTATCTGCACGATGTGGTACCGGCCGTCGATGAGGAACGCCATGTTGCGCACGAAGAGGTCGCCGCCCTGGCTGTCCGTCCAGGTGAACTGCCCCTCGGCCATGGTCTTTCCGCCCACCGTGATGGTCCGCAGCCCGGTCGCCGTGGCCCAACTGGAGTCGCGGTACGGCTGCAACTCGCGTTCCGTGTCCCGCTGATAGACCATCGGATCGCTGCCGTACTTCGAGGCGCTGTCCCGTCCCGGCACGACGATCAGCTCGAAGTCGCCGTGCGAGTAGACGACTTGGCCACTCCCGTTCTTGGGCGTACGGGTCCACCCCTTGGCTACGGCGACCCGGAACCCGGCGGAGTCGTCGCGCAGCACGAACCCGGCGGCGACGTTCGGGTCGGTCTGCGTCTCCGTCGAACCGGCGGACTTGGAGGGGGTGTTGTGGGCGCTGGGCGAGGTCTGATCGGGCTGCGGCTGGCTGCTCGCCCCGGCCGACGACTGCGAGGGCGCGGGACTCACCTCCCCCGCCGCACCGGTGTTGTCCCCCGACCCGGTGTTCTCCCCGGACTTGGGCATGAACAGCATGGCGTACGCGACCGCGCCGGCCAGCAGAAGGAAGATGAGGATCAGCAGGGTCCGGCCCAGCCGCCGCGGCGACCCGGTGACCTCCTGCTTGGCCCGCTTGTGCCGCCCGTGCGGGCTGGTCGCGGGCAGCCCGGCCCGCCGTCTGCGCACCAACTCGCCCCGGCGCCGCACGATCGGCAGCCGCCGCGGATCGGTCGGCGGGGTGGCGACGACATACGTACCGGCCTCGGGCTCGGGCGCCGAGCGCACCAACGACCGCAGCCAGCCCCGCAGTTCCTCGAAGTCGAGCCGCTCGGTGGGGTCCTGCCGCAGCAGCGACTCCACGACCGGCCGCAGCGGCCCGCACTCCTCCGCGAAGGCGGGCGGCTCCGCGCACACGAGCTGCACCAGCTCGGCGGTCGTCTCCTCCGGGTAGGGCGCATGCCCCTGTACGGCCCTGAAGAGCAGCGCGCCGAGCGCCCACAGGTCGGTGGCGGGCCCGATCGGCGCGGCCAACTGCCAGTTCTCGTGCACCGGTACGGCCTGCTCCGGCGACCACCGCTCGGTGACCGGCCCCACCACCGTCATCCGCACCTGCCGCGCCCGCTCGGCCGCCAAGGCGGTGGCGGGGCCACGGCGCGCGGGAGCCCCGGCGGCGGCCAACTCGTCCCAACGGGCGGGAGTCTGCGCGGAGTTACCGGGAGCGGGCGGTACGGGTCCGTCGAGGCCGGGGGGACGGGGGGTGCCGGTGGGAGCCGCGCCGGGCAGATCGGCGGCCGGGAGCGCGCCGTAGCCCGCGGTGTCCGCACCGTGGGGGCGGGCGTCTCCGCCGTAGTCCGGGGTGTCCGCGCCGGGGAACGTGTCCGTCGGCGACGGTGCACCGGGACGCGGCGCGGCACCGTGCCAGGCGGTGGCGGTGTTGCGGACGCCGTAGGGGTCGGCTATCTGGCCCGGAGGCGTGGTGCCGGGCGTGTGCTCCACGCCGTTGCCGTACGGCAGTTGGGCCGAACCGTCCGCCTGCGCGGCGCCGTTCTCGCCCTCGCCGGCGGGCCGGGCACCGGGCAGCGCCGGCTGCTGGGTCTCCTGCACCCGGGCAGCGGCTCGCGCTCCCGCCCGGTACGCGGCGATGGCCCCGGCCCGCGCGGCCCGGACATCACCGCCGGTGTCCACTTCCCTTTCCCTGCGCGCCAACGCGGCGGACGTCCCGCTTCCGCCACCGCCCTCCACGCCGACTCCGGGCAGCCCTCCGGCGGCCCGCGCCTCGATGGCGGCCCGCCGAGCGGCCTCGGGGTCCACACCACCGGGGCCCACGGCAGGGGCCGCGGCACCGGCACCGGGTCCGCCACCCGCGCCCCCGAAGCCGATCGCCCCACCACCTGCCCTGCCACCTGCGCCACCGGCTCCGGTTCCGCCTCCGCCTCCGCCTCCGCGGGAGTCACCTGAAATCGCAGGGGCCGTAGAAGCCGCGGGGCGCGCTGCGGCGCCGCCGTCCTCGCCGTCCTGGACCGGCACCGGGTCGTAGCCGCACAGTGCCTCCTCCGCCGCTCCCACCGCGAGGCCGGTCAGCATCACCCGGCCGTCGTCGCAGACCAGTACCGTGCGCGCGGTGATGTTCCGGTGCACCCAGCCGTGCGCGTGCAGCACCCGCAGCGCCATCAGCACGTCGGCGGCGACCTCGGCCGCCCGGTACGGCGACAACGGCTTCTCGACGAGCAGCGTGGCCAACGTCTGGGCGGACACCAGTTCGCTCACTATCCACAGCGAACCGCCCTCGGCGAACACGTCGAAGACCTGGTCGAGCCGGGGATGGTCGGGAATCCGCGCCGCGGCCTGCGCGGCCTCGACCGCCCGCCGTACCGCCGGATCGCTCGGCCGCCGGGTGGCCGTCCGTGCCGCGGTCGGCCGGCGCGGCCCGCGGTCACGCGGGGTGAACCCGTCCGGCAGCCCGTCCTCGCCGAGCACCTCGGCCTCGACCACCTCCGGCAACGGCACCTGCCGTACCAGGACTTCCTGGCCGCTGTAGGTGTCGAAGGCGCGGGTCTCGGTGAGTTCGTACTCGTCGGAGGGCGGCAGCGGCAGGCGGTAGCGGTCGGCGAGTACCCGACCCGCATAGTCGTCCACGTTGCCTCCCCCGGCCGCCCGGTTGGTCAATTCCGTTCGCCTTGCGCCCCGTTCCGCCTACATACCTGGATGCGTACGGTCCGCAACCACTCACGATACGTGCCGGAGGCAACCTACAAAGAGGGGTTGACGTATCTGGCGCGCCAAACCCTGACCCACCCGCCTCACGACTTCGGTTCGAACGTCTTCGTCAGGGTCGTCCAGGTGTCCTTACGCAGTTCGGTACCCCAATTGGCGGCTTTCGCGGTGTACATGAGCGCATAACCGAGATGGCTGTTGACGACGAACCCGCGGTCGATGGTCCGGTACTTCGTCCCGCCGTCGTCGTAGGTGAACTCCCAGTCGGCCGTGTTCCAGCTCCGGTAGTCCACCTTCTCTATTCGGATCCGCGTGTACCCGGAGCGCGTCATGTACTGCTCCTGGTTCGTCCAGTCCGCCACCGGATTCCCCTTCGGCGTACTGGTCCAGGCGACGAGCAGCTTCTGCCCGTCCGGCCCGGTGAACCGGGCACCGGCGGAGTCGGTCGACTGGTACGACCATCCGGCGGGCAGGCCGATCGAGAACCCCTGGCTCCCGTGGTACGTCTTCACGACCGCGGCGCCGCCCGCTTCGCCACTGGTCCCGCCGGACGCGTTCGTACCCGAACTCGCCGTGTTCCCCGCGGCCGGTGCCGTCGCCGTGGAGTCGGTCTGGGTGCCGCCCGAGCTCTTGGTGTCGCCGCTGTCCTTCTTGGTGTTGTCACCCGCACTCGCGCTCGCGCTGGCACTACTGCCCGCCTTGGCACCGCTGTTGTGCTTCGACCCCTTCGAGCCGCTGTCGTCGCCGCCACCGAGCGTGAAGGCCAGCACGACACCGAGCACCGCGAGCACGATGACGACCGCGATGATCACCAACGTGCGCTTCGGCACCACATCGGTGAGCGGCGCCCTCGGCACGGACCGCGGTGGCAGATCCGGCGGCGTCATCACGGGCCACCCGGAACTCCGCCCGCCGGAAGCCGAGTTGGCCCCCCGCGCACCCACCTCGTGCGTCGCGCCCAGATCCCTGGTCCCGGAGTCCCGCAGCCCCGACTCCCGCAGTCCCGACGCCTGCACACCCAGGTCGCGCGTGCCCGGGTCGGGCGTACCCGAGTCCGACGCACCGGCCTTCGCCGCCGAGCCGGCCGCAGCTCCCGCGCCGGCCGACGTCCCGGAAGGGGTCGCCGACCGAGCCGAAGGCACCCCGGGCGTCCGAGGCCCGGCAGCCACAGGCTTCGAACTCCCGCCGGCAGCCGTGCCCTTCGCCCCACTGGAGCCGGCGGTCCCCGCAGCACCGGAGCCGCTCTTGCCCGAAGTACCGACGACGCCGGCCGAACCAGCCCCGGCGGCCGCCGCACCCGCACCCGAGCCACCCGGCTTATCCGCAACAGGAGTTGAAGCCGCACCAGAACCCGAACCCGCAGCCGGACTCGCATCCGGACCCGGACTCGTAGCAGAACCGGCAGCCGCCGCAGACGTGGCGGCCCCGGCCCCCGCCGAACCCCCGGCAGCCTTCCGCATGGACCGCAACGCCCCACGCAACCGCTCGGCCCCCGCCGAAGAACCCGAACTCCCGCTCCCGCCACCGCTCTTCTTACCGCCGGACTCCGCGGGCCCCGGCTGCACAGGCAGCGGCACCACCCTCGTCGCGTCGGCCGCCGGCTCCGGCTCGGCCGCCTTGGGCTCGGGCGCGTGGATCACCGCGTTGAGCATGGCACGGGCACCCGCGTCGTCGAGGCGCTGGGCGGGGTCCTTGTTCAGCAGGCCGTAGATGACGTCCCGCAACGGCCCGGCGTTCTTCGGCTCCTCCAGCGGCTCGGTCATCACCGCGGTGAGCGTGGCGATCGCGGAACCCTTGTCGTACGGCGGTGCGCCCTCGACCGCCGCGTACAGCAACCCGCCGAGCGACCACAGGTCGGCCGCCGGACCCGGCTTGTGCCCGCGGGCCCGCTCCGGGGAGATGTAGGAGGGCGCGCCGACGAGCATGCCGGTGGAGGTGATCGACGGGTCGCCCTCGACCTGCGCGATACCGAAGTCGGTGAGCACGACCCGGCCGTCCTCGGCGATCAGCACGTTCGACGGCTTCACGTCACGGTGCAGGATGCCCTCACGGTGCGCGGACCGCAGGACGTCGAGTATCGCAAGCCCGACCTCCGCCGCCCGGCGCGGTGCGAGCAGGCCGTCCTCCCGGATGGCCTCGGCGAGCGACTTGCCCTCGACCAACTCCATGACGATCCACGGCCGGTCGTCCTCGTCGACGACGTCGTAGACCGTCACCGCGCTGGTGTTGCGGATCCGCGCGATGGCCTTGGCCTCGCGCAACGTCCGCGTGATCAGCCGCCGTTTCTCGTCCTCGTCGATGCTGGACGGGAACCGCAGCTCCTTGACGGCGACCGTCCGGCCCAGGGTTTCGTCCTCGGCACGCCACACCGTGCCCATGCCTCCGCGGCCGAGCACTTCTCCCAACCGGTACCGCCCGGCGAGAAGACGCTCGTTCTTGTCCCGACGAGTGTCCTGACGGGATGTCCCCGCCCGCTCCGCCTCCGACATGCGTCCCCTCATGCAACCCGCCCTGACAGAGCCTCCATTGTCCCCCACCGAACAAGTGCCCAACGCCCAGGGGGCCTCTCCCCGCGCACCGAAGGCACATCCGGTCGGACATCCGACGCAGGTCACACAGCCAAGCCCGGCAAGATGTCCGGTGAGAACGGAGGATCGCGATGCCCACACCTCGGACGCTGCTGGCCATTCCGGTGTCCCTGGCCCTCCTCTGCCTGTCCCCGGCCGCCTCCCAGGCCCACTCGGCACCGGACACGAACGCCCTGGTCAGACTGCTGGTCGCCCGAGGCAGAGCCCCCGCCGCAGCACTACTGGCCCACGACAGCACGGGCTTTGGCAACGAGCCGACCGGGACGGACCACGCACAGGCCGCGACGGACTACGCGCTCGGCACGACGGAGTACGCACAAGCCGGAACAGGCGTCAGCCGCGCCGACCACTTCCGCGCCGGCAGCATCACGAAGACCTTCATCGCGACCGTGATCCTCCAACTGGCCGCCGAACACCGGCTGTCCCTGTCCGACACGGTGGAGCAGCACCTGCCCGGTCTGGTACACGGAGCGGGCAACGACGGGCGCGCGCTGACCCTCCGTTCCCTGCTCACCCACACCAGCGGCCTGTACGACTTCACCGCGGTCACCGGCGGCACGATACCCGTCTCCCCGACTGAGGCCGTCCGTATGGCCCTCACCCACCCTCCGGCCGATCGCGGCCTCTTCTCCTACTCGAACACCAACTACGTGCTGCTCGGCCTGGTGATCCGGCAGGTCACCGGCCACTCGTACGCCGCCGAGGCCGAGCGCCGCATCATCGCTCCGCTGCGTCTGACGGGCACCTCCTTCCCGGGCTCCCGCACCACACTTCCCTCACCCCACGGCCGCGCCTACGCCGCCGACGGTTCCGACGTCACCGATCTCGACCCGCGGGTGGCCGGTGCCGCGGGCGAGTTGGTGACCACGCTCGCCGACCTGGACCGCTTCTACTCGGCCCTGCTCGGCGGTCAGTTGCTGCCCCCGCACTGGCTGCGCGAGATGCTCGACACCCGCACCGCACACGGCTCGTACGGCATGGGTCTGTTCCCGGTGAAGCTCCCGTGCGGCATCACGGTGTGGGGGCACAACGGCCGGATCTCGGGCAGCTACGTGCGCACCGCAGCCACCGTCGACGGCCGTCATGTCCTCACCTTCCGTGTGAACACGAGCGAGATCGCAGACCCCGGTCTCGAACCGGCCCTGCTCGCCGCCGAGTTCTGCCCCCGCACCTCGTAGAACGGTCGGGTTCCGGACAAAGATCCCAGTTCACGACACTCGTTCGAGTGAAGCGGGCCCGGGCCGGACCGACCGCACCCGGCGTCGCTACAGCGGCGCGATGTCCGGCGCCCCCAACCGCGCCGCGTCCGCCGTCAGGTCGTCGGGCTGGCGTTGCGACTCCCGCTCGGCCTCCACCCGCTTCTCGTAGTGCTCGACCTCGCGCTCGATCTGGTCCTTGTCCCAGCCGAGCACCGGTGCCATCAGCTCGGCGGCCTCACGGGCGCTGCGCGTGCCCCGGTCGAAGGTCTCGATCGAGATGCGGGTGCGGCGGGTGAGGACGTCGTCCAGGTGCCGCGCGCCCTCGTGCGAGGCGGCGTAGACGACCTCGGCGCGCAGATAGTCGTCGGCGGCCTGGAGGGGTTCGCCCAGCGTGGGGTCCTTGGCGATGAGGTCGAGGACCTCCTCCGCCATCGACCCGAAGCGGTTCAACAGGTGCTCCACGCGCACCACATGGATGCCGGTCTTCGAGGCGATCCGCGCCCGCGCGTTCCACAACGCCCGATACCCCTCCGCGCCGAGCAGCGGCACGTCTTCGGTGACGCACTCGGCGACCCGCATGTCGAGCCCGTGCACCGCCTCGTCCACGGCGTCCTTGGCCATCACCCGGTACGTCGTGTACTTGCCGCCCGCCACGACGACGAGCCCCGGCACCGGATGCGCCACGGTGTGCTCGCGCGACAGCTTGCTGGTGGCGTCCGACTCGCCGGCCAGCAGCGGTCGTAGTCCCGCGTACACGCCCTGGACGTCGTCTCTGGTCAGCGGCACCGCGAGCACCGAGTTCACGTGCTCAAGGAGGTAGTCGATGTCGGCGCTGGAAGCGGCCGGGTGGGCCTTGTCGAGATCCCAGTCGGTGTCGGTGGTCCCGACGATCCAGTGCCGGCCCCACGGAATGACGAACAGCACGGACTTCTCGGTGCGCAGGATCAACCCGCTGGTGGAGTTGATGCGGTCCTTGGGAACGACCAGGTGGATGCCCTTGGAGGCCCGGACGTGGAACTGCCCGCGCTCCCCGACCATCGCCTGGGTGTCGTCGGTCCACACACCCGTGGCGTTCACGATCTGCTTCGCGCGGATCTCGTACTCCCCGCCCGCCTCGACGTCCTGCACCCGGGCGCCGACCACGCGCTCGCCCTCGCGCAGGAAGCCGGTCACCCGCGCGCGGTTGGCGACTTTCGCGCCATACGACGAGGCCGTGCGCACCAGGGTGGCCACATAGCGGGCGTCGTCCATCTGGGCGTCGTAGTACTGAAGGGCGCCGACCAGGGCGTCCTTCTTCAAGGCGGGGGCCACGCGCAGGGCGTGACGGCGGCTCAGGTGGCGGTGCGTGGGCAGGCCTCGGCCATGCGCGCGGGCCATGGACATCGCGTCGTAGAGCGCGACGCCCGAGCCCGCGTAGAGGCGCTCCCAGCCCTTGTGCTGGAGCGGGTACAGGAACGCCACGGGCTTCACCAGGTGCGGGGCCAGCCGCTCCAGCAGCAGTCCGCGTTCCTTGAGCGCCTCGCGGACGAGGGCGAAGTCGAGCATCTCCAGATAGCGCAGACCTCCGTGGATGAGCTTGCTGGACCTGCTCGACGTGCCGGAGGCCCAGTCGCGCGCCTCGACCAGTCCCGTGGACAGGCCGCGTGTCACGGCGTCCAGGGCGGTGCCCGCGCCGACCACACCTCCGCCCACGACGAGCACATCCAGTTCGCGCTCGGCCATTCCCGCCAGTGCCTCGGCTCGCTGCGCCGGACCCAGTGTCGCTGTCCTCACCGCTGCCTCCCGCTATCGGTAGCGCCGGCCGCACCCGTTCGGCGAAGCCCGGTTCGTTTCCCCCATGCCCAAATTCTGACCGGGTTGCCCGACTTCAGCCACCACTCGCCCCCAGCCTGTGGACAACAATCACGGGACCGCCGAAAAACACAACCGTCCAATCCCGCATAACGGTCATATTTACTCCTAGTCTGACATTGCGCTCGCTCGTTCTGTCCACAGGGCTTGCGCACCTGTCCCGCTTCGGTTACTGGGAAGGACGGCCCACACCATGCCCGCAGATCTCGCCGTCATCGGACTCGGTCCTCTCGGCCTGCCCCTGGCCCAGGCCGCTGTCGCCGCCGGCATCGCCACGGCCGGCTTCAAGACCGGTCCCGAGGCCGGCTCCCTCAGCCCCGCCGAACTGCGCCGGATGCTCTCGGGGGGCTTCCGGCCGGCCACCAACCCCGCCGAGCTCGGCCGCGTACGCACCGCCGTGATCTGCGCGCCGACCCCCCGGGACACCGACGGCGGCCTCGACCTCAGCCAGGTGGAGACGGCCGCCCGCACCCTCGCCGCGCACCTGCGCCCGCACACCACGGTGATCCTGGAGTCACCGGTGCACCCCGGCACCACCGAGAACTTCCTACGCCCCCTCCTCGAAGAGGGCTCGGGCCTCCGCGCGGGACGCGACTTCCACCTCGCCTACTCGCCCAGCCGCATCGACCCCGGCAACCGCGACTTCACCCCGGCCAACACCCCCAAGGTGATCGGCGGCCTCACCCCGGCCTGCACCGAGTCGGCCGCCGCCTTCTACGGCCGCCTCACCGACAAGGTGGTACGCGCGCGTGGCCTGCGAGAAGCGGAAACCGTGCAGCTCCTGGAGACCAACTTCCGGCACGTCAACATCGCCCTCGTCAACGAAATGGCCGTCCTGTGCCACGACTTGGGCGTCGACCTCTGGGACGTCATCCGCTGCGCCGAGACCAAGCCGTTCGGCTACCAGGCCTTCCGCCCCGGCCCCGGCGTCGGCGGCCACGCCGTCCCCCAGGACCTCACCGGCCACGGCCCCCGCCCCCTCCGCATGGTCGAACTCGCCCAGCAGGTCAACAACCAGATGCCCCGCTACGTCATCCAGCGCGCCGCCACGCTCCTCAACGAGCACGGCAAGTCCGCGCGCGGGGCCCGCGTCCTCCTCCTCGGCGTCACCTACAAGGCCGACCTCGCCGACCAACAGGGCACCCCCGCCCAGGAGATCGCGATCCGCCTGATGGAACTCGGCGCCTCCGTCAGCTACCACGACCCCCACATCCCGTCCTGGAGCGTCCTGGACCGCCCGGTCCCCCGCGCGGACTCCCTGTACGAGGCGGCGGCCGACGCCGACCTGACGATCCTGCTCCAGCAGCACCGCACGTACGACCTCCAAGGCCTGTCGGTGAAGGCGCAGTTGCTCCTGGACACGCGAGGGGCCACACCGACCGGGGCCGCACACCGGCTCTGAGCACGAAAACGACTGGTCACAGGGTTACGTCGACCTGCTAATCTCCCCACACTCGTCGCACGGCTGTCGCATATCCGCGCGCACGCGACTCCGCTTCACCTTTCCTGTCTTCACATCCCGTGGGGGGATCTCTGTCATGAGCCAGTCAGCCACGCCACCGCAGCCACCTGCCCAGCCGCAGCCGGTCGACGGCAACCCGTACGCCGAGCAGCCCGGTGCCGTACCGCCGCCGCCCCCGGCTCCGTACGCCCCGCCCGCGCCCCCGAAGAACAACATCGCGCTCGGCCTGGTGACCGCCGTCGTCGCCGCGCTGGTCGCCGCCGGCATCTACGGCGTCGTCATCGGTACCACCAAGCACGAGATCGGCTGGGCGGCGGTCGGCGTCGGCTTCGTGATCGGCCTGGCTGCGGGCAAGCTCGGCGGGCGCAACCCCGCGCTTCCCGTGGTCAGCGCCGTCCTGGCCCTGGGCGCGGTCTACCTCGGCCAGCTGGTCGGCGAGGCGATGATCAGCGCGGACCTGCTCGGCGTGAGCTTCAGCCAGCTGTTCTTCGACCACTTCGACGCGGTCCAGGAAGGCTGGAAGGGCGACGCCGACCCGCTCACCTTCCTCTTCTTCGCCATCGCGGCGTTCGCCGCGTTCTCCGGCACCAAGAAGGCGGCGCTCTGACCCCGGCGCGCGGGTAGTGCACGGGGGCGCATGGGGTGGGGTGTGCGTCGGGGGCTGGTGGCGTGTGAGGCTTGGCGCCGGTAGCGTAAGGAACAGGTGGAACCCGCCGTAGTGGGCAATGCGGCAGGCTCTTGAAAAGTGAACGGAGTGTCCACCCCTAGTTCTTGTAGGGATGGCCGCTGATCTTCCACCAACAAGGTGGAGCCCACCGCAGCGGGCGCTGCGGCGGGCTCCTGAAAAGTGAACGGAGTGTCCACCCCTAGTTCATGTAGGGGTGGCCGCTCACTTTCCGCCGTGAATCCACAAGATCCACCTCCTCCGTTGCTTCACCATCCGAAGACGGATCCGGTCCCAGCGGGTGGGCTTGCGGTGACGACCCATGGGTGCGCCCCCTTCCGCGACGCCACCCATTGGCCCGGTAGGCGGCTCGTCGGAACTCGGGCCGGGCCCCGAGAGCCCGGGTCCGGAACCATGTCCCTGGAAGGGGGCGACCCAAAAGAACAGGGCCGCCGATCAAGGACACTAGCCGCCCGACACGGCCAAACGGCTCACAATCACCCCGAACGCAACCGTGCGCCCCCTACTCCCAACACGCGCCCCACCAGCCCCACTTGGGCACGCGAAAGGGCCCGGACCACCCAGGTCCAGGCCCTTCGAAGCGTCGTAGAACCGCCTACCGCCTACCGCTTGTGCTGCGAGTCGGCCACCGTGACCTCGACCCGCTGGAACTCCTTCAGCTCGCTGTATCCGGTCGTCGCCATCGCGCGCCGCAGCGCCCCGAAGATGTTCATCGAGCCGTCGGGGATGTGGGACGGGCCGGTGAGGATCTCCTCGACCGTGCCGACCGTGCCGAGGTCGACCTTCTTGCCGCGCGGGAGTTCCTCGTTCACCGCCTCCATGCCCCAGTGGTGGCCCTTGCCCGGCGCGTCCGTGGCGCGGGCGAGCGGGGAGCCCATCATGACCGCGTCCGCGCCGCAGGCGATCGCCTTGGGGAGGTCGCCGGACCAGCCGACGCCGCCGTCGGCGATGACGTGGACGTACCGGCCGCCGGACTCGTCCATGTAGTCGCGGCGGGCGGCGGCCACGTCGGCGACCGCCGTGGCCATCGGGACCTGGATGCCCAGGACGTTGCGCGTGGTGTGCGCCGCGCCGCCGCCGAAGCCGACGAGGACACCGGCCGCGCCGGTGCGCATCAGGTGCAGGGCCGCGGTGTACGTGGCGCAGCCGCCGACGATCACCGGGACGTCCAGCTCGTAGATGAACTGCTTCAGGTTCAGCGGCTCGTGCGAACCCGACACGTGCTCCGCCGAGACCGTCGTACCGCGGATGACGAAGATGTCCACGCCCGCGTCAACGACGGCCTTGGAGAACTGGGCCGTGCGCTGCGGGGAGAGCGCGGCGGCGGTGACCACGCCCGAGTCGCGCACCTCCTTGATGCGCTGCCCGATCAGCTCCTCCTTGATGGGCGCCGCGTAGATCTCCTGGAGGCGGCGGGTCGCGGCGTCCGCGTCCAGCTCGGTGATCTCGTCGAGCAACGGCTGCGGGTCCTCGTACCGCGTCCAGAGGCCTTCGAGGTTCAGCACGCCGAGGCCGCCGAGCTCGCCGATGCGGATCGCGGTGGCCGGGGAGACGACCGAGTCCATGGGGGCGGCCAGGAAGGGCAGTTCGAAGCGGTAGGCGTCGATCTGCCAGGCGATCGAGACCTCCTTCGGGTCCCGCGTACGGCGGCTGGGGACGACGGCGATGTCGTCGAAGGCGTACGCCCGGCGGCCGCGCTTGCCGCGCCCGATCTCGATCTCAGTCACGTGTGTGGCCTTTCCTTCTGCGTCTCAGCGTCTTCCAGTATCGCCGACGGGCACGACAAGGGCGGCCCCGGATGCTCCGGAGCCGCCCTCGGGAAGCCTGGCGACTACTGGCCGACTACTTGCTGCGGCTGTAGTTCGGTGCCTCGACCGTCATCTGGATGTCGTGCGGGTGGCTCTCCTTGAGGCCCGCCGACGTGATGCGGACGAAGCGGCCCTTGGTCTCCATCTCCTCGATGGTGGCCGCGCCCACATAGCCCATGGTCTGGCGCAGACCGCCGACGAGCTGGTGCAGCACGTTGGCCAGCGGGCCGCGGTAGGGCACCTGGCCCTCGATGCCCTCGGGCACGAGCTTGTCGTCGGAGGCGACCTCGGCCTGGAAGTAGCGGTCCTTCGAGTACGACCGGCCCTGGCCGCGGGACTGCATCGCGCCGAGCGAGCCCATGCCGCGGTACGACTTGAACTGCTTGCCGTTGATGAACTGGAGCTCGCCGGGCGACTCCTCGCAGCCCGCGAGGAGGCTGCCCAGCATCACCGTGTCGGCGCCGGCGGCGAGCGCCTTGCCGATGTCGCCGGAGTACTGGAGGCCGCCGTCGCCGATGAGCGGGACACCGGCCGCGCGGGCGGCGAGGGACGCTTCGTAGATGGCGGTGACCTGCGGGACGCCGATGCCGGCGACGACACGGGTCGTGCAGATCGAGCCGGGGCCCACGCCGACCTTGATGCCGTCGACACCGGCGTCGACCAGGGCCTGGGCGCCGTCGCGGGTGGCGACGTTGCCGCCGATCACGTCCACGCCGACGCTCGACTTGATCTTCGACATCCAGCTCAGGGCGTTGCTGTTGTGGCCGTGCGAGGTGTCGACGACCAGGAAGTCCACACCGGCCTCGGCGAGGGCCTGCGCGCGCTCCAGCGCCTCGGGGCTGGCGCCCACGGCGGCGCCGACGATCAGGCGGCCCTCGGAGTCCTTGGCCGCGTTCGGGTACTGCTCGGCCTTGACGAAGTCCTTGACCGTGATGAGGCCCTTGAGGATGCCGGCCTCGTCGACGAGGGGCAGCTTCTCGATCTTGTGGCGGCGCAGCAGCTGCATGGCGTCGGCGCCGGTGATGCCGACCTTGCCGGTGACCAGGGGCATCGGGGTCATGACCTCGCGCACCTGACGGGAGCGGTCGGTCTCGAAGGCCATGTCGCGGTTGGTGACGATGCCGAGCAGCTTCTTGTTGCCGTCGGTCACCGGGACGCCGCTGATGCGGAACTTGGCGCACAGCGCGTCGGCCTCGGCGAGCGTGGCGTCAGGGTGCACGGTGATCGGGTCGGTGACCATGCCGGACTCGGAGCGCTTCACGAGGTCGACCTGGTTGACCTGGTCCTCGACCGAGAGGTTGCGGTGCAGGACACCGACGCCGCCCTGGCGGGCCATCGCGATGGCCATCCGGGACTCGGTCACCTTGTCCATCGCCGCGGAGAGCAGCGGGATGTTGACCCGGACGTTGCGCGAGATGCGGGACGAGGTGTCGACCGCGTTCGGGAGCACCTCGGATGCGCCCGGCAGCAGCAGCACGTCGTCGTAGGTCAGCCCTAGTGTCGCGAATTTGGCGGGCACTCCGTCGACGTTGGCAGTCATGACACCTTCCCCAAATGGCCTTGATCGGTGCGGATGTCCATGCTAACGGGAAGCACGGTCCCCAAATTCCACGATTCCACGGCTACGCCCGACCCCGGGCTTCGTATGTTCGTACGTGACCGGGTACCCGGCTGTTCAAGAAAGGCGCCGCCCGCACCGGTGTTACTGCTCGGCGAGCGCCCGCAACCGGCTCAGCGCACGGTGCTGCGCGACCCGGACGGCGCCGGGTGACATTCCCAACATCTGGCCGGTCTCCTCGGCGGTGAGGCCGACGGCGATACGCAGCAGAAGCAGTTCGCGCTGGTTCTCCGGCAGGTTGGCCAGGAGTTTCTTGGCCCATTCGGCGTCGCTGCTGAGCAGGGCGCGCTCCTCGGGGCCGAGGGAGTCGTCCGGGCGCTCCGGCATCTCGTCGGAGGGGACGGCCGTGGAACCGGGGTGACGCATCGCGGCCCGCTGGAGGTCGGCGACCTTGTGGGCGGCGATGGCGAAGACGAAGGCCTCGAAGGGGCGGCCGGTGTCCTTGTAGCGCGGCAGTGCGAGGAGGACGGCGACGCAGACCTCCTGGGCGAGGTCCTCCACGAAGTGCCGTGCGTCGCCCGGGAGTCGGGACAGCCGGGTGCGGCAGTAGCGCAGCGCCAGTGGGTGGACGTGGGCGAGCAGATCGTGGGTGGCCTGCTCGTCTCCGTCGACCGCGCGAAGGACGAGTCCACCAATCGCCCCTGGGGCTCTGGCCGCCTCGTCGTCACGCATCGGTCCATGGTGCCTTGTGGCCGAAGGGTCCGTGGCACCGCGTCCGTTGTTGTGCACCGAAGCGTTATGAGCAGGTGCGCCGGAACTCATCTCCTGCGCCCTCCCCTCCCGCTCGACCGACTCGTCCCCGAGGAACTCCACACCTCAAGGATGCGGCATCCGCGGCGAAACGAGCAGCGGGCACCCGGTGGGCCCCGTCACCGTCCCCGCCCACCCTGCGGCAGGCGGGGATTCTCGCACCCCCGCTACGACCCACTGACCTGGTCCTAACGGACCAGACCCCACCGGAAACCGAGCGCCACGGCGTGTGCCCGGTCCGAGGCGCCGAGTTTCTTGAAGAGCCGCCGGGCGTGGGTCTTGACGGTGTCCTCGGAGAGGAACAGTTCACGGCCGATCTCCGCGTTCGAGCGGCCGTGGCTCATGCCCTCCAGGACCTGGATCTCGCGTGCGGTGAGCGTCGGCGCGGCGCCCATCTCGGCGGACCGAAGTCGGCGTGGCGCCAGTCGCCAGGTCGGGTCGGCGAGGGCCTGGGTGACCGTGGCCCGCAGTTCGGCGCGCGAGGCGTCCTTGTGCAGATAGCCGCGGGCGCCGGCCGCGACCGCGAGGGCCACGCCGTCCAGGTCTTCGGCGACGGTGAGCATGATGATGCGTGCGCCCGGGTCGGCGGACAGCAGCCGCCGCACGGTCTCGACACCGCCGAGTCCGGGCATGCGTACGTCCATCAGAATGAGGTCCGAGCGGTCGGCACCCCACCGGCGGAGGACTTCCTCGCCGTTGGCCGCCGTCGTCACGCGCTCGACACCGGGCACGGTCGCGACCGCGCGGCGGAGCGCCTCTCGGGCAAGCGGGGAGTCGTCACAGACGAGGACGGATGTCATGGCCGCCCTCCGCAACTGATGCGCGTCACCTTGAGCCTCCAGGCTGGTACGAAATCGTCACCTGTGCGGTCGACCGACTCGGACGCCTGCCCGAGCACTTGTTGTTTTCAACCGCCTCGCACTCTCAACGACGGTCACTCGAAAGAGTTACGGGGCCGTGTGCCATCTTCGGCACTCTACGTGAGGGGGCGGACACGGTGGAGGTGTCGCGACCGACCCACAAGCTTTCATCACAACCGGTGCCCCATTCAGACCTATTTCTTCCCTTTTGCTGGTGTCTGAGGCTAGATTCGCAATGAGTCATATTTTCATCTCCTTAGATCGTAGTTGTACGGTCGTGGACACCGTATCCGCCCATAACGGCTACAAGGGGTCACGCAATGGCAGATTTCTCCCGCCTTCCCGGACCGAACGCGGACCTGTGGGACTGGCAGCTCCTGGCTGCCTGCCGAGGGGTCGACAGCTCGCTCTTCTTTCATCCCGAGGGCGAGCGCGGTGCGGCACGAAGCGCTCGTGAGAACTCGGCCAAAGAGGTCTGCATGAGGTGCCCGGTCCGCGCACAGTGCGCGGCGCACGCGCTGGCGGTGCGCGAGCCGTACGGCGTCTGGGGCGGACTGACCGAGGACGAGCGCGAAGAGCTCATGGGGCGTGCCCGCAACCGGCTGGTATCGGCTTCGACCGCCGGGGACATGGCTTCGAACAACTGAAGGAACGTTTCTCCAACAAGGTCTCCAGCAAGGTCTCCGACAGGGGCACGCGGACGCGTGCCCCTCTATTTTTCGCGGGCCTATTTTTCGCGGGCCGCCCGCGCCAGCTGGTCGAGGGTCGCCGCCACGGCGGGCACCTGGGCCAGGTCGGGCAGCGTCAGCGCGACGATCTCCCGCCGCACCGCCGGTTCCAGGGTCACCGTCCGCGCGCCCCGGGGCCGTACGGACTCGATGGCGAGCTGGGGCAGGACGGCGACGCCCAGGCCCGCGCTCACCAGGCCGACGACCGCCGGATAGTCGTCGGTCGCGAAATCGATGCGCGGGGTGAAGCCCGCGCTCTCGCACGCCTCGACCAACTGCCCACGGCAGCGCGGGCAGCCGGCGATCCAGGGTTCGCCCGCGAGTTCGCCGATGGCGACCGACTCCGCGCGCGCGAGCCGGTGTTTTTCCGGGACCAGGGCGACCAGACGGTCGCTGAGGAGGGGGCGTACGACCAGGTCGGACCAGTCCTCCGCGCCCGCCGCCGCCTCGTAGCGGAAGGCGAGTGCGATGTCGCAGTCGCCCTCGCGGAGGAGGTCGACGGAGTTCGGCGGCTCGGCCTCCTCCAGGGAGACGCGGGTGCCGGGGTGGGCGGCGCGCAGGGCGGCCAGTGCAGTGGGGACGAGCGTCGAGCTGCCGCTGGGGAAGGAGACCAGACGGACCCGGCCGGCGCGCAGGCCCGCGATCGCGGCGACCTCCTCCTCGGCCGCCGTCAGACCGGCGAGGATGCCTGCCCCGTGCCGGACCAGGGCCTCGCCCGCCTGGGTCAGGCGCATCTCGCGGCCGGTGCGGATCAGGAGCGGGGTGCCGACCGAGGCCTCCAGGGCCTTCATCTGCTGACTTACGGCGGGCTGGGTGCAGCCCAGTTCACGCCCGGCCGCCGAGAAGGAGCCGGTGGCGGCGACGGCACGCAGCACACGGAGATGTCGGGCCTCGATCATGCGTCGAGCATAAGTGATTCTTGGGTAGGAGGGAGAATAATGCGGCACGCCTTTGGGGCACTCTCGTCTACCGTGCCGTCATGAAGCTTCTCTCGCTGAATCTGGGCCGGGCCACGGCCGTGCCGTACACGGACCAGCCCGAGGGTGTGACCGGCATCGACAAGCGCCCGACCGACGCGCCCGTGCGGGTGAGCGCGCCCGGGCCCAAGGGGGTCGCCGGGAGCGGGCTCGCCGGGGACGCGGTGTGTCATCGGCGGCACCACGGGGGTGACGACCAGGCGGTGTACGCGGTCGCGCGCGAGGATCTCGACGACTGGGAGCGGGAGTTGGGGCGCCCGCTGGCCAGTGGTTCCTTCGGGGAGAACCTGACGACCCTGGGGCTCGACGTGTCCGGCGCGCGGATCGGCGAGCGGTGGCGCATCGGGTCCGACGTGGTTCTGGAGGTCACCTGTGGGCGGATCCCGTGCCGTACGTTCCAGGACCATCTGGGCGAGCGCGGGTGGGTGAAACGGTTCACCGTGAAGGGTGCGCCGGGGGCCTATCTGCGGGTGATCGAGCCCGGTGAGATCCGGGCGGGGGACGCGATCGAGATCGTGCACCGGCCCGACCACGACGTGACGGTGGCCCTGCAGTTCCGGGCCGTGACGACCGAGCGGGAGCTGCTGCCGCAGTTGCTCCCGGCGGGCGAGGCGCTGCATCCGGAGGCGCTGGCGCAGGCCCGGAAGTATGTCGCGGAGGACGCGGGCTGACCTGGTGTCGCGGCGGGTTCGACGGGCTGTTCGACACGTGTTCGTCACGGATCGGGAGGGCCTGTGCAGAGATCGGACCGGCTTGCTCCGGGTCACTAACCTTGCGCCATGACAACGGCATTGATTACGGGATCGACCGCGGGGATCGGTGCCGCGTTCGCGCGGCGGCTCGCGGCGGACGGACACAACCTCGTGCTGGTGGCGCGGAACACCGAGCGGCTCGGCGAGCAGGCGACCGAACTGCACGACCGGCACGGCATCGAGGCGGAGGTGCTGACCGCCGACCTGGCCACGGACGAGGGCATCGAAGCGGTGGCCGCCCGGCTCGCGGACCGCAAGAACCCCGTCGACCTGCTGGTCAACAACGCGGGCTTCGGCAACAAGGGCCGCTATCTCGACGTACCGATGGCCGACGAGCTGAAGATGCTCAAGGTGCACTGCGAGGCGGTGCTGCGGTTGACCAGCGCGGCGACCGAGGCGATGCGGGAGCGCGGGCGCGGCGGTGTCGTCAACGTGGCGTCGGTGGCGGCCTTCGTGCCGCGCGGGACGTACGGCGCGTCGAAGGCGTGGGTCGTGCAGTTCACGCAGGGGGCGGCCAAGGACCTGGCCGGCACCGGCGTACGGCTGATGGCGCTGGCGCCCGGGTTCGTGCGGACCGAGTTCCATGAGCGGGCCGGGATGGGCACGGACAACATCCCGAACTGGATGTGGCTCGACGCGGACAAGCTGGTCGCGGCGGCGCTCGCGGATCTGGCGCGCGGCAAGACGCTGTCGATCCCGGACCCGCGCTACAAGGCGCTGATGGGCCTGGTGAAGATCACCCCGCAGGCGGTGCTGGGCGGGGTCACCTCGAAGACCGGGCGGAAGTACGGGCCGCAGTGACGGCAGCCGCCTCGATGACGGCGGCCCCGGTGACGAAGGCGACGGCAGAACGCGAAGGCCCGGCTCCCCCAGAGGGGCGCCGGGCCTTCGACGTACACGTCCTACGGGTTCACCGACTGGCGTCAGTGGGAGTGGCCGTGGCCGTGACCACCGGCGGCCGGCTCCTCCTCTTCCTTCTTCTCGACGACCAGGGTCTCGGTCGTGAGGAGCAGGGAGGCGATGGAGGCGGCGTTCTCCAGGGCGGAGCGGGTGACCTTGACCGGGTCGATGACGCCGGCCTTTACCAGGTCGCCGTACTCGCCGGTCGCGGCGTTGAAGCCCTGGCCCTTTTCGAGTTCGGCGACCTTGGCGGTGATGACGTAGCCCTCAAGGCCCGCGTTCTCGGCGATCCAGCGCAGCGGCTCGACGACCGCGCGGCGCACGACCGCGACACCGGTGGCCTCGTCGCCGGTCTTGCCGAGGTTGCCCTCAAGGACCTTGGCGGCGTGGACCAGAGCGGAGCCACCACCGGAGACGATGCCCTCCTCGACCGCGGCGCGGGTCGCGGAGATGGCGTCCTCCAGACGGTGCTTCTTCTCCTTCAGCTCCACCTCGGTGGCGGCGCCGACCTTGATCACGCACACGCCGCCGGCCAGCTTCGCGAGGCGCTCCTGGAGCTTCTCGCGGTCCCAGTCGGAGTCGGTGTTCTCGATCTCGGCCTTGATCTGGTTGACGCGGCCCGCGACCTCGGAGGAGTCGCCGGCACCGTCGACGACGGTCGTGTCGTCCTTGGTGACCGTCACGCGGCGGGCGGAGCCCAGCACGTCCAGGCCGACCTGGTCGAGCTTGAGGCCGACCTCCTCGGCGATGACCTGACCGCCGGTGAGGGTGGCGAGGTCGCCGAGCATCGCCTTGCGGCGGTCGCCGAAGCCGGGGGCCTTGACCGCGACCGCGTTGAACGTGCCGCGGATCTTGTTCACGACCAGGGTCGACAGGGCCTCGCCCTCGACGTCCTCGGCGATGATCAGCAGCGGCTTGGAGGCGTTGGCCTGGATGACCTTCTCCAGCAGCGGCAGCAGGTCCTGGATGGAGCTGATCTTGCCCTGGTGGATGAGGATGTACGGGTCTTCGAGGACCGCTTCCATGCGCTCCTGGTCCGTCACGAAGTACGGCGACAGGTAGCCCTTGTCGAAGGCCATGCCCTCGGTGAAGTCCAGCTCCAGACCGAAGGTGTTGGACTCCTCGACGGTGATGACACCGTCCTTGCCGACCTTGTCCATCGCCTCGGCGATGAGCTCGCCGACCTGGCTGTCCTGCGCGGACAGACCGGCCACGGCGGCGATGTCGGCCTTGTCGTCGATGGGCCGCGCGGTGGCGAGCAGCTCGTCGGAGACGGCCTTGACGGCGGCGTCGATGCCCTTCTTCAGGGAAGCCGGGGAGGCACCCGCGGCGACGTTGCGCAGGCCCTCGCGCACGAGCGCCTGGGCGAGCACGGTGGCGGTGGTGGTGCCGTCACCCGCGATGTCGTTGGTCTTGGTCGCCACCTCCTTCACCAGCTGGGCACCGAGGTTCTCGTACGGGTCGTCGAGCTCGACCTCGCGGGCGATGGTGACACCGTCGTTGGTGATGGTGGGGGCGCCGAACTTCTTGTCGATGACGACGTTGCGGCCCTTGGGGCCGATCGTCACCTTCACCGTGTCGGCAAGCTTGTTGACGCCGCGCTCGAGGGCGCGACGGGCGTCCTCGTCGAACTTCAGGATCTTCGCCATGGGAGCGGTTCAGCCCTCTCGGAAAACGTGGGTGAAACGAACTACGCCCCTGACGCCCGGCTTCATAAGGTCGCGGGGGCCAGGGGCGCAGCTCACTGCAAAACTGGGTGAATTACTTCTCGATGATCGCGAGCACGTCGCGGGCCGAGAGGACGAGGTACTCCTCGCCGCTGTACTTCACTTCGGTGCCGCCGTACTTGCTGTACAGCACGATGTCGCCGGTCTTCACGTCGAGCGGAAGACGCTCGCCGTTCTCGAAGCGGCCCGGGCCCACGGCCAGGACGACGCCCTCCTGGGGCTTCTCCTTGGCCGTGTCCGGGATGACCAGGCCAGAGGCCGTGGTCTGCTCGGCGTCGAGCGGCTGGACCACAATGCGGTCCTCAAGCGGCTTGATGGCAACCTTGGAGCTGGTGGTCGTCACGATCCGACCTCCCCCTTCGGAGATCTCACGGGGTTAACTGTCTGAGGTGGCGACCAGGTGGATCCGTCGTCGCGGGTGCCGGACCTGCCCGTCGCTATTGGCACTCTCCAGGGGGGAGTGCCAGACCTGAGACTATGACTGCGATTAGCACTCGGTCAAGCGGAGTGCCAATGCCCGCGGCGCTTGAGCCGAATTTTGAAGTTGCCCTGGGCTCTGTGGCGGGCGGTGTTGGTGTTGCCGTCCCTGGGGGCTGCGCCCCCAGACCCCCGCTTCGGCCTGGACGGCCTCGTCCTCAAGCGCCGGACGGGCTGGATCTGCCGACCGGCGTTGGGGAGTTCCCGCGCTAGTCCGCCGTGCATCCCCAGTAGCCGATCTCCGCCGGCTCGCCGTCGCGATAGAGGATCGTGCAACGGCCGGTCCCACGGCCCGGGAAGGACGCGGCCCCGCTGCGGAGCGCGGCGGTCCAGCGCTCGCGGGTGGGTCTGCCCTCCGGCGCCCAGTCGCGCACCTAGTCCTCGGTCAGTGGGCGCATCATGGCGAAGTCGTCTCCGGACGCGGCGTCGATGAGGGTGTGGAAGTCGAGCACGGAGGACGTGCCGCCCGTCAGGATGTACTCGCGCCGGCCGTCGTCCTCCCACAGATCGACGATGTCCCGCCCGGGGAACCCGTGGTCGTTCTTGGCCGGTTCCTGTTCCTGCGCCTGCCGGAACGCCGACTCCGGATCCCTCTGGTACGGCCCGGTGGAGGTCCACTCGTTGCCACGCATCGCAAGGCCCTTTCCGCTCACCGCCGTTCGACGTGCGCGGCAGGCTGTCCGGGCCGACCGACACCCACGGGACCGGCCCTAGAGGTAGTCCTCCAGGCGGCCCACCGTCAGGCCCTGTCCCTGGATGCCTCGCAGCAGTCGGGCCGTGCTGTCGGTCGGGCCCACCTCCACGATGTCGCCGGGGGTGAGGTGGTGGTCGCCCCGGGCGTAGGTCAGGGTTCCGGTTGTCGTGGAGGCTCGCCAGAGGACCAGGGCGGAGATGCCGCAGTCGGCCGCGGCACGGCGGGTCGTCGTGTCGTACGTGCCGTAGGGGGGCCGGAGCAGGCGGGACGCGGGCCGGGGGTGGCCGCCGCAGATCTCGGTGCGTTGGGCGTCGTAGGGCAGGCCCGCGAAGTGGCGGCGCTGGGGTGGCGTGCCGAACTCGGTTACCGGGAGCCGGAGTTCGCGGACCATGTCGGCGAACCTCGGGTCGCGGCGCGCGCCCGTGTCGTGGTCGTAGGTCAGGAAGACGACCCTGTCGTGGGTGCGGACGTGGTCCACGACCGGCGGGAGGCCCGGGCCGGCCGAGCGGGCCGCGGGTCGGGGGGCCGGTTTCGGGGCGGGGGCCAGGGGGGCCGTCAAACCCCAGTGGCGGTACGACTGTTCGCGGGACGGGCCGTGCGGGTGGACGCGTTGGGCAGCCTTCTTGCCCAGCCGTTCGATGGGGTCGACGGACTGGGCGCAGCCGGTGAGGAGGGTGGCCGCCAGGGCGACGGCCACCGGTACCCGGACCCTCACAGGTAGTCCTCCAGGCGCGCCACCGCATAGCCCTCGGCCGTGACCTTGCCGAGAAAGCGGCGCATGTCGTCGACCATCGTGCCCTTCCAGTCCTTACGGCCCCGGAAGTGGGTCAGGACGATGTCGCCGGGGTGCAGGGAGCGGTCGTCCTCGCGGTACTCCCAGTGGTCGACGTACACCTCCTCGTCCCAGATCGGGGCGTACTTGATGCCGCAGGACTTGGCGGCGACGAGGGTGTCGTGGTTGTAGTTGCCGTACGGCGGCCGGAAGACGGTCGGGGCCTTGCCGAACTGCTTCTTCATGATGTCCTGCATGCCGCAGATCTCGCGCTTCTGCTCGGCGTAGGACAGGCCGGGCAGGTACGGATGCGTGAGGGTGTGGTTGTTGATCGTGTGGCCCTGGGACTGCATCTTCCTGAAGTAGCCGTAGTCGTCCTTCACCAGGTAGTTGCTGAGGAAGGCCGTGTACGGAATCTTCAGGTCGCTCATCATCCGCAGGAACGCGGGGTCCTTCTCCTCGCCGTCGTCGATGGTGAGGAAGACGATCTTCTGTTTCGTGGGGACGGTGGTGAAGACCGGCGGGAGGTTCAACTCCTCCTGGTCGTCGACCTCGAAGCCCTTGCGTGCGGTGATCTCCGGCTTGTGCGCGGGGGCCGGTGGGGCCACGAGGGGGACCTTCGCCAGTCCCCAGCGCTTCGCGGCTGCCACCCGGGCGGCGTACGCGGCCCGCAGCTTGGTGGCGTAGGAGTCCAGCGCGCGGGCCGGGGGCGCCTGCAGGGGCTGCGCGCCGTGGGCCGGGTGGACGGCCGCGCCGGAGCCGGGCTGGGTGCAGCCGGAGACGAGGGCGGCGAGCGCGAGGGCGGCGAGCGCGCCACGGGTGCCCGCCCTCCGGCCCCGGATCCCCCGGTTCCCGTACGACCCATTCCCGTACGACTCATTCTCATACGCCCGATTGATGTCATTTTGTACGACTACTCGCATGGGGTCGGATCCTTTCAGGTCATGGCCCCGATCCCGCGCCGACACCGCCAACACACCACCACCGGAGGCGCACCGTCCACCGACTGGCCCACAATGACTCGGTGAACGACCCCGTACTCGCCTTCGCCGCCCTGCTCGCCCCCGAGGGCCTCGCCCTCCTCGACGAGGTCCGCGGCACCGACCCGGCCAAGGAACTCGCCGTCGCCACCCGGCTGCGCCGCGAGCACCCCGCCGACCTCGTCTCGGCGGCCCTCGGCCAGGCGCGGCTGCGGCAGCGGGCGGCGGTGGCGAAGTTCCCGGCCGAGGACGCCGAGCGGATGTTCTTCACCCCGAACGGCTTCGAGCAGTCGACCCGGGCGAGTGTCGCCACGTATCGCGCGGGCCGGATGCGGGACATGGGCGTGACCTCCGTCGCCGACCTGTGCTGCGGAATCGGCGGCGACGCGATCGCGCTGGCGCGGGCGGGGGTGCGCGTGCTGGCCGTCGACCGCGATCCGCTGACGGTCGCGGTGGCGCGGGCCAACGCAGCGGCACTGGGACTGGCCGAGCTGATCGAGGTGCGCGAGGCGGATGTGACGGAGGTGGACACGTCCGGGTACGACGCCGTGTTCGTCGATCCCGCGCGGCGCGGTGGGCGGGGGCGCATCTTCGATCCCGAGGCGTACTCGCCGCCGTTGTCCTGGGCCGTGGGGGCGGCTACGACGGCTCGTGTCGCCGCGCTGAAGATCGCGCCCGGGGTGCCGCACGAGGCGGTCCCGGCGGCGGCCGAGGCGGAGTGGATCTCGGACGGCGGGGATGTGAAGGAGGCAGTGCTGTGGTTCGGGACCGGGGCACGGCCGGGAGCGGTACGGGCAACTCTCCTGCCCGGCCCACGAGTTCTGCACGGGCGCGGGCTGCCCGACCCTGAAGTCCGGCCCGTGGGGCGGTACTTGTACGAGCCCGACGGTGCCGTCATCCGGGCGCATCTCGTCGCCGAGGTGGCCGAGGAGGTCGGGGGCGGACTTGTCGACGAGACGATCGCGTATGTGACTGCCGATGAGCTACGGCCGACTCCGTACGCCTCCGCCTATGAGATCACCGATCAACTGCCCTTCGGCGTGAAGAAGTTGAAGGCACTGCTGCGGGAGCGCGAGGTCGGCGTGCTCACCGTGAAGAAGCGGGGGTCGGCCGTCGAACCGGAGGAACTGCGGCGGAAGGTGAAGCCTCAGGGGCCCAACTCGGCGACCGTGTTCCTCACTCGGGTGGCGGGGGCACCGGCCATGTTGATCGGGCGGCCGGTCTAGCTCGCCTCTTCGGCTCTGCGCAGCAGGAGTTGGCGTTCGCGTTCGTTGCGGGCCAGGGCGGCGGCTCGGGTGAACTCCGCCCTTGCCTCCGCCGTACGGCCCAGGCGGAGGAGCAGGTCGCCGCGGACGCTGGGCAGCAAGTGGTAGTCGCGCAGGGCGGGTTCGGTGGCGAGGGTGTCGACGATCTCCAGTGCCGGGGCCGGGCCCTCCGCCATCGAGACCGCCACCGCTCGGTTCAACTCGACCACCGGGGAAGGGGATCGGGTGGCGAGGAGGCCGTACAGGGTCGCGATCGTCGGCCAGTCGGTCTCGTCGTAGGTGTACGCGTGGGCGTGGCAGGCGGCGATGGCGGCCTGGAGGGCGTAGGGGCCGGGGGCGCCGGTGGACACGGCGTCGGCGCGGCCGAGGGCGGTGATGCCGCGGGCGATGAGGAGGCGGTTCCAGCGGCGGCGGTTCTGGTCCTTGAGGAGGACGGGGTCGCCGTTCGGGGCGGTGCGGGCGGCCGAGCGGGAGGCCTGGAACTCCAACAGGGAGGCCAGGGCGTGCACTTCGGGTTCCTTCGGCATCAGGCCGGAGAGGAGGCGGGCCAGGCGCAGGGCGTCCTCGCAGAGGCTCGGGCGGAGCCAGTCGTCGCCCGCTGTCGCCGCGTAACCCTCGTTGAAGATGAGGTAGATGACGTCCAGGACCGAGCCGAGGCGGGCCTCGCGGTCGGGGCCGTAGGGGACCTCGAAGGCGACGTTCTTGGTGGCCAGGGTGCGTTTGGCGCGGACGATGCGCTGGGCGATCGTCGGCTCGGGGGCGAGGAAGGCGCGGGCGATCTCGGGGGTGGTCAGGCCGCCGAGGAGGCGGAGGGTGAGGGCGGTGCGGGCCTCCGGGGACAGGACCGGGTGGCAGGTCGTGAAGACCAGGCGGAGCAGGTCGTCGTCAATGTCGTCGGGGGCCGGGGGTTCCTCGGGCGGGGCCGTCGTCTCCAGGGTGCGGCCGATCTCCTGGAGCTTGCGGGCGTAGTTCTCCCGGCGCCGGATCAGGTCGACGGCGCGGTGTCTGGCGGTGGCCATGAGCCAGGCGCCCGGATTGTCGGGCACGCCGTCCCTCGGCCACTGCTCAAGGGCGGCGACCAGCGCGTCCTGGGCGAGTTCCTCGGCGATGCCTACGTCGCGGACCAGGCGGGCCACGGCGGCGATGATGCGGGGGGACTCGATGCGGAAGACGGTCTCCAGAGCGGTTTCCAGGGCGGACACGGGCGAGGCGGTGGGTTGTGCTTCCGGTTCCACAACCCACCATCGAACACCTCTGGTGCCCTCAAGCCAAGGAAGGCTCAGCCCTCCGCGATCTCCCGCACCTCGCACGTCACCGTCCAGAACTCCTCGTGCACCTTCAGGAACCGCTTCGTCCACTCGATCGCCTCGGCCATGTCCTTGCACTGCATGAGCGCGTACCCGCCGACGACCTCCTTGGACTCGGTGAAGGGGCCATCGGTGACGGAGATCTTGCCGCCCTCCCAGTGGACGCGGGCGCCCTGCGCGGTCGGGGTGAGGCCGGCGGTGTCGAGCATGACGCCGGCCTTGGTGATCTCCTCGATCAGCTCGCCCATGCGCTGCATCAGCTCGGCGCTGGGACCCTCGGCGGGGGCGGTCTTCTCGTCGATCTGCACGAGGGAGAGGTAGCGGGGCATGGTGACTCCTCGGGTGGGATTTCGGCCGGGCTCTTCCCGGCCTTTCAACCATGCGTCGAACGAGGGGCGGGCGGATCGACACACTCGCCGGAATTCCCCGAAGAATTTTTCCGCCTACTTGTTTCCGCAGGTCAGCGCAGCGACTCCCACAGATCGCTCGCCGCCGGTTCCTTCGCCACCACCCGGTTCGGGTCGGACGGTGCCGTGGCGTTCGGCATCGTCACCGTCTTCACCGCGTCCGTCGACAGGCCCTTCAGGCTCTGGCCGAGGCCGATCAGTTCGCTCAGGGAGTCGAGGCCGGTGTCGGTGGTGAGGCTGTCGGTGACCGCGTCGGTGACCTCGTAGAGCTTGGTGGGGTCGGTGAGGAGGTCGTGGGTGGAGATCTGGGTCAACAGGGCCTTCACCAGCATCTGTTGGAGACCTATTCGGCCGAGGTCGCTGCCGTCGCCTATGCCGTGCCGGGTGCGGGCCAGGGCCAGGGCCTGCTTGCCGTTGAGGTGGTGGGTGCCCTTCTTCAGGTGCAGGTGGCTGTCGTCGTCGTCGATGTCCTGGGTGGTGGTGACCGTGACGCCGCCCAGTGCGTTGACGAGCTTCGCGAAGCCTGCGAAGTCGATCTCTATGTAGTGGTCCATGCGGACGCCCGTGATCGACTCGACCGTCTTGACCGCGCAGACCGGGCCGCCCACCGAGTACGCGGTGTTGAACATCGCGTTGTACGCCACCGACGTGGAACCGCCCGACGACAGCGGGCAGGACGGGCGGGTGACGAGGGTGTCGCGCGGGATGCTGACGATCGTGGCCTTCTTACGGCCCGCGTCGATGTGCACGACCATCGCGGTGTCGGAGCGGGCGCCTGAGCTGTCGCCGCCGCCGAGCGCCTTGTTCTCCTTGCCGCTGCGCGAGTCGGAGCCGAGGACCAGGATGTTCAGGGAGCCGGTCGGCACGGGGGAGGCGGACGCGGACGCGGCGGAGGAGGGGGTGGTCACCGCCTTCGCGGGGCGGTTCGCGCCGAGCGCGCTGTCGATGTCGACGCTCTTGATGTTGCTGTTGAGGTGCCAGTAGGCCCAGCCTGCCGTGGCGACACCCAGGACGAGGGCACCGGCCAGAGTGAGGCCGGCGATCTTCAGCACTCTCGACCGCCGGCCCATGCGTCTGTCCTCGTCAACGTTCTCTTTGTCCGTCACGGGGAGGAACGTAAGTCCGAATTATTAGGAGAAAGTTAGGGGAGGCGTCCCGAGATGGTTTTCTGTGGAAAATTTCACGGTTCTCAGTCCCGTCTCACGCCCCCTGCCTCCCTCATCCCAGGGTCACCACCGGTACCGGGTTGCTTCCGCTCCAGGACGCGTTGAACCCGAACGTCACCGAACCGCCGTCCGGGACCGTGCCGTTGTAGGTCGCGTTCGCACAGGTCACGGCGGCCCCCGACTGGGTGCAGGTGGCGTTCCAGGCCTGGGTGAGCTGCTGGCCGGCGCCGTACGTCCAACTCGCCCTCCACGACGACAGCGAGGCCCCGGAGCAGGCGATGGTCACCTGTCCGGTGAATCCGGCGTTCCACTGGCTCGTCACGCTGTATGTCGCCGAGCAGCCATCCGTGGACCGGATGCCGCCCAGCGCCTCCGAGAGGCCGTAATACGCCGGTTTCGGCGCGTAGTTCTCGTCGTACGGCGTCGCCGCCCCGTAGCCCGGGAAGGTGCCCGGCACCCAGGAGTCGGAGTCGGTGAAGCCCCACACGGTGACGTTCACGCAGCGGGTCACGGCCACGCAGGCGGCCATGACGCTCTTGAAGTCGGCTTTCTGCTGGGCGAGTTCGGTGCTGTCGGACGGCAGTGCCATCCGTACGTCGAGTTCCGTGATGGCCACGTCCACGCCCAGGTCGGCGAAGCGCTGGATGTTCTGCTGGAGGGTGGCCGGGACCTGGCCGAGGACGAGGTGGGCCTGGAGGCCGACGCCGTCGATCGGAACGCCCGCCGCCTTAAGGGACTTGACCAGGTCGTAGAGGGCGGTGGACTTCGCGTTGACGCCCTCGACGTTGTAGTCGTTGATGTAGAGCTTGGCCGCCGGGTCGGCCGCGTGGGCCCAAGTCAGCGCCTGCGCTATGTAGTTGGCGCCGAGGCCGTTGTACCAGAGCGTCGAGCGGTAGGTGCCGTCCTCGTTGAAGGGTTCGTTGACCACGTCCCAGGCGGTGATCTCGCCCTTGTAGCGGCCGACTTCAGTGCTGATGTGGTTCTGGAGCAGGCTGCTGAGTTGGGCCGAGGTCCACGTCCCGTTCGTCAGCCAGCTCGGGTTCTGGCTGTGCCAGACCAGGGTGTGGCCGCGCACCTGCTGGTTGTGGGCCTGCGCGAAGGCGACGATCTGGTCCGCCTCCGACCAGTTGAAGCTGCCCTGCGTCGGCTCGACCGTCCCCCACTTCATGGCGTTGCCGGGGGTGAGCGAGCTGAACTGGGCGCCCGCGATGTCGCCGTAGGTGCCGGTGAGCTTGGAGCCGGTGACCGCGGTGCCGATGACTTTGCCCTTCGCGGCGGCGAGGTCGCGCAGCGGGGTGTCGGCGGCGTGCGCGGCGGGTGCCGTGAACAGCATGACGGCGCCGGTGAGCAGCGCCGCGAGGGACAAGCCGGTTCTCAGAGATCTCATGCGGGTGCCTCCGAAAGTTTCGGTTGTGCAACCGATTGGCTTCGGAGGAGTGTGGGGCGGCTCACCCCACTCGTCAATACGTCATCTTCCGGCCACCGGCGTCACTCCGCGGCTGGCGGAGCCGTACTGCTGCGCACCACCAGGCTCGTCGCCAGTTCCACCCGCCGCGCCGCCGAGGACTCCGGCTCGCGCCCGAGGTCGAGCACCAGCCTCGCCGCCGCCTCGGCCATCTCCGTGAGGGGCTGTCGTACGGTCGTCAGCGGCGGGCCCACCCAACGCGCCACCGGCAGGTCGTCGAAGCCGACCACGCTCAAGTCCTCCGGGATGCGCAGCCCCAGTTCGCGCGCGGCCTCGTACAGGCCGAGCGCCTGGAGGTCGTTGCCGGCGAAGACGGCGGTGGGCCGGTCCGGGCGGCGCAGCAGCTCAAGCCCGAGCCGGTAGCCGGCCTCGTGATGGAAGTCGCCGGTACTGATCAGCGAGGTGTCGACCGGCAGCCCGGCCGTCTCCAGCGCGGCCCGGTACCCGTCGACCCGGGCGCGGCTGCACATCATCCGGGACGGTCCGCTGATCGCGCCGATCCTGGTGTGGCCGAGTTCGACCAGGTGACGGGTGGCGGCGAGTCCGCCCTGCCAGTTGGTGGCGCCGATCGACGGCACGTCGGCGCCCGGGTCGCCGGCCGGGTCCATCACCACGAACGGGATGGAACGGCTGGTCAGCAGCGCCCGCTGGGACTCGTCGAGCCCCGAGAGGACGAGGACCACGCCGTGCGGGCGGCGGGCGGCGACCTGGTCGGCCCAGGTCCGGCCGGGCGTCAGCCGCCCCGCGCTCTCGCTCAGCACCACGCTCAGCCCGGCGTCCCGCGCCACGTTCTCCACGCCCCGGATGACCTCCAGCGCCCAGGCGCTCTCCAGTTCGTGGAAGACCAGGTCGATCAGCGGGGAGCGGGTCGCCTCGGCGCGGCGGCGCCGGTAGCCGTAGACGCGGAGCAGGTCCTCGACGCGGGTGCGGGTCGCGGGGGCGACGTCGGCGCGGCCGTTGAGGACCTTCGAAACAGTCGGAGCCGACACTCCGGCCTCGCGGGCGATCTCGGCGAGCGTCGCGGTCTGCGTCGGTCGACCTGTCCTCTGGGTTTCAGCGGATTCCGGGGCTGTCATGGCGGCGATCGTATCCCTGCGCGACCTCTTGACGAACCCTTTCGCGCGCCTTACGTTCCCGGAACATTCGTAGAACGGCTCGAAACATTCGCACGAGAGGTGCTGTCCATGGAGCCCAACACGTCCAACGGCGGGCGTACGTTCAGCAGGCGCTGGGTGCTCGGCGCCGGTGCCACCACCCTGCTCACCACCGGCCTCACGGCCTGCGGCTCCAGTGACAGCACCGGCAGCAGCGGCACGGTCACCGCCTTCGTCTACGGCGACGACGCGGTGAAGGTGCAGGTGAAGGCGGTGACGCGGTTCAACGCGTCGGCGGCGGCCAAGACCGCCAAGGGCAAGGTCAAGCTGGAGAAGGTGCCCGGTACCGACTACCCGGCCAAGCTGCGCACCGCGATGGGCTCACCGAACGCGCCGGACGTCTTCTTCAACTGGGGCGGCGGCTCGATCAAGGCGTACCAGGAGGCGAACCAGCTGGTCGACCTCACCGACACCATCCAGAGCGACCCGGTCCTCAAGGACGGCTTCCTGCCCTCGGTGCTCGCGGCAGGCGCGCTCAAGGGCAAGAACTACGGCATACCGATGCGCGGCATGCAGCCCGTGATCCTCTTCTACAACAAGACCGTCTTCGCCGCGCACAAGCTCCAACCGCCCACCACCTGGGCCGAGTTGCTCGACATCAACAAGAAGCTGAAGGCGGCGAACATCACGCCGTTCGCGCTCGGCGGTGCGGACATCTGGCCCGAGTTGATGTGGCTGGAGTACCTGGTGGACCGGATCGGCGGGCCCGAGGTCTTCGACAAGATCAAGAACGGGGATGCGTCCGGTTGGGGGGACCCCGCTGTTCTCAAGGCCGCCGAGACGGTCAAGGAGCTCATCGACGACGGTGCCTTCGGCAAGGGCTTCAGTTCGGTGTCGTACGTCAACGGTGGGGCGCCTGCCGTGTTCGCCAAGGGCAAGGCGGCGATGCATCTGATGGGGTCGTGGGAGTACTCGACGCAGCTCGGGAAGTTCCCCGACTTCGCCAAGAAGAACCTGGGGTGGGTCGCCTTTCCGAAGTACGAGGGGGGCGCCGGTGATATCCGTAACGTGGTCGGGAACCCCACCAACTACTGGTCCGTGAACGCCCGTACGGGCAACAAGGACGCGGCGATCGCGTTCCTGCGGGACTGTGCGTCGGAGGCGTATGCGAAGGATCTCGTTGCCAACGGGGACATTCCGACTACGTCGAACGCGGAGAAGCTTCTCGACTCCTCACCCAACCCGGAGTTCGCGAAGTTCCAGTACCAAATGGTGCAGCAGGCACCGGCGTTCACGTTGAGTTGGGATCAGGCGGTGGATCCGGATGTGTCCACGCCGATGCTTACCGAGATCAACAAGCTGTTTGTGGGGAAGAGTTCGCCGGCGGAGTTCGTGTCGGCGCTCAAGGGGTTGAAGTGAGCGAGCGCTCCGCGGGTGGGGTGGTTCGTCGGGTGCAGGTGCGTCGTGGCTTGTCGCGCAGTTCCCCGCGCTCCTATGGGGGCGCTGTGCCCCACGGTGTTTGGGCTGTACCCGGGGTTCTCTTTTTCGTCTTCTTCGCCGTCGCCCCCATGGTCCTCGCCGTGTATCTCTCCTTCACCAAGTGGAATGGGCTCGGGGATCCGAAGCCTGTCGGGCTCGCCAACTGGCAGAAACTTCTGAACGACGATCGACTCACCCAATCCCTCACCGTCACCGTCCTGTTGACTGTGACGAGCTGGGCTTTCCAGACGGTCGTGTCTCTGCTCCTGGGCGTCTGGGCCGCCGGCCGTCAGCGCAACCGAGCCGTCCTCTCCGCGATCTTCTTCGTGCCGTTTCTGCTCTCCTCGACCGCCATCGCGCTGCTCTTCTACGCCCTGCTCGACCCGAACTTCGGCGTCATCCACCAGGACACGCTCGGCTCGACGAGCGGTGCGTTTCTCGCGATCGTGTTTGTCGGGGGCTGGCAGTTCATCCCCTTCCACACCCTGATCTATCAGGGCGGGGCCCGGCAGATCCCCGAAGTCCTCTACCAGGCGGCGGCAATTGACGGTGCCGGTCGCTACCGGCAGTTCTTCTCGATCACGCTGCCACAACTCCGGAACACGGCAACCACCTCCAGCGTGCTGATGATCGTCGGCTCGCTCACCTACTTCGAGACCGTCCTGATCCTCACCCAGGGCGGCCCCGGCACGGACACGGCGATCCTGCCGTACCTGATGTACGAAGCCGGCTTCAAGAGCTACGACTTCGGCTACGCGAGCGCGATCGCGACCTTCCTGGTCGTCATCGCCACCGCGCTCTCCCTCGTCCTGGTCCGGCTCACCGGTTTCGGCGCCATGCGCAGTACCCGCGAAGGGATGTGACGGAGTGTCACACGACACGTTGCCGCGTCCGGTGAAGACGGCGGAGGAGCCCGTGGAACCCCCGCACACCCGTAGGCGCCGACACTGGAGCAGGCGCCCCAACCCCGTCGCCGGGCTCGGTTCTCTCCTCTGGCTCGCGGTCGTCATCGTCCCGATCTACGCGATGATCTCGGCTTCGCTCACCCGCCAGGACAAGGCCCTCGGCAACAACGCCCTGAAGCCGCCCACCGATCCGACCTTCGCCAACTACAACACCGTCCTGCACAACGGCTTCGGCCACTTCCTCGCGAACACTGCGCTGGTCGCGGGGGCGGTCGTAGGAATCGTGCTCGTGCTGTGCGTGCCGCTCGCCTACGTGGCCGTGCGCACGAGGACGGTCTGGTCGGGCGCGGCCTTCCGCCTGTTTCTGCTGGGCGTTGCCATCCCGGCCCAGGCAGTCGTGGTCCCCCTCTACCTGATGATCGCCAAACTCGACCTCTACGACAGCCTGTTGGCGGTCATCCTCCCGACCGCGGCCTTCGCGATGCCGGTCTCCGTGCTGATCCTGACCGGCACGCTGCGGGACATCTCGGAGGACCTGTACGAGGCGATGGCGCTCGACGGCGCCTCGGCGACCCGGATGCTGTTCCAACTGGTCATCCCGCTGACCAAGGGCGGTATCAGCACGGTCGTCATCTACGCGGCGCTCCAGGCCTGGAACGGCTTCCTCTTCCCGCTGATCTTCACCCAGTCCGACGGCCCCCGCGTCCTCACCCTCGGACTCTTCAACTACGTCAGCCAGTTCGGCGTGAACATCCCGGCCCTGCTCGCCTCGGTCGTCCTCTCCGGCATCCCGATCTTCGCCGTCTACCTGGTGGCCCGGCGCGCCCTGGTCGGCGGCCTGATGGGCGTAGGCGGCAAGTGAGCTGCCTCGCCAACTCACCTTTCCCGACAGGAGTTTCATGACCACCGCCCCCTGGCGCGACCCCGCCCTGCCCGCCGCCGCCCGCGTCGACGACCTGCTCGCCCGGATGACCCTGGAGGAGAAGACCGCCCAGCTCTACGGCGTCTGGGTGGGCGCCGACACGGACGGCGACGGCGTCGCCCCGCTCCAGCGCGAGATGACCTCGGACTACGACTGGGACGAGCTGATCACCCGGGGACTGGGGCAGCTCACCCGTTCCTTCGGTACGGCGCCCGTGGACCCGGAGTTGGGCGCGCAGGCGCTGGCCCGTGCACAACGGCGTATCGCGGCGGCGGGTCGCTTCGGTATCCCGGCGGTCGCCCATGAGGAGTGCCTGGCGGGGTTCACCGCGTGGGGTGCGACGGCGTACCCGGTGCCGTTGGCGTGGGGCGCGAGCTTCGATCCGTCGTTGGTCGAGGAGATGGCCCGGCACATCGGCGCCGACCTGCGGGCGGCCGGCGTCCACCAGGGTCTCGCCCCGGTCCTGGACGTCGTACGGGATCCGCGGTGGGGCCGGGTGGAGGAGACGATCGGCGAGGACCCGTACCTGGTGGGGACCATCGGTGCCGCGTATGTGCGGGGGCTGGAGTCGGCCGGGGTCGTCGCGACGCTGAAGCACTTCGCCGGGTACGCGTCCTCGGTGGGGGCGCGGAACCTGGCGCCGGTGCGGGCCGGGGTGCGGGAGTTCGCGGACGTGGTGCTGCCGCCGTTCGAAATGGCGCTGCGGGAGGGCGGCGCGCGCTCGGTGATGGCGGCGTACAACGAGACGGACGGCGTCCCGGCGTCGGCGGATCCTGAGCTGCTGACCCAACTCCTTCGTGAGGACTGGGGGTTCACCGGAACCGTGGTCGCCGACTACTTCGGCATCGGCTTCCTGGAGACGCTTCACCGGGTGGCGGGCAGCCCGGCGCAGGCCGCGCATGCGGCGCTGGCGGCGGGGATCGACGTGGAGCTGCCGACGTTGAAGTGCTACGGGAAGCCGCTGGTGGAGGCGGTGCGGGCGGGTGAGGTACCGGAGTCGCTGGTCGAGCGGGCGGCGCGTCGAGTGCTGTTGCAGAAGGCGGAGTTGGGGCTCCTGGACGAGGACTGGTCGCCGGAGCCGGCCGGGCGGATCGACCTCGACTCGGCGGCGAACCGCGCCCTCGCCCGCCAACTGGCCGAAGAGTCAGTGGTGTTGTTGGACAACCCGGACGGTGTGCTCCCCTTGTCTCCGGAGGCGCGTATCGCGGTGGTGGGACCGAGGGCGGCGGACGCTCTCGCGATGCTCGGCTGCTACTCCTTCCCGTCCCACGTGGGCGTCCACCACCCCGAGGTGCCGATGGGCATCGACATCCCCACGGTGCTGGAGTCCCTGCGCGCCGAACTCCCGGACGCCAAGGTGACGTTCGCGGAGGGGTGTGACGTCTCCGACCCGGACACCTCCGGTTTCGAGGAGGCGGTGGCGCGGACGGCGGAGGCGGATGTGTGCGTGGCGGTGCTCGGCGACCGCGCGGGCCTGTTCGGGCGCGGCACGTCGGGCGAGGGCTGCGATGTGGCCGACCTCCAACTGCCGGGCGTGCAGGCCGACTTGCTGGACGCGCTGGTGTCGACGGGCGTCCCGGTGGTCCTGGTCCTGCTGACCGGTCGCCCCTACGCGCTGGGGCGTTGGCACGGACGCCTGGGCGCGGTGGTCCAGGCGTTCTTCCCAGGGGAGGAGGGCGGCCCGGCGGTGGCGGGAGCACTGTCGGGCCGCCTCAACCCGTCGGGCCGCCTCCCGGTGAGCGTCCCGCACGTGCCGGGCGGCCAGCCCTGGACGTATCTGCAGCCCCCGTTGGGCCTCGCCGACGAGGTCAGCAGCCTCGACCCGACCCCGCTGTACGCCTTCGGCCACGGCCGCTCGTACACGACGTTCGCGTGGGAGGCGGCGGAGCCGGTGGATCGGGCCATCGACACGGACGGCTCCTACGACCTGACGGTCACCGTCACCAACACCGGTGACCGGGCGGGGGCGGAGGTCGTCCAGCTGTACCTGCACGACCCGGTCGCCTCGGTGACCCGCCCGGACGTCCGCCTGATCGGTTACCGGCGGCTGGAGTTGGGCCCCGGCGAGGCGACACGCGTGACCTTCCGCTTCCACGCGGACCTGTCGGCGTTCACCGACCGTTCGGGGCGCCGTGTGGTCGAACCGGGCACCCTGGAACTACGGTTGTCCGCATCGAGCACGGACGTACGGCACACCGCACGGCTGAACCTCACAGGACCGGTGAGGGTACTCGGCACCGACCGGCGACTGCTGTGCGAGACAGAGGTGTCGGGGGTGGGGTGAGCGACCCCCGCACGGAGACACGGGGGATGCGATGGTCAGGTACGTACACAGTGAACTGACGGCCGCTCTGGCGCTGTTGGCCGGCACCGGGATGGGGGCGGCGGTTGCGGTCGGCGTGCACGACGGGTCGGTACTGCGGGCCGGCTCGGTGGGGAGGGCGGCCGTCTTCGCGGTCGTGTTCTTCACGCTCGTGACGTTGGTGCGGGGAACACGGCTCAAGTGGGTCGGCGAGGTGGCGGACTTCGAGGCCGCGGTCCCGCTGCCGGGCCCCGAACCGGCCCCGACCCAACGCCCGTTCGGCCTCGGCAGGCTCCTGCTGTTCCTGCTGCCGAACCTGGTCGTGGGCGTGCTCGGGTTCACCTGGGTGCTCCTGGTCCCCCTGGCGATGGCGATGGACTGGCTGGCCAAGGCCGCGGTCGGCGCCCGCTGGGAGCGCGCGAACGGGCGGCTGCTGTGGCTGGGCCAGGACAAGGAGGAGCCGATGAGGCTGTCGTACTCCCCCGTCAGTCCGCCGCCACCGACTCGAACCGCCACCGATGCACCGCCCGCATGACCAACTCCCCGTCCGGCTCGGGAAGTTCGGGCAGCTCGGCGTCGTACTCCGCGTCCCACCACGTGAGGACGAGGACCCGGTCCTGGGGTGCGCGCAGCACTTCCCGGCGCAGCGGCTCGGCCGGAAGCCGCTGCTCCCGTACCCAGGCGAGCAGTTCGTCCCCTCGCCCCGCGACCGCCCGTGCCTCCCACATCAACGCGACCGTCACGAGTACAGGTTCTCCTTGCTGACCTCGTGCACGTGGTCGTGATGGTGATGCCCCGGCACATGCGGGTCCGTCACCGGAAGCGATGAGTCGGCCGACAGGTCCCAGTCCGAGGGGGTGCGGTTGCGGGCCACCATCTCCGCGCCCAGCGCGGCGACCATCGCGCCGTTGTCCGTGCACAGCTTCGGGCGCGGGACGCGGAGGCGGATACCGGCGGCCTCGCAGCGCTCCGCCGCCAGCGCGCGCAGGCGCGTGTTGGCGGCGACACCGCCGCCGATCATCAGGTGGTCGACGCCCTCGTCCTTGCAGGCCCGTACGGCCTTGCGGGTCAGGACGTCGACGACGGCCTCCTGGAAGGACGCCGACACATCACGCACCGGCACGTCCTCCCCCGCCGCCCGCTTCGCCTCGATCCAGCGGGCCACGGACGTCTTCAGCCCGGAGAAGGAGAAGTCGTACGCCGGGTCGCGCGGCCCGGTCAGTCCGCGCGGGAACGTGATCGCCGTGGGGTCGCCCTCCTTCGCGTACCGGTCGATGACCGGGCCGCCCGGGAAGCCGAGGTTCAGCACCCGGGCGATCTTGTCGAAGGCCTCGCCCGCCGCGTCGTCGATCGTCGCGCCCAGCGGCCGTACGTCCGAGGTGATGTCCGAGGAGAGGAGGAGGGACGAGTGGCCGCCGGACACCAGCAGCGCCATCGTCGGCTCGGGCAGCGGGCCGTGTTCCAGCTGGTCGACGCAGATGTGGGAGGCGAGGTGGTTGACGCCGTAGAGGGGCTTGCCGAGCGCGTAGGCGTAGGCCTTGGCGGCGGAGACGCCGACGAGCAGTGCCCCCGCGAGCCCGGGCCCGGCCGTGACCGCGATGCCGTCGAGGTCACGGGCGCTCACCCCCGCGTCCTTCAGCGCGCGCTGGATCGTCGGGACCATCGCCTCCAGGTGGGCGCGGGACGCCACCTCCGGTACGACCCCGCCGAAGCGGGCGTGCTCGTCGACGCTGGACGCGACCGCGTCGGCCAGCAGGGTGGTGCCGCGGACGATGCCGACACCGGTCTCGTCGCAGGAGGTCTCGATGCCCAGGACGAGAGGCTCGTCGCGTGAGTCAGTCATGGATCTCGGTTCCTTGTACGGAAGGTGCCCCCGCAGCGGAGCTGCTGTCGGGATCTGTGGTCAGGCGCATCACCAGGGCGTCGACGTTGCCCGGCTGGTAGTAGCCGCGCCGGAAACCGATGGGGGCGAAGCCGAAGCGCTCGTACAGCTTCTGCGCGCGGACGTTGTCGACGCGGCATTCGAGCATGACCTCGGCGCACTCGAACTCGCTTGCCGCGCCGAGGAGTTCGGTCAGCAGGGTGGAGCCGAGGCCGGTGCCCCAGTGGTCGCGGGCGACGGCGATGGTCTGGATGTCGGCCTGGTCTCCGGTGGTGGCGAGACCCGCGTAGCCGATGACCCGGACGCCGCTCTCGGACATCTCCTCATCGGCGGCCTCGGCCACCAGGTACCGCCGGGTCGCCTCCGCCCCCCGCGCGTGCGCCAGCTCGGACCAGAACATGCCCCGGGACCAGGCGTCCTCGGGGAAGAGTTCCTTCTCCAGCTCCAGCACGGGATCGATGTCCCACCAGCGCATCTCGCGCAGTCGAGGACTCACGGACTCCGTCACTTGGGGGTGACCACCTTGTAGTTCTTGGGCACCTGGGCGTCGGGACGGCGCAGGTACAGCGGCCGGGGCTCGGGGAGTACGACGCCCGCCGCCAGTCTCTCGACGGCCAGAGAGGCGAGCGCGGCGGCGGACACGTGCTCGGGCTCGTGCGCGGACGGGAAGGTGTCGGGGTAGAGCAGCGCGCCGGCTCCGACGGCGGGCAGCCCCGCCACCTCGTCGGCGATGTCGGCGGGCCGGTCCACGGCCGGGTCGGTGACGCGGGTGCGGGAGTCGGCGTAGCGCGCCCAGTAGACCTCCTTGCGCCGCGCGTCGGTGGCCACGACGAAGGGGACGTCGAGGTCGGCGGCGTAGGCGAGGCCGTCCAGCGTGCACACACCGTGCACGGGGACACCGAGCGCGAGCCCGAAGGTGTCGGCGGTCATCAGCCCGACGCGCAGCCCGGTGTAGGGGCCGGGGCCGATGCCCACGACGATTCCCGTGACGGCGTCGATCTTGAGCCCCGCGTCGGCGAGGACGCGGTCGACGGCCGGGAGCAGCAGCTCACCGTGGCGGCGCGCGTCCACCTGACTCGACGAGGCGATGACGGCCTCGCCGTCGTGCAGGGCGACGGTGACGGCGGGGGTGGCGGTATCCAGAGCGAGCAAGAGCACGCAAACAGCCTACGGCTCCGGCGCCGCGAGCACGGCCGCCCCGGTCGGCCCGGCCCGGCTGCTACCGTCACCTAGGGTCACCGCACTTACAGGACATACAAGACACGGAGGTGGGCGCCGATGGCCGGCAGCAGCTCGGGAATCGTGGCCGGGCTCACCGTGGCGGCCGTCGCCACGGTCGGTTTCCTCGCCTATCAGGCGTCGGCGAGCGTCCCGGCCGGACTGGGGAGTACGGCCCGTGCGAGCGCCCCGCCCGCGGTCGCCACCTCGAAGGCACCCCGCGACAGGAAGAACCCCGCCGCACTGCCCGCCGGCTCCGGCAGGGGGGAGCGGGTCGTGTACTCGGTGGACGACGACCGGGTGTGGCTGGTCGCCGAGAACAACAAGGTCAACCACACGTTCAAGGTCACCCCCGGCACGGTGGACCCGGCCATGGGTTCCTACTTCGTCACGTCCCGCTCGAACGCGATCACCGGCACCGACGGCACCCCCATCCAGCACGTCGTCCGCTTCACCAGCACGAACGGCATCGCGATCGGCTTCAGCGCGGCGGTGAGCGGCGCGACGGCGGAACCCGACCCCACGGTGAAATCGGGCGGCATCCGCGAGTCGATCGAGGACGGCGCGGCGATGTGGGAGTTCGCGACGATCGGCCAGAGCATCGTCGTAATCCACTGAGCGAGGTCGTGCCCCAAAGGGGCGCGGGGCTGTATCGATATGCGGCTCCGCCGCGGGGCGCGACCAGCCCCCACCGACCCGCAGCCGAACGACTACGCCGCTTTACGCTGCTCAACCGGCGGAGCCTCCGGTGGCGTGGAAATCGCCTTCGCCGCATCCCCCGCCGCCAACAACTCCCGCATCGACACCCCGGCGAACACACGCGGCTGCGGACGGTCCTGATTCTCTGAAGCCGACGAAGCCGACATGGACGCCTCCCGGGGCCTGGGGCAGACGTAGTTAGGTAGACCTAACTACGTACTGGATACCATGTGACCACGCGCGAGACCCCGAACGCAACATCTTGCCGACACCTTGTCGGAACCCACACGCCCCGCACCACCCGCACCGCCCGGTCAGGCGCCGAGCACGCCCAGTTCAACCGCGGCCCACCGCTCACCGAGCCCGGTGACGGTCACGTGCCGAACCTCGTCGGTCGTGTCGCCCACGGCCCGGTGGATGACGAGCGACAGCCGGTCGTCCGTCAGCTCCTCGACCTTGCCCTCGCCCCACTCCACGACGATCACGGACTCGGGCAGCGAGACGTCGAGGTCCAGGTCCTCCATGTCGTCGAGCCCGCCGCTCAGGCGATACGCGTCGACGTGGACCAGCGGCGGCCCCTCACCGAGCGAGGGGTGCACGCGCGCGATGACGAACGTCGGCGAGGTGACCGCGCCGCGGACCCCGAGCCCCTCCCCCAGTCCCCGGGTCAGTGTCGTCTTGCCGGCGCCCAGCTCACCCGTGAGCATCACGAGGTCGCCCGCGCGCAGCAGTTTGGCGAGGCGGCGGCCCAACTCCCGCATCTGCTCGGGGGAGTTGACGGTGAGGGAGACGGACAGGGGCTCAGCCGCGTTGTGCGGTGCTGCTGGTGCTTCCATAGCCGCTTACGGTAGCTCCTGCGGGCACGGCACCCGCGCGCGTGAGCAGGTCGGCGAGGCGGTCGGTGACCACTTCCGGGTGCTCCAGCATGACCAGGTGTCCGGCGTCCGGCACGAGCACCAGTTCGGCGTCCGGCAGCAGGTCGGCGATGGCCTCGCTGTGCTCACTGGGTGTGACGAGATCGCCGATCCCGGCCAGCACGAGCACCGGCATGTCCTTGAAGTGGGCGAGGGCCGCGGTCTTGTCGTGGTCGGTGAACGCCGGATAGAACTCGGCGACGACATCGATGGGCGTGCCCTCGATCATCCGCTCGGCGAACCGCGCGACCGCCGGATCTACGTCCCGGGAAGCGAACGAGTACCGCTTGATGATCCCGGCGAACAGATCGGCGGTGGCCCGCCGCCCCCGCTCCACCAGCGCCGCCTGCTGCCCGAGCGCCTTCAGCACACCGGGCAGCACCCGCCGGACCGCGTTGACCCCGGCGACGGGCAGCCCGAAGTTGACCTCGCCTAGCCGCCCGGAGGACGTACCGACGAAGGCGGTGGCGACGACCCGGTCGCGGATCAGGTCGGGGTACTGGTCGGCGAGTGCCATCACCGTCATGCCGCCCATGGAGTGGCCGACGAGCACGATCGGCCCCTCGGGCACGGCCGCGTCGAGCACGGCCTTCAGGTCGCGGCCCAACTGGTCGATGGTGAGCGGCATGTCGTCTTCGAGCTGCGCGACCCCGCGCGCGGAGCGGCCGTGGCTGCGCTGGTCCCAGTGCACGGTCCGTACGACCCCGCGCAGGGCCGCCCGCTGGAAGTGCCAGGAGTCCTGGTTGAGGCAGTAGCCGTGGCTGAAGACGACGGTGACGGGGGCAGGGGCCTTGCGTCCGAAGAGGCGGCGGCGCTTGGGCGTGACGGCGAGGTCCGGCTCGATGTCGTCGACCTCGTAGTACAGCTCGGTGCCGTCGTCGGCTTGTGCCGTGCCGGGGGTGCCGCGCAGGGAGCCGTACGGTCCCGTGGAGTCGAGCGCCAGCCGGGCCCGCTCGCGCATGCCGCGTCCGACGGTCATCCGCTCTATGGCGACACCGGCCGCCGCACCGGCGGCGATCACACCTATCGCGGCACCCGCGATGCCGGTCGCCTTGCGCCAGTTGCCCGCCGCCCCCGTGGCGGCGGAGGCGACCGCGGCGACCGCCTCCGCACTGCTCTCGCTCACGTGCCGCTCCTCTTCGCGTCTCGGCCCTGCGCTACGTCGTCTTCCTCATACCCGGGGACGACCTCCGGGACGACCTCGGGCACGAACCCGGGGACGACCTCATTGACGTAGACGCGTGGAACGCGCGATCCGATGCGGGTCACGATCTCGTAGGCGATGGTGCCCGCGGCCTGTGCCCAGTCCTCGGCGGTGGGCTCGCCGCGGTCGCCGGGGCCGAAGAGGATCGCCTCCGTGCCCGCCTCTGGCTCGTCCCCGCCCAGATCAACGACGAACTGGTCCATCGCGACCCGCCCCGCGACCGTCCGCCACTTGCCGCCGACCAGCACCGGGCCGGTGCCGGAGGCGTGCCGGGGGATGCCGTCCGCGTAGCCGACGGGGACGAGGCCGAGGGTGGTCGTGCCCGGGGTGACGTAGTGATGTCCGTAACTGACACCGTGGCCGCCCGGGACCTGTTTCACCAGGGCGACGGACGCCTTCAGGGTCATCACCGGCCGCAGTCCGAAGTCGGCGGAGGAGCCCAGCTCGGGGCTGGGCGAGATGCCGTAGACGGCGATGCCGGTGCGGACGAGGTCGAAGTGGGAGTCGGGACGGGTGAGCGTGGCGGGCGAGTTGGCGATGTGCCGCACCTCGGGCCGTACGCCGCGCTGTTCCGCGTGCGCCAGCATCTCGTGGAACAGGGCGAGTTGGGCGTCGACGGAGGGATGGCCCGGTTCATCGGCGCAGGCGAGGTGCGACCAGAGGCCGGTGATGCGGACGAGTCCGTCGGCCTCCGCGCGCAGGGCCGCGCCGACCAGCTCGGCCCAGTCGTCGCCGGGCTGGCACCCGTTGCGCCCGAGCCCGGTGTCGGCCTTGAGCTGCACGCGCGCGGGGAGCCCCGCCGCACGAGCCGCCGCGACGACCTCCTCCAGGGCCCACATCCCGCTGAGGGAGACGTCGAGATCGGCCTCGATGGCCTCCCGCCAGGGACCGCCCGGGGTCCACAGCCAGCACATGATCCGCACGCCGTCCGGCAGTCCGGCGCGGGCCCGCAGGTCGAGGGCCTCCTCGGGGGTGGCCGTACCGAGCCAGGTGGCCCCCGCCTCGACGGCCGCGCGGGCGCACGGCACGGCCCCGTGGCCGTAGGCGTCGGACTTCACGACGGCCATGAGGGCCGCGCCCGGCGCGAGGGCGCGCAGGGCCCGCACGTTGGCCCGCAGGGCGCCCAGGTCGATCTCGGCGCGGGCGCGCAGCGGGGCGGTCGGCTGAAGTGCTGTCTCGTTCATGACGTCCCCAGTGTCTCAGAGGGGACTGACACCCCTGGAAGCCCGCCTAGTTTCCGGGCCGGTGCCCCCAGACGTACACGCGGTCGCCCTTCTTGAGGACGTTCCACAGCTTGCGGGCGTCGGCCAGCCGCAGGTTGACGCAGCCCCAGGAGCCGGTGGTGGTGTAGATGCTGCCGTAGACGGCGTGGAAGGCGATGCCGCCGTCGAAGAACTGGGCATACGGCATAGGGCTGTTGTAGAGCGTGGACCAGTGGTTCTTGTGCTTCCAGTAGATCTTGTGCCAGCCGCCCCGGGTCACGTGCCCGGTGCGCCCGCTGCGCATCGGAACCGGCCCGAAGACGACCTTCTTCCCCTTCTGCACCCAGGTGAGCTGCCGGTCGAGATCGACGCAGGCGACGCGGTACGAGCGGACGGGGCACTTCCCGGCGGCGTTCGGGTTCTTCTTCGCCGCGAGCAACTGCATGCGCGCCCAGGTGACGGGTCCCGCGAAGCCGATCGCGGGCTTGATGCCCTGCTTCTTTTGAAAGGCCCGGATGGCCTTGCAGTCGGCGCCCGACTGCTTTCCGTCCACCTTCAGTCGGAGCCACCGCTCCACGCCCCGCTGATACGGCCCGGTCTGCTTGCTGCACGTCACCTTCGCGACGGCGTCCCCGATCGGCACGTACTCGACGAGCGCGTACGTCCCCATCGCGGCGTCCCGCGGTTCGACCCGGTCCTCCTCGGCGGTCGGCGTGTACACCTTCGGTGCGAGGGCCTGGTCGGGCGTGTCGATCTGCCAGGGCTGATACGGCCCCGGCGGCACCCCCGGCACGAGTTCGGTCTCCGCGGGCCCCGGCGCCGGCGGCACCGGCTCTGCCCAGGCGTTCCCGGTCCCGACGGGGAGGGTGATCAACGCGGTGAGCAGCACCGCGATGCTTCTGTGCGCGATTCGTGTACTGATCATGCGATCAGAGAAACGCGACGGTACGACAGCGGACGGGTGCCGCGCGGAGGGGTCACCCTTATTGACGAGCGGGCCCGCCCTCAGCGCGCGGACCGGTCAGTCCCGCACATCCCGCACATCCCGCCAGGCGACCCGCACCGCCTCCGCCACGTCATGCGCCCCCACTGGCGCCCCGTCCGCCGCCAGCCGCCCCGCCAGGCCGTGCAGATACGCCCCGACGCTCCCCGCGTCGAACGCCGACAGCCCCGCCGCCAGCAACGACCCCGCGAGGCCCGACAACACGTCCCCGCTCCCCGCCGTGGCCAGCCAGCCCGTGCCCGTCGGATTCACCCGCACCGCCCCTCCCCCCGAGTCGGCGACGAGCGTGGTCGACCCCTTGAGCAGCACGGTCGCCCCGTACCGCCCCGCCAACTCCCGTACGGACGTCAGCCGGGCCCTCTCGACCTCCTCCCGCGGCACCCCTAGCAGCGCGGCGGCCTCCCCCGCGTGCGGAGTCATCAGCGTCGGCGCCCTGCGGGCCCGTACGGCATCGGGATCGGCCAGCCGCAGCCCGTCCGCGTCGATGAGCACCGGCACATCAGCGGTCACCACCTCCGCCACGGTCGCGGCGTCGTCGCCCGCCCCCGGCCCGACGACCCACGCCTGCACCCGCCCCGCCTTCCGTGGCCCCCGGTCCGACACCAGGGCCTCCGGGAAACGGGCGATCACGGCATCCGCGGCCGGCCCGACGTACCGTACGGCCCCCGCCCCGCCCCTCAGCGCCCCCGCGACGGCGAGCACGGCCGCGCCCGGATACCGTCCGGACCCGGCGGCGATGCCCACGACTCCGCGCCGGTACTTGTCGCTCTCGGCCCCCGGCACGGGCAACAACCGCGCCACGTCCGCGTGTTGCAGGGCCTCCAGCGCGGGCTCGTCGGGCAGTTCGGCCCCGAGCCCGATGTCGACGAGGCGTACGGAACCGGCGTACTCGCGCGCGGGATCGATCAGCAGCCCCGGCTTGTGGGTCCCGAAGGTGACGGTGACATCGGCCCGCACGGCCGCCCCCCGCACCTCCCCGGTGTCCGCCTCGACCCCGCTCGGCAGGTCGACGGCGACGACGACACCCCGGGAGTCCCCGGCGAGGGCCGCCAACCGCGCGGCATCCGGACGCAACCCGCCCTTCCCCCCGATCCCGACGATCCCGTCCAGGACGAGATCGGCGCGCAGGACCGGCCCCTCGGCGTCCTGCGGCGCGACGGTACGACCGCCCGCCCGCAGCAGCGCCGCGAGACCGCCGGCGTGGGTGCGGTCGGGCGCGAGCAGCACCGCCGTGACGCCCGCCCCGCGCCGCGCCAGCCGCGCCCCCGCGTACAGGGCGTCGCCGCCGTTGTCCCCGCTCCCCACCAGCAGCACGACCCGGCTGCCGTAGACCCGCCCGAGCAACTGGGCGCAGGCGACGGCCAGTCCGGCCGCGGCGCGCTGCATGAGCGTGCCCTCGGGAAGCCGCGCCATCAGCCCCTGTTCGGCCGCTCTTACCGTCTCCACGCTGTACGCAGTACGCATGCCGTCGAGTCTGCCCCGGAAGGGACGGGCACCGCACCCGGGCGCCGGACGGAACCCGCAGCCGTCGCAGTCCCGGCCCCCGTCACCCCTCCGCGATCACCACCGCCGAAGCCACCCCCGCGTCGTGGCTCAACGAGACGTGCCACGACCGGACGCCCAGTTCGGCGGCCCGTGCCGCGACCGTCCCCGTCACCCGCAGCCGCGGCTGCCCACTGTCCTCGACGTACACCTCGGCATCCGTCCAGTGCAGCCCGGCCGGGGCGCCCAACGCCTTCGCCAGGGCCTCCTTCGCGGCGAAGCGAGCAGCGAGGGAGGCGGACCCCCGGCGCTCGCCACTCGGCAGCAGCAACTCGCTGTCCAGGAACAGGCGTCGGGCCATCCCCGGCGTACGCGCCAGGGACGCCGCGAACCGGTCGATCTCGGCCACGTCGATACCAACCCCGATGATGCTCATGCCGAGCACCCTACGACCGTGTCCTCCCCTGTCCCGACCGCCACAGAGGGCTGCCGGCCTGCGGCGACACCAGCGGTGGCCAGTCGTACGCCGCCCGGCGCCGTCCCATCGGCTCGGGGCCGGTCGTAGGGGTGGGGGTTCGGGCCTTCGTCGAGGGGCTACGGTCCCCAACACCCCTTGCCCTTATGGGCAGATGGCGCGCGTCTCCGGCGCGGAGTCGCTGCCCCGCCTCTCCGGCGAACTGCCGCTGGACCGGCAGCCCATCAAGCCCTTGTTCCCGCTCGCTCTGGGCCTGGAGCATCGACAACACCGGCTGGGCCGCGACCCGGCGGGCGGGAGATCCGGCCGGGTCGCGGGCCCGGTCAGGCGGCGTCGAGGGCTCCGGTGATCTTGCGGGTCATCTCGGCCAGGGCGGGGCCGGACCCGTTCTTGTCGGCCCGGGCGCCTGCTTCGATCGCGACCAGGACGGTGCTGCGGAAGTTGTCGGCCTCGGCCGGATCCTGCTTCCTGAGCAGGCCCATCGCCGCGGTCAGGGCCGGCAGCACGTGGTCGGCGATCTCGGCCACGGACTTGCCGTTCAGGCCCGCGATCTTCGATTTCTCGGCGAGCACGTACCCGACCGGACCGGTCGCGGAGGCCAGCGCGATGCTTCCGTGGGTGGCGATCCGGTGCGGCGAGCCTGCGGCACCGGCGGCGGCCATGAGCGAGACGGCGCCGTACGCGGCGGTCCGCAGGGCGAGCTTGTCCTGGTCGGTGAGGGTGATGGCCATGGTGGGGTGCTCCTCGGTTCGGGCGTGGCCCCCGGGCCGGGGGCTCGTATCGCCTTCGTTCTGGAACAGACCCTGCGCGCACCCGGTTTCACGCCGCCTTCACCACGCTTTCAGCGGACCGGCGAACAGCGGTCTCCGCAGGCCAGAGCGCCGGAATCGCGACGTCGGACTCCTGTCGGGGCTGTCGGTCCGATGTCGGCGGCTTGTCGGCGGGGGCTGGAACCTTGCGACTCACGTGCTTCTTCACGCACCGCACGTTTTGACGCACCGCGCGTTCCATGACGATCGGAGAGACCATGCCCGCCAGGCCCACCGCGCTCCCGGTACCCGTCGCCACCCGGACGCGCAGATGTCCCTCGGCACCGTCGAGGTGGACAGCCGTACCGACATCACCTACGCGACCGTCGAACTGCCCGGCGGGGAGCAGCGCGACCTGAAGGGCGCCCACCACGGCGACGTCGCGTTCCTCGGACGCCCGAACACCGGACGGCGGCGCCGTACGGACGTACCTGCTGGTGCGGGCGCGGGCGGCGGTGCCGGTCAGACCGTCCGCGTTCCCCGCCGCCACACCCCGCTGACCAACGGCACCCCCGGCCGGTACGCCAGGTGCACATGGCTGGGCGCGTCCAGCAGGATCAGGTCGGCGCGGGACCCCGGCGCGAGCCGCCCCACGTCGTCGCGCCGCAGCGCCGCCGCACCGCCCGCCGTGGCCGCCCACACCGCCTCGTCCGGAGTCATCCCCATGTCCCGCACCGCGAGCGCGATGCAGAAGGGCACGGAGGACGTGAAGGACGAACCCGGATTGCAGTCCGTCGACAACGCGACGGTGACGCCCGCGTCCAGGAGCCGCCGTGCGTCCGGCCACTGGGCCCGCGTCGAGAACTCGGCACCGGGAAGCAGCGTCGCGACCGTACGACCACTCGCGAGCGCGTCCACGTCCGCGTCCGTGAGATGCGTGCAGTGGTCCGCGCTCGCCGCGTCCAGTTCTACGGCGAGTTGGACGCCGGGGCCGTAGGAGAGCTGGTTGGCGTGGATGCGCGGGTGCAGGCCCTTCGCCCTGCCCGCCGTGAGGATCGCGCGGGCCTGGTCGCCGTCGAAGGCGCCCTTCTCGCAGAACACGTCGATCCAACGGGCGTGCGGGGCGCAGGCGTCGAGCATCTCGCCGGTGACCAGGGACACGTATGCGGCCGGGTCGTCGGCGTAGTCCGGCGAGACGATGTGCGCGCCGAGGTACGTCACCTCGTCCGTGTGCGCGGCGGCGATGCGCAGGGCGCGGGACTCGTCGGCGACCGTCAGGCCGTAGCCGGACTTCGTCTCGAACGTCGTCGTGCCCTGGCGCAGGGCCTCGTCCAGGTAACGGGTGAGGTTCGCCTCCAGTTCCGCGTCGCTCGCCGCGCGCGTCGCCGCGACCGTCGTACGGATGCCGCCCGCGCTGTAAGCACGCCCGGACATCCGGGCGTTGAACTCCTGCGTGCGGTCGCCCGCGAAGACGAGGTGCGAGTGGGAGTCCACGAAGCCGGGCAGGACCGCCCTCCCACCGGCGTCGACCCGATTGTCAGTGGCGGGTGCTTTGCTTGATTCACCGGTCCACGCGATGCGGTCGCCGTCGATGACGACGGCCGCGTCCTGGATCAGACCGAGGGGAGATCCGTCACCGAGGGAGGGGTCGTTGGTGACCAGCGTGGCGATGTTGGTGATGACAGTGCTGCTGCTCATCGTGTCCTCGTGGATGCGGGGGTCGGCGATCGGTTCTACGCGCGCAAGGCTTCGACGGCTGCGGCGAGCGTCTGCGGCACATCCGGCACGAGCGCGTGCGCCCCGTCGCGTACGACGTGCCGCCCGCCCACGACCGTGTGCCGTACGTCCGCTGCCGTCGCCGCGAATACGGCCGTCTCGGCGCCGAGCCTGGGCACCGGGCCCGCTGTCCTGACCGAGTCGAGCGCGATCGTCGTGAAGTCGGCGAGGGCACCTGCCACGATGCTGCCCGCTTCGTCCCAGCCCAGGGCCGCGTGGCCGTCGGCGGAAGCCGCGCGGAGCAGGGCCGCGGCCGTCCAGTGACCCCGGGTGCGGGTGCGCAGGCGCTCGTTCAGCTCCATCGCCCGGGCCTCTTCGAGCAGGTCGATGACGGCGTGGCTGTCGGAGCCGAGGGAGAGCGGTGAGCCCGCTCGCTGGAGGGCTACGGCGGGGCCGATGCCGTCGGCCAGGTCGCGTTCGGTGGTGGGGCACATGCAGGTGCCCGTCCCGGTCGAGCCCAGTAGCGCGATGTCCTCGTCCGTGAGGTGCGTGTTGTGCACGCCCGTGGTGCGCGGGCCCAACACTCCGTGATCGGCGAGGAGTCGGGTCGGCGTGCAGTCGTGGGCGGTCCGGCAGGCGTCGTTCTCGGCGGTCTGCTCGGACAGGTGGACGTGGAGCGGGGCCCGCCGCTCCTCGGACCAGCGGGCCACCGTCGCCAACTCCCGTGCGGGCACGGCCCGTACGGAGTGGATGGCGGCACCGATCCTCGCGTGATCCCGTTCCTTGAGAAGTGAACAGCGTTCCGCCCAGGCGTCCGCGCTTCCGTCGGAGAAGCGGAGCTGGTGGTGGTTGGGGGGCTGTCCGAAGCCGGAGGAGAGGTAGGCGGTGTCGAGGAGGGTGATGCGGACACCGGCTTCGGAGGCGGCGGCGATGAGGGCCTCGCCCATGGCGTTGGGGTCGGCGTACGGGGTGCCGCCGTGCGCGTGGTGCACGTAGTGGAACTCGCCGACCGCCGTGATCCCGGCCAGCGCCATCTCGGCGTACACCGCGCGGGCCAGTGCGTGATAGGTGTCCGGGGTCAGCTGGTCGGCGAAGGAGTACATGAGCTCCCGCCAGGTCCAGAAGGTGCCGGAGCCCACCTGGACGGTGCCGCGCAGGGCGCGGTGGAAGGCGTGGCTGTGGGCGTTGGCGAGCCCGGGGAGGGTGAGTCCGCGCAGGATCTCGGCGCCGGGGGGTGGGGTGGCGACTCCGGTGCGGACGGCGGTGATACGGCCGTCCGCTACGTCCAGGGCCACGCCCGGCTCGACGTTGGTGTCGAGCCAGGCGTGTTCCAGCCAGTACGTCCGCGTGGTGGGGTGCGTCACCTGCAGGCCAGCCCTTCCAGTACGTCGGCGAGTGCGGTCACCCCGGCCACGCAGTCGTCCTCGGCCGCGAACTCGGCCGGTGAGTGCGAGACGCCCGTGGGGTTGCGCACGAACAGCATGGCGGTCGGGATGCTCCCGGAGAGGATTCCGGCGTCGTGTCCTGCACCGGTGCCGAGGACGGGGACGGTCAGCTCCGTCTCCTTCCCCAGGACGCGGGCGAGTTCATCACGCAGGGTGTGGTCGAACTCGACGACGGGGGTGAAGGACTCCCGGACGACGTCGAGGTCGACGCCGTGCGCCTCCGCGTACTCGCGGGCCGCCTTCTCGACGCCGGTGACCACCGTGTCCAGGGTGTCCTGGTCGGCGGCGCGGGAGTCGAGCCAGCCGCGCACCAGGGAGGGGATGGCGTTGACGCCGTTCGGTTCGACGGCGATCTTCCCGAACGTGGCGACGGCACCCGCGAGTTGGGCCTCGCGGCGGGCGGCGAGCACGGTCTCGGCGTACGACAGCATGGGGTCCCGCCGGTCCACCAGCCTCGTCGTACCGGCGTGGTTGGCCTCGCCCCGGAAGTCGAACCGCCACCGCCCGTGCGGCCAGATGGCGCTGGCGATGCCGACCCGGTCGCCGGACAGGTCGAGGGCACGGCCCTGTTCGACGTGCAGCTCGACGAACGCGCCGATGCGGGCGAGTCGTTCGGGATCGGGGCCGATGGCGTCGGCGTCGTACCCGGCGGCTGCCATGGCCTGCGGCAGCGTGACCCCGTCGCCGTCGGTGAGCCGGTGCGCCTGCTCGACGGTGAGCTGCCCGGCGGTCAACCGCGACCCGACACAGGCGAGCCCGAAGCGGGCGCCCTCCTCGTCACCGAAGTTCACGATGGCGAGCGGCCTGGTGAACTGCGCTCCCCTGCCCCGCAGTTCGTCGAGCGCGGCGAAGGACGACACGACTCCGAGGGGACCGTCGAAGGCCCCACCGTCGGGTACCGAGTCGAGGTGCGACCCGGTGACGACGGCGTCCCCGGCGGCGGGATCACCCAGCCAGGCCCACTGGTTGCCGTTGCGGTCGAGCTCGTAGCTCAGCCCGCGCGCCTTGGCCTGCTCCTCGAACCAGGCCCGGCATTCGGCTTCGGCACCGGTCCAGGCGTAGCGGCGGTAGCCGCCGGAGGCGGAGTCACGGCCGATCGGCAGCAACTCCGCCCACATGCTGTGGAAGGTCACGCGTCTCCACCCTCGCGCATCGGCACCCGCACACCCCGCTCGTCCGCGACCCGCTCCGCGATGTCGTACCCGGCGTCGACGTGCCGGATGACGCCCATGCCGGGGTCGTTGGTCAGTACCCGGCGGATCTTCTCGCCGGCGAGAGCCGTGCCGTCGGCCACCGTCACCTGGCCCGCGTGGATGGAGCGGCCCATGCCGACGCCGCCGCCGTGGTGGATGGAGACCCAGGACGCACCGGAGGCGACGTTCACCATCGCGTTCAGGAGGGGCCAGTCGGCGATCGCGTCGGAGCCGTCGAGCATGGCCTCGGTCTCGCGGTACGGGGAGGCGACGGAGCCGGAGTCCAGGTGGTCGCGGCCGATGACCAGCGGGGCGGCCAGCTCGCCGGAGGCCACCATGTCGTTGAAGCGCTCGCCGGCCTTGTCGCGTTCGCCGTAGCCGAGCCAGCAGATGCGGGCGGGCAGGCCCTGGAAGTGGACGCGTTCGCCCGCCATCTTGATCCAGCGGTGCAGGGACTCGTTCTCCGGGAAGAGGTCGAGGATCGCCTTGTCCGTCTTGTGGATGTCGGAGGCCTCGCCGGACAGGGCGGCCCAGCGGAAGGGGCCCTTACCTTCGGAGAACAGGGGGCGGATGTAGGCGGGGACGAAGCCGGGGAAGGCGAACGCCCGCTCGTACCCGGCGAGTTGGGCCTCGCCGCGGATCGAGTTGCCGTAGTCGAAGACCTCGGCGCCGGCGTCCATGAAGCCGACCATCGCCTCGACGTGCTTGGCCATGGACTCGCGGGCGCGGGCGGTGAAGCCCGCCGGGTCCTTGGTCGCGGCGTCGGCCATGTCGTCGAAGTCGATGCCGATCGGCAGGTAGGCGAGGGGGTCGTGGGCCGAGGTCTGGTCGGTCACGATGTCGATGGGGGCGCCCTCGGCGAGCATCTGCGGGAACAGTTCGGCGGCGTTGCCGAGGAGGCCGATGGAGAGCGGGCGGCGGGCGTCGCGGGCCTCGACGGCGAGCTGGAGGGCGTGCGCGAGCGAGTCCGCGCGGACGTCGAGGTAGCGGTGCTCGATGCGGCGTTCGATGGCGCGCGGGTCTACGTCGATGCAGATCGCGACGCCGTCGTTCATGGTCACGGCGAGGGGCTGGGCGCCGCCCATGCCGCCGAGGCCGGCGGTGAGGGTGATGGTCCCGGCGAGGGTGCCGTTGAACTTCTTCGCGGCGACGGCGGAGAAGGTCTCGTAGGTGCCCTGGAGGATGCCCTGGGTGCCGATGTAGATCCAGGAACCGGCGGTCATCTGGCCGTACATGGTGAGTCCGAGGGCCTCCAGGCGCCGGAACTCCTCCCAGTTCGCCCAGTCGCCGACGAGGTTGGAGTTGGCGATGAGGACGCGCGGCGCCCACTCGTGGGTCTGCATCACGCCGACGGGGCGGCCGGACTGGACGAGCATCGTCTCGTCCTGCTTGAGGGTGCGCAGGGTGCGGACCATGGCGTCGAAGGAGCGCCAGTCGCGGGCGGCCTTGCCGGTGCCGCCGTAGACGACGAGCTTGTCGGGGTGTTCGGCGACCTCGGGGTCCAGGTTGTTCTGCAGCATCCGCAGGGCGGCTTCCTGCTGCCATCCCAGGGCGCTCAGTTCCGTACCGCGCGGTGCTCGTACGGGGCGGGGTCCTGACATGGTCTGCCTCCTAGCGGACTGCTCTCAGCGGATTTCCTACTACAGCTATTCACATCCTGGCTTCGTGAATAGAACTAGTCAATACATGGCGGCGTCCTTGTGGGCAGGCTCTGAGTGTTTGGCTGGATGTAACGACCACGGGCAACGACATGACGGGGGCTGCAGTGAACGACGAAAACCAGGGTCACACGGACGGCACCGATCCCGACATCCGTCCCGGCGCCGAGCGCACCGCCCGCCGGGACCAAGCCGTACGAGCCGCCGTGGAGCAGGGGCTGCTGGGGCCGGGCTCCCCGATCGTCGCGTTGCTGGACGTCACCGGCATCCGGGAGTCGGCGGCGACGCTGCGCGCGGCGTTCGACGCGGTGACGGCGCCGGGGACGCCGGTGCTGCACGCGTTCGCGGTGAAGGCGTGCCCGCTCGTGCCGGTGCTGCGGCTGCTGCACGAGGAGGGCATCGGCGCGGAGGTGGCGAGCCCCGGTGAGCTGGCCCTCGCGCGGGCGGCGGGCGTACGGCCGGAGCGGACGGTGCTGGACGCGCCCGCGAAGACTCCGGCGGAGCTGCGGGAGGCGCTGGCGCTGGGGATCGCGGTGAACGCCGACAATCCGCAGGAGTTGGACAGGATCGACGGGCTGATGCGGTCGGCCGGCAGTCGTTCCCCGCTCGGGATCCGGGTCAATCCGCAGATCGGCGGCGGGTCGATCGCCGCGCTCTCCACGGCTACGGCTACCTCGAAGTTCGGGGTGCCGTTGCGGGACGAGGGGGCGCGCGAGTGGGTGGTGCGGGCGTATGCGGAGCGGCCGTGGCTGAGCCGGCTGCACGCGCACATCGGGTCGCAGGGCATCCCGCTGGAGCTGCTGGCGCGGGGCGTCGCGGAGACGTACCGGCTGGCGGAGGAGATCAACGCGCGGCTCGGGCGGCGGCAGATCGACACGCTCGACATCGGCGGCGGCCTCTCGGTGAACTTCGGTTCGGACGCGACGGCCCCGACGTACGCGCGGTACGCGCGGCTGCTGAAGGAGGCGGTGCCGGGGCTGTTCGACGGGCGGTACGGGCTGGTGACCGAGTTCGGGCGGTCGCTGCTGGCCAAGCAGGGGACGGTGGTGGCCCGGGTCGAGTACGCGAAGAGCGCGGGCGGGCGGCCGATCGCGATCACGCACGCGGGCGTGCAGGTGGCGACGCGGACGGTGTACGCGCCGCAGTCGTGGCCGCTGCGGATCGCCGCCTACGACGGGAAGGGGCGGCCCAAGTCGGGGGCGGACGTGGTGCAGGACGTCGCCGGGCCCGCGTGCTTCGCGGGGGATCTGCTGGCCGAGGGGCAGGCGTTGCCCCTGCTGGAGCAGGGGGACTACGCGGCGGCGCTGGACACCGGGGCGTACTACTTCGCGGCGCACTACGCCTACAACTCCCTTGCCAGGCCCGGGGTTTACGGCTTCGTGCCGGACGGATCGGGGGGTGTGGCGTTCGCGACCGTGCGGAAGCCGCAGACGGTGGCGGAGATCGTGGCCGAATCCGGCGGGGCGCACGCAGCCTCGCTCACCACCCTGCGCGCACCCGGGCGCCGTTGACGCACCCCTACGGGTATGCGGTTGAACTGGTGTGAAAACGGGGTCAGTTGACCCACCTTAGTCACTCGGGGCATGTTCCACTGGAAAATGCCAGATCCCTCACTCCTCGGCCACACGGTGCGTAGCTTCGTCGTCACTCAGCCGAACCGCAGGCGGGAGGGGAGCCACGGTGCCCGGAATCGACGAGTGCTTACTGGAGGCCATGCGACTGCCCGGTGCCCGGGGCGCCGCGCTGGTCGACTGGACGAGCGGGCTGGCCCTGGGCGTCGTAGGAGAGTCGCCCGGGGGTGACCAGGAGGCCAGTGCGGCCGAGGCCGCGGAGCTGGCGCGGCTGGCGGCCGAGCACCGGGCGTTCGCGTCCGTCGGGGAGGACGGTGAGGCGGCCGACGATCCTCCGCTGGAGGATCTGATCGTCAGCAACCGGGACAGCTATCACGTGCTGCGGTTCGTGCGGACGTCGTTCGACAGCAGTGTGTTCCTGCATCTGTGGCTGGCGCGCACGGAGGGCAATCTCGCGCTGGCCCGTATCCGGCTCGGCGAGATGGCCGGACGGCTGGTGCTGGGATGACCGCGGTCAGGACCACGCACACCACCCCGCCGCCGCGGCTGCCCGTGCGGGACAAGGCCGCCGCCGGTGACCGGGCCTGGGGCGGGGTCTCGCCGATGCTGACGAGGCTGGCCGCCGAGGAGGCCACCGGTGTCCTCGTCCGGGAGCGGGGCAGCCTCCATCTCGTCGACGGCCGGGTGGTGCACGCCGAGAGCCCCTCCGCCCCCGGCCTGGACCTGCTCCTCACCGCGCACGGCACCCTGCGCGCCGAGGCGTGGGAGGCCGCCGCGAGAGCGACCGACGACCGGCATGCCACCACCCGACTCCTGCTGGACGGCGGCCTGTTGAGCTCGGGCGCGCTGGAACTGTGCCATCTCGGGGCGCTGTACGACGCGGCGTACTTCGTGCTGGCGCCGAGCAGCACCCCGGGCCGTTTCCGGTACGGGGTCAGGCATCAGCTCGGCTCGGTGCGGCCGGTTCCGGTGGCCGCACTGGAGCGCGAGACGCTGCGCCGCCGCGATCTGCTGCACCGCGTCTGGCCGGACGCGGCGACGGACGGCGCGTCGCTGGTGCGGGCCGACCCCGTCGCGCCCCCGCCGATCACGTCCCGGCAGGCCGCGGTGCTGGCCATGGTGGACGGCGTCCGCACGGCGACGGACATCGCGCGGGCGCTGGGCCGGCGGGCGTTCCCCACCCTGGTGGACGTCCGGCGGCTGGTGTCGGCGGGCCTCGTGTCGCCCCGGCCGCCCGCGCCCGCCACCGAGGCCCTGCCCGACGTCACCGATCCCGACATCACATTGCTGAAGAGGCTCAGGGATGCGCTGGAGGCCCTTTGAGTGGCAGCGAGCACGCGCCGAGAGGAGAGAGCCGATGGCCTCCGAGGCAGAGATCCTCGACGAGCTGCGCCGGTTGAGAGCCCGTGTGCCCCAGCTGACCGGGGCGCTGGCGGCGGGCGTCGACGGTCTCGTCCTGGCTCAGGACACCCCGGGCGTCGAGCCGGAGCGGGTGGCCGCGCTCACCGTGACGGCGCTGGGCGTGGCCGTACGGATGGCGGACGCGACCGGGCAGGGGGACTTCCGCGAGCTGATCGTGCGCGGGGTCTACGGCTATGTCGCGACCTACGCGGCGGGCCGCGGTGCCGTGCTGACCGTGCTCGCCCAGGACCGCGTCAACGTCGGCCGGCTGCTGCTGGAGGGCCGCCGCGCGGGGGCCCGGATCGGAGAGCTGGTCGATGCCGAGGCGGCGGTCACGGTCGAGGCCGCCGCCGTGACCGAGGAGCAGGCCGACGCGGTGCCCGCCAAGGCGCCCACCAAGACCACCACGGCACGAACGAGAACAGCGCGCGCACCACGCACCACCGCAACCACCAACGCGCGCACCACCACGGAAAGTTGAACGGAACCAAAGGAGCACTGTCATGGCCAACACCGAAACCTCGCTCAAAGAGGCGCTGACCTCCATCGAGGGAGCGACCGGCGTCGCGCTCGTCGACTACACCAGCGGTATGGCGCTCGGCACGATGGGCGGCAGCAAGACCTTCGACCTCGGGGTCGCCGCCGCCGGGAACACCGATGTCGTGCGCTCGAAGATGCGCACGATGGAGCACCTCGGCCTGAAGGGCGACATCGAGGACATCCTGATCACGCTGTCGAACCAGTACCACCTGATCCGCCTGATCAAGGGACGCGGCGGCAACGGCCTCTTCCTGTACCTGGTCCTGGACTCCAGCCGGGCCAACCTGGCGATGGCCCGTCACCAGTTGAAGAAGATCGAGGCGGATCTGGAGGTGTAAGTACGCGGCTACGCGAAGACGTCGCTGCGGCGGCGCGCCCCGCCCGGGGTCGCGTCGCCCGCGGCGATGCCGGTGGAGCGGTAGCCATTGACCGGCTTGCCGGCGGGGGCGCCGTGCCGCTTGTCCAGCCAGTCGACCCGGATCCACAGCAGTACGTCGTCGTCCCGCTCGCGGCGACCCAGCCAGGCGGCCTTCAGGCGCAGCCCCGCACCGGCCCCGGCGAGCAGCATGCCGCCCGCCGCCGGCACGGCGAACCCGCTGCCCAGCGCGAGCGCGAAGGCGAGGACGAGCCACCAGCGGTGCGCGCGGCGCCAGTTCCGTACGCTCACCGCGCGGTCCTGGAGCACGTCGTGCTTGCCGGCCCGGGCCGCACCGCGCGCGAGGGCGGTGTAGCGCTTGCGGCGCGCGTACGACACCACGATCGCCGCGATGATGAACAGGGCGGCCCCGGCCATCACCCCGATCCGGCGCCCGGTGATGCCGGGCAGCAGTACTCCGACTCCCGCCGCCAGCACCCCGAACCACCACAGCGGGGCGGCTCCGGCCCGTACGACGACTGCCACTCGGGCCAGCCCCTGGACTCTGCGATCTCCGCGTGCCACGTTCTGCCTCCTGGTCGTCCCGGCACAGTTCCGTCGGGCCGGGAGACTAGTGAGCGAACGTGAGACGAGTCTGAGAACGGGCTTTTTCGCCCTTGCCCCGGTTCAGGAGGGGCGGTTCAGGAGGGGGTGTCCAGGCGCTCGGTCAGCTCTCCGGCGGCCCAGCGGGCCCACTGCTCGGCGGTGTCGGAGCCTCGCAGGCCGTATTCGAGCATGAGCCAGCCGCAGACCTGGACGGGGTCGCCCACCCACTCCGCGTTGTCGCGGATGGCCTCCATCGCCGTGAGCCGCGCGTGGTTGTGGTCGGCGAACTTCTCCAGGTACGCGGCACCCTCGCCACGCTTCAGGGTCCACAGGAAGAAGACGCGAAGCAGTGCGGCGCTGCGGAAGGCGAGGTCGAGGTCGGGTTCGGTGAGCCAGCGGCGCAGTTCGGCGCGTCCGGCGTCGGTGATGCCGTACTCGCGGCGCTGGCGGGCGCCGGTGCCGGTGATCTCGATCAGACCGTTCTCGTCGAGCTTGGCCAGCTCGCTGTAGACCTGGCTCTTCTGGGCGGGCCACACGGCCGACAGCCCCTCGTCGAACCGCTTGAGCAGGTCGTATCCACTGGCGGGCTGCTCGGACAGGAGCCCGAGGAGGGCGTGGGGCAGGCTCATGGCCTCACCCTACCGTCCGGACTTTCACTAATCATGGTTGGACGGTCGAGAGTTAGACGGTCATACTTCGACCGTCCAATATTGGACTCCCCGGTTTGGCTCTTTGACTCGTGGAGGAAAACACCGGTGAACTACGTCCGCGGTTTCGCACCCTGGCTGTGTTACGCGGCCCTGAGCCCGGTCGACTGGCGACTGGGCACGGGCGCCGCCGCACTGGCCGCGCTCTGGCTGCTCGCCGGACAGCTCCGCGCCCGCAGTGTCGACCTGTTAGGCGCTGCCACCTGCGCCTTCTTCGTGGTCATGGCCGTCGTCGCGGCGGCGGACCCGGCGTCGGGGCTGCGGAACTGGATCTGCGCGCTGGCGAACGCCACCCTGGCGGCCACGGCTCTCGCCTCCCTCGCCGTGCGCCGCCCCTTCACCCTGGCCTTCGCCCGGGCCGAGGTGGCGCCGGAGTTCTGGCACGCGCCCCGGTTCATCCGGGTCAACATGGTCCTGACGGCGATATGGGCAGCCGCGTTCACCCTCGGCGCGCTCGCCTGCGCCTTCGTGGTCCGCTTCGCGAACTCCGCGACCGCGCCGCTGGTCACCGTCCAAGTCCTGGCGTTCGTCGTCCCGTTCGCCCTCTCCGGCCGCTACGCCGCCCGAGCAAAGGCCTCGGCCGGACAGGCGATGGCATGAGCACGCACGACGGAACGACCGAGCCGGCCGAGAGGATCGAACCGGCGAGTCCGGAGCGGCTGATCTACTTCTCGGACGCGGTGGTGGCCATCGCCATCACACTGCTGGCCCTGGAACTGCCGGTCCCGGGCGCGGACGTGCACGGCGACTCGGGCGTGCAGCACTTCCTGCGCGAGCACCTGACGGAGTACTTCGCGTTCCTCGTCAGCTTCGCGGCGATCGCCATGCAGTGGATGCTCCACCAGCGCCTCTTCCGGTACGTGACCGGCCTGTCCGGCGGGGCCATCCGCTGGAACCTGCTGTGGCTGCTGCTGATCGTCGTCACGCCGTTCACGACGAAACTGCTGACCAGCGAGGCGGACGCGTTCCGGATCCAGTTCATCGTGTACGCGGCCGGCCAGGCCCTGACCAGCCTGTCCTTCAGGCTGGCCTTCGCCGACCTGCGCAGGTCGGGGATGCTGCGCCCGGACGCCCCACGCGGGGTGATCACGGACACCCTGGCATGGGTGGACGCGACGATCGTGACCTTCACCGTCTCGATCCCCGTCGCACTGGTCACGCACTGGGCATCCCTGTGCTGGGCACTGCTGCCGGTGACACAGAAGGTGACCCAGAAGATCCTGCGCCGCGTCACCTGACGGGAAGGGGCCGCCCGGAAACCACAACCCGGGCGGCCCCGACGTAGAAGCACACACGCATACGCGGGACCGGACGCCCCGTCATTCCACGAACAGCCCCCGCGCCGCCGCCCGCGCGTCGAACTGCTCCAGCCTGGCCTGCGCGTCCGGCAGGTCGTCGCACATCGCCTCCAGCAGCACCCGCCCGAGCAGCATCGGCGCGCACGCCGTGTCGAAGGCGAGCCCGGTGCCCACGGCGGCCGGGATCAGCAGGTCGGACACCTTGGCGACGGGCGCGAACGCCGAGTCCGCGACGGTGACGACGGTCAGGCCCGCCTCCCTCGCGTAGGCCAACGTGTCCACGACCTCGCGCGGGTGCCGGGGCAGCGCGAAGCACAGCAGGGCGGTGGCACCGGCCCGTACCGCCGCGTCGATCCGGTCGTGGATCATCGTGCCGCCCTCGTTGAGCAGCCGTACGTCCGGATGGACCTTCGCGGCGAAGTACGCGAAGCCGTACGCCTGGGAGGCCGCCGCGCGCAGCCCGAGGACGGGCAGCGGACGCGAGGCGGCGAGCAGGCGACCGGCCTTCGCGACCGGCCGGGGATCGGCCAGTATCTCCGCGAGGTGCTTGAGATTCTCGATCTCGGCCTCTACGGCCTGCTGGTACTCGTTGTACGACGCCGTGTCCGGGGCCGACTCGGCGGGCGTGACCTCGCGGAGGTGTTTGCGCAGCGCCGGGTAGCCGTCGAAGCCGAGGGCGACCGCGAAGCGGGTCACGGAGGGCTGGCTGACGCCGGCCAGTTCGGCGAGTTCGACGCTGGAGAGGAACGGTACGTCGGCGGCGCGCCGCACCATGCTGTGCGCGATGCGCCGCTGGGTCGGCGTGAGCCGGTGCCCCTCGAAGAGCGCCTGCAGCCGGGCGGCCGGGCTGTCGGTCACACCCATACTCCTGTCCACGCTCCCCTCCACAATCCCGTCCGCGCTCATGACGTGCTCCCCCTCCAGATCTCGGTGAACCGGTCCAGCAGTCCGGCAGCCGCCGCCACATCGTCCGTGAGCGGCCGGTCCGCCGTCTCGTCGTCGAGCACCGATTCGGCCAGCTCCAGCGCGCGGCCGACCGGAAGTTCCGGGTCGGGCCGCAGGTCGCGCTGACGCAACGCCCGTACGGCGGCGACCAGTTCGCAGCCGACGACGAGACGGTACGCGCGGCAGGCGCGCAGTGTCTGACGTGCGGCGAGCGAGGCGAAGCTGGCCTGTTCCTCGACGCCCCGGGAGAGTACAGCGTGCCCGAGCGAGGCGGGAGCCGAGAACGCGCGCAGGTCGCCGAGGGCGGCTGCGGCGGCGTACTCCAGGATCATGATGCCGGAGGAGGCGGGTTCCTGGTCGGCGAGGAAGGGCTTGAGGCGGGTGAACGCGGGCTCGTTGAGCGAGGAGAGCCGTGATGTCGACAGGCGGGCCACCTGGGTGAGCGCGAGCCTGAAGTGGTCCAGGGCGAGGACGAGTTGGGCCTGGTAGAAGCCGCCGTGGTGGTAGGCGGCCATGTCCTCGACGGAGATGAAGGGGTTCTCGGCAGCCGCGTTGATCTCGATCGCGAGCACCTCCTCCAGCGCGTCCGCCGCGTCGTGCGCGGGCCCATGGATCTGCGGCAGACACCGGAAGCCGTACGGGTCCTGAATCCGCCCTAGCGGAGGAGTGGGCCGGTCGGCGGCCCCGATCAACTCCCGCATCCGCCGGGCGACTTCACTAGACCCCTGGTGCGGCCGAGCGGCGTGCACGGGCGCGGCGAACGGCTCGTGCGAACCGTCGACGGCGAGCAGCGAGAGCGCACCGACGACCTGCGTGGCCCCGATGAGCCCGCGCAACTCGTGCAGGGCGAGGGCGGATTGGCCAAGGGTGAGCGCGTTGCTGCTGATGAGCGCCAACGCGTCGTTGTTGTCGAGGGGTTGGGGCTCGGGAACTCCAGCGAGGACTCGGAACCCGGGAACTCCGTTGAGGGGAAGGGCACTTGAGGCCGGCGCGCTTCGGCTGCCAAAGCCCTCGGCGTCATCACGGCCCAGCCCCTCAGCGCCACGGCGACCGAGGCCTTCGGCATCGCGGCCGACGGAACCCCCGGCATCACGGCCGCCGGAAACCCTCGCGCCAAGGCCACCAGGCCCCTCAGCGTCATACCCCCCGAAGCCCTGCGAATCGCCGTCGCCGGGGCCTCCGGCGTCGCGCCCCCCGGAATCCCCGGCGGCGCGATCCCCGGCGTCACGGCTGCTGGACTCCCCGGCACCAGAGCCGCCGAAAGTCCCCGGGACCCGCCCGCCAGAACCCGCCCTACCCGGGCCGCCGCGACCCTCGGCATCCCGCCCGCCGAAAACCGCCCCTCCCGGCGGCCCGCCCGCATCCCCCGCGACCCGCCACGGATGCTCCCCCACCAACGCCAGCCCCACCTGAGCCAGCGCGGCGATGTCCCCCGTCCCCACCGAGCCGAACTCGTTGACGACCGGATACACCCCGTTCTCCAGCGCCTCGCACAGCGCCGTGACGACCGTCGGCCGTAGCCCGGCACCGCCCGCCAGCAGCTGGTTGGCTCGGACGGCGAGCATGGCCCGGACCTCCCGGGCCGGGAGTTCGTCGCCGATCGCGCCGGCGTGGCTGCGGAGCAGGCGCAGCCCGTGCTCGGCGGCGGCCTCCGTGGGTACGTCCTCGTTCCGGTTGGCGCCGACGCCGGTCGAGCGGCCGTAGACGCGGCCGGTCGCGGCGATCTGGCGGGCCGCGTCCCAGGAGTCGGTCGCGCGCTTCATCGCGTCGGTGCCGGGGACCGGGCGGGCGTCCCCGTCGGCGAGCCGTACGACATCGGCGACCCCGAAGCCGACGCCGTCGAGGACGACGAGGTCGGAGCTCCCGGACACCATCGCATCGGCGGTGTCCATGATCCGAGACGACATACAGCCTCAAACTCCCCTCAATCAGGACACTCGATCTTGCCTGCCGGGCATCCGTTACCTCGGATTAACGCGGAGACATTGACAAACTATTCAGACACCGAGAACTCTGCATGACGTTATACAGCCGGGCAAGGGACAACTCATGATCCAGTTCGACGCGGTCCACAAGCGCTTCCCCAACGGCACGACAGCAGTTCACGACCTCTCCCTGGAGATGCCGGAAGGCGGGGTCACCGTACTGGTCGGATCCTCCGGTTGCGGCAAGACGACCACCCTTCGGATGATCAACCGGATGATCGACCCGACCTCGGGCGTCATCAAGGTCGGCGGCAAGGACGTCACCCAGCAGGACGCGGCCGAACTGCGCCGCTCCATCGGGTACGTCATCCAGCAGTCGGGGCTCTTCCCGCACCGCACGGTGCTGGACAACATCGCCACCGTGCCGCTCCTGCTCGGCCACGGGAGGAAGAAGGCGCGGGCCCGCGCCGCCGAACTCCTGGAGACCGTCGGCCTCGCCGCCGACGCCGGGAAGCGCTACCCGCACCAGCTCTCCGGCGGCCAGCAGCAGCGCGTCGGCGTGGCCCGCGCGCTAGCCGCCGACCCGCCGGTGCTGCTGATGGACGAGCCCTTCGGCGCCGTGGACCCGGTGGTCCGCACCCAGCTCCAGGACGAACTGCTCAGGCTCCAGAAGGAGTTGAACAAGACCATCGTCTTCGTCACGCACGACATCGACGAGGCCGTACGGCTCGGCGACCGCATCGCGATCTTCCGCACCGGCGGTCACCTCGTCCAGTGCGCGGCCCCCGCCGAACTCCTCGCCCGCCCGGCCGACGACTTCGTCGCCGACTTCCTCGGCGCCGAGCGCGGCCTCAAGCTGCTCTCGCTGAAGACCCTCGCCGAGGTCCCGCAGGGCCCGGCCCCCGAGGGCGGCACCTGGACCCTGGTCGTGGACGAGGCGCGCAAGCCCCTCCACTGGGCGGCCAAAGCCACGGACGGCGCCGAGATCCCCGTACGACCGCTCCGCGACGGCGACTCCCTCCTCGCTGCCCTCAACGAGTCCGTCGCCTCCCCGAACGGCCTGATCGCCCGCGTCGACGCGGCCGGTGTCCTCACCGGCGTCTCGTCCCGCGACGACATCCACATCCACGCGGGCCAGGCGCACGCCGAGGCAAGGGTCGCGGCATGACGATCGACTGGTCGTGGATAGGCGACCACACCGACGACCTCACCAGCCTCACGCTCTCGCACCTCCAGGCCGCGATGAGCGCCGTCTTCTTCGGCCTGCTGATCTCGCTCCCGCTGGCGGTAGTGGCCCACCGGGTCCGCCCGCTCCGCGGCTTCCTGCTCGGCCTGTCGAACGTCCTCTTCACGATCCCGTCGATCGCGATCTTCGTCCTTCTCCTCCCGATCAGCGGCCTCACCCGCACCACGACCGTGATCGGTCTGACGGTCTACACGCTGGTCGTGCTGCTGCGGAACACGGTCGAGGGTCTGGACTCCGTCCCCGCGAAGACGAAGGAGGCCGCGAAGGCGATGGGCACGCGCCCCCTGCGCACGCTCCTCACCGTCGAACTCCCCCTCGCGCTCCCGGTGATCATGGCCGGCGTCCGTATCGCGACCGTCATGTCGATCTCGCTCGTCTCGGTCGCGACCTACATCGGCGACGGCGGCCTCGGCCAGCTCTTCACCGACGGCTTCCAGCGCGACTTCCCGACACCGGTGATCGTGGGCGTGGTCCTCACCCTGCTGCTCGCCGTGGTCGCGGACGCGGCCCTGGTCGCCCTCCAGTACGTACTCACCCCGTGGACGAGGCGGCGAGCCTGATGTTCGAACTCTTCAAGAACCTCGGCAAGTGGCTGACCAGCGGCTCCCAGTGGGCCGGTACGGACGGCATCGCGCACCGCCTCGCCGAGCACCTCCAGTACTCGCTCCTCGCGACCCTCATCGCCGCCGCGATCGGCCTCCCGCTGGGCCTGCTGATCGGGCACACCGGCAAGGGCGCGTTCCTCGCGATCAACCTCGCGTCCTTCGGCCGCGCGCTGCCGACCGTGGGCCTGGTCGTCCTCGTCTTCCTGGCCAGCGGCCTGTCGATGTGGCCGGTGTACATCGCGCTGGTCGCCCTCGCGGTCCCGTCGATCGTGACGAACACCTACGCCGGGATGACGGCCGTGGATCCGGATGTGAAGGACGCGGCGCGCGGGCAGGGCATGCGCGGCCACCAGGTGCTGTTCCAGGTCGAGTTGCCCCTCGCGCTCCCCCTGATCATGACCGGCCTGCGCCTCGCACTGATCCAGGTGGTCTCCACGGCCACCGTCGCCGCGTACGTCTCCTTCGGGGGCCTCGGCCGCTTCGTCTTCGACGGACTCGCCCAGCGCGACCTCGTGCAGGTGCTCGGCGGGGCGGTGCTCGTCGCCGTCGTGGCCATCGTCCTGGACCTGGGCCTGTCCGCCCTCCAGCGCTTCCTCTTCCGTCACCGCACCGCCTAGGGAAACCGGGAACTCCGAAATGAACCGTCGCACCCTCCTCGGCGCCCTCGCCGGAACGGCCGTCGCCGTCCCCGTCCTGTCCTCCTGCGCGAGCGGCGTCACCTCACTCGACGGCGGGGGCTCCGCCGGCGGTGGCAGCGCCTCCAGCAAGAACGGCGTCACCATCGGCACCGCCAACTTCACCGAGAACCAGGTCCTCGGCTACCTCTACGCCGCCGCCCTCGAAGCGGCCGGCGTGAAGGTCAAGGTCCGCCCCAACCTCGGCACCCGCGAGATCGTCTTCCCCGCCCTCAAGAGCGGCGACATCGACCTCCTCCCCGAGTACCAGGGCTCCCTGCTCACCTACCTCCAGCCCAAGTCCAAGGTCGCGGAGGCGGGCGAGATGCAGAACGCCCTCACCCTCGCCCTCCCCTCCGGCCTCCAGGTCCTGCCCTACGGCATCGCCGAGGACGCGGACTGCTTCGTCGTCACCCGCGAGACCGCCAGGAAGTACGGCCTGACCTCGCTGGCCGACCTGGCGAAGCACAACGGCAAGCTGACGCTCGGCGCCTCCGCCGAGGTGAAGACCCGTCAGGTGGGCGTCGTAGGGCTGAAGGACGTGTACGGCGTGGAGTTCAAGGAGTTCAAGTCCCTTGATTCCGATGGGCCGTTGGTGAAGGGCGCGCTGAAGAAGGGCGATGTGGACGTGGCGAACCTGTTCACCACCGACACCGACATCAAGGCCAACGACTGGGTCGTCCTGACCGACCCCAAGACCCTGATCCCCAGCCAGCACATCGTCCCGCTCATCGCCGACCGAGTGGCCGACCCCACGGTCCGCAAGGCCCTCGCGAGCCTCGGCAACCTGCTCACCACGGCCCAGCTCACCGAGCTGAACCGCCAGGTGGACAAGGACAAGAAGGACCCCGAGGACGTGGCGAACACGTACGCGAAGCAGCACGGCATCACGAAGTAATGACGTGTCGATGATCTGACGAGGAATCAGCCAAGTGTCGTTAAACAGACACTTAGGGTAACGAAACACATGCGTAGGGTGACTGGACGCTCACCACCTGAGGAAACGCATGGCCTCGAACCGCAGGGCCTTCCTGACGGCCACCGCCGTCGGCGCGCTGGCCGCCGCCCCTACGACCGCCACCGCCGCCGTCGGCCCACGGCCCCACCCGACCGCCGCCCCCGCCGCACTCGCCGAACTCCTGGACGGCAACCGCCGCTACGCCACCGACCACTCCCGCCACCCGGACGAGAGCCGTCGGCTGCGCCACCAACTGGCCACCGCACAGCACCCGTTCGCGGTGATCGTCGGCTGCATCGACTCCCGGGTGCCGCCCGAGCTGATCTTCGACCAGGGCCTCGGCGACCTGTTGTGCATAAGGACGGCCGGCGAGGTCCTGGACGAGGCGGTGCTCGCGTCCATCCAGTACGGGGTGGAGGAACTGCGCATCCCCCTGGTGCTGGTGCTCGGTCACGAGCGCTGCGGCGCGGTGGCGGCGACCCTCGCACACCTGGAGACCGGCGCCCCCGTCCCCGGCCATCTCGCCCTCCTGGTGGACGAGATCGCCCCGGCCGCGCGCCGCACCCGCGCCCTGCCCGGCGACTGGGCCGAGCACACCATGAGGGCCCACACGGCCTGGGTCAGGGACGCGATCCGCGCCGACCCCGCCTTCACCTCCGCGCATGTCGTCGCCGCGCGCTTCGACCTCGACACGGGGCTCGTGTCCCTGCTGCCGTAGCCCAACTCCCCACTGCCGTAAGCCCATTGCCCTCACGCTCCCCCACGCTCCCCCACGCGAAGAAGCTCATGAACATGAACGGCGTGCTCTCCGTCCTGCCCTCCCCCGCCGACTTCCGCACCATGACCCGCGCCCCGCGCCGCGACCTCCTGTGCGGCCTCACGGTCGCGGTCGTGGCCCTCCCCCTGGCCCTCGGTTTCGGGGTGACGTCCGGTCTCGGCGCGGCCTCCGGCCTGATCACCGCGATCGTGGCGGGCTCGCTCGCCGCCCTGTTCGGCGGCTCCGCACGCCAGGTCAGCGGGCCGACCGGCGCGATGACGGTGGTCCTCGTCCCGATCGTCCACGAGTACGGCGCGAACGGCGTCCTGACGGTCGGTCTGATCTCCGGCTTCATGCTCCTGGTGCTCGCCTTCGCCCGCGCGGGGGCGGCGATGGCCTACGTCCCCGCGCCCGTGATCGCCGGTTTCACCATCGGCATCGCATGCGTGATCGGACTCCAGCAGGTGCCGTCCGCGCTCGGCGTGCCCACCCCTAGCGGTGACCAGGTCGCGGTGGTCGCGGCCCGGGCGGCCGAGGAGTTCGACGCGACCCCGCACTGGGCCGCCCTCCTGCTCGCCCTCGGCTCGGCGGCGCTGATGCTGGCCGGGGCGCGCTGGAAGCCGACGGTTCCCTTCTCCCTGGCGGCAGTTGGCGTGGCGACGGTCGTGGCCGAGGCCCTGCACCTGCACGTCACCCGCCTCGGCAGCCTCCCGTCCTCGCTCCCCGCACCCTCCCTCGCCTTCCTGGACGTCTCCCGCGTCCCGTCCCTCCTGCTCCCCGCAGCAGCGGTAGCGGCACTAGCCGCCCTGGAGTCCTTGTTGTCCGCCTCCGTCGCGGACGCGATGCGTCCCGGCGAGCGCCACGACCCCGGCAAGGAACTCTTCGGCCAGGGCATCGCCAACCTCGCGGCCCCCCTCTTCGGCGGTGTCCCGGCGACGGGCGCCATCGCCCGCACCGCCGTCAACGTCCGCACCGGCGCCACCTCCCGCCTGGCCGCGCTCGCACACGCCGTGATCCTCGCCGGGATCGTCGCCGTGGCCGCGCCGCTGGTGGGCCGTATCCCGCTGGCCGCGCTGGCCGGAGTGCTGCTCGCGACGGCGATCCGCATGGTGGAGACGGACGCGGTCCGCGCGATGGCCCGCTCGACGCACGGCGACGCCCTGGTCCTGGTCCTCACCGCGGCCGGCACCCTCGCCCTCGACCTGGTGCGCGCGGTACTGATCGGCCTCGGTGTCTCGGTCCTGCTGGCCCTGCGCGCGGCGATGCGCGGCACCCGCCTGACCCCGGCCACGACCGACGAACTCCCGGCCGCAGCGGGCACGGTGACCTACCGCTTCGACGGCCCGCTCCTCTTCGCCGCCGCCCACCGCTTCCGCCGCAGCCTCGCCGACGTCCAGGACGTGACGGCCGTGGACCTACGGCTGTCGGGGCTGACGGCGGTGGACGCGACGGGCGCGCTCGCGCTGAAGGACGCGGTGGGTGAGCTGCGCGACCGGGGTATCGAGGTCCGGATCTCCGACGTGGAGCAAGGGCATCACCGCAGGGTGCTGGAGTCGCTCGGAGTGCTCCCGGCGAACCCGACGTCCAACAGGGGGGCTATCCCCAGTGCGGCGGGCGCGGCGGCTCCCTAATCTGAGTCGCATGACGGGAATGGACGCGAACGACGTCGAACTCAAGAAGGAACTCAACGCCACCCTGCAGGCCCGCAGGGAACTCGGCGACGAGTACGAGTCGGCGCTGGTCGACTCGTTCCTGGAGAAGGTGGACCAGCGCATCGACGGCGCGGTGGAGCGCCGGGTGCGCCGGCAGATGGCCGAGCAGCAGATGGTGGTCGCACGCGGCTCGCGCGGGCCGAAGGCCACCGACTCCTGGGGCGAACGCTTCGGTTTCGGCATCGTCTCGATGGTGCTGGCGATCCCGCTGTCCGCGATCGGCGGCGGCATCGCCCATCTTCCCGGCTTCCTGGTGGCCTGGGCCGGCATCGTCGGCATCAACGCCGTCCAGGCCGCCCGCACCAACCCGGGGCTCTTCGGCGGCCGGCGCCGCAAGTCCTCCCAGGACAGCGAGTGGGAGGACTGACCGTCCCGGTCACGCCTGGCGGGTGGGCAGCACCGTGATCTGCCGCAGGTTGACGCGCCGGGCGCGGCTCGCCGCGTAGGCCACGACGTCGGCGACCTCCTCGGCGGACAGTCCGCCGCGCTGAGCGGCTTCAGCGCCATGACCGCGGCCGTCCGTAACATCCCGCGCCAGGTGTTCCTCGACCCGGCCGCACGCGACCTCTATCCCGACTGGGCCGCCGTCGCCGCCCAGGCCGTCGCGAACCTGCGGGTGAGTTCCGGCCGGCACGGTGGGCCGACCACGAGGTCAAGGAGTGCGCCTACGGTGTGAAGCGCGTCCGGCATCCCGTCACGGGCGTGCTGACCCTGCCGTACGAAACGCTGGCGGTACCGGGGGAGTCGGAGCAGACGCTGGTGGTCCACACGCCGGAGCGCCTTGCGCTGCTGGGGAGTTGGGCTTCCACGCAGGTCGGGTGACCGGGAGCCGGAAAGGGTTGTGCGCGGGGACCGCCGCACCCCCCGTTGCCGGGAGGGCGGGACGACGGCGGTCCCCGCGAGGGACGCGTGCCGGGTCAGGGCCGGGCGTGCGCGTCCAAGGCGTCGGTGGAGGTCCGGGAGCCGCTCCGGAGGTCCGTGACGCCGTTTTTGTGTCGGCGAGGCGGGGAGCCGCTCCCGCCCTGCCGACATCCACTAATCTGCCGTACCCGTGTTAAGCGGGTGCTGCGTGGACGTGACGCGCTCGTACCACTTCCACGAAGTCCACCGTTTCGATGGGCAACCGCAAAGTCGCCGCCGGCACGGCCCGTTCACCGGACGTTTCCTACTGCTTCCCGCCCTTGGCGAGGAAGGACAGCAGGTCCTGCCGGCTGATCACACCGGTCGGCTTGCCCTCGACCAGGACGATCGCCGCGTCGGCGGCACCCAGCACGGTCATCAGGTCGCCCACCGGCTCGCCGGAGCCGACCTGCGGCAGCGGGGCCGACATGTGCTTCTCCAGCGGGTCGGAGAGGGAGGCACGCTGGGTGAACAGGGCGTCCAGCAGCTCCCGTTCGACGACCGAGCCCACGACCTCCGCCGCCATGACGTCGGGGTGACCGGCACCGGGCTTCACGATCGGCATCTGCGAGACGCCGTACTCGCGCAGCACCTCGATGGCCTCGCCGACCGACTCTTCCGGGTGCATGTGCACGAGGGACGGGATGGCGCCGTGCACCTTGTCGTTGAGGACGTCGGCGACGCGGGCGCTGGGACCCTCGTCCTCCAGGAAGCCATAGTCGGCCATCCACTCGTCGTTGAAGATCTTGGAGAGGTACCCGCGCCCGCTGTCGGGCAGCAGGACGACCACGACGTCGTCCGGCCCGAGCCGCTCGGCGACCCGCAGAGCAGCCACGACAGCCATGCCACAGGAGCCACCCACCAGCAGCCCCTCCTCCTTGGCGAGCCGGCGGGTCATCTGGAAGGAGTCCTTGTCGGACACGGCGACGATCTCGTCCGCGACGGTCCGGTCGTAGGCGGTCGGCCAGAAGTCCTCACCGACGCCCTCGACGAGGTACGGCCGCCCGGAGCCGCCGGAGTAGACGGAGCCCTCGGGGTCGGCGCCGATGACCTGGACGGCACCGTCGCTGGCGTCCTTGAGGTAGCGGCCCGTGCCGGAGATGGTCCCTCCCGTCCCCACACCCGCCACGAAGTGGGTGATCTTCCCCTCGGTCTGCTGCCACAGCTCGGGGCCGGTCGAGTGGTAGTGGGAGAGCGGGTTGTTGGGGTTGGAGTACTGGTCGGGCTTCCAGGCGCCCGGCGTCTCACGGACCAGCCGGTCGGAGACGTTGTAGTACGAGTCCGGGTGCTCGGGGTCCACGGCGGTCGGGCACACGACCACCTCGGCGCCGTACGCGCGCAGCACGTTGATCTTGTCGGTGGACACCTTGTCGGGGCACACGAAGATGCAGTGGTACCCCTTCTGCTGGGCGACGATGGCCAGGCCGACGCCGGTGTTGCCGCTGGTCGGCTCGACGATGGTGCCGCCGGGCTGGAGTTCCCCGCTCTTCTCGGCCGCCTCGATCATGCGCAGCGCGATGCGGTCCTTCACGGATCCGCCGGGGTTGAAGTACTCCACCTTGGCCAGGACGGTCGCCTGGATGCCCGCGGTCACGCTGTTGAGCCTCAGCAGCGGGGTGTTGCCGACGAGGCTGATCATCGAGTCGTGGAATTGCACCGTTGTCTCCGGTTGCTGCAAAAGAAGTGGTCGTTATGGGTCATGCCAGCCTAAGGCCCGGAAATGACGTTCACCGCCTGTTGAGATTGGGCGACGGGCTGTTCGGGGCAAGGAGTGGATGACAGCTCAGAGGAGGTGGCGGCGGCGTATGACGAAGATGTCGAGGGCGCGGGTGGCCCGACGGATCGCGGCCGGTGCGGCGTACGGCGGTGGCGGGGTCGGACTGGTGGGCGCGGCGGCCGTCGGCCTGGTGCTGGCCGAGGTCCGCTTCGTGAAACGGCATGTGGGCAACGGCCATGCGCCGGGCGGCAACCATGTGCCGAGCGCCGACGGCCGGTACGGCAATTCCTACGACACCCCGGGTGAACCGCCCCTCCGCCTGACCATGCTCGGCGACTCCACGGCGGCCGGGCAGGGCGTGCACCGCGCGGCGCAGACACCGGGTGCGCTCCTGGCGTCCGGCCTCGCGGCGGTCGCGGAACGCCCGGTGGAGCTGCACAACGTGGCCCTCCCGGGCGCCCAGTCCGACGACCTGGACCGCCAGGTGGCGCTGGCCCTCGCGGACACAACCCGGGTGCCCGACGTCTGCGTGATCATGATCGGCGCGAACGACGTCACCCACCGCATGCACCCGACCAGATCGGTCCGCCACCTTTCAGCCACGGTACGACGGCTGCGTACGGCCGGCGCCGAGGTGGTCGTCGGTACCTGTCCCGACCTGGGGACGGTGGAGCAGGTCCAGCAGCCGCTGCGCTGGCTGGCCCGCCGGGCCTCCCGACAGCTGGCGGCGGCCCAGACGATCGGCACGGTCGAGCAGGGGGGCCGCACGGTGTCGCTGGGCGACCTACTGGGCCCCGAGTTCGCGGCGAACCCGCGGGAGCTCTTCGGCCCGGACAACTTCCACCCCTCGGCGGAGGGCTACGCGACGGCCGCGATGGCGGTCCTGCCGACCGTCTGCGCGGCCCTGGGCCTCTGGCCGGCCGAAGAGGACCGCCCGGACGCGTCCCGCCGCGAGGGCTTCCTGCCGGTGGCACGAGCGGCGGCGGAGGCGGCTTCGGAACCGGGGACGGAGGTCACGGCGGCGATGCCGACCGGGCCACGGGGTCCGTGGGCGTTGCTGAAGCGGCGGAAGAGGAGGCGGGTGCAGGAGGCGTCGCCGGTTCACTCGTCCGTTTCGTCGGCTTCTCGACCCACCGAGTCGGGTGGTCGGTGGGCATAGGTCCGGGGGTCCAGGGGGCGGAGCCCCCTGGGACGGCCACCGAGCCAAGCAAGCGCTTAGACAATTGCGGTCAGGGTCACACCGCCCATGCCGTGACCGAGGCCATACGTACGGGTAACTTCCCAAGGAGCCCTGCACATCACACCGTACGAACGCCAATGGAGCCGTGATGCCCGAAGCCGTCATCGTCTCGACCGCCCGCTCCCCCATCGGCCGCGCCTTCAAGGGCTCCCTCAAGGACCTGCGCCCCGACGACCTCACCGCCACGATCATCCAGGCCGCCCTCGCCAAGGTCCCCGAGCTGGACCCGAAGCTCATCGAGGACCTGATGCTCGGCTGCGGCCTCCCCGGCGGTGAGCAGGGCTACAACCTGGGCCGGATCGTCGCCGTGGAGATGGGCATGGACCACCTGCCGGGCTGCACGATCACCCGTTACTGTTCCTCGTCCCTCCAGACCAGCCGCATGGCCCTGCACGCCATCAAGGCCGGCGAGGGCGACGTCTTCATCTCGGCCGGTGTCGAGATGGTCTCCCGGTTCGTGAAGGGCAACTCCGACAGCCTCCCGGACACGCGCAACCCCCTCTTCGCCGAGGCCGAGGCCCGCACCGCCGAGGTCGCCGCGAGCGAGGGCGCGAGCTGGCACGACCCGCGCGAGGACGGCCTGGTCCCCGACCCGTACATCGCGATGGGCCAGACCGCGGAGAACCTCGCCCGGATCAAGGGCGTCACCCGCCAGGACATGGACGAGTTCGGTGTCCGCTCGCAGAACCTCGCCGAGGAAGCCATCAAGAACGGCTTCTGGGAGCGCGAGATCACCCCGGTCACGCTGCCCGACGGCACGGTCGTGTCGAAGGACGACGGCCCGCGCGCCGGCGTCACCCTGGAGGCCGTCTCCGGCCTCAAGCCGGTCTTCCGCCCCGACGGCCTGGTCACGGCCGGCAACTGCTGCCCGCTGAACGACGGCGCCGCCGCGGTCGTCATCATGAGCGACACCAAGGCCCGCGAGCTGGGTCTGACCCCGCTGGCCCGGATCGTGTCGACCGGCGTCTCCGGTCTCTCCCCCGAGATCATGGGCCTCGGCCCGGTGGAGGCGTCGCAGCAGGCCCTGCGCCGCGCGGGGCTCACCATCGACGACATCGACCTGGTCGAGATCAACGAGGCGTTCGCCGCCCAGGTGATCCCGTCCTACCGCGACCTGAACATCCCGCTGGAGAAGCTGAACGTGAACGGCGGCGCCATCGCCGTCGGCCACCCCTTCGGCATGACCGGCGCCCGCATCACGGGCACGCTGATCAACTCCCTCCAGTTCCACGACAAGCAGTTCGGTCTGGAGACGATGTGCGTCGGCGGCGGCCAGGGCATGGCGATGGTCATCGAGCGCCTCAGCTGACCAACTCCCCGTAATCGCGCGGGAACTTTGCGTCACCTCTTGGCCCGGAACCCAGTAACCACCTGGGTTCTGGGCCGATTTGTGATCCAATCTCCCCCAGGATGTGACCTATCTCCCTTCGAAGAGGGATTTCCCCAGGTCAGGACCGTTTCACCACCAAACATCGGGCCCAAAGTCCTGCCCGTTTCGTGACGTTACGCACTGACAGCTGGTTAGTCCGCCCTTCAAGCTGATGTAGGAAGTCGGGGGTCGACTTTGAACCGGGAGTACGTCAGTGAGCGCCATGCCGATCGCTTTGCTGCTCACCACGGCCGCCACAGGCGCCGTGGGCGTCGCCGTCCTGCGCACCCTCTTGGTGCTCCGTCGACAGGTGGCGGACCTGCACACCGAACTGGCCGAGGGCCGGGCCGCCGCCGTGCGCGCGCTCGTGCCCGCCGCCCGCAGCCACACCGACGCGGATGAGATACGCGCCGCCGTGGCCGAGGCGCTGGCCGAGGAGCGGGAGCGGGAGCTGGCCGAGGCGCGGGCCTTCTGGGCCGCGCAGGAAGCCCGCGACACCGAGGTGCCGACTCTGCTGGGTCTGCCGGACAGCGAGCTGTTCCTGCCCCGCCAGAGCGACTTCGTGGGCCTCGAACCGCTGGAGCCGGTCACCGAGCTGTCCGCGGACGCCGACGAGTTCGCCGGCGAGTCCCCCGAACTGGCCGCGGCCCGCCGCCGCCACCCGTCCCACCCGGACTTCGTCCCGGCCCAGTCACCGGTGGCGAACGACCACGAACGCACGGTGGCAACGCTGGAGGAGCTGGCCGAGTCCGCGGTCGAACTGGCCGACGTCCGCCCCGGCCCCCTCGGCACCCTCGACGTCTACGTCTTCGTCGACGGCACCACCCTCTGCATGACCCCGGGCCACCGCGAAACCGCGGAACGCCTGGCGGCGGCCCTCCGAGCGGGCGAAACCCCGTTCCTCTTGGGCGGCTCCGGAATCTCGGGCGCCTACACGCTCACGTTCGCGTGCGGCGAGGAGAACGTCTACATCCTGGCGGACAGGGTCATAGCGTCACTTTGATTTTCAGGGGTGCGCCGGTTCGTTGTCGGGTGCGGGCGAGTGGGGGCTGGTCGCGCAGTTCCCCGCGCCCCTAAAAACGTACGCTCGCCGTGTGTTTTAGGGGCCCAGCGAGTCGCGCGCCTAAAAACGCAGGCCAGCCGTGTTCTTTTAGCGGCGCGGGGAGTCGCGCGCCTAAAAACGCAGGCCAGCCGTGTTCTTTTAGGGGCGCGGGGAACTGCGCGACCAGCCACGGCGCACCCGCAGCCGCCGACGCGCCTCAGACCCCCGCCCTCTTCTGCGCCTCCGCGACCAACCCCACCGCCTGCTCGACCTCGGCGTCATTCACCAGCACAACCGCCAAGTCATGCACAGCAACGGTGATTTGATCCGCCGCGGCGAACATCCCCGCATCCGGCATCTCCCGAGGCACCCCCGAGGGATCCTCAACCCGCTGCGCCCACAGGGCAAACTCCCTGGCCAACCCCAAAGCCTCAGCGGCAGCGCCCCGCTGCAAACGGCTCTGCGGCGCAGCCCGAAGCCGGTCCGCGAAGTGATCCACCGCTTGAGTCAACCGCGTCGTATCCACCACGCCGCGAGACTACGCGCCGTACCGGGACTGTTGCCAACGGGCGAACGCTCAGGCACGGTGACTTGAAGGACCGGCTTACACCCCATGCGTCCGGAGGCGCCGATGTCCCAAGTGTTCTCCCAGGAGACCCATCGCAACATGCTCGCCCGCATCCCCCATTGCACCGGTCGTGAAGTATCCGACTGGCTGCGCACCGTCGACGAAGGCCCCGCCCTCTTCCGCTTCGAGGAGAAGGTCAGCTGGCTCCGCGCCGAGCACGACCTCGCGTACGGCCACGCCAAGGCGATCATTCACGAGTACGACCTGAGGAGGGCCGCGCGCAAACTGCTCTAGGCGCGCACCACAGACCGACCCATCACGGACACGGACATGACGAAGGGCCCCGGGAACGAACCCGGGGCCCTTTCGCGCGGACCGCTTGCTGTTGGCTAGTTGTTGCTGTTGAGGATCGAGATGAGTCGCAGGAACTCCATGTAGATCCACACCAGCGTCAGTGTGAGCCCGAAGGCGGCGAGCCAGGCCTCTTCCTTGGGCGCACCGTAGGCGATGCCGTCCTCGACCTGCTTGAAGTCGAGGGCGAGGAAGCACGCGCCGAGGATGATGCCGACGACGCCGAAGAAGATGCCGAGCGGGCCGCTGCGGAAGCCGAGGCCGTCACCGCCGCCGAACACGGCGAACAGCAGGTTCACGACCATCAGCAGCACGAAGCCGAGCGCGGCGGCCATCACGAAGCCGTAGAACCGGCGGTTCACGCGGATCCAGCCCGCGCGGTACGCGATGAGCACGCCGGCGAAGACCGCCATCGTGCCGATCACGGCCTGCATGGCCGCGCCGCTCGCGATGCGGTTGTCGACGACGCTGGAGACGACGCCGAGGAAGACGCCTTCCAGGGCGGCGTACGACAGGATCAGCGCCGGGACGGGCTTGCGCTTGAAGGACTGGACGAACGCCAGGACCATCGCGACCAGCGCGGCGCCGATACCGATGCCGTACGAACGGCCGATGTTGGCGTCGTCGACCGGGAGCAGCGCCCAGGCGATTGCGGCCGTCACGATCAGCGTGCCGAGGGTGGTGCCGGTGCGCAGGACGACGTCGTCCATGGTCATCCGGCCGGTGGTGGCCGGGGCCTGGGGCGGTGCGCCCTGCTGCAGGTCCTGCTGGGCGTACGGGTTCTGCGCGTAGGGGTTGCCCCCCGCGTACGGGTTGCCCTGCGTACCTACGGCGGGGCCCCCGGCCTGCGGCGCGGTGTTGAAGCCCGCGTAGCCGTTGTCACGGCTGAAGCCCCGTCGCGAGAAGACCGGGTTTCTGCTCCTCATTTCACTCCTCCATGGCCGCCTCGCGCGGCCTTGGGCTCAAGAGTAATAGGTAGGCAAAGGATTGACCCTACCTCTTGGGGAGGATCTTCCCCTCGTCCTGCCACGGTACGCGGTGGAGCGCATGCCCTGCGCACACTGGTACCAAGCCGTGACGCCCCTCTTAGAAGGCCCTTATCCCTGCTCCTCCAGGGGGAACCCGGTGTACGCCTCCGCGAGATCCGTCTCGGCCGCCCGCGACGACGCGATCCGCTCCAGCCGGGCCAGTTGGAGCCGCCCCTCGAAGGGCGTCGCGTCGGGCGCGCGGTGCAGGAGGCTCGTCATGTCGTAGGAGAACCGCTCGGCCTGCCACACCCGCCGCAGACAGGTGTCGGAGTACGCGTCGAGCCGGTCGTCACTGCCCGTCTCCTTCTTGTACGCAAGTGCCCTCGCGAAGGTGACGACGTCCCCGACGGCGAGGTTGAGCCCCTTCGCTCCGGTCGGCGGCACGATGTGCGCGGCGTCGCCGGCGAGGAAGAGCCGCCCGTGCCGCATGGGCTCGTGGACGTAGGAGCGCATGGGGGTGACGGACTTCTGGGTGATGGGGCCGCGGTTGAGCACCCAGTCGTCGGTCTCGAACCGGCGCTCCAGTTCGTCCCAGATGTCGGCGTCGCTCCACGCCTCCGCGTCCGCGCCTTCCTCCACCTGGAGGTAGAGGCGGGAGACGGACGAGGAGCGCATGGAGAGGAGGGCGAAGCCGCGGTCGTGGCGGGCGTAGACGAGTTCGTCGTGGGAGGGGGCGACGTCGGCGAGGATGCCGAGCCAGGCGTAGGGGTACGACCGTTCGAATACGCGGGTGAGTTCGGCGGGGATCGCGTTGCGGGCGACGCCCCAGAAGCCGTCGCAGCCGACGACGTAGTCGCAGTCCAGGACCTCCTCGTGGCCCTGATGCCGGAAGCGGATGCGCGGGTGGTCGGTGTCCGCGCCCTCCACCGCCGACGCCTCGGCCTCGAACAGCAACGGCCCGCCCTTCTCGATCTGAAGGGCGATCAGGTCCTTGCAGACCTCGGTCTGGGCGTACACCGTGACGCTACGACCGCCGGTGAGCGCCGGAAAGTCCACCCGGTGCCGCTTCCGGTCGAACCGCAGCTCGATCCCGTCGTGCCGCAGCCCCTCCCGGTCCATGCGCCCGCCCGCCCCGGCCGCCCGCAGCACGTCGACGGTGCCCTGCTCCAGGATCCCGGCGCGCTGCCGGTGCTCGACGTAGGTACGGTCGCGGCTCTCCAGGACGACCGAGTCGATACCGGCGTTGTGCAGCAGCCGGGCGAGGAGGAGTCCGGCGGGGCCGGCTCCGATGATGCCGACGGTGGTGCGCATCGGGCGTTCCCTTCGAGCGTGTGCTGTTCGTTGCTTGATGTTCCGCGCTTGCGTTCGCCTGGTGAACTTTTCTTCACGTTCTGGTGAGTCTTAAGCCTCCAACCAGACGGGTCACCTGTCAACGGTCGCGGACTCCGAGAAATCGACACCACATACGGGGAAATCGAGTACGCCTGCAACACACCGTTCCCGCGGGTCACGCACAGTGACCGCGGTAGTGCCCGGAGCCGGACTTGAACCGGCACGCCCGCGAAGGGGCAGCGAGGTTTAAGCTCGCCGTGTCTGCATTCCACCATCCGGGCAGGCCGTGGGCTCCGCATCGAGGTTCCGAGCCTATCGGGGCGCGTCTGCCCAACAGCGGGCGGGCGGACCGATGTTGTCTTATTTTATTGATGTCTGAGGGTTCATCAGACCATGGAAAGAGCCATCAGCACTTGCCAATAGCCTTGCGTGCGGTCTGGGGGCGCGTGTGCGGAATGACGGAATTTCACCGCCCGAACGAGGGTGCTCCACCGGTTCTTGACGTGAGCGGGCCTCAGGGGCGGTCCTCATCCCCAGGTATGACACCGCCGAGCGCAGTCCGACTGGAGGCTGTACCCGGAACCGGAACAGCGGCTGACTACACGGCGCGAGGGAGCCGAGAGGATGGGACACGTCCTCAGCAGTACCGTCGTCCCGACAGGAGCGCCCTCCGTGACCACCACCCCCATCGCCGACCGGACCACCTCCGTGGCCGCGCGTGCCACGGATCTTTCCAAGATCTACGGACAGGGCGAGACCCAGGTGGTCGCTCTCGACCGGGTCTCGATCGCCTTCCGGCAGGCCGAGTTCACGGCGATCATGGGCCCCTCCGGGTCCGGCAAGTCCACGCTGATGCACTGCGTGGCCGGCCTGGACACGTTCTCGTCCGGTTCCGTGCGCATCGGTGACACCGAGCTGGGCTCCCTGAAGGACAAGCAGCTCACCAGGTTGCGCCGGGACAAGATCGGTTTCATCTTCCAGGCGTTCAACCTGCTGCCGACGCTGACGGCCCTGGAGAACATCACGCTCCCGATGGACATCGCGGGCCGCAAGCCGGACAAGCAGTGGCTGGACTCGGTGATCACGATGATCGGCCTCGCCGACCGGCTGAAGCACCGGCCCTCCCAGCTCTCCGGCGGTCAGCAGCAACGCGTCGCTGTGGCAAGGGCGTTGGCCTCCCGCCCCGACATCATCTTCGGCGACGAGCCGACCGGAAACCTCGACTCGCGCTCCGGCGCCGAGGTGCTGGGCTTTCTCCGCAACTCCGTACGGGAGTTGGGGCAGACGGTGGTCATGGTGACCCACGACCCGGTGGCGGCGGCGTACGCGGACCGGGTGGTGTTCCTCGCGGACGGCCGCATCGTCGACGAGGTCTACGAGCCGACGGCGGACTCGGTGCTCGACCGCATGAAGCGCTTCGACGCCAAGGGCCGCACCAGCTGAGCCCGAGCCCGAGTCTCCTGACGCTCCCTCACCTCTCGTACACCTGGACTGAGTAGACCCATGTTCCGTACCGCCTTGCGCAACGTACTCGCGCACAAGGCCCGGCTCCTCATGACCGTGCTCGCCGTGATGCTCGGCGTCGCGTTCGTGTCGGGGACCCTGGTCTTCACCAACACCATCTCGAACGCCTTCCAGAACAGCTCGGCCAAGGGCTTCGACCAGGTCGACGTCGCCGTCCAGGCCAAGTCCCAGGAGGACAAGGGCGACACGGTCGGCAAGACGCCCGAGCTGACCCAGGCCATGCTCGACACCAGCGCGAAGGTGCCGGGCGCCGCGTCCGCGACCGGTGTCGTGAACGGCTTCACCGCCATAGCCGACAAGAAGGGCAAGCTCATCGGCGGCGGCTTCCAGTCGGAGGGCGGCAACTACTGGGGGGACAAGGACGCCCGCTATCCCCTCAAGTCCGGTGCGGCGCCGCATGGTTCGGGTGAGGTCGCGATCGACTCCGAGACCGCGAAGCGCGCCGGTTACAAGGTCGGCGACACCGTGCGCATCTCGGTCGACGGCCCGGTGCTGACCCCGAGGATCACCGGCATCTTCACCACCGACGACGGCAATGTCGCCGCCGGCGGCAGCCTCGCGCTCTTCGACACGGCGACCGCGCAGAAGCTGTTCGGCAAGGCGGGGACGTACGACGAGATCGACGTGAAGGCCGCGGCCGGGACGAGTCAGGCCGCCCTCAAGTCCGCCCTGGACAGCGCGCTTCCCAAGGGGCAGACGGAGACCACCACCGCCAAGCAGCTCGCCGACGACCAGGCCGAGACGATCGCCTCCTCGATGAGCGGGCTGAAGTCGGGGCTGTTGGTCTTCGCGGGCATCGCGCTCTTCGTCGGCACGTTCATCATCGCCAACACCTTCACCATGCTGGTCGCCCAACGCACCAAGGAACTGGCCCTGTTGCGCGCGGTCGGCGCCTCGCGCCGGCAGGTCACGCGGTCGGTGCTGCTTGAGGCGTTCGTGGTCGGCGCGGTCGCCGCGGTGGCCGGGCTGGTCGCCGGTATCGGCATCGGCGCCGGGCTGCGCGCCCTGATGGGCACGATCGGCGCGACCGTCCCGGACGGCCCGCTGATCATCACGTCGGGCACGGTGCTCAGCGCCCTCGCGGTCGGCATCCTCATCACCATGCTCGCCGCCTGGCTGCCCGGCCGCCGGGCCGCGAAGATCCCGCCGGTCGCCGCGATGAGCAGCCTGTACGCGGCTGCCACCACCAAGTCGCTGGTGCTGCGCAACACGCTGGGCGCGCTGTTCTCCGGCGCGGGCGTCGCCGTCGTCATCGCGGCCACGTCGATGAGCGGTTCGGACGGTCAGGCGCCCATGGGGATCGGCGCCGTACTCCTCATCATCGGCGTGTTCATCCTGACCCCGCTGCTGTCCCGCCCGCTGATCGCGGCGGCGGCTCCGGTGCTGCGGATCTTCGGGATCTCCGGCAAGCTGGCCCGCCAGAACTCGGTGCGCAACCCGCGCCGTACGGCCGCCACCGCCTCCGCGCTGATGATCGGCCTCACCCTCATCACCGGCATGACGGTGATGGCGGGCAGCCTCCAGCAGGCGATCGACAAGATGGCCTCGTCCGCGATCAGCGCCGACTACATCGTCTCGATGGCGAACGGCAACCAGCTCTCCCCGGACGTCGACAAGACGCTCACCACCACCTCCGGCGTCACCGCCAGCAGCCCGCTGCGCAACGCCGCTTCGCGCATCGACGGCCAGTCCGAGTTCCTGACGGGCGTCAACGGCTCCGCCATCGGCAAGCTCACCGACCTCAAGGTCGACAGCGGCACCTTCAAGGTCGTCGGCACACAGGTGGTCGTGGACGACGACACCGCCAAGTCCCATGGCTGGAAGGCCGGTTCGACCTTCACCACGCACTACGAGGACGGCAAGGCGCAGCAGCTCACCGTCTCCGCGGTCTACGAGGGCAACGCGCTGATCCGCGGCATCATGCTCGACAACGCGACGCTCTCCCCGCACCAGACCGACCCGGCCGACATGCAGATCCTCGTCAAGACCGCTGACGGGGCGTCGAGTTCGACGAAGGACAAGCTGGAGAAGGCCCTCGGCTCCAACCCGGCGGTCAAGGTCCAGGACAAGAAGGACCTCTCGAACAGCATCGCGCAGGTCTTCACCCTGATCCTCAACATGGTCTACGGCCTGCTCGCCATGGCGGTGATCGTCGCGGTCCTCGGTGTCATCAACACCCTTGCCATGTCGGTCTTCGAGCGCTCGCAGGAGATCGGGATGCTGCGCGCGATCGGCCTGGACCGCAAGGGCATCAAGCGGATGGTCCGCCTGGAGTCCCTGGTGATCTCGCTCTTCGGCGGGGTGCTCGGCATCGGTCTGGGCGTGTTCTTCGGCTGGGCGGCCGGTGAGCTGATCGGCTCGAAGATGGCGACCTACGCACTGGTCATCCCCTGGGCCCGGATGGCGCTCTTCCTGCTCCTGGCGGGCACGGTCGGCGTCCTGGCGGCGCTGTGGCCGGCCCGGCGCGCGGCGAAGCTGAACATGCTGTCGGCCATCAAGTCCGAGTAGCGGTAAGCGAGTTGGGGCCCCGTTCCGATCCGGAACGGGGCCCCTTTTCCTGTCTCCGCGCTCAGTTCCAGGTACGGGCGCGCAACGGCACCCCGGAATCACCGGAGTCCGGGGTGCGGACGGCCAGTACCTGGTTGACGCCGATGCGGTTGCGCTCGAAGGCGAGCGCGGAGGCCGCCATGTACAGGCGCCAGACGCGGGCCCGGCCGGCCCCGGCGAGCTTGGCCGCGCGGGCCCACTCGGCCTCCAGGTTGGCGACCCAGCGGCGCAGGGTGAGCGCGTAGTGCTCGCGGATCACCTCGACGTCGCGCACCTCAAGGCCGGCGCGCTCCAGTTGGGTCACCGTGGTACCGATCGGGGCGAGTTCACCGTCGGGGAAGACATAGGAGTCGATGAACTCGTCGATGTGGTACGAGGATTCGTCGCGGTGCGGGCGGCGGGCGATCTGGTGGTTCAGGAGCCGCCCGCCGGGCTTGAGCAGCGAGTGGAGGACCCCCGCGTACTCCAAGTACCGCTCGGCGCCCACGTGTTCGGCCATACCGACGGAGGAGATGGCGTCGTAGGGCCCGTCGGCGACGTCCCGGTAGTCCTGCACCCGGATCTCCACCTTGTCGGTGAGTCCCTCGCCCGCGACACGCTTACGGGCGTAGGCCGCCTGTTCCTGCGAGAGGGTCACGCCGACCACGCTCACGCCGTACTCGCGGGCCGCGTGGATCGCCATCGAACCCCAGCCGCAGCCGACGTCGAGGAGTCGTTGGCCCGGCTTCAACTCCAGCTTGCGGCAGATGAGTTCGAGCTTGTCGCGCTGGGCGTCCTCCAACGTGCCGTCCGGGGACTCCCAGTAGGCGCACGAGTAGACCATCGAGGGGCCGAGGACGATCTCGTAGAAGTCGTTGCCGACGTCGTAGTGGTGGCTGATGGCGCGTTTGTCGGTGCGTTTGGTGTGGAGGTGGGCGCGGCTGCGGCGGACCTCCTCCGGGGGCGGGGCGGGCGGCAGCGGGAGCCCGCCGAGCTTGACCAGTCCGCGTACGGCGGACCGCACCTCGGGGTCGCGCAGGGCCTGGGCGAGGGTGCGGCCGTCGTCGCCGCGCTCCCACACCAGCTCGGACATCGCGTCGAGGGCCGCGTACAGGTCGCCCTCGATGCCCAGGTCGCCCGAGACCCAGGCGCGTGCCATGCCCAGTTCGCCGGGCTTCCACAGGAGTCGGCGCAGGGCACGGCGATTGCGTACGACCAAGGTCGGCGCATCGGGCGGTCCTGCCTCGGAACCGTCCCAGGCGCGGATGCGCACCCGGACAGGGGTTCCCAGTAGCTGTTCGAAGAGGGATTTGAGCCGCAGCGCGGCATCAGCCATGGCGCACACCTCCGTGACGCGGATCCCGGAATTGTCCAACACTACGTAAACACCGGCCAGGCCCGATCGCAGTCCTGCTTGAGCGTTACGAGTAGGCAAAACAGGTGTAGCAGCCATGTAGACGGGGCGTGTCGGGGAACGCCGAAGGGGCCGCCCGCACCACGGATGGCGGGCGGCCCCTTCGGGCGTACTTCAGAGGCGACCGGGGGTCAGGAGGCCTTGGCCTTCTCCTCGGTCTTCGCAGCGGCGGCCGGAGCGGGCGCCGGCTTGGCGGCCTCGTAGAACTCCTCGCGGGGGTTCTCCATGGCGCCGAGCGAGACGACCTCGCGCTTGAGGAACATCGCGAGCGTCCAGTCGGCGAAGACGCGGATCTTGCGGTTCCAGGTCGGCATGGCCAGACCGTGGTAGCCGCGGTGCATGTACCAGGCGAGACGGCCCTTGACCTTGATCTTCACCTTGCCCATGACGATCATCGCGACGCCCTTGTGGAGGCCGAGACCCGCCACCGCACCCTTGTTGGCGTGCGAGTACTCCTTCTGCGGGAAGCCCCGCATACCGGAGATCACGTTGTCGCCGAGGACCTTCGCCTGGCGCAGCGCGTGCTGGGCGTTCGGCGGGCACCAGGCGTTCTCGACGCCGGCCTTGCGGCTGGCGATGTCGGGCACCTGGGCGTTGTCGCCGGCGGCCCAGACGTAGTCGGTGCCGGTGACCTGGAGGGTCGGCTGCGCGTCGACGTGACCGCGCGGGCCCAGCGGGAGGCCGAAGCGGGAGAGAACGGGGTTCGGCTTGACGCCGGCCGTCCACACGATCGTGTTGGAGTCGACCTCAAGGCCGTTCTTCAGCACGACGTGGCCGTCGACGCAGGAGTCCATGGAGGTCGAGAGGTAGATCTCGATCCCGCGGCTCTCCAGGTGCTCCTTGCCGTACTGGCCGAGCTTGGGGCCGACCTCGGGAAGGATCTTGTCGGCGGCGTCGACGAGGACGAAGCGCATGTCCTCGCGGGAGACGTTGGTGTAGTACTTGGCCGCGTCCCGGGCCATGTCCTCGACCTCACCGATGGTCTCCGCGCCGGCGAAACCGCCGCCGATGAAGACGAAGGTGAGCGCCTTGCGGCGGATCTCCTCGTCGGTGGTGGAGTCGGCCTTGTCGAGCTGCTCAAGGACGTGGTTGCGCAGGCCGATGGACTCCTCGATGCCCTTCATACCGATGCCCTGTTCGGCGAGGCCGGGGATCGGGAAGGTGCGGGAGACCGCGCCCATCGCGATGACGAGGTAGTCGAAAGGCAGCTCGTACGCCTCGCCCACGAGGGGGGCGATCGTGGCGACCTTGCGGTCCTGGTCGATGGTGGTGACCCGGCCGGTGAGGACCTCCGCCTTCGGCAGCACGCGTCGCAACGGGACGACGACGTGCCGAGGGGAGATGCTGCCGGCGGCGGCTTCGGGGAGGAAGGGCTGGTAGGTCATGTACGACCGGGGGTCGACGACCGTGACGGTCGCCTCGCCGTAGCGCATCTTCTTGAGAATGCGCCGAGCTGCGTACAGGCCTACGTACCCACCGCCTACTACGAGGATCCTGGGACGCTCCGTGGTGCTCATGCCATCGAGTATCCACCTGCCCCTGGGGGGTCGCTCGTGCGCCCCTTCACAAGCTTGCACGGGGGCTGTGTTATCCTCCGCGACTCGCATGATCCAGGTCACTCCGCGGGTGGCGGACCACGGTGCGGTTCGCCCCGTTGTCAAGGCCGCGTGAGCTGCCGCTCTACCCCTTCGGACCCCCTGGACCACACCTCCACGACACCCTCCCGAAACTCCCCCGAATCACTCCCGCACCACCCCGCGGAACACGCTCCCAGGCCTGCCGAGACCCCGGAAGGGCCAACCGGGGCAGTCTCGTCGCCCAACAGGACAGAATTCCTTGTGAAGAACTTCACGAACTTTCTTACGGACGCGTTCCGGAGGGGGTCTGCGAGCGCCCCTGCTTCCGCTCATACGTTATATGGGCTGCTCAGGAGTTTACTACCGGCCAGTAATAATTCAGGGTTCCGAGGGGCCGGCACAGTCGGGAATGAAGCCGCAGCGACCGCATGTTGAGCACCCCCGACCGGCTCTCCCCCTCCCTCCGGGAAGAAGGCACGCCTATGACGTCCTCGCCGACCACCATGCGCGCCGTCCAGCTCTCCGCCCCCGGCCCCGTCGAGAACCTGCGGCCGGCCACGCTTCCGCTGCCGCCCGAGCGGGACGGCTGGGTGCGTATCCGCGTCGAGGCGTTCGGGCTCAACCGGTCGGAGCTGAAACTCCGGCAGGGAGTGAGCGAGGGCGTCAGCTTCCCGCGGGTGCCGGGCATCGAGGCCGCCGGCACCGTCGACGCGGCCCCGGCCGGCAGCGGGCTGGTCCCCGGGCAGAAGGTCGTCGCGATGATGGGCGACATGGGCCGCACCTACGACGGCGGGTACGCCGAGTACACGTCGGTGCCGCTGTCCCAGGTGATCCCCGTCGACACGGACCTGCCCTGGGAGGTGCTGGGCGCCCTGCCGGAGATGGTGCAGACCGCCTACGGCTCGCTCACCGTCGGCCTGGACCTGCAGCCCGGCCAGACCGTGCTGATCCGCGGCGGCACCTCCTCGGTGGGCCTGGCGGCAGCGGCACTGGCGACCTGGCGCGGAGCGACGGTGCTGTCCACGACTCGCCGCCCCGATCGCCTGGCTCTGCTGAAGGAGCGGGGCATCGACCACCCTCTCCTCGACACCGGCGAAGTAGCGCCCGCCGTACGGGAGTTGTACCCGTCCGGCGTCGACGCCGCCCTCGACCTCGTCGGCACCCCGACCCTCCCCGACACCCTGCGCGCGGTACGCGTCCACGGCACGGCCTGCTTCGGCGGCAGCCTCTCCAACCAGTGGACGGTGCGGGACTTCTCCCCGAACGAGTACCTGCCGAGGGGAGTTCGCCTGGCGGGCTACTTCGGCGACGCGTCCGACCTGTCTCCGGCGGCGTTCCAGGAAATCCTCGACGCGGTCGCCGCCGGCCAACTCGCCTTCCCTGTCGACCGCGTGTACGACGGGCTGGAGCAAGTACCGCAGGCCCACGACGACATGGAGCACGACCGGGCCACGGGGAAGTTGGTGGTCCGGGTCCGGCACTAGGCCGTGTCCGGCTCGCTGCTTCCTGCCGCTCCCGGCCGCGTGTACACACATGCGCGTACACTGGCGTCATGACCGAGGAGACCGTGACCATACGGGAAGCCCGCGCCCATCTGGCGGACCGCATCAACCTGGCCGAGGAAGGCACCCCGACGGTAATCACCCGAAACGGCACTCCCGTGGCGGCCGTGGTACCGATCGCGGATTTCGAAGCCCTGGAAGAGGCGGCCGACGTCATGTTGGCCAGAGAGGCCGAAGCGGTCCTGGCCGAGGACGGCCCCACCGTGACCATGGCCGAGCTGCTGGCAGATCTGTTCACCGAGCGCGGTGAAGGCGCCGCGTGAAGTACGCGTTCCGGTTCACCGCGGCGGCGCAGCGGCAGCTGAGGGACATCGCTCGGCTCGACGCCATGCGCATTCTGACCGCGCTGACCGCGCTCGGCGACGACCCGTACCGTGAGGATGCCGACGTCAAGAAACTCACTGGCACATCGGGGCTCTACCGGCTCCGGGTCGGCAACTACCGGGTCGCCTACCAGGTGAACGACGGTGAGCTGGTCATCCTCGTCGTCAAGGTGGGCAACCGGCGCGACATCTACCGCAACCTGTGAGCCCCCGACTCCACCGGGGAACGCCACTTACCGCAGCATCACGACTTGAGTGCCGTACGGAACGCGATCCCGTCCAGAATGTCGTGCTCGCTCACCACGACCTCCGTCGCCCCGACCCGCTCCATGATCGAGAGCAGTACGAGGGCGCCCGCGCCGATGACGTCGACGCGGCCCGGGTGCATGGAGGGGATCGCGGCGCGTTCGGCGTGGGTGGAGCGGAGGAGGGACTCCGTGATCTCGCGGACGCGGTCGTAGGAGACGCGGGAGTGGTGGATGGCGTCCGTGTCGTACTCGGGGAGGTTCTGGGCGATCGCCGAGACCGTGGTGACCGAGCCGGCCAGGCCGACCAGGGTGCGGGCCTCGCGCAGCGGGACCGTCTTCTCGGCGAGGTCGAGGGCAGCCTCGATGTCGGCGCGCATCGCGGTGATCTGGTCCGGGGTCGGCGGGTCGGTGACCTTGCCGTCGCGGACCAGGTGACGCTCGGTCATGCGGACGCAGCCGATGTCCACGGAGCGGGCGGCGCGGACCTGGTCGTCGCCGACGACGAACTCCGTGGAGCCGCCGCCGATGTCCACTACCAGGTAGGGCTTGGCCAGGTCGTCTCGGCCCGTCAGTTCCTTGGTCGCGCCGGTGAAGGAGAGTTCCGCCTCCTCGTCGCCGGTGATCACCTCGGGCTCGACACCCAGGATGTCCACGACGCCACGGACGAAGTCGTCGCGGTTCGAGGCGTCACGGGAGGCCGAGGTGGCCACGAAACGGACCTTGTCGGCGCCCTTCTCCCGGATCACCTCCGCGTACTCACGGCAGGCCGCGAACGTCCGCTCCAGCGCTTCGGGGGCCAGCTCGCCGGTCTTGTCCACGCCCTGGCCGAGCCGCACGATCGTCATCCGCCGGTCCAGCTCCCGCAGTTCACCCGTGGCCGGGTTCACGTCCGCGACGAGCAGCCGGATGGAGTTCGTACCGCAGTCGACCGCCGCGACGCGGCTGAAGCCCTCCTCCAGCAGCGGGACGTAGGAGAAGTACGTGCTGCGGATCGCGGCGGGGTCGGCGTTCTCGGCGGGCAGTTCGTCGGCCGGGTCCGGGGCCGCGAGCGGCTGTACGCACGCGCCCTTCGCCCACCACTCCGGCAGCATCGCGATCGCCTCGTCGCCGAGCGGGTTGACGCCCGGGCCCGCGGCCAGGGAGTGGCCCACCAGGACGTGCAGGCACTTCACGCGGTCCGGCATGCCGCCCGCGCTCGGGAAGCCCTCCAGGACCTCGATGGCGTCGCGGCGTGCGAGGTAGTCCTCGTGGGCGGCGCGGTACGCGGCGGCGAGTTCGGGGTCGGTCCCCAGTCGCTCCGTCATCTCCTTCATGACGCCGTTCGCCTCCAGCGTGCCGATCGCCGAAGCGGCCTTCGGGCACGTCAGGTAGTACGTCGTCGGGAAGGGGGTGCCGTCGGGGAGACGGGGGGCCGTCTCCACCACGTCCGGCTGTCCGCACGGGCAGCGGTGGGCGATCGCGCGCAGGCCGCGCGGCGGACGCCCGAGCTGCTGCTTGAAGGCCTCGACATCGGCGTCGGTGGGCTCGGTGCGCGGAGTGGGCGGCGGGGGCGTTTCCATGCCTGTACGAGAGTCTCTCTGGAGTGTCTGTCAGTTCGGTGTCACTGGTCGGAGGCGTCGGACTTGTCCACGCCGTCCCAGACGTTCGAGTACCACGGGCGGTCGGCCGCCCCCAGTTCCGCGCGCGACTGCTTCGCCGCGTCCGGGTCGATCACGATGTAACCCGTCTCCCCGGGCATCACGTAGTGCAGCCGCTGCCGGATCTGCTGCTCCGCGTACGAGTCGTCCTGCCAGCGTGCCTTGAGGTCGCGCAGCTGCTCGACGCGCTGCCGCGCCTGCTCCTGCTGCCGTTGGAGATCGGAGATCTCGGCGCGCTGGGAGACGTACTGCCTTATCGGGTACGCCAGCGCCACGATCAGCGAGCACAGCACCAGGGCGAGGAGGGCCGCCCGGCCGGTGAGCCGGGAGCGGCGGGCCTGCCGTTTGGTCTGGGAGCGGTAGACACGGGCCGCCGTCTGCTCGCCGAGCAGCTTGAGCCTGGTCGCGGTGGAGAACCGGTCCCGGTCCTTCACGGCCATGTCCCGCCTCCCCTTCACACGCGCGTACGTCCCCGCACACGGTACGGGACCGGGTGCGGGGACGTACGTACGACTGGCTAAGGCTTAGCCCTGTACGGCTCAGCCCTTGAAGCGCGGGAAGGCGCTGCGGCCGGCGTACTCCGCCGCGTCGTCGAGGATCTCCTCGATGCGGAGCAGCTGGTTGTACTTGGCGACGCGGTCCGAGCGGGCCGGGGCGCCGGTCTTGATCTGGCCGCAGTTCACCGCGACGGCGAGGTCGGCGATGGTGGTGTCCTCGGTCTCGCCGGAGCGGTGGGACATCATGCACTTGAAGCCGTTGCGCTGGGCCATCTCGACGGCGTCCAGGGTCTCGGTCAGCGAGCCGATCTGGTTCACCTTGACGAGCAGGGCGTTGGCGGTGCCCTCCTCGATGCCGCGGGCGAGGCGCTCGGGGTTGGTGACGAAGAGGTCGTCGCCGACGATCTGGACCTTGTCGCCGATGCGGTCGGTGATGACCTTCCAGCCGGCCCAGTCGTCCTCGTACAGCGGGTCCTCGATGGAGACGAGCGGGTAGGCCGCCACGAGCTCCTCGTAGTACTCGGTCATCTCGGCGGCCGAGCGGGACTTGCCCTCGAACTCGTACTTGCCGTCCTTGTAGAACTCGGACGCGGCGACGTCGAGCGCGAGCCCGATCTGCTCGCCGGGGACGTAACCGGCCTGCTTGATGGCCTCGATGATGAGGTCGAGGGCGGCGCGGTTGGACTCCAGGTTCGGGGCGAAGCCGCCCTCGTCGCCGAGGCCGGTGGACAGGCCCTTGGTCTTCAGCACCTTCTTGAGGGTGTGGTAGACCTCGGCGCCCCAGCGCAGCGCCTCGGAGAAGGACTCCGCGCCGATCGGGGCGATCATGAACTCCTGGATGTCCACGTTCGAGTCGGCGTGCGAGCCGCCGTTCAGGATGTTCATCATCGGAACGGGCAGCAAGTGCGCGTTCGGACCGCCGAGGTAGCGGAAGAGGGGGAGGTCGCTGGCCTCGGACGCGGCGTGCGCGACGGCAAGGGAGACGCCGAGGATGGCGTTGGCGCCGAGCGAGCCCTTGTTGTCGGTGGCGTCCAGGTCGAACATCGCCTGGTCGATCAGGCGCTGCTCGGTGGCGTCGTAGCCGACGAGCTCCGGGCCGATCTGCTCGATGACGGCGAGGACGGCCTTCTCGACACCCTTGCCGCCGTAGCGGTTGGGGTCACCGTCACGCAGCTCGATGGCCTCGAAGGCACCCGTGGAGGCGCCGGACGGAACGGCGGCACGACCCGTGCTGCCGTCGTCGAGGCCGACCTCGACCTCGACCGTGGGGTTGCCTCGGGAGTCCAGGATTTCCCGGGCTACGACGACGTCGATGGACGGCACGAGCATCTCCTTCTTGGGATCTGACGCGGCTACGGCAACACCGCAGCGGCTCTGCGAGACGAGCCTAACCGGCTCCGGGCGATTGGCCATCCGGTCGGCCGTCTGTTGGACAGAACCGAGAGTAAATTGTTTCCGAACGGAACAAAGAGTCCCGTGGAAGAACACGGGGACACAAAAAGCCCCGCCCCGGTGCGTACGGGGGAACACGCACCGGAGCGGGGAGCCCGTGGGGGACGGGGGTGACCCTCACGAGGTCTCCATGATGGACACCACGGATGTGAGGGCGCTGTGGTTCAGCTGAGAGACCTGTATGTCACTTCAGGCTGTCACTTCAGGTGAAGCTGCTGGCCCGGGAAGATGACGTCGGCGTCGTCGATGATGTCCTTGTTCAGCTTGAACAGCTGCTGCCAGCCGCCCTTCACCTTGTGCTTCTCGGCGATGGAGCTGAGGCTGTCGCCCTTGACGACCTTGTACTCGCCGTCACCCTTCTTGACCTTCTTGCCGGTCGGGGTGGTGACGGTCTTCTTGGCGGCCGGGCGCTCGGCGGAGCGGGAGGCGGTGGTGTCGGTCGTGGAGCGCTCGGTGGTGCTCTTGGAGGAGCTGGAGCTGCTCGACGAGCTGGAGCTGCCGCCGGAGTAGGTGGCGCTGGAGAGGCCGGTGCCACAGGTGGGCCAGGCACCCTTGCCCTGGGCTGCGAGAACCTTCTCGGCTACGGCGATCTGCTGGGACTTGGAGGCCTGGTTCGCGGTGGAGGCGTAGGCGGTGCCGCCGTACGCGGCCCACGTCGAGGCGGAGAACTGCAGGCCGCCGTAGTAGCCGTTACCGGTGTTGATGGACCAGTTGCCGCCGGACTCGCAGCTGGCGACCGTGTCCCACTCCGAGGCCGTGGCGGCGGAGGCGCTGCCGGTGGCCATCAGCGGGGCGGCTATCGCGACACCGGTGACACCGGCGAGCGTGGCGACGCGGGTGGCCTTGGACGGACGGCGGTGCTTGCCCTTGCTGGAAAACAGCATGGAAAATCCCAATCCCCTCACCGACGCCTGCGAGGTGAGCTGTCGGGTTCGGGCCGTGTGAGTTGCCCGGCCGTGCTCGTACGTCTCGTACGAGGCACGACTTCACCCCAAGCCGGTTCCGGTCGTCTCTCAACTCCCGGGCCCGGCGCTTACCTTGGGTCCCCCGCTCCTGCCTACGGCGCTTGACGCGACGACTGTTCCCGGAGGCCGCTGGCAGGACTCGGCGTGTGCGGCAGCCGGGGCTCGTGGTGACGAGCGGCCTTGACCGTAGACACGGAATCGGCGGAATTTCAAAGACGATCAGGGCTTCTGAGACTCATCCCACACTTTGATCAAACCGGACATTCGACTCGAAGCGTGACGTGAACTCCCGCTGTTCGCTTGCTACTTTTCGTCCGCTTCCGTACCGACGTCCAAGGTCTGACCGGCGGCGATCTGGGTCGGATCAGCGCCTATCACCTTTTTGTTCTCGGCGTAGAGCGCACGCCATCCGCCGTCGAAGCCAAGGGAGTCGGCGATGGACGCGAGGGAGTCGCCGGCGCGGACGGTGTACGTCTGCGGCGACACGCTCTCCTCGGCACTGGCACCGCGATGCTTCCCGGCACTCTGCTCACTCACGCCACCATCGAGCGCGCCGGTGTCGACGAGGCTCCACTTGCCCACCGCCTGCTCCGAGTTGTCCGATTCATCGAGTTTCGGGGATGCGGTCGCCGAGTCGTCGGCCGCGAAAGGAATGGTGGACTTGTCGGACTTGGTGGAGTCTGTGGACTTTTCCGTCGCGGTGGGCGAGGGACTGCTCGACGGGTCGCCGGTGGAGGAGTCGGACGAAGTCGAGTCCGTGGTGCCGGAGTCGGACAATCCAGATGAAGCGGACGAGTCGGAGGAGCCCGAGGAGTCCGTCGCGCCGGCCGACGGCGAGTCGCTCGCGACTCCCGTGTCGACGCCCGTCGAACCCGAGGTCGCGGTGAGGCCGGAGATCAACGCGCAGGTCATCCACGCGGAGGTCCCCTTGGCGTCGAGGATCTTCTCGGCGACGGCTATCTGTTGGGAGCGGCTGGCCAGGTCGGCGCTCGGCGCGTAGTCGAGGCCGCCGTACTTGTCCCATTCGTCCTGGGACATCTGTAGTCCGCCGTAGTAGCCGTTGCCGCTGTTCTCACTCCAGGAGCCGCCGGTCTCACACTCGGCCACCTTGTCCCAGGTGGTGCCGTCGGCGGCGTTCGCGGCGGCGGCGCCGAGGAGCGGGATGGCGATGGCGGAGCCGGTCACGCCGGCCGCGACAAGGAGTGCCGGAGCCTGACGGGGGCGACGGTGACGACCGTTCCCGGAGAGCATGCGGAGGCCTTTCGCGTGACGGCGGGGGAACCGCGCGGCGGATGGTTCGGGGCGCCGCGCTGGTACGTGAACGTACCCACAGTCGATCACTTGTCACAAGTTAATGCCACGGAGATCACGTGAAGATCACAGAGTTGAAGATCTGTCACTTTCAGGTTTACGGGGCGAGATGGCCTGCCCGGGTTCGGATTGCGGGGTGGCCCTGAACTGAGCGGTCACCGCGAGCGGCGGCAGGGACGGGCGCCTGTAGGCGTCCACTCCCGTGGCGTCGCCGTCCAGGCTCCTCATGACCTCCGGCCATGCACCCTTTTGCCACCAGGAGAGCTGCCGTACACGAATCGGGTCGACAGGCCCCCAGGTAAGGGGCATGTCGCCCCAAGTGAGGCCGTGCCGAAGCCGGTGGAGCATCCCCTCGAACTGGAGACGGATGTCGTACCTGCTGGTGAAGTGACGCTTCGTGAAGAACGGCTGCAGTACTTCCAGGACCTTCCCCCACTGCTCGTCGTCAGGGTTAGGGGGCACCTTCGCACCAGTCGTCCAGTGCCACTCACTGACCGCACATCTCACGCCCGGCTTCCCGAGGATGGTCGCATCGCCGAGGACGACCCTGACGTCGAACATGTCGACGACCTCCTTACGCCCTTCCAACGTCAGACTCTTCAGCCGCTCCACGGTGTTGGCTGCGAAGTCGACCAGATTCCCCGCCCGACGCTCATGCTCGGCGTACGACTCCAGCCACTGCTGGGCGAACCTGCGCTGCTCCCGCAATTCCGTCAGTTCGGTCTCAAGTGCCGTGACGGAGGCCTTGAGTACGGCTGGATCGACCCCTGCGCGTACGTACTCGGGAATGCGCACCTCGATCAGGTACTCCTGGTCGGCGATCCTGGTCGTGAACTCGGCGACGCGCTTCTCGTACTGCTCCTTGTCGCCGGGAGGGCTGCCCACTCGTTCAGCGGTCAGGTCCCGTGGCCGGCCTTCCTCTTCGAGAAGCCTGGCCAGTTCCTTCCAGACGGCGTCTTCGATGGTCTCGGCCTCGAAGTCGGGCTCTCGACACGAAGGGTCCTTGAGACCTCCCTTGCAACGGTACGACCGGCCGGTGGCCCTTCCGGCTCCCGTGTACACCTCTCCGCACTTGCCATGGATCCGTCCGGTGAAGGGGTAAATACCATTGCCTCGCCGACCGTTCTGGAAGCCGAGCTTCTGCAGAGCAGCCATGAGCTGTGCGGCCCGTTCCTCCGAGAAGACAGGCGGAACGCCGATTTTGACTTGGTCACCGTGTACGGGGGTGCCGTCCACGCCGCGGCGGGTGTGGTTCTTTCCGTTACCGCGATCGGTCTTTCGGTACACCACGTAGCCGTTGTGAATGGTTTCGCCGTGGAGACGGTTACGGAGGTTGGCGACGCTCCAGGGGACCCCGCTGCGGGCGAAGAGCTTGCGACTTTTGAGTTCCTCGCAAGCCTCTGTGAGGGTCATGCCATCGTCGACGACCAGTCCCGCGGCGACGGCGAGGACCATGGATTCGTGGGCGTCGGTGACCAGGACGGAGAAGCGTTTCCGGCGTCCGCCGACCTCCTTGACGTCCTTTTCGATCCGGTAGCCATAGGGAGCCGGGCCACCAGGCCACCCGCCATAGCTGATCTTCAGCTCTCGGCCGGCGGCGGTGCGTTCCTTGATACGTCGCCACTCCATCTCGGAGAGGGTGACGTACTGCATGAACCGCTGCCAGCCCTCTTCGGTGCTGGTGTCGATGCCTTCCGTGACCGAGATGAAGTGGATGCCGAGGTCGGCCATGTTCCAGGCCCACAGGTAGGCGGCCCGGGCCGTGCGCCCGATGCGGTCGACCTTGGGGACGAGGATGCGGTTGAAGCGCTGTTGGTGTGCGTCGGCTACGAGGCGGTCCATCTCGGGGCGGCGTTCCAAGGCCCCGGACACGGCTTCGTCCACGTAGGAGCCGTGGACCGCGACCTCAGGATGCCGCGCGAGCCATGCGTCCGAGACCCTGTCCTGGTCTTCGAGCCCGAAGCCATCGAGTTGGTCGAGGGTGGAGACGCGCGCGTACTTGGCGACCACAACGGACGCCGGGGCGGCAAGGCAGGGGCGTGCCACAATGGGCATGTTCAGTCCTCCGAGACTGTTCCGTCCCCGGGGTGTTAGCGCACCGCCAGGAAGGTTCCGGCTCCTTTGCGCTGCTGCAAGCGCTCTGGGGCCGGTGCCGTTTGGGGGAACATTACTTGCCACTCTGTGCAGTTGAAGGGGAATTGCACAATTCGGCGATCTCACTCCTGCAACGCGGCTCCCGGTACCGTCTCCTCGTGAACGCCCCGCATATCGAACCCGAACTCTTCACCTGGGAGTTCGCCACCGACCCCTATCCCGCCTACTCATGGCTCCGCGAGCATTCGCCCGTGCACCGCACCACGCTCCCCAGCGGGGTGGAGGCCTGGCTGGTCACCCGATACACAGACGCCAAGCTGGCCCTCGCCGACCAGCGCCTCTCCAAGGACCCCGTACACCACTCGGAAGACGCCCACGGCAAGAGCAGGACGGGCATCCCCGGCGAGCGCAGCGCCAACCTCATGACGCATCTGCTCAACATCGACCCGCCGGACCACACACGGCTCCGTCGGCTCGTCTCCAAGGCGTTCACACCCCGTCGAGTGGCCGAATTCGCGCCCAGGGTCCAAGAGTTGACCGACCAGCTCATCGATCAGTTCGCGCGTACCGGAAGCGCCGACCTCATCCACGAGTTCGCGTTCCCCCTCCCCATCTACGCCATCTGCGACCTGCTCGGCGTCCCCCGCGAGGATCAGGACGACTTCCGGGACTGGGCAGGCATGATGATCCGGCACCAGGGCGGCCCCAGGGGCGGGGTCGCACGGTCCGTGAAGAAGATGCGCGCCTATCTCGCCGAACTGATCCACCGAAAGCGGCAGGCGCTCGCGGACACCCCCAGCCCCGGCGAAGACCTCATCTCCGGGCTCATCCGCGCCTCCGACCACGGCGAGCACCTCACCGAGAACGAAGCCGCGGCCATGTGCTTCGTACTGCTCTTCGCCGGTTTTGAGACCGTCATCAACTTGATCGGCAACGGCACCTACGCCCTGCTGCGCAACCCTAAGCAGCGGGCGCAGCTACAGAAGTCGATCGAGCGTGGCGAAGAGGAACTGCTCGACACCGCCGTCGAGGAGTTGCTCCGCTACGACGGCCCGGTCGAACTGGCCACCTGGCGCTACGCGACCGAACACCTCGAAATCGGCGGACAACACATCGGCTCCGGTGATCCCGTGCTCGTGGTCCTCGCCGCCGCCGACCGTGATCCCGCCCGTTTCGACGAACCGGACACGCTCGATCTCTCCCGCAGGGACAACCAGCACCTCGGCTACGGACACGGCATCCACTACTGCATCGGCGCCCCGCTCGCCCGTCTCGAAGGGCGCACCGCGCTGGCCGCCTTGCTGCGCCGTCTACCGGATCTTCAACTCGCCATCGATCCAGGGGACTTGCGCTGGCGAGGTGGACTGATCATGCGGGGGCTCCGGAACCTCCCCGTGAAGTTCACCGCCGGCTGAGGGGCGTGGATCACCAGGGCGGTCCTCGCTCCGAACACGGATGCTGCAACGAACCGAGTCAATCCTCGTTCCCAGCCCTGCTGCCGCTCTCCCCCTCCTCCCTTGCCCTGATCGCATCCCGATAAGCCCGCCCCGCCGCCCGCAACGCCGCCTCCGGATCCACGCCCTCCGCCTCCGCCCGCACGGCCAGCGCCAGCAGCTCGTACCCGATGCCGTCGTCCCCCTTCGGCAGAGGCAACGGCACCTCAAGTCCCGCCGTACGCACGCGTGATGCCAGCTTCGATGCGAGGGCCAGGGCGGGCTGGCCCATCGGGATGCCCTCGGTGACGGAGGTGCGCTGTTTCTCGACCGCCTTCGTGCGCAGCCAATGCGCCTTCACCTCCTCGGGAGTTGACGCCGTCTCGTCGCCGAAGACGTGCGGGTGGCGGTGGATCAGCTTGGTGACGATGCCGGCGGCCACGTCGTCGACGGAGAAGGGGGTGTCGGGGTCCTCCTCGGCGATGCGGGCGTGGAAGACGACCTGGAGGAGGACGTCGCCCAACTCCTCGCGGAGTTCGTCGCGGTCGCCCTCCTCGATCGCCTCGACGAGTTCGTACGCCTCCTCGATGCCGTACTTCGCCAGGCCCTTGTGGGTCTGTTGCGAGGACCACGGGCACTCGGCGCGGATGCGGTCCATGACCTGGACGAGGTCGAGGAGGCGGGCGCCCGGGAGGTCGTAGGAGGCGGGGAGCAGTTCCAGCTCGGGCATGTCGACGCGGCCGGAGCCGGCGAGGCGGGCCAGGCCGTCGGTCAGCGCCGGCTCGCCCTCGCCCGACGCGATCACGACCATCGTGTGGCCGCCCGCGCAGGCCGCCACCAGTTCCTCGGCGGTCGGGGACGCCTCAACGACCGTTATGCCGGCCTCGCTCAGATACGGCAGCTGCGGATGCGCGCCGTCCGCGCACAGCACGCGGTCGGCGGTGCGCAGCGCCTGCCAGGCCGGCCAGGACAGCAGGCCGGGGGCGACGCGGTGGCTGGTGGTGAGCAGGACGATGCGGCCGGGGGTGGGGGCGAGGCTGCCCTCGGGGGCGGGACTGGTTGCGTTCACCCTCCGAACGTAACCCACGGCGCCGACAGTCCCGGAGTTGTCCGCAGGCCCGGCTGGCTTCCCCGCACCGGCCTGCGGCGGCGCCGCCGTACCGTTACGCCGACTGCTGCGTCTGCGTCGCGGTGACCTCGCGTACCCACGGGGTCTTGGCGTCGACCCGGCTGCTCTTCTCGACGTCCCAGGTGCCGTAGCGCGGGTTGAGGTCGACGTGGAGTTCCTTGGAGGCCGTGGAGAGGGCCTTCCAGAAGGCGGGCTGGGTGGTGTCGGTGCCGAGTTTCGCGGCGAGTTTGTGGCCCTCGACCTGGAGGCGGAGGTTCTCGTCGAGGCGCTGCGGGGGGACGCCGTACTGTGCCAGCCAGGTCGCCTCCAGGGCCTTGGAGCCGCCCGCCTGCTGGGCGAGGCCGCCCCGCATGTCCTGGATGTCCTTGCGGGTGACCGTGACTCCGGCGTCCTGTGCGGCGCGGTGCACCACCTGGTCGAAGACCATGCCGTAGAGCGTCTCGCGGGTGAGGCCGCCGGTGGTGGCGATGGCCCGCACGTACTGTGCCTCGTTCTGGACGGCCGCCCGCTGGGCCGTGCGCACCTCGTTGACCCTGCTCTGGAGTTGTGCGACGGAGATGCGCTGCCCGCCCACGACGGCGGCCGCGCCTGGATGCGCGTCGTTTCCGCAGGCGGTCAGGGCGGGGGCCGCGGCGGCGATCACGGCGGTAAGGACGAGCGCGGAGCGACGGCGGCGGTGCAAGGGAACCTCCCGTTGGAGATTGTGCGACGGTGCACAAAGTCTTGCGGTGATCGATGTTAGGCAGTGGGTCGGCTGTGGCCAACCCATTCGACCAACGATTCATCAGGACTTCGGGCACCGGCGCGCACGCACGCGTGGAGCTCAGCCCGTGATGGCCACCGGGGCGTCCCACGCGTCGCGGTCCACGGTGATCGTGTAACCGCCGCGGGTCTCCTTGCTGTTGACCAGGTACTGGTGGGCCCGACTGTGGTCGGTGAACTGGGTGGAGCCCCACGGCCAGTCCGTGGTCGTGGTGTTCGTCTTGTCCCACAGCGCGTACCAGAGGTTGCCCGGCAGGTCCGTCTTGTCGGTGGCGGTCGCTATCGCCTTGGCGCTGGAGCTGGTGAAGCCGTAGTAGCCGGAGCGGTACGTCTTGGCGCGCAGCTCCTTGTCGAAGGCGCGCACGTACGTCAACACGGCGTTGTTGCAGGACGTGTTCGTCGTGTCGTACGACTCCATGTCCAGGTAGACCGGGCTGCCCGCCTTGAAGCCGAGCGCGGCGGACTTGGCCACCGCGTCGTCCGCCTCGGACTTGCCGACGGACGCGGCGGTGGTGGCGCTGATCTTCACCGAGCCGCCGGAGCCGCAGGACGGCTGCGAGCCGACGTAGAGCGGGATGAACTTCCAGCCGACCGTGGTGAGGGACTTGACCCAGGACGCGGTGAGGTTGGGCTGGCTGCAGCCGCGGTTCTTGCCGCCGATGTAGACGGCGGCGGCGCCGTAGAGGCCGCCGTGCCAGGCCTTCATCGCGGCCAGGGAGGGCGCGGCGCAGGTGTCGAAGGCGCGGCCGGTGTAGGTCTTCTGCGCGGGCCAGGTGGTGGCGGCCATGGAGGTCTGCGCGGCGATACCGCCTCCGGCGACGACGGCGACACCGGCGACGCCCCAGGTGATGTATCTGCGCTTCTTCGACTGCCGGTGTTCGGACATGAAAGACCCCACCCCTGGTGTGTATGTGCCTGGTGCCGCGCGTGATGCGGGCGTGCTGGGCAAAATGTAACTGCCGGTCGCGCTAGCCCCGCACCTGCCCCAGCCACTGCAACGTGCGCCGGATGTCCGTCGCGAGGGGGTGTCCGGGGCCGTGTCGGCGTTCGACGTCGACCAGGAGGCGCGCGAGGGTCTCGTGGGCCGCGCCGCGGTCGCCGAGCGCGAGCAGCAGGTGGCCGATGCGGCGGCGGACCTCGTGGGCGAGCTCGGGGTCGCCTGCCACGTACTGGTTCTCGTAGTACGGCAGCAGCGCGCGGTACTCCGCGAGGGCCGCCACCGGGTCGCCGAGCGACTCCAGGCACTGGGCGGCCTCGTAGCGGTAGCGCAGGGACTGCGGGTCGGACGGGCCGGCCTCGGCGGCGCGTTCGTCGGCGAGGCGGCGCAGTTCGGGCAGCGCGCGCCGGTACTGGCCGTCGTCCATGAGGGTGGCCGCGTACTGCTTGCGCAGGGTGCGGACGACCGGGGACTGCGCGCCGTGCTGTTCGGCGGCCGTGGGCAGGATCGCGCCGAGGATGTCGACGGCCTGCGTGATACGGCCCTCGCCGAGCAGTCGCTTGACCTCGTCGACGGCGGCGGCGACATCGGGTTTCCCGGCGGCGGGCGGCGCGAGCGGGGCGGGCTGCGGCGCGGGCGTGCGGGCGCGGTCCGGCCAGGGGGCGTGCGGGCGCAGGAACGGGCGCATGGGGTCGAGCGGCGCCCCGCTGGGCATCCCGCGCGCGGGCAGCAGCAGCGCCAGGCCCTCGTACACCTCCTGTGCGGAGGCGGGCCGGTGCTGCGGGTCCTTGGCGAGCAGGTGCAGGACGAGCGCTTCGAGTGTCTCGGGGACTTCGGGGCGGATACGGCGGACGGGCACCGGCGGCTCGTACAGGTGCCGGTGCAGCACGCCGAGCGCCGTCGAGCCCGCGAACGGCACGTCCCCGCTGAGGAGTTCGTGCAGCAGCACACCGAGTGCGTACAGGTCGGTGTACGGGCCGACCGCGCCGCCCATCGCCTGCTCGGGCGCCATGTAGGCGGGCGAGCCGATGGGGGTGCCGGTGTGGGTGAGGCGGGTGGTGTCGGCGTCCATGACGGAGGCGACGCCGAGGTCGAGGACGGTGACCGTGCCGTCCTGTTTCACCATCACGTTGCGCGGCTTCAGGTCGCGGTGGACGATCGGCACGGCGTGCACGGCGCTCAGCACGGCGCACAGTTGCGCGGCGACCGCGACCGCCCACTGCCACGGGTACGGGGTGTGCTCGGCGAGGTGGTCGGAGAGGTCGGCGCCGTCGATGTACTGCATGACGAGGAACAGCTCCTCGCCCTCGCTGCCCGCGTCGTGCACGGTGACCAGGCCGGGGTGGTCGACCTGCGCGGTCACCCGGCACTCGCGCACGAAGCGGCGGCGCAGCTCGTCGGCCTCCTGGCCGGCCACCTTGTCGGGGCGCAGCAGCTTCACCGCCACGCGCCGGTCCAGCCGTTGGTCGTACGCCGTCCAGACCTGGCCCATGCCGCCCTGCCCGATGAGCGTGGACAGCGCGTAGCGGGACGCGACGACCCGGCCTTCCGCCGCGGTCACCTTCCGCCCTCGTCGTGCTTGCGCAGATAGTCACTCAGCTCGTCGAGTTCGGCCCGCACCTGGTCGATCCGGGCGGGCGCGGGGCGCTGGGGCGGGGGCGGCGGCACCGGGGTGTGGGGCTGAGGCGGGGTGTAGGGCTGGGGCGGCTGCGGCATCTGGGTCTGGTGCAGGGGCGGTTGGGACACGGGCGTCGCGCTGAACGGCGTCACGGGCTGCGGATAGCCGTACCCGGACGGCACGTTGGGGCCCTGGGGCGGGTAGCCGGCGAACTGCCGCTGCTGCTGGAAGCGGATGTCCACCACCAGGAAGTAGACGCTGCTGAACACACCCAGGAGCATCACCGTCGCCATCGCGATGTCGGTCCTGTGGTCGCTCTCCGGCAGCGCGCCGACCACGGCGAAACAGCCGACGGACACCGGCAGGCTCCCCCAGGCCAGCGCCCAGTCGATCTTCCGCCCGCGCAGGAAGGCCACCCGGAACAGCGGAACGCAGGCGAGCATCCCGCAGCAGAGGGTGCCGATCGCGGCGAACAGCACGCGCAGGATGACGACGTTGCTGTCGCTGCGGGCGGGCGGCACCGCGCCGTGGCCGTACATGACTGCTCCCGGGCCCGTAATCGATGTGGGGTTCGAGCGTATAGGCCCACACCGACATGCGGTCCCGGGTTGTACCGAACCGTTGTCGTGCTGATCAGTTCAGTTGTCGTCCGGCGTGACCGTGCCGTCCGTGAGGCCGTCGTACATGCCGCGCACGAGCTGCTCGCCGAGCCGGCCCGCCTGCCGCAGCGCCCGCTCGAAGTCCTCCAGGGCGCGGAACCGGGCGCCGTAGCGCCGCTGTTCGTCCAGGGGGAGGCGCGGCAACTGGAGCCTGCGTACGTCGAGTCGGGTCGCCGTGGACGCGTAGCTGCTGGCCTGGCGGTTGTTGGCGGTACCGCGCAGGAACCCGGCGAGGAACCACGGGTCCAGCGCCGCCGGATCGGGCCGCAGCAGCACGAGGCTGCGGCCCAGCGCGGCGCCCGCGGTGACCTCGTCGATCACGCGCGCCATCGAACCGCCGCCGAGCACCGGGACGACGACATCGCCCGGCTCCGTGAGGACGGCTTCCTCGTCGCTCTCGGGGAGCATCCCGGAAGGGGCCGTTCCGGCGAGCACGTCGTGGTCGGTGAGAACGGGCACGCGCGCGTGGCCGCCGTTTCCGCCGGTACGCATCACCAGGGCGCCCCCGCGCGCGAGTTCACCGATCGTGGTGAGCGGCCAGCGGGCGGGCTGCGCGGCGGCCGGGTTCGCGACGGGCGGCGGAGTGAGGTCGGCGGTCAGCCGGAGCGTCTCGCCCAGCCGCTCGCGCACCGCCGTGAGCTGGTCGGCGCCGTCGGCCGCGGTCGCGGGCGGGAGGTGACGGGCGGGGGCCAGGTCGACGTCGTCGTCGAGGAGTTCGATGACCGGCACCGAACGCGCCAGCCCCGGCTCGTCGTCCAGCCGTCCCGCGCGGTCGAACGCCTGCCAGGCATCGAGCACCGCACCCCGCACGGCCTGCCAGTCCGGCCCGCCCCGCCCCTCCGTGGCGAACCGCCCGGTGTCCACCAGCAGCACCTCCGGCTGCGCGGGCGCCCGCTCCGGCCGCCGCAACACCCACAGGTGCAAGGGGATGTTGTACGGCGGCGCCGCCCCGATCGGCAGCGCTACGACCGCCTTCAGCGCCCCGCGCCGCAACAGGTCGGCGCGGATACGGCGGCCCGAGCGCCGAGAGGCCGCGGCGGGTGGCATCAACAACACGGCCGTACCGCCGTCCTTGAGCCGGGCGAGCGCGTGCTGCACCCAGGCCAGCTCGGACTCGTTGCGCGCCGGGAAGCCGTACTCCCAGCGGGGGTCGTAGGCGAGTTCGTCGTGCCCCCAGTTCCGCTCGTTGAACGGCGGATGGCACAGGACGGCGTCGGCCCGCAGCGCCGGGTAGGCGTCGGCGCGCAGCGTGTCCCCGGCGGTGCCGCGCACGGTGACCCGCGCGTGCAGGGCGAGCCGGAGCGCGGTGAGAGCGGCGAGTTCGGGGGCGTTGTCCTGGGCGTACAGCTCCTGGTCGGGCCGGGGGGTGACGGCGCGCAACAGGGCGCCGGTGCCGCAGGCCGGGTCGAGGGCGGTACGGGCCGGGCCGGCCAACTCGGCCATGAGGCGGGCGAGTTCGGCCGGGGTGAGCGTGTACTGGCGCGGGTTGGCATCGAGGTGCCGCCCGAGCAGGAACTCGAACGTCTGCCGCGCGCCCATCTCCGCGGCGAGTTCGGCGACGCCGCGGAGGAGGGGGGCGGAGGGGAGGAGCTGGGGGCCGGTGGGGGTGTGGACGGCGGGGGTGGGGTTCACAGCCGGTGCGGTGGGTGCCGTGTTCACAGCCGGTGGCGTGGGCGCCGTGTTCACAGAGAGCGGCGGTGTTGTCGCGTCGGCCGGAGTGTTCACAGCGTTCACAGCAGACGAGGTGTGCGTGGAGGCCGGCGGGTTCACAGCCGTAGCCGCGCTCACGCTCCGCCCCCTGTGAACACCGCGTCCGCGCACCGCGCCGAAGCGGGGCACGATCACCTGCTCCAGCTCGCCGGGCAGCTTCGCGGCGAGGCGCTCGTCCGAACCGGCGCTCACGTCCAGCCAGACGGTGGGGCGTTCATGGATGAGCAGGAGGGCGCAACCGGCGTACACCAGGGCGGTGACCGGGCCTTCGGGGTGGCCGACGAGTTGCTGCCAGACCCGTTCCCGCAACGGGACTTCGGCGAGTTTCCCCTGCTTGCGCAGCCAGGACTCGACTTCGGCGAGGGCGAAGGAGGGGCTGGTCTCGGTGCCGCCGACCGGCTTGGGGAAGTCGGCGTGGCGGCGGCGCCAGTTGCTGACGGCTGCACGGCCGACGCCGGCGAGCCGTGCGATACCGGCGGCGGTCACCTCTGTCGCGTTGTCCTGCACCCGCCCCACTCCCCTCGTTCAGCCTGCCGTCCCGTCTGTGACGCCGAGCATACCGACGTACGCAAGATCTACCCATTCACGGCCGTGTACACATGCTGTCTCGTGAACCGTGTTGACTCGGTTCACAGCCTCTGCTCTTATTGACCCAGCGAACGAGCGACCGCCAGAGGGAGGCGGTCGCCGCATCGGGGAGGGGACAGCCATGGGCATGAAGGGCAAGGTCGCGCTGGGCGCCGTCGTGGGGGTCGTCGTCATCGGGGTCGTGTCGGCGAACGCCGGCGGCAATGGCGGGGACGGCGGTTCGGGCAGCAGCGGCAAGGGCTCTTCGGCGTCCGCGGAACACCGGGCCGCCGGTAAGAAGGGCTCGGGCACGAGCGAGGCCGCCGAGAAGAAGAAGGCCGCGTTCGACGGGGACGGCGACTTCCAGGTCGGCTCGGACATCAAGCCCGGCACCTATCGCACCACCGGCAACACCAACGACATGTGCTACTGGGAGCGGGCCAAGAACGCCTCGGGCGACACGGACTCGCTGCTGGCCAACGACAATGTGAGCGGCACCAGTTACGTCACCGTCAAGGCCACCGACAAGATCTTCAAGTCCAGCGGCTGCAAGGACTGGGAGGCCGTCGACGCGAAGGCGCAGGGCTCCCCCGCCACGAAGATGGCCGGCAACGGCGGCATGTTCCGCGTCGGCGTCGACATCGCCCCGGGCACCTACAAGTCCACCGGCAACAAGGACGACATGTGCTACTGGGAGCGCACCAAGGACGCCGAGCACGGGCTGGACTCGATCCTCGCGAACGACAACGTGACCGGCACGGCCGTCGTCACGATCAGTGCCAAGGACGCCTACTTCAAGACGACCGGCTGCAAGGACTGGAAGAAGACGGGCTGACGCCCTCCGCTCGCGGCGGATCGTCCCCACCCGGGCGACGCCCCGCGCCGGCGGACCACCTCACCAGACCCGACTTCGGCGGACCGCCTCCCCTCCCCCCCCACCTCATCAGTGCTTCACCTTTCGCCTCCTCACCAAGGAACTGCCATGCGTCGTACCGCACTTGCCGCCCTCTGCCTCACCACCGTGGCCGCCGCGGGCCTCACCGGGTGCCTGCCCGGTGAGGACAAGGCGGCCAGCAAGCCGAAGGGCCCGTTCGCCGGGCTGACCGGCGGCGAGATCGCCGACCGGTCCCTGACCGCCACCACCGGCGCCTCGTCGCTGCGACTGAAGGGCGACATACCCGACGACGAGAGCGGCGGCACGATCGTGATCGACATGGCGCTGAACAAGAAGGGCGAGTGCGCCGGCACGCTCGGCCTGGGCGGCAAAGGCAAGGCCGACATGATCAAGACCGGCGACACCATCTACATGAAGTACGACGAGGCGTTCCTGCGCGCGCAGAGCGACGGCGAGTCCAAGGCGGACACCCAGGCGGTCGTGGACATGATGGCCGGGAAGTGGACCAAGATGTCCGCGAAGGGCAAGGACGCCAAGGACATCGCGAGCTTCTGCGACCTCAACTCGGTGCTCGGCGGCGCCGAGGACGGCAACTCGGACGCGACGCGCGGGAAGACGACCACCCTCGACGGCACTCCGGCGATCGTCCTGCACGAGAAGGACGGCAAGGACAGCTACACGCTGTATGTGGCGACCGAGGGCAAGCCCTATGTGCTGCGCATCGACAGCGTCTCCGCCAAAGACCCGGGGACGCTCACGTTCGGCGAGTACGAGAAGCCGGTGGCGGCGAAGAAGCCCGCCGGCAAGATCCTGGACCTGGACGCCCTGAGCAGCTGAGCCACCCCGACAGGCCTGCGGCTACGGCACGTTCACAGCGCGTGCCGCACCCACACGTTGGGCTCGACGTAGACGGCGTAGTCGTGTTCCGGTTCGCAGCGCACCGGCACCAGTCCGCCGGGTACGTCGATGTCGCCCGCGGTGTCGAAGGGCAGCCCCGTCCAGCGGCGCCACTCCTCCAGCGAGGCGGCCACGGTCATCGACGCCGGTGCGACGGAGCCGACCACGCCACCGGCCCGGACGTGGACGCGCAGCCAGGGGTCGTGCGGCAGCCCGTCGGGGCGCAGTCGTCGCACGTACTCCTCGATCGGGGTGTGCGGTTCCAGGTGTTTGGCGCTGGGGCGGAGCGGGGCCACGACCTCTACGAAGCCGTGGGCACGCGCGTTGTCCCGCATCGCCGCGAGCATCCGGCCGGAGAGCCCGCTGCCCTGGACCTGGGGGGCGACGCTGATGGAGATCGCGCTGACGGTGTCGGGGCGGATACCGCGGCGCAGGTCGGCGAAGGCCCAGGCGAGTACCTGGTCCCAGCCGCGCGCGGGAAGTGTGCCGCGCCCCTCGGCGTGGAGGGCGAAGGGCACGCTGTAGGCCTGCGCGACGATTTCGCCCCGCTCGTCCTCGGCGAACAGTGCGTACTCGGGGAGTTCGGTGCGGATCCTGCCGAAGTGGGCGTTGCCCACCAGGTCGTTCGTCACGAACTCCGGCCAGGTGTCGGGCATCCCGACGACCTGCTCCAGCTTGTCGGGCCGTTCGGCGAGGCTCGACACCTTCAGTTCCATACCGGTCACCGTAGGCGGCGGCGCGAGAACCGAGAACCGGTTTTCACGTCGCCGCCGGTCGCGTCGGCGCCACGCCGTCAAGTCGCGGCTGCGTCGGCTCAGTTCGCGTGGAACCTCGCCGGCGCGTTCGTCGGGTTGCCCCCGGTCGGGAGGGCCTGCCCCGAGCAGGTGGAGAGGACCTTCACCATCGCGGCCTTCTCCGCCGAGGTGACCCACAGCCCGTACTTCTTCTTCACGGCGACCTGAGCGGCGACATACGTGCATCGGTACGCCTTGGGCGGCACCCAGGTCGCCGTGTCGCCGTCGCCCTTGCTGCGGTTGGGGCTGGCGCCGACGGTCAGGAGGTTGAGGGGGTCGTTGGCGAGGGCTATGCGCTTGCTGGCGTCCCAGTACTTGGCGCCCTTCTGCCAGGCGTCGGAGAGGGCGACGAGGTGGTCTATGTCGACGAGGCTGGCGCCGCGCTTGTAGACGACTTCCTTGCCGGAGTACGGATCGGATGCGAGGACGCCGTACGAGACCTTGCAGTCGCCGCCGGTGAACTTCACCTGCTTCAGGTCCCGTTTGAGGATGTCGTCCCTGGTGTCACAGCTGTTGGAGTCCGTGTCGGCCCAGGCGGTGCCGAACCGTTCGCGGGAGTACCCGGTCTTCGGCGCCCGGCCCTTCACGGTCAGCGACTCGGCGGCGGTGAGGGCCGCGCCCCCGCCGGAGTTCCCGCCGGTCGTCGCCTCGGGCCCGGAGTCGCCCGTACCCGTCGTGTCCGTCTTGCATCCGGCGACCGACAACATGACCAAGGCGGCGATTGCCGCCCCACCCCTCAGACGCATCACGTGCGCCCCTCCCCTTGCTCACCCGGCCCCCGCCCCTGCAGGGGCGGATAGTGACCTGGTGCCCACGTTAGCGGCGGAGATGTCGCTCACATACGGGGCCCGGAGGCATATGGCGCACAACTAGGGCGTACAGCCGCGACCTTGTCGACGAAGGCGCCCCCACCTCGCACTCCCTCCGCACACTCTCCCCTCACGCTCCCCTCAGACCTTGCCGATCAGACCTTGCCGATGCCCAACGTCGACTCCGAGGGCAGCAGCCCGGAACCGAGTACGGCGACCCAGAACTCCCCCAGCAGGTCGGCGAGTCGGTCACTGTCGGCCCGGCCGAGGAACTGCCAGGGTGCGGCGGCCAGTCGGTCGGTGCGGTGTTCGACCTCCTGGCGCAGATCGCGGCCCGCCCTCGTCGCCGTACCCCTGTCGTCTATCAGTCCGCGCGCGACCAGCCGTTCGCGTGCCGCCGTCCATTCCTCCGGGCTCCAGCCCCGGCTTTCGAAGCGCTCGACGGAGGCGGCTCCGATCGCGGCGAAGGAGACCAGGGACTCGACCGGGTCGAGGCCGGCGACGAGGAGGGCCGCGAGGTGGCCGTCGCCGCGGTGTTCGCGCAGGATCGTCGCCGCCTGCCACAACTGGAGGTGGGGCTCCTCGGGCCAGTCCAACTCGGCGTTGGCCGCGGCGAGGGGGCGGCCCGCGGTGTCCACCGCCTCGGCGGCACGGCGGGCGAGGGCGGCGGCCTCCGCCAGCTCGGGGCTGTCGACGCGGTCCCCGAATATCGCGCGGTAGGCCCGGTCCATGCCGCGCAGCCTCGCCTTCAGTACGGCGGCCGGGCTCGCGATGCTCCACGCCGGGTCGATGTGCTCGGCGACCATGCGGGGGTTGAAGCTGTAGAAGGCGGAGGTCACGCGCTCGCCGCCGACCGGGCCCAACAGGGCGGCGCGCAACGGGAAGTAGCTCGGCCAGCGCTCCTCGGTGTCGTAGCCGAGCGCGGCGGCCTCCTCGAAGACCTCCGGCGCGTAGTACAGCACCGCGTGCAGGGGTTCGAGCAGGTGCCAGAGCCTGCGCACGCGGCTCAGCTCCACGGTGGTGAGGCTTTCCGCGGTCTCCACTCCACGCAGGTCTCCCCGCACGATTTCCGACATGGCACAACTCCTCGTCGCGTCCCAGCCGTTCGACAACTTGACACTGACAAGATTGCCCGAGCCGCCCGAACTTGTCAATGCCTAGATTCGGCGTAGGCTGCTGACCATGAGCACAGCCGAGACTTCCGAGGGCACCCGGCGCCCGTACCACCACGGCGATCTGCGCCGCGCCATCCTCACCGCCGCGCTCGACGTCATCGCCGCCGACGGCCCGTCCGCGCTGAGCCTGCGCGATCTCGCCCGCCGTGCCGGGGTCTCGCACGCGGCGCCCGCGCATCACTTCAAGGACCGCACCGGGCTGCTGACGGCCATCGCGGCGGAGGGGTTCGGGCTGCTGGCCGCCACGATCGGCGAGGCGGCGGACCTGAAGGACGCGGGCGTGCGCTATGTACGCTTCGCGCGCGAACACCCGGCGCACTTCCAGGTGATGTTCGCGCCCGAGCTGCTGCGCGACGGCGACCTCGAACTCACCACGGCCCGCGCCCTCGCCATCGACGCCCTGCGCCACGCGGTCTCCGCGGTACCGCCCGAGGGCCGCGGCCCCGACGCCCGGCTCGCCGGAGTCGCCGCGTGGTCCCTGGCCCACGGCTTCGCGACACTGCTGCTCGGGCACAACCTGGACGGCGCGGTGGGCGAGCGGGACCCGGAGGAGGTCTTCCGGACGCTGGCGTCGATGCTGTTCCGCCCGACGTTCGACTGACACGACCGACCGGCGAGCGCGCTACGCCCCCGGCCGACCGACCGTCCCCCTTCTCCGCCGCCCTAAGACTCCCTACGACTCTCCAAGTCTTCCTACGTCTCTCTGCGACTCGCTACGACCCCAGGATCGACGCCAGGAACTCGCCCACCCATCCCAGCAACTCCCGCCCGACCAGCGGCTTTCCGCCCACCCTGGCCGTCTTCGGGCGGGGTACCAGCACCTGGTGGGCGGCCGGCTTGATGACGGTGCCGGGGTAGAGGCGCTTGAGGCGCAGTTCCTGGGACTCGCGCAACTCCACAGGGGCGAAGCGGATGTTGGTGCCCTGGAGGACGATGTCGCCGACGCCGCACGCGCGGGCGAGCATGCGCAGGCCGGCCACCAGGAGGAGGTTCTCGACGGGCTCGGGCAACTTGCCGTAGCGGTCGACGAGTTCCTCGCGTACGGCCTTGATGTCCTCCTCCGTGTTGGCGGAGGCGATGGACCGGTAGGCCGCGAGGCGCAGGCGCTCGCCGGGGGCGTAGTCGTGCGGGACGTGGGCGTCGACCGGGAGCTCGATCTTGACCTCCAGGGGCGGCTCCTCCTCGACACCGCCCTCCAGGGCCGCGCGATAGTCCGCGACGGCCTCGCCGACCATGCGGACGTACAGGTCGAAGCCGACGCCCGCGATGTGGCCGGACTGTTCGCCGCCCAACAGGTTGCCCGCGCCCCGGATTTCGAGGTCCTTCATGGCCACGTACATACCCGCGCCCATCTCCGTGTGCTGAGCGATGGTCGCGAGCCGCTCGTGGGCCGTCTCCGTCAGCGGCTTCTCCGGGGGGTACAGGAAGTACGCGTAACCGCGTTCGCGGCCACGGCCCACGCGGCCCCGGAGCTGGTGGAGTTGGGACAGACCGAAGTTGTCGCCGCGCTCCACGATGAGCGTGTTCGCGTTGGAGATGTCGATGCCCGACTCGACGATCGTCGTCGACACCAGGACGTCGAACTTCTTCTCCCAGAAGTCGACGACCACCTGCTCCAGCGACTGCTCCGACATCTGGCCGTGGGCGGTCGCGATGCGCGCCTCCGGGACGATCTCGCGCAGCCTCGCCGCCGCGCGGTCGATCGACTCGACGCGGTTGTGGATGTAGAAGACCTGGCCCTCGCGCAGGAGTTCGCGGCGGATCGCGGCGCCGATCTGCTTCTCCTCGTAGGGGCCGACGAACGTCAGCACCGGGTGACGCTCCTCCGGGGGCGTCGTGATCGTGGACATCTCGCGGATGCCGGTCACCGCCATCTCCAGGGTTCTGGGAATCGGGGTGGCCGACATGGTGAGCACGTCGACATTCGCGCGCAGCTTCTTCAGCTGCTCCTTGTGCTCGACGCCGAAGCGCTGCTCCTCGTCGACGATGACCAGGCCGAGGTCCTTGAACTTGGTCTCGGAGGAGAACAGGCGGTGGGTGCCGATGACGACGTCCACGGAGCCCTCCCGCAGGCCCTCCAGGGTCGCCTTCGCCTCCGTGTCCGTCTGGAAGCGGCTCAACGCCCGTACGTTGACCGGGAACTGCGAGTACCGCTCGCTGAACGTCCCGAAGTGCTGCTGCACCAGCAGCGTGGTCGGCACGAGGACCGCCACCTGCTTGCCGTCCTGGACGGCCTTGAAGGCGGCCCGGACCGCGATCTCCGTCTTGCCGTAGCCGACGTCGCCGCAGATCAGGCGGTCCATGGGGACCGACTTCTCCATGTCGTCCTTGACCTCGGCGATCGTGGTCAACTGGTCGGGCGTCTCCACGTACGGGAAGGCGTCCTCCAGCTCGCGCTGCCACGGGGTGTCCGGGCCGAAGGTGTGTCCGGGCGCCGCCATCCGCGCGCTGTACAGCTTGATGAGGTCGGCCGCGATCTCCTTGACGGCCTTCTTGGCGCGCGCCTTGGTCTTCGTCCAGTCGGCGCCGCCCAGACGGTGCAGGGTGGGGGCCTCGCCGCCGACGTACTTGGTGATCTGCTCCAGCTGGTCGGTGGGGATGTAGAGCCGGTCGCCGGGCTGGCCGCGCTTGGCGGGGGCGTACTCGACGACCAGGTACTCGCGCGTGGCGCCCTGCACCGTGCGCTGCACCATCTCGATGTAGCGGCCCACGCCGTGCTGCTCGTGGACGATGTAGTCGCCCGCCTCCAGGGTGAGCGGGTCGATGGTCTTGCGGCGGCGGGCCGGCATCCGGGCGCCGTCCTTGCCTGCGGCCTTCTGCCCGGAGATGTCGGTCTCGGTGAGGACGGCGAGCTTCAACGCCGTATCGACGAAGCCGTAGTCGATCGAACCGGTCGCCACATGCACGACGGACGGGGCGATCTCCCCGAGGTCGGTCTCCAGGCGGGCCGCCACGCCTTCGGTACCGAGGACCTCGACCGTGCGGGCGGCGGGGCCGTGGGCCTCGGTCACGAAGACCGTGCGCCAGCCGTCGGCGAGCCAGCCCTTGGTGTCGGCGAGGGCCTTCGCGGTGTCGCCGCGGTAGGTCTCGGGGGCGTGCATGCCGAGCTTGAGGGTGTCCCCCGCCGCGTCAGCGGCAAATGTATCCGTGAGCTCTTCATCGGCGGCGAAGGGCGAGACGGACCACCACATCATGTCCAGCTCGCGCGCCCGGTCCCGTACGTCCGCGATGGCCCACAGGGAGGCCGCGCCGACGTCGATGGGCGCCTCGCCGCCACCCGCGGTGGCCGCCCAGGAGGCCTGCAGGAACTCCTGCGAGGTCGCGACGAGATCGGACGCACGCGTGCGTACCCGCTCCGGATCGCATACGACGGTCATCGCGCCCTTGGGGAGCACGTCGAGCAGCAGCTCCATGTCGTCGACGAGCACGGGGGCGAGGGACTCCATGCCCTCGACCGCGATGCCCTCGGCGATCTTGCCGAGCAGCTCGCCCAGTTCGGGGTGCTGTTCGGCGAGGGTACGCGCACGCGTGCGGACGTCTTCCGTCAACAGGAGTTCACGGCAAGGGGGTGCCCACAGGCCGTGTTCGGCGACCTCCAGGGAGCGCTGGTCGGCGACCTTGAAGTAGCGGATCTCCTCGACGTCGTCGCCCCAGAACTCGATGCGCAGGGGGTGTTCCTCGGTGGGCGGGAACACGTCCAGGATGCCGCCGCGTACGGCGAACTCGCCGCGCTTCTCTACGAGCTCCACGCGCGCGTAGGCGGCGGCGCCGAGCTTGTCCACGATCGCGTTCAGGTCGGCGGTCTGTCCCGTCTTCAGGGCGACCGGCTCCAGGTCTCCGAGCCCCTTGACCTGCGGTTGCAGCACGGACCGCACGGGCGCCACGACGACGGAGACCGTGCCCGTCTCCGGGTCGTCCGGCCTCGGGTGCGCCAGGCGGCGCAGGACGGCGAGGCGACGGCCCACGGTGTCGCTGCGCGGGCTCAGGCGCTCGTGCGGGAGGGTCTCCCAGGACGGGTAGTCCACGACACCGTCCGGCGGGAGCAGCGAGCGGAGGGCTGCCGCCAGGTCCTCGGCCTCCCTGCCCGTCGCGGTCACCGCGAGGACGGTGCGGCCGGTCTCTCGGGCCAGCGCTGCCACGGCGAACGGGCGGGTCGCCGGGGGGCCGACCAGGTCGACGTGCATGCGGTTGCCGTCGGCCGCCGCCCTGGTCGCTTCCGCGAGGGCGGGGTCCTTGACTACGGCGTCGAGCAGACCGTGCAGGCTCATGGAGGGCTTTCCGTCTGGGGGTGGGCAACACGAAGGGCCCGACGCGGGTGGTGGGCCGGGGGGTCTCCAGCGTACGTCGGTGCGCTGGCTGGCGCCGGGGCTGTGGATAACCCCGCTTTCTCGGCACCCTGTGCTGGTGCTGACGTGCCAGGGGGCTCCGCCCCCTGGACCCCCGGGCCTATGCCCACCCAGCCGCCCGTTTGCTGGTAACAGAGAAGTGAGCCTCAAAGACAACAGACAAACAAACCCGGCGCCAAGAAGTCCCCCGTGACTTCTCGGCGCCGGGCTCCCCCGTAGGTGTTGGCTATTCGGTGGCGATTGCGTTCAGGACGTTCATCCGGCCCGCCCGGAACGCCGGGATCAAGGCCGCGAACAGGCCCACGAACGCGGAGCCGATGAAGACCGCGATGATCGTGCCCCAGGGGATCTCCAGGACCTTCAGGCCCTCCAGGGCGAGCAGTTGCTGGGCCGTGGCGCCCCAGCCCATGCCCAATCCCAGGCCGAGCAGCGCTCCGAAGAGGGCGATCACGACCGACTCCATGCGGATCATCCGGCGGAGCTGGCGGCGGGACATGCCGATCGCTCGCATGAGGCCGATCTCCCGGGTGCGTTCGACGACCGACAGGGCCAGCGTGTTCACCACGCCCAGGACCGCCACGATGATCGCCAGGGCGAGAAGGCCGTAGACCATGTTCAGGAGCTGGCCGATCTGGTCCTTCAGTTCCTGCTTGTAGTCGGTCTGGTCGCGTACCTGGTACTGCGGGTACGGGGCCATGGCCTTCTTCAGGGCGGCGTACGCCTGCTTCTCCTGGCCGTCCTTGGCCTTGGCGAACATGATCTCGTTCGGCGGGATCTTGTTCGCGGGGAGGTACTTCTGCATCGTCGCGATGCTGGTGTAGCGGGCGCCGTGGTCGATGGCCACGTCGTCGTCCGTGATGGCCGCGACCTTGAGCTTGGCCGTCTCGCCGCCCTTGAAGGCGACGTTGATCGTGTCGCCGACGTGGACGCCGTGCTTCTTGGCGTACTTGGAGCCGACCGACATCGCGTTGGTGCCGTAGGCGGCGGACAGGTCGCCGGCCGTGGTGGCGCGGCGCAGGTCCTGAGCGTAGGACGGGTCGGCGGCGGTGATGCCGTCGGTGTCCTTCTGGCCGTCGGGCGAGGTGAGGGTGGCGTCGAGGTCCTTGTAGCGGGTGACGTGGACGAGGTCCGGCGACTGTTCCATCGCCTTCTCGGCCTGCGGCACGATCCGCTGGTTGCCCTGGACGATGAAGTCGGCGCCGACGGACTTGTCGAGCTCGCTCGTCGCCGAGGCGACCATCGAGGAGCCGACCACCGACAGGCAGGCGACCAGCGCGAGGCCGATCATCAGGGCCGCACCCGTAGCACCCGTACGCCTGGGGTTGCGGAGCGCGTTGCGTTCGGCCAGGCGCCCCACCGGTCCGAAGGCCCGCAGGAGTACGACGCTGATGACCCGTACGACCCCGTTGGCCAGCAGCGGGCCGATGATGACGAAGCCGATCAGGGACAGTACGACACCCGCCCCCAGTACCAGCGAACCGTCCGTCGCCTTCTTGGCCGTCGCCGCCGCGAACAGGGCCGCGACACCGGCACCCGTCAGGACCAGGCCGATCAGTCCGCGCACCCAGCCCGCCTTGCCGTCGGCCGGTGTGCCGGCGTCGCGCAGTGCGGCCATCGGGGAGACCTTGCCGGCGCGGCGGGCCGGGAGGTAGGCGGCGAGGATGGTGACGATCACGCCGAGGAGCATGCCGATCAGCGGGGTCGTCCACTTCACCGTCAGGTCCCGCGTCGACAGGTCCATGCCCGCCGCGCTCATGAGCTTCATCAGGCCTACGGCGATGCCGACACCGGCGCCGACACCGAGGATCGAGCCGACGATCCCGAGCAGGGTCGCCTCGACCAGCACCGAGCGGTTGACCTGGCCGCGGGAGGAGCCGACCGCCCTCATCAGGCCTATTTCGCGGGTCCGTTGGGCGACCAGCATCGAGAAGGTGTTGATGATGAGGAAGATGCCCACCAGGAACGCGATACCGGCGAAGCCGAGCATGGCGTACTTGATGACGTTCATGAACTGGCCGACGCCCTTGCGGTTCTCGTCGGCGTTCTCCTTGGCGGTCTGGATCTTGTACGTCCCCGTCGAGGCGAGGGTCTGTGCCACGTTCTGCTTGAGCTGACTGTCCGTCACACCGCTTGCGGCGGTGACGCCGATCTGGGTGAACCGGCCGGTGGCGCCGAGGAGTTCACGCTGCGCGGTGGCGGTGTCGAAGTAGACGACGGCCGCACCGGGGTTGGTCACCTTGAAGGTGGCGATGCCGACGATCCGCGCGGTGAAGTCACCGGTCTGCGAGATCGTGCGCAGCGAGTCGCCCATCTTCAGGTGGTGCTTGTCGGCGGTGTCGGCGTCGACCATCACCTCGGTCGGGCCGCGCGGGGCGTGTCCGGAGGTGATCTCCATCGAACGCAGGTCGTTCTTCGTCCAGTTGCCCGCGATGGTGGGCGCTCCGGTCGACGAGCCCATGTTCTTGTTGGCGCTGTTGACGACGGTCACGTTCATCGAACTGACCGCGCCTTCAACGGACTTGACGCCCTGGGCCTTCGCCGCCTGCGCCAATGTGGAGGCCGGCAGCGACTCGGGCAGTCCGTTCTGCGGGGTGCTGCCGTCGCTCTTGGCCGCCTTCGGCATGACCGTCACGTCGGACGCGGTGGCCGCGAAGAGCTTGTCGAACGTCGTGTTCATCGTGTCCGTGAACACCAGCGTGCCGCACACGAACGCCACCGACAGCAGCACGGCTGTCGCGGAGAGCGCCATCCGCCCTTTGTGCGCGAAGAAGTTGCGCATCGAGGTCTTCATGACAGTCATGACGTGCGCCCCCGCGCGTCGAAGTCCTTCATGCGGTCGAGGACGGCGTCCGCGGTCGGCTTGAACATCTCGTCGACGATCCGGCCGTCCGCGAGATACAGCACACGGTCCGCGTACGAGGCGGCCACCGGGTCGTGGGTGACGATCACAATGGTCTGGCCCAGGTCGTCCACGGACCGGCGCAGGAAGCCCAACACCTCAGCTCCCGCACGGGAGTCGAGGTTTCCGGTCGGCTCGTCACCGAAGATGATCTCGGGGCGGGCCGCCAACGCCCTTGCCACGGCGACGCGTTGCTGCTGGCCGCCGGAGAGCTGGTTGGGCCGGTGCTTGAGCCGGCCGGCGAGCCCCACCGTCTCCACGACCTGCGCCAGCCAGCCCTTGTCGGGCTTGCGGCCGGCTATGTCCATGGGGAGGGTGATGTTCTCCAGCGCGTTCAGCGTCGGCAGCAGGTTGTACGCCTGGAAGATGAAGCCGATCCGGTCCCGGCGCAGCTGCGTGAGCTTCTTGTCCTTGAGGCCGGTGATCTCGGTCTCGTCCAGGTAGATCTGCCCGGACGTCACGGTGTCGAGCCCGGCGAGGCAGTGCATGAGCGTGGACTTGCCGGACCCCGAGGGGCCCATGATCGCGGTGAACTGGCCGCGGGCGATGTCCACGTCGACATGGTCGAGGGCGACGACGCGGGTCTCCCCGGCCCCGTACGCCTTGACGACCTGCCGCGCTCGCGCGGCAACGGCCGTACGCCCTCCAGTGCCCCCGTGCCTGGGAATGGTCACAGCCGATGTCACGGTATGTCTCCTAAGTCGGTCGGCAGCAGAGCGTGCCGGTGCCCGGTCGATGCGTTTCAACTGGTTACGTCGATGAGTCTGGCGGCGGAAGGGGGTCCGGCGCGCTGGTGCTCAGCGCAGTCTTTCCCGGGGGAAAACCCCACCCTCCTGGGTTCGGCCTGCCGCCCCCCAGCGGCATAAAGCCAGGTTAAGGACGGCCTCTCCCCCTTCTCCTCCTCCGTCGGTACGAACCGTCCCCGGGCCGTAGTACGGAGAGACCCCTAGGGGCTCTCCACCGCCGGGTGGAGTCGATCTCGGGGTCCGGTCCACCCAGTGACCCGGCCAGGTTCCGCCCTGCCGCTACGTGAGGGTCAAGTGAGAAGCTGGTGCGCGGCAGATAGATGCAAGGGGAAAGGATTCCTGTGGACCAGGGGGACAGCGACACCGACGCCGACACCGAGATACGAACCGAGGCGGCCGAGCAGCCCACGCCGGCCCCTCCCGACCGGCGCAAGCGGGCGGTCGTCGCGGCACTCATGCTCGCGATGGCCCTAGCCGCCCTCGACTCCACCATCGTCTCGACCGCCGTACCGCAGATCGTCGGTGACCTCGGCGGCTTCTCCGTCTTCTCCTGGCTGTTCTCCGGCTATCTGCTGGCCGTGACGGTCACGCTGCCCGTCTACGGCAAGCTCTCCGACACCTTCGGCCGTAAGCCGGTGCTGATCGTCGGGGCGGCGGTCTTCCTCGCCGGTTCGCTGCTGTGCGCGGTGGCATGGAACATGGGCGCGCTGATCGCGTTCCGCGTCGTACAGGGCCTGGGCGGCGGGGCGTTGCAGGGCACGGTACAGACGCTCGCCGCCGACCTGTACCCGCTCAAGGAACGCCCGAAGATCCAGTCGAAGCTGTCCACGGTGTGGGCGGTGTCGGCCGTCGCGGGCCCCGGTGTGGGCGGACTGCTCGCCGCGTACGCGGGCTGGCGCTGGATCTTTCTCGTCAACCTCCCTGTCGGGGCAGTGGCGTTGTGGCTGATCGTCCGCCACCTCCACGAACCGGAACGCACCCGCGACTCCCGCCCCCGCATCGACTGGGCGGGCGCGCTGGCCGTGTTCGCGTGCGGGGGTGTGCTGATCACCGCGCTGGTGCAGGGCGGGGTGGCGTGGGACTGGCTGTCGGCACCCTCGATCGCCCTCTTCGCTACGGGACTTGGGCTCGCCGGAGTGGTCGTGGTGATCGAACGCCGGGCGGCCGAGCCCATCATCCCCGGGTGGGTGTGGCGGCGCCGTACGATCGCGGCCGTCAACCTGGCGCTCGGGGCACTGGGGTTGCTGATGGTGGCGCCGAGCGTGTTCCTGCCGACGTACGCGCAGTCGGTGCTCGGCCTGGCACCCGTGGCGGCCGGATTCGTGCTGTCCGTCTGGACGTTGAGCTGGCCGGTGTCGGCCGCGCTGAGCCAGCACGTGTACCGGCGGATCGGCTTCCGCAACACCGCGATGATCGGGATCGGGACGGCGACGCTGATCCTGTTCGCGTTCCCGTTCCTGCCGTATCCGGGCGCGGCCTGGCAGCCGATGGTGCTGATGCTGCTGCTCGGCGCGACCCTCGGGCTCTTCCAACTGCCGTTGATCGTCGGGGTGCAGTCGACGGTCGGGTGGGAGGAACGGGGTGTGACGACCGCGTCCGTCCTGTTCTGCCGCCAGACCGGGCAGACGATCGGCGCGTCCGTCTTCGGGGCCGTGGCCAACGGGGTGCTGGCGTCCCGGCTCGGTGGCGCGAGCGACCTGGACTCGGTGACGCGGGGGCTGGACGGGGGTGCGGTGCCGGAGGGGACGCGGCGGGCGATCGCGGACGCGGTGCACGCGGTGTACATCGGCGCGGGGTGCGCTGCCGCCGTGGCCTTCCTGGTGCTGCTGTTCCTGGCGCCGCGACGGTTCCCGGTCCTCAAGGAGCAGTGAGAGGCGCGTGGTTCAGGAGACGGTGGCGGCCGGCGGGGTCCAACGGCGCGTGCGCGGCACCGAGTTGGCGACGCCGTAGTCCGGCTTGAGCTGTTCGGGGATGGCGTAGTGCATGACGCGTCCGCGGGTCAGGGAGGACAGTTCCAGGACGGTGGTGAGGTGGCCGAGGCGGTCCAACGCCCAGGCGCCGAGCGGGGAGTGGTCCTCGATGGTCTCCAGGACGCCGAGGAGATGGGGCACGGCCTTGACGACCGTGTCCCAGGGGGTGCGCGGCACCTGGAGCCAGTCGGCGCAGGTGTCGCCGACGAGGTGGCGGATGAGGGCGGAGACGATCGGGTCGAAGAAGGTCCCGGGGACGACCTCCTCGTAGAGGTCGATGAGCTGTCGGGTCAGGTGCGCGCCCTCCTCGGACGGCCCCATGTGCCGGATCATGTACAGGTCGAGGAACTGGCGTGCTTCCTCAAGGGACTTGGGTACGGCGTCCTGGTCGACGCCGAGCATGGCGCCGACCACGCGCCAGGCGTAGTAGTAGGCCTCCGCGCCCTCCGCCGACATGTGGATGCCGAGGCGGTGCAGGCTGTCCAGGACGAGCATCGAGAAGAACATCTGCCCGCCGATCATGTCCTCTTGGCAGATCGGTGTCCCCAACTCGGCCGTGTCCCAACGGTTTTCGCGGACGAGGTGGTGGCGGATGGCGGCGTGCAGGAGGCGGACCTTCTGTACGGCGGGGATGAAGCGGCTGCCGGCCTCGAAGGCGTCGGGCTGCATCAGATAGACGGTGAACTGGCCTGTCTCCGCCATCCGTTTGGAGGGGTACTGCAACCCGTGGCTGGCCGACAGGAGTTTCGCCACCGGCGGGACGACGTAGCAGGCGGGCATGGAGGCGAAGGACAGGGCGGTCGAGATGTGCACGTTGTTGTCGATGAAGAACAGCCGGGCCTTCTCCATCTCACCCCAGTCGACCCAACTCGGGGGCGCGCTGGTGGCGTTGAGGTACTCCCGGGCCACATCGGGCAGGCCGTCCGGCAGCGGGGCGCCCGCTACGGAGACGTAGCGCATGAGCGTGTTGAACTTGCCCACCTCCCCGCGGTCGAAGAGTGCGGCGACGGTGGCGTCGGCGAGTTCGTCACCGGCTTCGCGCAGGCCGTTCATCGAGGTCTCGGTGTAAGTCACGGAGTGCTCCTGGAAGTTCGGGGATCGCGGGTCAGGAGAGGCGGACCGCCGCCGAGTGCGCCAGCGCGGTCAGCGCGGCTTCGGCGGGGGCGGGAACATCCAGCTCGTGGAGGGCGTCGAGCGCCTCCTCGACCCGGGCGGTGATCATGCCCTCGACGCGGTCGGGTGCCTTCAGCCGGCGCATCAGCTCGCGCACCGCGTGCAACCCCGCCCCGTCCAGGCCGCGTTGACCCATCAGCGCGCGGAGCCGCTCCCGGTCCTCGGCACCGGCGCTGCGCCAGGTCTCCGCGAGGAGGGCCGTGGGCCGGTGGCCGCGTACGTCGTCGGCGTTGGCCTTGCCGGTGTGTTCCGGGTTCCCGAACAGCCCGAGGACGTCGTCCCGCAACTGGAACGCCTCGCCCAGCGGCAGCCCGTACGCCGAGTAGCCCTCGCGCAGCCGCCCGCCGGCCCCGGCGAGGGCGCCGCCGATCAACAGGGGCTGTTCCACGGTGTACTTGGCGGTCTTGTACCGGATCACCTTCAGGGACGCGGCGGTGTCCGGCTCGGCCCCGGTCCGCAGGATCTCCAGACACTCCCCCGCGATCAACTCCCTTGCCAGCACGGCCCACAGCGGTCGGGCCCGGGCGAGATACGCGGCCGGCAGACCGCTGGTGGTGAACAACTGCCCTGCCATGCCCATCAGCAGGTCCCCCACCAGCATCGCGAGGGACCTGGCGGCCGCGACGGCCCGCGGCCGACGGCGCACTGCGGAACGCAGCGCGATGTGGGCGGTGGGGCGACCGTGCCGCAGCGGGCTGTCGTCGATGAGATCGTCGTGCACGACCGCGGCGGCGTGCACCAGTTCCATCGAGGCCGCCGCCCGCACCAGCGCGTCGCTGTCGGGCTGCCCCACCGCGCGCCAGCCCCAGTAACAGAACGCCGCCCGCAGCCGTTTGCCGTCCGCGACGGCGGCCTCCAACTGCCCGGCGACCGGCTGCAGCGCCGGGTCGATCTCCGCGAAGCGCTCGGCCTCCTCGGCCACGAACCGCTGCAGCACCCGGTCGACGCGGCCCTTGAAAGCGGCGGGCTCCCAGCACTCAGACGTCATCGGCGGCGGCCTGCCGGGCGAGGGCGTGCCGGGCGAGGGTCTCCAGATGGGCTGGGGGCAGGGCCGTGTACCGGTCGAGCATCAGGCGTCCGCGCGCCGCCAGTTCGTGCTCGGCGTCCGCCGCCAGCTCGACGGCGTCCGAACGGCGCAGCAGCCCCCGTAAGCCCCGTACGACCCCCAGGGTCGAGCCCACCACCGACCCCACCGTGCTCACCGCCAGCTCTGCCAACCCGGCCGCCAACAGGACCGCCCGCTCGTCCAGGCCCTCGTGTCGCTCCGCCGCTCGCGTCATGCCACTCCCCACCCACAGCACGTCCGGGCGGCACCGGTCATCCGCCCTCATGTCAGGATCGCGACAGATCGGGCAGGCGAGGGGCGGAACTCACGATCGAGTGATCACTTCGGTCGGTAGTGCGGATCATGACCGCGGGCGGTGCTGCCTGTTCAGGGTTCCCTGTCGGGGTAATCCCTGGTCGCGGCCACGATCCGGTGCGCGATCCTGCGGACCGCGCGGTGGTACCTGTCCTCGTCCCCGGACTCCATCAGGCCCCGCAGGCCCTGTTCGACATATCCGCCGACGAGGTCATCGTGTGCGGATACGTCGAACAGCGACTGCAGCGGCAGCTGCTCGCGCGGGGTGGGGGTCCACAGCACGGGCACGATCGCCGGCGCAACGTCGCCGAGCCCCTCCCCCACCGCCCGCTGCCGCGACCGGAACATGACCCACTCGCTGCCGCCGGAGAGGCTCGTGAAGTACTCGGGTGAGTAGAGCGGCACGAGGACCTTGGCACGCGCCATTGCCTCGTTCACCTGCTCCCGCCAATCCGCACCGGGAGGGATGCCTAGGTCGATGAAGCCGACGTCCTCTCCCCTGCGGCGGGTCAACTCCCTTACATGCTTGCTCAGTTCGGTGAAGAAGCGCTGCTCAGGGCTGCCTGTCCCCGCACTGGCGGTGGCCTCTGTACGGGCGTAGCTCAAGAAGAAGAGCGGCGACGGTGTGTCCGGGAGCCCGATGTCCCGTCCCCGCTCACGGACTTGGCCGATCTGTCCGATCGGCGGCGACACCACGTTCTCGATCAGCGGCCGTGGCACATGGACCCGCGCCGTGCCGCCCTCGGCCGTGCGTACGACCACGGAACACAGCCTGCCCTCCGCGTCGATCAGTGCCGCGCCCGGCGGAAGCATGTGCTCCTCTGACTCGGCCGGGCTCAGCCGGACCTTGGGCGCGCTCGCACCCCGCACCGGCCGCGCGTGCCAGGCCGCGGCGACCGCATCGCTGTCGGAGGGCGCCGTGGGCACCGTCCAGAGAAGGTTCTCCCGGAGCCGCGCCAGGGTCACCCCAGGAGCGGCGCTCGGCTCGGTCGTATGCGCCACGCGGGCTCTCCCGCCGCCCAGTTGATGGACTTCCAGCTCACCATGGGAAGGGGGAAGGCGAGTGGTGAGTACGACGTCGGGTCGTACGGCGACCCCCGTACCGACGAAGTCGTCGCCCTCGGTGAACCAGACGAGGGAGCGCAGGCTCCTGCCGATGGCCGGGCGGCTCGCCAGTTCCTCCTGGACATGGTGGACGACCGGTACCCGGCTCGCCGTGAGCGACGACACGAGGTGGGTCAGCGCGAGCGGGTTGGTCCCGGTGACCTCGATGAGATCGGCCAGTTCTGTGCGGCGGTCCCAGAGGGTTCCGCGGTGGGGGTCGAGTGCGAGGTGGAGGTAGTCCATGGCGTGGGCGTGGGTGAAATCGCCCAGTCCCACCTTCGTCTGGGACGTGACCGGCGCGCTTACCCCCTCCGCGTGGGTCAACAGCAGGCTGCCGTAGCCCTCGGGTGGCAGGCACAGCCTGTTCGCTCCCGCCGGTTCGCCGGGCGACGGCGTGAAGGTGTCGGCGGTGACGCCGTCGTAGACCAGCAGCCAACCGGGGTGACTGCGCAGGTAGGCATGGAGATCGTTCAGGAGGGATGTGGGGAAGCCGCTTTCCGGCTCAGCGGGGATGCCGAGGTCCGCCGCGAGCCGGGTCAGGCCGGCCAGGAGGGTCTCCCGGCGGTGCGCGTGGATCCACCGGATCATGGTGAAGACCTCGGCCACCGCATGTGCGCAGTGGATGGCCAGTGTCGTCTTGCCCACGCCCCGGGGGCCCTCGATGACGCAGGTCGCCGGTGGTGTCGGAGGGCCGACGAGTGGATCTGTGCGCAGCGCGGTCATGACGCCGGCGCACTCGCCACGATGCACGAACGCCGACGGCAACGGCGGTATCCCGTGCGGTACTTGGCCCCTGACACCACCGCCCCCGCGCGCGGCCCCACGTCTGTCCACGTCCGAGTCCACGCCCCCGTCCGTCTCCGCTTCCGCTTCCGCCCTCCGCCTCCCTCGTCGCCACAGGGACGGCAGTGACAGACGCTCCCGCGTCGCCTCCCTGGGCCGCTCTGTCCGCTCTGTCCGCTCCGTCTCCTCGGTCTCCCCCGGCGCCTCCGCGCGCACCCAGTCCCGCGTCAGCCGCCCGGCCACCTCCGCGTAGTCGCCGCCGACGCCTCGGATGACCGCCACCGCCACCTCGGCGAACGCCCGGCTTTCTTCGGGGAGTTGGAGGCCGGACAGTCCCCCTTGGCTGCCCAGCGCGGTCACCCATGCCGCGAAGTCGTTCACCCCGCCCAGCGTCGCCGCGACCCGCTCGCTGACCTCGTCCATCACCTCACGCAGCACGCGCAGCGACTCCGTGCGGGTCAGCCGGTCCAGGAGTGCGTCGCGGACGCCGTCGCGGAAGTCGTAGAGGACGCTGTCGGGGTCTTCTCCGGGTTCCGGCGGAGTGCGGCGGACGAGGAGGCCGGAGAGGAAGATCTCGGCCAGGTGCATGGGGGTGGAGGCGGGCAGCATCGTGCGCTGGACCAGCCGCATGACCGGGAGGCTGAGCGGTGCCGCGGCGAGCAGCCTCAGCAGGCGGAACGCGTCCGGTGAGTAGCCCTCTTCGAAGCGCTCGATCCAGCCCGCGGGGTCCGTCGGTTCGGCGGCCCGGGTGGACAGGGCGGGCCGGTCGACGACGGTGAGCGGGGCGGCCTGCAACGGTGTCCACTCGGTGGTGCAGCCCGAGACGAGCCGGGCCCACGGGGTGAGCCAGTCGTCGGAGACCTCCAGCACCGGCAGCCAGCGGATCCGGGCCCGGTCGGCGGCGCCCGCGCTACTACGGTCGATGCCGGGCAGCGGACCGGAGGAACGCACCTCGATCCGGCCGTCGGCGGCGGGCGTGCGGCGGGCCCGGACGAGGGACGTGCGCAGCGCCGTACGGTGCCACAGCCGGCTGGGCAGCACCTGGAGCGCGGCGACGGGGCGGGTCCGGGACCAGTCGGCGAGGGTGGCGGGGAGTTCGTCGCCGTACCAGGACTCGCCCACGCCGTCGGTCAGGACCAGGACGGCCCGGCGGCCGGTGGGGTCGGCCAGTGTCTGCCGCCAGCGGCGGGTGGGTGACGCCGCCTGCGCACCCCGCCGGAAGGGTGCCACCGTCGGCTCCGGGCCTTCGGTGTGCAGGGCCCACACGCGTACGTCGGCGAAGGCTCCGTGCCGGGAGACGAGGGTGCGCAGCTCGTCGGCCAGACGGTGCCAGACGGTCATGGTCGAACCGGTGTCGATCAACAGGTCGACGGAGAACCGGCGTTCGCGGGCCGGGCTCAGGACCGGGAGGAGCAGGCCGGTGTCCCCGGAGGCCGCCGCCGTGGCCGCCACGTCCAGGGTGCGGGACCTGGCGGAGGGGACCGTCTGGCGCAGGGGGCGTAACGCCCGGGTCAGCGCGAGGGTGTCGGGCAGTGCTCGCGGTCGGGCGACGCGTACGGCGTGCGCGCCACCGGGACCGATCGCGGCGGTGCCGGGGAGGTGGAGGCCGGCCGCCGGGGGCTCGGGGCCGATGTCCTGGGCGGAGTGCTCCAGCGGTGACGGGGGCTGCCGGTCGGGGGCCGAAGTGTCCGTGCCGGACGGGCCGTTGGCGAGGAGCAGCGGGTCCACGGGGTCGAGTCCGCCGAGCCGGGCGATCCACAGCACGTCGAGCGCGTCGGCCGCGTCCGGTCGTCCGTCGCCCGCGTCCAGGAGGCGGGCGAGCTCCGTGCGCAGGGTGTCACCCGGCGCCCCCTCGGCCCCCAACACGGCCCGTGCCACGGACGGTTCGGCCCTATCCGCGAACCGCCCGGTCGCCGACGCGAACGGCCCGGTCCCCAGCGAACTGATCCAGTAGCGGCCCGCCACGACCGGCTCAGCCCCGGTCCAGCGGCCGTAGCAGATGCTCGTCGAGCAGGGTGCTCGCCGTCCGGTCGCCCCACACGCCGCGTTCCGCCATGAGTAGCGCGTTGAGCAGCTGGTCGTTGGCCAGTGCGCCCTTCTCCCGTTGTTTGGCGAGGAATTGGGCGATGAGTACGGCCCGTGCGTCGGCGGATCCGTTCGGTGGTCCGAGGTGGGCGGCGACCATGCCCGCGAGCCGCTCCTCGTCCGCCGGTCCGATCTCCAGCCGGATGCAGCGGCGCAGGAAGGCCATCGGGAACTCACGTTCCTCGTTGCTGGTCAGCACCACGAACGGGAACTCGGCGCAGGCCACCTCACCCCCGTCGACCTCCACGCTGTCGTGGTCGGCGGTCGTCACGGTCTGCGGGGCGTCGAGCCGGGCCAGTTCACGGATGCCGAACTCGCCCTCCTCGAAGACGTTCAGCAGGTCATTGGGGAAGTCCATGTCGCTCTTGTCGATCTCGTCGATGAGCAGGACCCGCGGGCGGCGCCAGGGCAACAGCGCCGTACCGAGCGGCCCCAGCCACATGTACTTGCCGATCTCCGGCGGTTCGGCCGATTCCCCGCCCTGCCGCGTGAGCGCGCCGGCGTTGCGCAGCCCGGCGTCGTAGAGGCGGCCGACCGCGTCGTACTCGTACAGCCCCTCCTTGAGGGTGGAGCGGCTGGTGATGGGCCAGCGCAGGACCGGCCCCAGTTTCAGTTCGTGGGCGACGGCGTAGGCGAGCGTGGACTTGCCGGTGCCGGGCTTGCCGGTGAGCAGCAGGGGGCGGCGCAGGTGCAGGGCCAGGTTGACGAGGTGGATCTCGCGCTCGCCCGCCTGGTAGGCGACGCCCTGGCCGACCCGGCCGAGATGGCGCTGGACGGCCTCGTTGTCGGGTGCCCGCGGGGTGTCGAGGGTTCCGGTGCCGTGCCGGAACGCCCGCCACGGGGGCGCCTCGGGCAGGCGGTCGATGCCGTCGTGCGGGGTGCCGGTCCCCTCGTAGACCCACCAGTCCGGCTTCGTCGTCATGCTGCTCCTTCGCCGGCCACGCGGGTGCCGGCCATCGGCTGGTCCTGGCCGCTGAAGACGCACGTCGGGTCGTCCCACAGCAGGGTGATCTGGTTGTGCACGCCGTGCGGATCCGTCCGTCCGCGCATGCGCGCCTCGTACACGCTGCGCGGCAAGTCGGCGAGCAGAAGCGGCGGTTGACAGTCCTTCAGCACGTCCAGCAACGGACCGGGGTCGCCCTCGTCGCGCCGCCAGACCATGACGGGTATGCCGTCCTCCAGCAGGGCGGCCCGTACGGCGTCCCGCATCAGGTCGTCGTCGTGGTCGTACGGGACGGCCAGCCCCAGCCAGGAGAGGTCGGCGTGTTTCGCCAGCCAGTCCGCGACGTCCGCGGGGTCGGTCAGCCGCAGGGGCGGATACCTGCTCTCGGGACCCTGCCACGGCTCTCCGCCGATGTTGTCGCCGCCGGCGTCCCCGCCCCGCGCACCCGGGCCCATCCAGCCGATGCCGTGCAGCGCGTCGACGAGCGTGCAGCCCTGGTCCAGCGCCTCCCACCGGCGCAGCCACGCGTCGTGGATCATGCTGTCCTTGTACCGGGTCAGAGACCGTACGACGACCTGGCAGGTGAGGCTCAGCGGCACGTCGGAAGGACCGCCCGGACACGCCTCCGCGGGGTGGCCCAGCAGCGAGTGCGGCAGCAGGAACTCCACCCGCTTGGTCAGGCCCCGGCCCGCCATAGCCGGATCCTGCCAGGCGGTGAAGAACCCGTGTACGCGCCGCTCCAGTTCGTCCCCGGTGAACTGCTCGGGCACGGACTCCGTGCCCAGGAACACCGGTCGGCGGTTCCCGACGCGCTCGTAGTAGTAACCGCGCAGGGAGTAGTGGCGCCGGGTGTACGGCAGGTCGCTGGGGGCGCCTTCCTCCTCGACCCGTATCTGGATGATGACCTGACGTTCGGTGTCGTCGTCCGGATCCGCGGCGCACCCCTGGTCCCGCACGGGGGCGAGCAGGTCGGCGAGCCCCGGCCCCATCGGCTCCTTCGCCAACACGCGCAGGAAATCGCCGAGTTGGCCGGCCGGGGCGCCGGAGGCGGTGGTGGCCACCCGGGCGTCGCAGAGCTTCTCCAGCAGCTGCGGGAGGTTACTGACGTCGTCCACCGGGCGTCCGGCCTTCCGGCGGTCGAAGAGGTACCGCTGCACCGCGTAATACCCGAACTCCGGTGGCTCGGCCTGCAGTTCACGAATGAGGTGCAGCATGAAGTCGCGGTGCTCCGAGTCGAGCCGGCCGGTCAAGAGCTTGAAGGCGAGCTCGAACCACTGGGTGCCGATGTCGTCCGAGTGAACGCGCTTCAGCGCCAGCAGCAGCGACTCCAGCTTCGTGGTACGCCGGGCCGTGGCGACGATCGCGCGCAGATGGTCGCCGGCCTGCCCGGACTCGTCGGCGGACTCCGCCAGCCGGATGTCGGCCTGCCCCAACAGCTCGTGGCGACCGGCGAGTTGCCGCAACCGCGGAATGCGGACCAGGATCTCGACGAGCGTCCGCTCCTTCTCCCGCTCCCTCTCCGTCTCCCTCTCCCTCTCCCGCTGCTTCTCCCCCTCCACGTCCGAGACGGCCGCAGGCTCCGCGCTCAACCCTGCACTCGGCTCCGCACTCGGCTCCGCGCCCGTCCGGCCCGTGGGCACACTCCGACCCCAGGACAACCTGCGGTTGATACGGCGGAACACTCACGCCTCCCCGAACACAAGTCCGCACGAGACGAGCAGGTCCCGCACCGTCTTGGTGCCGATGTCGTCCGGCGCGATCTGCTCCAGGGCGAAGTACATCGCCTTCAGCGCCGCGTCGGGCGTCTGCGTCGTCCGTCTGATACGGCTGTCCAGTGCGCGCAGATGCGTCCGGGCGTCGCTGTCCTCCGGCACCTGGAAGGGATGCCCGAGCCCGAGGAACTCTCCCATCTGAAAGAGGAGTTCATGGCGGCGGGCGAGCTGGTGCAGGGCCGGGCAGCCCATGAGGGCGTCGAGGAGGGACTTCTGGTCGGGCATCCGGAAGGCCGGGGGCGGCTGGGAAGCGGTGGCCGACTGCACGACCGGCGGTGACTGCGGCACCGGGGGCGGCGACTGCGTCAACGGCCGCCCCGCCGTGGCCGGTTCGCGTGGCGGCAGCACCGGGACCTGCCCCAGATCCGGCACCGTCTCGTACGGCTGGTCGGTCAGCAGTCGCAGCAGCTTCAGCGCACCGATCTGGGTGAACTCCTCGACGGTGTAATAGGTGTGGGTGCTGCCGCCCAGCCACGACGGCAGATCGGCCGAGGAAGAACCGGGCAGGACGACCGGCACGATCCGGTCCAGGGCGCCTTCGGGATCCTCGTAGACGAGATTGCGCAACAGCCGCGCCTCCCACTGCACTCCGGCACCCTCACCGGCCCCGGCGTCGCCGTCCGCGCGCCGCCGGTACTGCGGTGAGGCCACGACGATCACGCGCCGGCTGTCGCGAATGCCGCGCAGCATCCACAGCGACCAGTCCTGACGGGCCTCTCCGGCGGGCAGGTCCAGCGTGGCGTCGATCCCGTTCGCCCGCAGGAACCGCCAGAACTCCCGGACCCGGTCGACGTGTTCGTCGTCGTCATGGGCGTACGAGATGAACACCCGCCCCGGAGACAGCGCTGTCCCGCTCATGTGGCCTCCCCCTTGCCTGACGCACACCACATCGAGTGGGTACATGATGGCTCAACGGCGACTTCTTGGGGCCCTGTTCGACGATGTGCCGCCGACTTGCGCTTGGTCACCGGGAAACCCGGTTCAACTCGGGTAACACCCGAGGTCAGCGCCCGGTTGACGGGGTAAGCGCATACCGACCGCCCAGTTCGGCGAAAAGCACCCACATCCCCCAACCGGCGAGTAACATGCGTGGCCCGCTCCGCCCAACTCCCTGCGGTCCGCCGCCACGGACCCGAGCCACGCAAGGAGCACGGGATGTCCTACGACCCGTACCCTCCGCATGATTCATCCGCCCCACGCCCACGCCCACGCCCACACCCACGCCCACACCCACACCCACACGAATCGCCCCCGCCCCACCTGACCTACCCCTGGCAACCACCCCCGCCCCCACCCGAACGCCGCCGCCTGCCCCGTCGCCCCGCCCTCGGCAACCACAGCGACCTGCGCATCCTGCGCGGCGCGTACCGGCGTCAGCGTCGGGTGTCGACGCTCACCGCGCTCGGCTACTTCTGCCTCTTCCTCGGTCTCTCCGCGTTCGCGCCCTCGCTGATGTCGAGCACCGTCACCGGCGGTGTGCCCACCGGGCTGCTGCTCGCGCTGGTCCAACTGCCCGTCACCTGGCTGGCGATAGCGCTCTACGAGCGCACGGCCCGGCGGCGCGTCGACCCCCTCGCGGACCGCATCCGCAAGCAGGCCGAACTGGACGCCAGACGGGAGGCGGCACGATGACCGGGGCTACCGCGACGGCCGCGACGATCGCGATGACCGGTCTCAGGGACTCCTCGCAGACCATGTCGCTGGTGGCCTTCACAACGGTCGCGACGATCACGCTGCTGCTGTGCGTGATGACGGGGCCCGACCGCGACGACCTCGACGAGTTCTACACGGGCTACGGCTCCCTCTCCCCGCTCCGCAACGGCCTTGCCATAGCCGGTGACTACATCTCCGCGGCGAGCGTGCTGGGCACGGGCGGGGTGATCGCCCTGTACGGCTACGACGGCATGGTGCTCGCGCTGAGTACGGCCCTGTCGTTGATGCTGCTGATGTTCCTGCTGGCCGAACCGCTGCGCAACGCGGGCCGGTTCACGATGGGCGACGCGCTCGCCCGCCGTATGCCGGGGCGGTCCGTGCGGATCGTCGCGTGCGCGGTGACCATCACGGCGCTGATGCCGTTGATGCTGGTCCAACTCGCGGGCGCGGGCCAGCTGTTGGCGTTCATCCTCGGGTTCTCCAGCGAGTGGTTCCAGACCGGCTGCATCATCGGCCTGGGCGCGCTGATGATCAGCTACGCGGCGATCGGCGGCATGAAGGGCACCGCCCTCATCCAGATCCTGAAGATCGTGATGCTGCTCGGGTCGGGAATCGTGATCGCCGTCCTCGTACTGAACCGTTTCCACTGGGACTTGGGTGCGTTCTTCGACACGGCGGCGGAGCGCAGCGGCGCCGGACCGGCCTTCCTGCACTCGGGACTTGAGTTCGCCGGAGGCCCAAGTCCCCGCCTCGACATGATCAGTTCGCAGATGACAGTCGTCCTCGGCGGCGCCTGCCTCCCGCACATCACGATGCGCATGTACACCGCGTCGAGCGCCCGGCAGGTGCGGCGGTCGATGTCGTGGGCGGTGTCGAGCGTGGCGCTGTTCGTGGTGATCGTGACGGTCGTCGGGTTCGGCGCGACGGCGCTGGTCGGGCGGGCGACGATCGCGCGGGCCGACCCGCAGGGCAACACGGCCTATCTGCTGGGCTCGCGGGCGGTGTTCGGCGCGGACGTGTCGACGACGGAGACCCTCCTCTTCACCACCGTCACCACCGCCGTCTTCCTCACCCTGCTCGCCTCGGTCGCCGGGATGATCCTCGCGTGCGCCAACTCCCTTGCCCACGACGTCTTCGCGACCCGCGTCCAGGAGATGCCGGTCCGCCGCGAGATGACGCTGGCCCGCTACTCGGCGCTGGCGGTGGGCGTCCCGGCGATCCTGCTCGCGACGCTGGTCCAGCACCGGGGCCTGCAACCCCTGGTGACCCTGTCCTTCTGCCTGGGCGCCTCGGCCATAGCGCCCGCCCTGATCTACAGCCTCTTCTGGCGCCGCTACACCCGAACAGGCCTGCTCAGCACGCTCATTGGGGGCACCCTCTCCGTCCTGCTGCTGATGCCGGGCACGAACCTGGTCTCCGGCTCCCCCACCGCCGCCTTCCCGGACGCCGACTTCAACTGGTTCCCGTTCACGACGACGGGCCTGGTCACGATCCCGCTCGGCTTCGCCTTCGGCTGGCTGGGCACGGTCGCCTCGGGCCGGAAGAAGGAAGAGGAACAGCGGCGGCAGTACGAGGCGATGGAGGGGTGGATTCTGGCCGGGGCGGTACGGAGGGACAGCGGCGGGACACACGCAGAGACTGCTCACGACCGACGCAAAAGCCCCGCATGACCGACGTTGCAGCCCGACATGACCGACGTTGTAGCCGTGCATGACCGATGTTGTAGCCGTGCATGACTCGTTCTTTGCCACACCACCACCTCGACTCCCGCTGTTCACCGCTCCTTTCCAGACTCTGCACGTCCGAGCGTGAAGGTCCCTGCATTCAGCGGGAGTTGAACATGAGCCACGGCCACAGTCACGGCGACCACGGTCACCACCACCATCACCACCACGGAAGCGGGGACGGGCACGGTACCTCGCTGCCTCCCGCCCTCGACACGTCCGTACCGGACGAGGAGTTGACGCCCAGTCAGCTGTCCCGGAGAGGCATGCTGCGCCGAACAGGCCTGCTGGGCGCGGGACTCGCGGCGGGCAGTGTGCTCGCCGGCGCGGGGGAGGCAGCCGCGTCGGTACAGGAGCAGTCGGCCAAGTCGTCGAAGGGCAGCGGCCGTTACCTGTGGCTGGCCGGTGACCACCACATCCACACCCAGTACAGCAGCGACGCGAAGTACCGGGTCATCGACCACGTGCGCCAGGCCAACGCGCACGGCCTGGACTGGATGGTCATCACCGACCACGGCAGCGTCGCGCACGCCAAGATCGGTGTGGAGAAGGTCAATCCGGACATCGTCGCCGCCCGCGACCAGACCGACGACACCCTCGTCTTCCAGGGCCTGGAGTGGAACATCCCGGGCGCCGAGCACGGCACGGTCTTCGTGCACCCCGGCTCCAACGAGGTAGCCGTACTCAAGGAGTTCGAGAACTCCTTCGACGGCAGCGTCAACAACGCGAGCGGCAACTCGCCCGCCAACGAGGCCCTCGCCATCGCGGGCGTCAACTTCCTCGCCGACCAGGTCCGCCGCCGCAAGGTCAAGGACGCCCTCTTCCTCGCCAACCACCCCGCCCGCAAGGGCATCGACTCCCCGCACGAGATCCGCGGCTGGCGCGACGCACAGCCCACGATCGCCGTAGGCATGGAGGGCGCCCCCGGCCACCAGGCGGGCGGCATCCCCAAGCCGAACGGCCCGGGCAGCGGGCGCGGCATCTACGACAACAGCCCCAGCGCCGACTCCTTCCCCGGTTACCCGCTGGAGAGTTACCGCACCTGGGGCGGCTTCGACTGGATGACGTCGACGGTCGGCGGCCTGTGGGACAGCCTCCTCGCCGAGGGCAAGCCGTGGTGGATCACCGCCAACTCCGACTCCCACAACGTCTACGCGGACACCGCCGTACGTGGCCCGGGCGGCGACTTCAACGCCAACGGCCGCTACAACGACCCCGTTTACGGCACCGGCATCAGCCTCACCGACACCGACTTCTGGCCCGGCCAGTACTCCCGCACCCACGTCGGCGCGGCCTCCTTCGCGTACAAGGCGGTCATGGACGGCATCCGCGCGGGCCGCGTCTGGGTCGACCACGGCGGCCTGATCAGCGGCCTCGACGCCCGCCTGTCCTACGGCGGCCGGGAGGTCACCCTCGGCGGCGCACTGCACGTCCGCCGCGGCGCCCAGGTCGACCTGGTCATCCGCATCAGCCTGTCCAACGGCCCCAACTGGGCCCAGTTCCAGCCCTCGTTGGCCCGCGTGGACGTCATCCAGGGCGATGTCACAGGACCGGTCGCGGACAAGGACACCTTCTCCACCCCCACCACGAAGGTCGTCAAGTCCTTCGAGGTCGACAAGTCCACCGGCACCGTCCGCCTCACGTACTCCCTCGGCCGCCTCGACAAGCCGGTCTACGTCCGCCTCCGCGGCACCGACGGCAACCGCTCCGCCGTGGGCATCAACGGCGCGGCCGTAGACCCCGTAGGCCCCGCGATGGACGTCCTCGGCGACGCCGACCCGTGGAAGGACCTCTGGTTCTACTCCAACCCGATGTGGGTCCTCCCCGCATGACCGCTGTCTACGACCCGTCCGGCGTCCACCCCGTCATAGGGGTGGACGCCGGCACGGCGACCCTCCGCGAGGCGGACCACCTGATCCGCGACCTGACGACCACCCTCGCGCTACCGCCGGGGACGGTGGCCTGCACCCACCTGATCCGCACGGATACGCGCAGGGGGACGGCGGTTTCGCTTGCCCTGCCGGAGGAGGGTTCAGCAGAAGAGGCTTGGCAACGGCTCACGGCGACGGAGATGAGCACGGCGCTGGGCGACCGTAGACACGGCCCTTCCGAAGCCGCGGCCCTGGCAGCGACCGAGCACACCGCCCGCCGATCCGGCCGGGCGGTGCTCTACGCCGGCGTAGAACGCCTCACCGGAACAGTCACCGTGGCCGACCTACTGGAGACGGCGATCGACCAACTGACGGTAGTGGGCGCCCCGTTGACCACCCCGGACCCCACGACACCGGTCCTCACCCAGGACCACGTACGCCCGGAATGGCGCGAGGGCCACCTGGTCCTGGCCCTGGTCCCGGCAGTGGGCAACACCCTGGCCCCCTTCGAGGTCCCCAACCCGACACCGTGCTGCGCCGATCACGTCTGACGCCGGACAATCGCGGTCTACCCAGGGGCGCGGGGCTGTGTCGATATGCGGCTCCGCCGCGTGGGCGCGACCAGCCCCCACCGGCCCGCAGCCAAATCACTCAGCCGCAGCCCGCCCAGTAAGCGCGGTCAAACTACTCCGCACGTGATCCATATGCGCCTGCACGTCATCCCAAGTCTCCCCATGCTCGCGCAGCACCCGTTCCGTATCCCGAGCAACCCGCTCCGCCCGCACCCGAGCCTCCGCCACCACCTCAGCCGCCCGCTCCCCCGCCTCCTCCTGCCGCCGCCGATCCGACAACTCGGCGTCGGCGAAGGCCTGTTGAGCTTCGGAGAGCGCCGCCTCGGCGCGAGCCATCCGTTCGGCGTGCTGCGCGTCCAACGCAGCTGCACGCTCCTCAACCTCCCGCTCAGCCGCGGCCCAGCACCCCTCATGCTCCTTGGCCTGCTCCTCCAGCATCCCGGCGGTACGTTGCCGCACCTCACGCAACGCGGACAGCGCCTCCGTACGCCCCTCCTTCACCTCGCGCCGGGCGCCGATCCGGATGTCGTCGGCTTCGGCGCGGGCCGCGAGAAGCCGCTGACGGGCACGTTCCTCGACCTCGGCGCGGAGCGCGTCCGCGTCGTCGCGCGCCGCTTCGAGCACGCCGGCGGCGCGCGCCTCGGCCTGCGCGACCTGTTCCCGCGCCGCGAGCCGCGCCGACTCCCGCACAGCCGCGGCTTCCTCCACCCCCAACTGGAACAACCGCTGAGCCCGCTCACCCAGCGTCTCGTACGTCTGCGGAGCGAGCCGGGAAACGGCCTCCCGCAGCCGCTCGGCCTCCGCGTCCATGTCCTTGGCCAGTACGGTCAGCCGCGCGGCCCGTTCCCAGGCCGCGTCCCGGTGCCGCGAGATCGCCGCCGCGTACGCGTCCACCTGGTCGGGGCGGTAGCCGCGCCCCCGTACTGCCACGAAGCCACGTGGCGACACCGATGCGCTGCTCATCCTGGAACCCCTCTCCACCCGACGGACACGACATGATGATTTGCCGCATATCTTGATGGATCGGGCGTAAGTGTTCATAACGCGACACTCCGCAGACAGGTCACGGGCATCACGCGACGCAAAAGGGCCGGACCCGATCACACGACCGGGTCCGGCCCTTCAATACAGCTCAATACAGCCTGTTCAGCGGATCGGGGTCACAACAACCCGTCCCACATCTGCTCCAGCAGCACCGACCACCAGCTCTCCGGCGACCCGAGCGCCGCCGGATCCAGCGAAGCGAGCTGCGCCTGGAAGTCGACGGTCCAGCGGCCCGCCTGCTCCTGGTTGAGCCCGTACCGCAGCCGCCACATCCGGCCGAGCAGTGCCAGGCAGCGCGCGAACTCGGGCAGCCCCGTGTTCACGAACTGCGGCGGTACGGGCGCACCGCCCGGCCCCGCCTCCACGGGCACCGCGACGATGTTCGCCGTGCCGTACTGGACGCAGATCGCCCGGCCGAAGTCGCTGCCCATGACGAGGTACGAGCCCGCGTCGGCGGACGGCCGTACCCCGCGCTCCTGCGCGAGTTCGGCCAACGTCGGTACCGGGCGCCCCGGTTGGGCCTGCGCCCAGAAGAACGGGCCCATGTCCATCGGCAGCCCCGCCGCGACCAGCGTGTGCGCCACGACCGGCGGCACGCCCTGCCGGGACACCGCCGCCTGCTCGAACCGGAACACTCCCGGCCCGAACGCGCCCGCCAGTTCCTGCGCGATCGCCTCCGGCGGGATCGGCGGCGTCGGCTGCACCGGCGGCAACGGCGCCCGCACCGGGGCGAGTCGGGCCGGCCCGTCTGCAACCTGGTGCAACTCGCCCTGGTGGGCGAGGAGTTGCCGCATCCCCTGCTGCCGACTCGCGTGATCCGTGCCGTACGGCGCGATGCTCGTGATCCGTGCCTGCGGCCACTGCTCGCGGATCATCCGGGCGCAGTACGCGCCCGGCAGCTCACAGGACTCCAACTCCGTGTGCAGTTCCAGTACTTGGTCCGGCGGGATGTTCATGCCGCGCAGCTCGTGGAAGATCTGCCACTCCGGGTGCGGCGTCCCCGGCGCGGACCGCCGGATCAACTGCTGCTCGGAACCGTCCGGCGCGCGGTACCGCAACACGGCCTGATAACCCGGCCCTACGGTCGGCTGCCCCTGCGGCGGATAGCCGTAGGCAGGCTGCTGCTGACCCGGGAAGGGCTGCCCAGGCATCGGCTGCCCAGGGGGCGGCATCGCGCCGGGAGGCATGGCACCAGGAGGCATAGCACCGGGAGGTACCGCCCCCGGCGGCATCGCCTGCGGCGGAGCACCCGGCGGGAACCCCGGGGCGCCCAACGCACCGGGTGCGCCTGGGAATTGGGGCGGCGGAGGCGCACCGGGCCCACCCATCGGGGGACCGGCCAGCATCGTCTCCGCATGGTGCACGGCACCGTGGACACCGCCCTGCGAACCGGGCATCCCGGGAGCGTTCGGCGGCTGAGGCGCGCCGGGCATGCCCGGAGCACCCGGCCCCGCGGGCCCACTCTGACCGGGGTCGGCAAACATCGTCGCGGCGTGGTGAACCCCACCCGGAGGCGGCCCCCCTGGAGTGTTCGGCACACCAGGCGCACCGGGCATCCCAGGCGGCTGCGGCACACCAGGCCCCGCCGGACCGCCGGGACCGGCCAGCCCCTCCGCCCCCTCCGGACCGAGCGACGAAACCATCTGCGTCGGCACATACCCGCCCGGCGGCGGAGGAGGAGGCGCGGCAGGCGTACCGCCCGACCGCGCACCCGGCGTCCCCGGGGCACCCGGCGGAGGCGGTGTGATCGCACCACCGCCCCGAGCCCGGCGCGGCGGAGGCGCCGCCTTGCTGGTGGCGGCATCGGCGATGTCCCCGGCGTTGGGCGCGAGGGCCCGCCCGGGCGCACCGGGACCGCCGGGCGGAGGCGGCACATTGCCGACCCCGTCCGGGCCCTGCGGATACCCGTAGGCGGACGGCCCCGGCGAAGGCGCACCCTGCGGACCACCCGGAGGCGGCGGGTTACCCGGCGCCCCGGACCCTTGCGGATAGCCGTACGACGACGGAGCGGGCGGACCGGCGGGAGGCTGCGGGGTACCCGGCCCCCCGGGCCCCTGCGGATAGCCGTACGACGACGGAGCGGGCGCCCCCTGCGGAGCACCCGGAGCCGGAGCACCGGGCCCCTGCGGATAGGCATACGAAGACGGCGGCGGAGGCGGAGGCGGCGTATTGCCCTGCGGCGCACCGAGCGCACCACCAGGTCCGCCAAGTCCCCCCGGCCCCTGCGAACTCCCCACCCCACCACCGGCGTTGGCGTTACCACCGGCATTGGCGTTGGCATTGGCGTCATCCAGCGCCGGTGACGGTGACGGTGACAGTGCTGTGCGCGGGAGTTGGCTGCCGCCGGACATCAGGGCGGTCTTGGCGTCGGCCGGAGTTTCGTCGTCGGGCTCGCTCAACGGTGGCGCGAACACGGTCGCGGGCAGCGGTACCGAACGGTCCTCGCCGGCATCCGCGTTGGTGTCGGTCCCCGCCCAGGGCGTGGCCCCGGCAGGCACCCCGGAACCTCCGGCGTCCGGCCACGACGAAGCACCAGGAACACCCGCCTGCGTCTCCGGAAGCGCGGCCCTGGCCGCAACTCCCGCGTCCGCGGCGGGCGTTCCCGCACTCCGCCGATCCGGAATCCCGAGCTTGTCCGCCGCCTCCTGCAACCACTCCGGCGGACTCAGCAGGAACGACGTCTGGTTCAGGTCCACGCGGGCGGGAGCCGCCGGCACCGCGTCCGCGACCTCGTCGGGGCGGCCGTACTCCTCCTCGTAGCGGCGGATGACCTCACCCACCGGCAGGGCGGGCCACAGCGTCGCCTCGCCGCTGTCCCGGGCGAGCACCAGCCGCTGCGAGCCGCCGTCCGAGCGCGGCCCGTCGGCGCGGTCCTCGGCCCAGGCCACGAAGCCGAGTTCGAACTCCCGCACCCGCACCTCGCGATGCTGGTACGAGGGCACATCCCCGTTGATCCATTCCTCGGCGCGTTCCTGCGCCTGTGCGAAGGTCACCATCGTGTCGCTCACTCCCCCACCGCTGCTGCCGAAGGCACCGGCACCGACCGCGCGAACCCGCCGTCCACCATCAGATTCGCCACCGTCTCCAACTCCGGCGGATTGCCCGCGAGTCGGCCCAGGAACTGGTCGAAGTCGTCCCCGGCGGGCAGCAGCAGCCGCTCCACGCGGGCGGCCGGCGCCCAGGACGGGTCGACGTCCCGGGCGTCGTCGTAGGCGCAGAACCACACCGAACCGATTCCCTGGCCCTTCACCTTGACGGCGAGCAGCCCGCCCTGGACGAAGCCGACGGCCAGGTAGTCCTTGGTGAGGTGGTCGCGCAGGCACTTGTTGACGTAGACGAGGTCGTTGACCGCCGCCTCGTCGCGCACCGTGAAGAACGGCTGGTCGATCAGCAGCCCCAACTCGGCGTCCAGGGCGGTGCCGATGGGCGCGCAGCCGCCGGCCGCCTTCAGGAACGACCGATAGGCGCCCGGGAGTCGGTAGCCGAGGTCCTCCTCGACGCCCTGCACCTGCGCCTCGGTCACCGCGACCGCCGCCTTCGGCAGTCCGAAGTGCGCGGGGCGGGTCTCCTGGAGCGGGCGGGTGCCGCGCTTGTCGTGGTCGACGGCCGCCGTGGCGATGCCGCCGTGGTGCCGCAGCAGCGCCTTCACGTCGACGGGGACGAGTTCGAGGCGCCGGGTGCCGACCACGTGGTGCCAGGTCCAGCCGTGCGGGGTGGCCACCGCGGGCACGGTGTCCCACAGTTCGTGCCGGGTCGCGGCCAGTGCCGCGTTCGCCGACACGTAGTCCGTCAGGCGCAGTTCGTCGACGCCGAAGCCCTCCGGGGGCTCGGCGATCTCCGCGACCGCGCGCGCGTACGGCGAGAAGTCGGGGTAGCCGCGCTCGTCCATCCGCACCCCTCTCGGGTGACGGGCCGCCCGGACCGGGTCCGGGAAGTGCACGACCTGCCCGGCGTAGGCCGCGTTCGGTGGCGCGGCTTGTTGCCCGAGCCGACCTGTCGTCATGGCGGTTGCCCCCTGCGGCATTCAGTACGATTCACAGCGACCAATTGTCCAACTTGGTCCACTGCGCCCCGTATCGACTGTCTCCACGCGTGGATCGCGGTGCGGACAGCCTATGCGGTACGGCGACACGGGTCACCGGCAGCGGTCGTCGGCACCCGTCACCGAACCTCCACTTCCGTGACCTGCCGTCACCCTGCCGTGACAGCCCGCCGAAGCCCTGGCGTGTCGCGGTGCCCCAGCTTCCGCACCAGCCACGGCATTTGGCACTCTGTGACCCGCCGGGGGATGCTCGGGAGGGGATGACGATCATGAACGCGACACAGACGGGACCGCACACCGGGGCGCACACCGGGCCGTCCGGCGACCCCCGGGTCGGCTGGAGCGCCACCGAGGCGGCGCACGCGCCCGCCCTCAACCACCGCCGGGACGGCATACTTCCGACCGTCGCCGCCGCCCTCTCCGTGCGCGGCGCCACCACCCTCACCGGCACGGCCGCCCGCGGCGACCAGGCGCCCGCGCTGCACCCGCTCGTGCAGGACTTCCTCGACACCCTCACCAGCGCGCAGCGCGACCGGTTCACCGGCCGCTGCGCCGAGGCGATCCTCATCTCCCGCCACATCGCCGCCGCCGACGCCGAGCGCAGCAGGCGCGCCGCGCGCAAGCCGATGACCAACGGCGAGGCCCGCAAGACCCTCAAGCAGGCCAAGCTCACCGCCCGCCACATCCGCGAGGACGGCGACCCCCTGCACGGCAGCTTCGCGACCCCCTGCCGGGCCTGCACAGCCCTGAGCGCCCACTTCGGCGTCCGAGTAGTGGACCCCGCGACGGAAACGGGCTGACACCCACCCCCGTAGACCACACCACCGCACAACAGGCACCACCACGCACCACCGTCCCTGACGCCGACGATCGAAGGGCAGATGCACGCCGACCGCCACTCCAGCACGCGCTTCTCCGTACCCGTGGACGCCGCCCTGCGCGCCGCCGGCTGGCAGCCCGGCCGCTGGGACATAAAACAGGCCGAGATCTGGGCGGACACCCTGCGCGAACACACCTCGCCCGCGGGACACCAGCACGCCGTGTTCCCGGCGGCGGTGGAGGTCTGGGCCGAGTTCGGCGGCCTGCACATCACGCCGCCCGGCCCCGGCCGCCAGATCGCCCCCGTAACGCTCAGCCTGGACCCTCTGCACGGCCTCCACATGGCCCGCACCCTCGGCGACCTCGGCCGCGCCCTGGACACCGACGTCAGCCCCCTGGGCGAGGAGCCCGACTCCCAGTCCCTCCTCGCCATCGACGCCGAGGGCCGCGTCTACACCCTCGACCACACCGGCGACTGGTACCTGGGCCCCGACATCGACCAGGCCCTGGCCGCCCTGATCTCAGGCATAGAACCGGTACGACTCACAGCGGGCTGACGGCGGGCCCGCGCAGCAGATGAGCGGACCGCCACCCGCGTACGGCGCGAAGGTGACGTGTCGGGGGGTGTCCGCCCGCAGCGGTTGGCGCGTCAACACCGCCACATTCTTGAGTGACCGATTCCGCGCCGTTCCGAGGACGGACACCCCCCGGCGCGGCACCGACCCACGACGACGAACCGGCGAACCACCCACACACCCGCACCCGGCCGAATCCCCCGACCTCAAGCCGCCGGAATAACCGCAGACACCCGGAACCCACCCGCATCCGTAGGCCCCGAAACAAACACCCCGCCCAACGCGAGCACCCGCTCCCGCATCCCCACCAGCCCGTTCCCCCCGGAGGGAAGCCGCGCAGCCGAAGCAGACGCCAGCTCGGGCGGCGGTTCGTTCTCGACCTGCATCGCGATCTCCGACACCCGGTGCGCAAGCCGCACATGCGTCTTCGCACCCGCCGCGTGCTTGTGGACGTTCGTCAACGCCTCCTGCACCACCCGGTACGCGGTCTGCTCGATCTCCGACGCGTACGACCGCGTCTCGCCCTCCACGGACAGGTCCACGGCCATCCCGGCCGCCGCGGACTGCCCGAGCAGCTCGTCCACGTCCGACAGACAGGGCCCGTCACCCGCGCCTTCGTCGTCGACGGCCCGCGAAGCCGCCGCGGCAGCCGCCACCCCCACCGCGACCAGCGGTACGACGGCCGCCCGCTCCCGCGCGCCCAGCCCGTCCCCGCTCCGCAGCACCCCGAGCATCTCCCGCAACTCGGTCAGCGCCTGCCGCCCCATGTCCCCCACAAGAGCCGCGTTCTTGACCGCCTTCTCCGGATCCTTCCGAGCAACGGCCTGCAGCGCCGCCGCATGCACGACCATCAGACTCACCCGATGCGCGACGACGTCGTGCATCTCCCGCGCGATCCGGGTCCGTTCCTCGTTGCGCGCCCACTCGGCCCGCTCCTCGGCCCGCTCCGCGAGGAGTTGCAGCTCCCGCTCCAGGCTGTCCGCACGTTCCCGAAGACTCTCCATCAACCGGCGCCGGGCGCCCACGTACATGCCGAGCAGCACGGGCGGCGCGGTCATCCCGACCGCGGTGGTGATCGAGGCGAACGGGACGAACCAGTCCCCGAGTTCCCAGGTCCCCCGCTGCATGTCCTGCCGTACCCGCACGAACATGACGATGAGCATGCCGAGGAACGACATCCCGGCCAGCGACCCGATGATCCGGCGCGGCAGTTCGGAAGCGGCGAGGGTGTACAGCCCCACGATGCCCATCAGGTAGCCCATCTGGGCCGGGGTGATGGCGATGGACACCAGCACAACAGCGATCGGCCACTTCCGCCGGACGATCAGCGCCGAGCCGGCCAGCACCCCGAAGACGACTCCCACGGCGGCCGGAATCCCCGCGTCGTGCGCGAACCGGATCCCCTCCGCCCCGCACTCCGCGGCGGACCCCGCCGCGAGCCCCGTGTCCAATACCGCACTGCGCCACCTGGTCCACCACCACGGCCCTCCCCGGGCCGTGGCATGGTCTTCCCCCGTCGTGGTCATGCCTCCAGCCTACGGGCGTTCAGGCCCGCTTTTCCGGCGAGTTTCCGCGACTGGCCTACACCACAGCGCGTAATCGAACAGCCACGAAACCGATCAGCCGGAACAAGTCCCGTCGCACGGAGGGCATCACGTACGGCATAGTGTTCTGTGCCCACTCGGCGACCAGGCTAAATGTCCGGTTCAAACGAGTTTGATCCCCCGTGGTGTAATTGGCAGCACCGTGGCTTTTGGTGCCATTTGTCCGGGTTCGAGTCCTGGCGGGGGAGCAACACCCTTCTCCGGTACCCCACTTCGGGCCCTGACAGCACTGTCAGGGCCCACTCTCATGTCCCCCATGAAACGCCCCGGTATCCTGCGAATGTCCACCCCCAGCATTCCGAAGCCGAAGGGCAAACCCGTGAGCGCCATTCGCCCGGCAGCCGTCGTCGTACTCGCAGCGGGTGAGGGCACCCGTATGAAGTCGGCCACACCCAAGGTCCTGCACGAGATCTGCGGCCGGACCCTGGTCGGTCATGTGCTGGCCGCCGCCCGCGAGTTGGAGCCGGAGAACCTGGTCGTCGTCGTGGGCCACGCCCGCGAGCAGGTGACCGCCCACCTCGGCGAGACCGACCCCGGCGTACGGACCGCGGTCCAGGCCGAGCAGAACGGCACCGGGCACGCCGTACGCATGGCGCTCGAAGAACTCGGCACCGTCGACGGCACCGTGGTCGTCGTCTGCGGCGACACCCCTCTTCTCCGCGGCGAGACCCTTCGCGCCCTCGCCGCCAACCACACCGCCGACGGCAACGCGGTGACCGTCCTGACCGCCGAGGTCCCGGACGCCACCGGCTACGGCCGTATCGTCCGCGACGGCGCCTCCGGCGCGGTGACCGAGATCGTCGAGCACAAGGACGCCTCCGACTCGCAGCGGGCGATCCGGGAGATCAACTCCGGAGTCTTCGCGTTCGACGGGCAGTTGCTCGCCGACGCGCTCGGCAAGGTCAGGACGGACAACAGCCAGGGCGAGGAGTACCTCACCGACGTCCTCGGCATCCTGCGCGAGGCCGGGCACCGGGTGGGCGCCTCCGTCGCGGGCGACCACCGCGAGATCGCCGGCATCAACAACCGTGTGCAGCTGTCCGAGGCACGCCGCATCCTGAACGACCGGCTGCTGACCGAGGCCATGCTCGCCGGCGTCACCGTCATCGACCCGGCGACGACCTGGATCGACGTCGCCGTCACCTTCGGCCAGGATGCGATCGTCCACCCCGGCACCCAGCTGCACGGCACCACGCACCTCGGCGAGGGCGCCGAGGTCGGCCCCAACACCCGCCTGACGGACACCGTCGTCGAGGCCGGCGCCCGCGTCGACAACACCGTCGCCTTCAGCTCGCACATCGGCCCGCAGGCGTCCGTCGGCCCGTTCGCCTACCTCCGTCCCGGCACCCGCCTGGGCACGAAGGGCAAGATCGGCACGTACGTAGAGACGAAGAACGCCACCATCGGCGAGGGCACCAAGATCCCGCACCTCTCCTACGTCGGTGACGCGACGATCGGCGACTACACCAACATCGGTGCCGCGAGCGTGTTCGTGAACTACGACGGGGAGCACAAGCACCACACCACCGTCGGCTCGCACTGCAAGACCGGTTCGGACAATATGTTTGTGGCACCCGTCACGGTCGGGGACGGCGCGTACACCGCCGCCGGCTCCGTGATCACCAAGGACGTACCGCCCGGTTCGCTGGCCGTGGCCCGTGGCCAGCAGCGGAATATCGAGGGCTGGGTGGCCCGCAAGCGTCCGGGAAGCGCGGCGGCGAAGGCCGCGGAAACCGCTTCCCGCCAGGGCGAGGGCGAACACTGACCGGAAACAGTCACGTCGAACACCGCGTACCGTGATAAACGCACACCCAGTTGAATGACCTCTGAGGAGACAGTGCTGTGACCGGGATCAAGACGACCGGCGAGAAGAAGATGATGTTCTTCTCCGGCCGCGCCCACCCCGAGCTTGCCAAGGAGGTCGCCCAGCAGCTGGGTGTCGGGGTAGTCCCGACGAAGGCCTTCGACTTCGCGAACGGCGAGATCTACGTCCGCTTCGAGGAATCGGTGCGCGGCGCGGACTGTTTCGTGATCCAGAGCCACACGGCTCCCATCAACCAGTGGGTCATGGAGCAGCTCATCATGATCGACGCGCTCAAGCGCGCGTCGGCCCGCTCCATCACCGTCATCGTGCCGTTCTACGGCTATGCCCGGCAGGACAAGAAGCACCGCGGCCGTGAGCCGATCTCGGCCCGCCTCATCGCGGACCTGATGAAGACGGCGGGTGCGCACCGCATCCTCACCGTCGACCTGCACACCGACCAGATCCAGGGCTTCTTCGACGGGCCCGTGGATCATCTCTTCGCCCTCCCCCTCCTCGCGGACTACGTGGGCTCCAAGGTCGACCGCAGCAAGCTGACCGTCGTCTCCCCGGACGCCGGCCGCGTGCGCGTCGCCGACCGCTGGTGCGACCGCCTCGGCGCGCCCCTCGCGATCGTGCACAAGCGGCGCGACAAGGACGTGGCGAACCAGGTGACCGTCCACGAGGTCGTCGGCGAGGTCGAGGGCCGCGTCTGCGTCCTGGTCGACGACATGATCGACACCGGCGGCACGATCTGCGCCGCCGCGGACGCCCTGTTCGCGCACGGCGCGGAGGACGTCATCGTGACGGCCACGCACGGTGTGCTCTCCGGCCCCGCCGCGGACCGCCTGAAGGCCTCCCGCGTCAGCGAGTTCGTCCTCACCGACACCCTCCCCACCCCGGGCGAGGTCGGCGCCGACCTCGACAAGATCACGGTCCTGTCGATCGCCCCGACCATCGCGAGCGCGGTCCGAGAGGTCTTCGAGGACGGCTCGGTGACAAGCCTCTTCGACGAGCACTGACCCGCACGTCGTAGGTCGATCCGTAGATCGATTTCTGGTACGGCCTCCCCACCGAGTAAGCTGCCACAGTTGCTCGGCGAGGGAGGCCGTACCGCTTCGCAAGAAGTTCGTACGGCGGTCCGTTATCGACGCGCTCTTCGTAGCAGGCCGATGTTCGGCCGGGTGACCACCTTCCCCGACTGTTCTACGAGGAGTGACCATGGCCGACGTCAAGCTCGCCGCCGAGACCCGCACCGAGTTCGGCAAGGGCGCCGCCCGCCGTATCCGCCGTGACAAGAAGGTCCCCGCCGTGGTCTACGGCCACGGTGTCGACCCGCTGCACATCACCCTGCCGGGCCACGAGCTGCAGCTCGCCCTGCGTACCCCGAACGTCCTGCTCACCCTGGACATCGAGGGCAAGACCCAGCTCGCGATCCCGAAGGCCGTCCAGCGTGACGCCATCAAGGGCTACCTGGAGCACGTCGACCTGCTCACCGTGAAGAGCGGCGAGAAGGTCACCGTCGAGGTCTACGTCCACACCGAGGGCGAGCTGGCCCCGGGCTCCTTCCTGCTGGAGCACGTGCTGAGCACGATCACCGTCGAGGCCGAGGCCACGCACATTCCCGAGTCGGTCACCGTGTCCATCGCGGGCCTGGAGGCCGGTGCCGCCATCGCCGCCAAGGACATCCCGCTCCCGGCCGGCACCACCCTGGCGATCGACGAGGACGCGGTCGTCCTCCAGGTCCTGGCCGCCCAGGCGGAGGAGGCGTCCGCCGACGCCGACGCCGAGAGCACCGAGGCCTGATCCTCACCGCTCACCGTTTCGTCAGCCGCTGTTCCCACCGGGAGCAGCGGCTGGCTGCCGGGGGTCCGGGGGTGTCCCCCGAAAAACACAGCAATGGAGACATGGACGTGACGACCGACGCCAATGCCCCCTGGCTGATCGTGGGACTCGGCAATCCGGGCCCCGAGTACGCGAACAACCGGCACAACGTGGGCTTCATGGTGGCCGACCTGCTGGCCGAGCGGATCGGCGGCAAGTTCAAGCGGGCCGGGAAGGCGCAGGCGCAGGTCCTGGAGGGCCGGCTCGGCGCACCGGGTCCGGCGAGCCGCCGGGTCGTCCTGGTGAAGCCGACGTCGTACATGAACCTCTCGGGCGGCCCGGTCAACGCGCTGCGCGACTTCTACAAGGTGCCGCTCGCGAACATCGTCGCCGTGCACGACGAACTCGACATCGACTACGGCACCCTCCGTCTCAAGCTCGGCGGCGGCGACAACGGCCACAACGGGCTGAAGTCGATGACGAAGGCGATGGGCCCGGACTACCACCGGGTGCGGTTCGGGATCGGGCGTCCGCCTGGCCGTATGCAGGTCGCCGACTTCGTGCTGAAGGACTTCTCGTCGACGGAGCGCAAGGAACTCGACTTCCTCGTGGACCGCGCCACCGACTCGGTGGAGTGCCTGGTGAGCGAGGGCCTGGAGCGGGCGCAGAGCGCGTACAACTCCTGACTTGACCGACTTGTCAGTCACCGGAGTTGACCGCGTGTACGGGTATGGCCAATGATCCCCGCCATGTCACCCGCAGCCTCCGCCTCCCCCGGCGCCTTCGCCGCCCTGAACTTCGGACGGCTCGCGGCGATGGGCACGGTCGCCGCGCTGATCCTGATCGCCGGGGTGTGGGGCTCCTGGCCGACCGCGCACAACGTGATGCTGACCAAGGGCCGCGAGAGCGGCACGATCGAGGTCATCGCGTGCGGCGCCGACACCTGCACGGGTCCGTACACACCGGTCTCGACGGGGTCGAAGGCCCGCGCCAAGGTCGTCATCGAGCACACGGTCGCGGTGAAGAAGGGCCAGACGTACACCGTGGTCGTGAAGCCGGGCACCGACGAGGTCATGCGCTCGGGCCCCGCCGGCGTCCTCTACGCCTGGGTCCCCCTCGGCGGCGCCCTGTTGCTCGCCTCGGTGGTGGTCGCGGGAGGGCTGCGGCTGACCCGGATCGCATGGGTGCTGGCCGGGTCGGGGTTCGTACTGCTGACGGCTGCGTTCCTGGCGCTCTGAGCGGTCGTAGGACATGAGGATGCCCCCGTGCGCACACGTGCACGGGGGCATCTCCCTGTGGGTCAGCCGGTGTTGCGCAGGCCCGCCGCCACACCGTTCACCGTGAGGAGCAGGGCTCGCGAGAGCAGCGGGTCTGGGTCCGCCCCGGCCGCCGCCTCGTCGCGCTGGCGCTTCAGCAAGGTCACCTGGAGGTAGGAGATCGGGTCGAGGTAGGCGTCGCGGATGGTGAAGGTCTGCTTCAACACCGGGGTGGCGTCGAGGAGTTCGGCCTCACCGGTGACGCGGAGCACCTCGGCGACGGTCAGGTCGTGCTCGGCCCTGATCGTGTCGAAGACGTGCTTCAGCTCGTCCGGGACGAGGGTGTCGACGTAGTGCTGGGCGATCCGCAGGTCCGTCTTCGCGAGGGTCATCTCGACGTTGGAGATGAAGTTGCGGAAGAAGTGCCACTGTTCGTGCATCTCGTCGAGCACGGTGTCGAGACCGGCTTCGCGCAGCGCCTTCAACCCTGAACCCACGCCGTACCAGCCGGGCACGATCTGCCGGGACTGGGTCCAGCCGAACACCCACGGGATCGCGCGCAGTCCGTCGAGCGAGACGCCCGAGCCGGGGCGGCGGGAGGGCCGTGAGCCCAGGTGCAGATCGGCGAGCTGGTCCACCGGCGTGGAGGCGAGGAAGTACGTCGGAAGGTCCGGGTCCTCGACCAGCCTGCGGTAGGCGGCGTGGGCGGCGTCGCTGACCAGGTCCATGGCCGCGTCCCAGCGGGCGAGGGCCTCGTCGGACTGGCGGGGCGAGGTGTGCAGGGCGGAGGCCTGGAGGGTGGCCGCGACGGTCAGCTCCAGGTTCTCCCGCGCCAGTGACGGCACGAGGTACTTGTCGGAGATGACCTCGCCCTGCTCGGTCACCTTGATCTCGCCCTCCAGCGTCCCCCAGGGCTGGGCGAGGATCGCGTCGTGGGACGGACCGCCACCGCGGCCGACGGTTCCGCCACGACCGTGGAACAACCGCAGCCGCACCCCGTACCGGTGGGCCACGTCCCGCAGGCGCCGCTGCGCCCGGTGGATCTCCCACTGCGACGTCGTAATACCACCGAACTTCGAGGAGTCCGAGTACCCGAGCATGACCTCCTGGACATCGCCCCGCAGCGCCACGAGCCGCCGGTAGGACGGGTCGGAGAGCATGTCCTCAAGGATGGTGTCGGCGGCCTTCAGCTCGTCCGTGGTCTCCAGCAGCGGGACGATGCCGACCTTCGCCCACCCGGCGTGCAGGTCGATCAGCCCGGCCTCGCGGGCCAGTACGGCGGCGGCGAACACGTCGTCGGCGCCCTGGCACATCGAGATGATGTACGACTCGATGACCTCGGGCCCGAAGACCGCGAGCGCCTTCTTGATGGTCTCGAACACGCCGAGGGTCTTCTCACCGGCCGCGTCGACGGGCGCCGGGGTCGGAGCCAAAGGCCTCCTGGACCTGAGCTCCTTGGCGAGCAGCTTGGCGCGGTACTCGCGGGGCATGTCGGAGTACCGCCAGGACTCCTCGCCGAGCCGGTCGAAGAGCTGGCCGAGCGCGTGGTGGTGGGCGTCCGCGTGCTCGCGTACGTCCATGGTGGCGAGCTGGAGGCCGAACGCGCCGAGCGTGCGGATCGTACGGTCCATGCGGCCGTCGGCGAAGAGGCCGCCGCGGTGGGCGCGCAGCGAGGTCTGGATCAGGGTGAGGTCGTGCAGCAGCTCGGCGGTGCCGAGGTAATCGCGGCCGTCCTGGTGCGGAGTGCCCTTGGCGAGGCGGCTCTTGGTGTTCTCCAGCTTCTGCCGGATGCAGGTGGCCTTGAGGCGGTAGGGCTCCTCGGCGTTGAGGCGCTTGTAGCGGGGGCTGATCTCCGGCAGCCGCTCCAGGTCGGCCTGGAGGGACTCCAGGAGTTCCTCCGTCGCACCCGTGTAGCGGATGGAGTTGGAGAGGAAGCCGCGCAGCTCGTCGATCGTCTCCAGGGCGTCGTTGATGCCGTGCTCGTGCTGGAGGATCAGGACGTCCCAGGTGACCTGGGGCGTCACGTTCGGGTTGCCGTCGCGGTCGCCGCCGATCCAGGTGCCGAAGGTGAGCGGGCGGGTGTCGTCGGGGAGCTTGACGCCGACGCGCTCCAGCTCGGCGGTGAGGTCTTCGAGGACGTCGCCGACGGCGCCCGCGTGCAGCTCGTCGAGGTAGTAGATGGCGTTACGGGCCTCGTCTGCGGGCTCCGGGCGTACGACGCGCAGCTCGTCCGTCTGCCACACCAGGTCGATGTTCTCGGCCAGCCGGGTGTCGTGGCGACGGCGGTCGGACTCGATGACCGGGGTCTCCAGGAGCGCGGCGATGCGCCGGAGCTTGTTGAGGACCGACCGGCGCGCGGCCTCGGTCGGGTGCGCGGTGAAGACCGGGCGGACGTTCAGGTTCTTGACCGTCTCGCGCAGGTGGTCGGGGTCGGCGTCCTTGAGGCGGTCGGCCGTACGGGCGAGGAGTCCGCCCTCGGCGGCGCGGCGGGCGCGCAGCTCGCGGCCTCGGTGCACCTGCTCGGTGACGTTGGCCAGGTGGAAGTAGGTGGAGAAGGCGCGGACCAGCTTGGCGGCGGTCTCCAGCTCGGTGCCGCGCAGCAGCTCGGCGGCGGCCTCGCCGTCCTCCCGGGTGAGGCGGCGGACCTTCTCGACCAGTTCGAGCAGTTCGGGGCCCTCCTGGCGGACGAGGGTCTCGCCGAGCAGGTCGCCCAGTCGCCGGATGTCGGCGCGCAGCTCATTGTTGGTCGTGGTGGCCTGGTCGTCGGCACTGCTCACAGGTGCGGCTCCTTGCAGTGTTTGAAGCTCGTCTGGAGGGAACCCGGACGGCGGTCCCACGGCGGCTGCCGCATACAGGACGGACATCCGGGAAGAAAACAGAGCGGACCGCGCTGTCCGACCGACACCAAGGATAGGTGTCCACTCTGACGCGCGGTCTCACGGGCTTCGTCCACCGGTCGACGCGCTGCCATACTTACGTTGCCGTAGGTTACGGAACCGTAGGGATGTCCATGCTGAACTGTTGCTGTCCGGCTTCCGCCGTCCGACGCTCCGCCTCCACCTTCGAACCCCACAGGGGACGCCCATGACCACGAGCTCCGATGTGATCGACGACGCCCCGCGGGCGAACGACGACGGCACTCCGCTCCCCGCCGCCACACTGGGCGGCGAGAAAAAGGGGTCGCTGGAACAGCTGACACTCCTCCTCTTCATCACCGTCCCGTTCCTGGCCCTGCTCGCGGCGGTGCCGCTGGCGTGGAGCTGGGGCGGGGTGAGCTGGCTGGACCTCGGCCTGCTGGTGTTCTTCTACTACCTGGGCTGCCACGGCGTGACGATCGGCTACCACCGATACTTCACGCACGGCTCCTTCAAGGCGAAGCGCCCGCTGCGGATCGCCATCGCGATCGCCGGGTCGATGGCGGTCGAGGGACCGCTGGTGCGCTGGGTCGCCGACCACCGCAAGCACCACAAGTTCTCCGACGCCGAGGGCGACCCGCATTCGCCGTGGCGCTACGGCGAGACGGTGCCGGCACTGATCAAGGGCCTGTGGTGGGCGCACATCGCCTGGATGTTCGACGAGGAGCGCACCCCGCAGGAGAAGTACGCGCCGGATCTGATCAGGGACAAGGCGATCCGGACGATCTCCCGCCACTTCATCTACTGGACGATGCTGTCGCTCGCGCTGCCGCCGCTGATCGGCGGACTGGCCACGATGTCCTGGTGGGGCGCGTTCACCGGCTTCTTCTGGGGCTCTCTCGTCCGCGTGGCCCTGCTGCACCACGTCACCTGGTCGATCAACTCGATCTGCCACGCGGTCGGCAAGCGCCCCTTCAAGTCCCGTGACCGTTCCGGGAACGTGTGGTGGCTGGCGATCCTGTCCTGCGGCGAGTCCTGGCACAACCTGCACCATGCCGACCCGACGTCCGCACGGCACGGTGTGATGCGCGGCCAGCTGGACTCCTCGGCGCGGATCATCCGCTGGTGTGAGCAGCTCGGCTGGGCCTATGACGTGCGCTGGCCGTCACGCTCGCGTATCGATTCGCGCCGTATCTCCGGTACGGAAGGCTCTCAGCCCCGGAAGGAGTCGGCGGAGGCGGCATGATTGACGCCGTGGCGACCGATCCCAGCAGCACCCCGAGCAACGAGAAGCCCCGACGCGCGCGCCGCACCCGGATGACGGGAGCAGAACGCAGGGCCCAGCTGCTGGAAGTCGGTCGCACGCTCTTCGCGGCGAAAGGTTTCGAGGCCACGTCGGTGGAGGAGATCGCGGCGAAGGCCGGGGTCTCCAAGCCGGTGGTGTACGAGCACTTCGGCGGCAAGGAGGGCCTGTACGCGGTGGTCGTGGACCGCGAGATGCGCCGCCTCCTGGACATGGTGACCAGCTCTCTCACGGCCGGCCACCCCCGCGAACTCTGCGAACAGGCCGCCTTCGCCCTCCTCGACTACATCGAGGAGTACACGGACGGCTTCCGCATCCTGGTCCGCGACTCCCCCATCCCCCAGTCCACAGGCTCCTTCGCCTCGCTCATCTCGGACATCGCGACCCAGGTCGAGGACATCCTGGGCCGCGAGTTCAAGAGCCGCGGCTTCGACGCGAAGCTCGCCCCGCTCTACGCCCAGGCCCTGGTCGGCATGGTCGCCCTGACCGGCCAGTGGTGGCTGGACGTCCGCCGCCCGAAGAAGGCGGAGGTGGCGGCCCATCTGGTGAACCTGGCGTGGCACGGGCTGGACGGCCTGGAGGCGAAGCCGCATTTGATAGGGCGCCGAAAGACCTGAATCAAGTGCCGGGGATCCCCCACGCCGAGGTCCGCCGGATTCTGGGGCTGCGGTAACCGGATTCCAGGGCTGCGGTAAGTGACCTGCGGGACCACCTGAGCACCGCGCGCCATCACCTCGGCCCGCCGATTCCTCAAGGCCAACCCCGCCCTCGTCACCCACCCGGGCCAGACACCGTGGCCACCGGCTCCAGGAACTCCAGCCGGTTCCCCACCGGATCCTCCGAGTAGAAGCGCCGGTACCCAGGCAGGTCCTCGTCCCAAGTGACGGACGCCCCAAGGGACTTCAGCCGGGCCGCGTACGCCTCGATGTCGGTGACCCGGAGTCCCGGGTGGGCCTTCTTCGCCGGGCGGAAGTCGGCCTCGATCCCCAGATGAAGCTGCACCGCCCCCGCCCCGAACCAGCACCCGCCCCGCGCCGCCAGCACAGGCGGCTTCGGAATCTCGGTCATCCCGAGGGTGTCGACGTAGTACGACCTCAGCGCGTCCTCCGACCCCACCGGAGCCGCCAACTGCACGTGGTCCACGGCCGTGAGCATCCCTCACGCCTCCTTGCGGGCCACCGCGAACAAGCGCCGGAACGGGAGCACCGTGCCGTACTCCGCCGTCGGGTACGCCTCGCGGAGCAGGTCGCGGTACTCCGTCACGAACGCGTCCCTCGCCTCCGGGTCGTCCGCCAGGGCCGTGAGGGCGGGGCGCAGGCCTGTGCCCTTGACCCAGTCGAGGACGGGGTCCTCGCCGGGCAGGACGTGTTGGTACGTGGTCTGCCAGACGTCCGTCGAGCAGCCCAGGCGGGCCAGGCGGTCGAGGTAGACGCCGGGTGTGTGGACCGAGTCCTCGCGGCGCAGGATCTCGCCCAGCCGGCCCTTCCAGCGGGCGGTCGCGGCGAGTTCGCGCATCAGGGCGTGCAGGGGTGCGTCGATGTTGTCCGGCACCTGGAAGGCGAAGGTGCCGCCGGGGGTCAGCGCGGCCAGCCAGTCGCCGAACCGGTCCAGGTGCCCCGGCACCCACTGCAGCGCCGCGTTCGAGACGATCAGGTCGTACGGCTCCGTCGGCGCCCAGCTCGCCGCGTCCGCGTGGGCGAAGTCGAGGCTGCCGCCGCCGGGCGTGGGGCCCGCGTAGGGGGCGGTCTGCGCAAGCATCTCGGGTGAGTTGTCGTAGCCGGTGATGTGCGCGGTGGGCCAGCGGTCGGCGAGGACGGTGGTCACGTTGCCGGGGCCGCAGCCGAGGTCGGCGATGCGGGGCGGGGTGCCCGGCACGTCGGTGACGCGGGCGAGGAGGTCGGTGAACGGGCGGGCGCGGTGGTCGGCGTGGCGCAGGTACTGCGCGGGGTCCCAAGTCGTCATGCCTCTACTTTCCCCGCCCATATCTCTTGATGTCAAGAGACTTTGAATCAAGAGGCTTGATATCAAGAGACTTCATGTCGACACAACCACTACACTGATCGTCATGGAGGACGAGGTCGATCGGCTTGTCGCAGCGTGGCGCCGGGAGCGCCCCGACCTCGACGTGGAGCCACTTGAGGTGCTCAGCCGGGTGAGCAGACTGGCCCGGCACCTGGACCGGGCCCGCCGGCTGGCGTTCGCCGAGCACAGCCTGGAACCCTGGGAGTTCGACGTGCTGACGGCGCTGCGGCGCGCGGGCAGCCCCTACCAGCTCTCCCCCGGCCAGCTGCTGACGCAGACCCTGGTCACGTCCGGCACGATGACGAACCGTATCGACCGCCTGGCGCAGAAGGGCCTGGTCGAGCGGCTCCCCGACCCCAGCGACCGCCGGGGCGTGCTGGTCCGCCTCACCGAGGAGGGCCAGGACCGCGCGGACCAGGCCCTGGCCGGCCTGCTGGCGCAGGAGCGCGCGATCCTCGCGGAACTCTCCCGCGCCCAGCGGGGCGAACTGGCAGGCCTGCTACGCCAGTTGACCGCCCCGTTCGACAACATCCCCGGCTAAGGGCCTGCCGGGCGGATCCTGCCGAAGACGCGGGGTGTGGCACGCACTCCCCCACTGCCTTAAAGGCGTGGGGGGACCCCCAGCCGCGTTGTCGTCGGTTGCCAACTCCCCCATCGCGTTGACGCCCTCCTCCGCCTTGCAGCTGCACGCACCACACCCCGCTCACGGCGCTGATCAGGCACTGCTGCTTTCCTCCGGCATGATCCGCCCGGCAGGCCCTAGGTCGACAGGTCCGACGCCCGCACGCCGGGCGAGAGCCACCGCGGCCAGGGTCGAGTGGACGCCCAGCTTGCCGAGCACGTTTTGCATATGCGTGCGGACGGTGTGCGGGGAGAGGAAGAGCCGCTCGGCGACCGCCTTGCGCCCCAGCCCGGCCACCATGCAGCGCAGCACCTCACGCTCCCGCGGAGTCAGCGACTCCACCAGGCGCTCGCTCTCGGTGCGGTGCTTGCGCGCGGCCGTCAACTCCCGCAGGACGCCGGTCAGCAGGGCGGGTGGCAGGTGCGTCTCGTCGCGAAGCACCCCTCGGATGACGGTTAAAAGCCGCGACAGCGAGCAGTCCTTGGCGACCCAGCCGGACGCCCCGGCCTGCAGGGCCAGCGCGGCCCGGCGCGGATCGTCCTTCTCGGCCAGCACGACCATCCGTACGCTCGGCTGCGCGGAACGGACCCCGGCGACCAGGGAGATCCCGTCCACCAGCCCGTCCTCGTTGCCCGCCTGTACGGGTACGGCGGGCCGGACGCCCGGCACGTTACCGCCCAGATCGGCGTCCACGAGCAGGACGTCGAACCTGCGGCCCTCGGCGGACGCGCGGTCCATGCAGCGCAGCGCGGCGGGACCACTGCCGGCCGCGGACACGTCGACATCGGGCTCGGCCGCCAGTGCCGCGGCGAGCGACTCGGCGAAGATGCGATGGTCATCGACGACCAGCACTCGGATGCGAACCACGAAACCCCCTTCCCCAGGCTCCTCAAGGAGCAGGGGATACCTCATCGTCGGGAGACGAAGCGATGGTTGCGGGTACGACGCCCGGGAGCGGCCGAAGCCGCACGGCCGCCGCCGTGCAGAGACTGCTACCCCCACATCGGGCGTCGTACCCGACTTGTCTCGCCCCCTGATCAGCACCGGCCCCCACCGGTGCTGCTCACAGCGTACGGCTGGGGCGCAGCAGCGGAAGCTAATTTGCAGAACTGACTGTCCGGCCCGTTTATGGTGAGCCGCATGTTTCGTATTGAGACGGAAGTCGACAGAGAGCGACGCGATCTGCTCCGCGCCCGGCTGCTCGAAACCAACACCGCCGCGTCCCCGGTGCTGCGCGCCCTGCGCGGAACCCCTCGCGAACGTGAAGTTCCGCTCCACGTCTGGGCGTTGGACGCCACGGGCGAGCTGGCGGGCGGAGCGGTCTGCCACACCTGGGCGGACTGGCTCCACGTGACGTACCTGTGGGTGGACGGCCGTCACCGAGGTACGGGACTCGGCGCCCGGCTGCTCGCGGAGGCGGAGCGCATCGCCCGCGAGGAGCGCGCGTGCGGCGCGGCCCGGGTGGAGACCTGGGACTTCCAGGCGCCGGACTTCTACAAGAAGCAGGGGTACGACGTGGTGTGCGTGATCCCGGACTATCCGCCGGGGGTCACGGAGTACACCCTTACCAAGAACCTCGGGTGACCCTCTAAAGTCCCTGGCCGTGACACTTACTTCGACGCAGGGCACCGGAAAATCCTCGCTGTGGCGTGAGCGGCCGTTCGTGCTGCTCGCCGCCGCCCGCACCGTCTCCGTACTCGGCAACGGATTCGCCCGAGTGGCCCTCGCCTTCGCCGTGTTGGCGCTGCCCGGCGCCGGACCGGGCCGGCTCTCCCTGGTCCTGGCCTGCCAGGCGCTGCCGCAACTGGTGTTCATCCTGGCGGGCGGGGTCATCGCGGACCGGATGTCACGCGCCCGCCTGATGGCGCTGGCGGATGTGCTGGGGGCTGGGGCGTACACGGCTCTGGCCGCGATGGTCCTGACCCGGCACGCCCCGCTCCCGGCGATGTGTCTGCTGGCAGTGGCGGCCGGTACGGCATCGGCCCTGTTCGGACCGGCGATGAACGGCATCATGCCGCTGGTGGTCCCCACGGACCGGTTGCAGCAGGCGAACGCCCTTCTACGGGTGGGCACCAACAGCGCGCTGCTCCTGGGCCTGGCGCTCTCGGGCGTGACGGTCGCGCTGGTCGGCCCCGGCTGGGCCCTGGCCCTGAACGCCGCGTCGTTCGCGGTCAGCGCGGCCCTCACCGCCCGTCTCCCGGTCCCTGCACGCCCGCCCAGGAAGTCCTCCGGCTGGGCCGATCTCCGGGAGGGCTGGCGGGAGTTCGCGTCCCGGCAGTGGCTGTGGGTCGTGGTGGCGCAGTGGTCGATCGTGGTGGCGGCGCTCAACGCGAACGTGGGAGTCCTCGGCCCCCTGACCGCCGACCGTTACCTCGGCGGAGCCCGCGCCTGGTCGGTCATCGTCGCCGCACAGGCACTGGGCACGATCGCCGGCGCGGGCCTGGCCGCCCGCGTCCGGGTCCGCCGCCCGATCCTGGTGGCGGTCCTGGCCACGTTCCCGACGGCGGCACCGGTCGCCCTGCTCGCCGTGCGCGCCCCCGTCTGGCTGATCGTCACCGCGATGTTCACGGCGGGAGTCTCCAGCGACGTCTTCGGCGTCCTGTGGTCCACCACCATCCACCGCGAGATCCCGGAGGAAGCCCTCTCCCGAGTCAGCTCCTACGACTATTTCGGCTCCCTGACCTTCGCCCCACTGGGCCTGCTCATCGCGGGCCCGCTGGCGGCGACCGTGGGCCTGGGGCACACGCTTGCGGGGTGCGCGGGGTTGGTGGTGCTGGCGACCGGGGCGGCACTGTTGGCTCCGGGGGTGCGGAACCTGCGTAGCTCCGGGGATCGTGAACCGGTGACAGCTCCCTGACGAAAGCGATGCGAGGACTGGTGGGTGCACCCGGACTCGGCCGCGGTGGTGGTGCGGACGCTGCTCGCGTTGAGCATCCACTCCCTCGTGCTGGACGCCGTGGCCCAAGGGCAGCCGTACGCACCGGAGATGATCGGGCGAATCCGGCTGGCCGACATGGCGGACGTGGTGACCAAGCGGCCCGATCACGAACTGCCGGCCGGTCTCCCCGCTCTCGGCGAGGTCGACCAACTGCGTGTCGACGTGGTGCGGATCCTCACCTACGACAGCGCGTCCACGCTGACCGCGGCGCGTCTTCGCGCACTGGTTCACAGTGCTCTGCACCAGCTGGCCAAGGCTGTCTCCGCCGAGCATCCCGTCTGCGACGACATACCCGGGTGAGCGGGACGCCCCGGTCGGCCCGGGGCGTCTTCGCCAGGACCGTTCACTCCACCCGCCGCGCCCCCGCCGAAGGCACCGCCGGGAACACGCGCGGGGCGGTGTAACCCGCCGCCGCGAACGCCTCCTCCACCGCCTTCGTGACCGTCTCCGCGTCCGAGGCCTCCACGAGGACGACCGCCGAGCCGCCGAAGCCGCCGCCCGTCATCCGGGCGCCGAGCGCACCCGCGCCGACCGCCGTGTCGACCACGAGGTCCAACTCCGGGCAGGAGATGCGGAGATCGTCGCGGAGGGAGGCGTGGCCCTCGGTGAGGACCGGGCCGATCGCGCGGACCTCGCCCGCGTCCAGCAGGCTGATCACCTGGTCGACCCGGTGGTCGTCCGACACGACATGGCGGACGTAACGCCGGATCCGCTCGTCCGACAGGCGTGCCAGTGACGACTCCAGGTCCTCGTACGCCACATCCCGCAGGAAGGGGACGCCCAACTGCCGCGCGCCCTCCTCGCAGCCCTCGCGGCGTTCCGCGTACGCGCCGTCGCCGAGGGCGTGCTTCACGCGGCTGTCGACGACCAGCAGCGCGAGGCCCTCCGACGCCAGGTCGAAGGGGATCTGCCGGATCGACAGGTCCCGGCAGTCGAGGTGGAGCGCGTGGCCCTCCTCGCAGCAGGCCGAGGCCGTCTGGTCCATGATGCCGCACGGGACGCCGACGAAGTCGTTCTCCGCGCGCTGCGAGAAGCGCGCCAACTCCGGTCCGGACAGGCCGAGTTCGAAGAGGTCGTTCAGGGCAAGGGCCGTGACCACCTCAAGTGCCGCCGACGACGACAGGCCCGCGCCCGTCGGAACCGTCGAGGAGAGGTGGATGTCCGCGCCGGTCACCTCGTGGCCCGCCTCGCGCAACACCCAGACCACACCCGCCGGGTATGCCGCCCAGCTGGTGTTCGTGCGCGGGGCCAGTTCCTCGACGTGCAGTTCCACCACCGGGCCCTCGATGTCCGCCGAGTGCAGGCGCAGGACGCCGTCCGTACGGCGGGACGCCGCCGCCACCGCTGTGTGCGGCAGGGCGAGCGGCATCACGAAGCCCTCGTTGAAGTCGGTGTACTCGCCGATCAGGTTGACCCGGCCCGGCGCGGCCCAGACGCCCTCGGGAGCGGTCCCGTACAGCTCCTCGAAGCCCTCACGTACACCCCGTACACCCACGTGTGATCCCTAGCCCTTCGATCAGTTCGATACGTTCTGCGCGAACGCCCACGCGTCCGCGACGATGCCCGCGAGATCCGCGCGGGACGGGTTCCAGCCGAGGCGCTCCTTGGCGCGGGCCGCCGAGGCCACCAGGGTCGCCGGGTCGCCGCCGCGGCGCGGGGCGACGACCTCGGGGATCGGGTGCCCGGTGACCTGGCGCACCGTCTCGATGACCTGGCGGACGGAGAAGCCCTCGCCGTTGCCGAGGTTGCAGATCAGGTGCTCGCCGGGCGTGGCCGCCTTCAGCGCCAGCAGGTGCGCGTCGGCCAGGTCCGCGACGTGGATGTAGTCACGGACGCAGGTGCCGTCCGGCGTCGGGTAGTCGTCGCCGTAGACGGAGATCGCGTCCCGCTTGCCCTGAGCGACCTGGAGGACGAGGGGGATGAGGTGCGACTCGGGGTCGTGGCGCTCGCCGCAACTGCCGTACGCGCCCGCCACGTTGAAGTAGCGGAGCGAGACCGCGCCCAGTCCGTGGGCCGCCGCCTCGCTGGTGATCATGAAGTCGACCGACAGCTTCGACGCGCCGTAGGGGTTGGTCGGGGAGGTGCGGGCCGTCTCGACGATCGGGACCTCCTCCGGCTCGCCGTACGTGGCCGCCGTGGAGGAGAAGACGAGCTTGCGGACGCCGGCCTCGCGCATCGCGGCGAGGAGGGCCATGGAGCCGCCGACGTTGTTCTCCCAGTACTTCTCGGGCTTGACGACGGACTCGCCGACCTGGGAGAACGCGGCGAAGTGGAGGACGGCTTCGTAGGAGGAGTCCAGCCACTTGGCGGCGTCACGGATGTCGCCCTCCACGAACGTGGCACCCGCCGGGACGCCCTCGCGGAAACCCGTCGAGAGGTTGTCCAGGACGGTGACCTCGTGGCCCGCCTCCAGCAGGTGCTGGGCGACCACACTGCCGACGTAACCCGCCCCGCCCGTGACCAGGTACTTACCGCTCATCAACTCGCTACCTCTCGCAGTCGCTCGGCCGCGCGCTCCGGCGGCACGTCGTTGATGAACACGCTCATGCCGGACTCGGAACCCGCGAGAAACTTCAGCTTGCCGGAAGTGCGGCGAATGGTGAAAAGCTCAAGGTGGAGCGCGAAGTCGTCCCTGCTCACACCGTCGAACTCCTCCAGTGTGCCGAACGGCGCCTGGTGCCAGGCGGAGATGTACGGCGTCGGAGGCTCGCCCTCACCGAAGATCCGGTCGAAGCGCCTCAAGAGTTCCAGATAGACCTTGGGGAACTCTGTGCGGGCCCCCTCGTCCAGACCCAGCAGATCGGGCACCCGGCGCTTGGGATACAGGTGGACCTCGTAGGGCCAGTGCGCCGCGTACGGCACGAAGGCCGCCCAGTGTTCACCCTCAAGGACGACCCGCTCACCGGCGAGTTCACGCTCCAGGACGGCGTCGAAGAGGTTCTCCCCGCCGGTCGCCTCCTTATGAGTCGCCAGTGAACGCAGCATCAGGGCGGTGCGCGGGGTGGTGAAGGGGTAGGCGTAGATCTGGCCGTGGGGATGACCGAGGGTCACACCGATCTCTTCGCCGCGGTTCTCGAAACAGAAAACCTGCTCGACGGAGGGTAGATGCGACAGCTCCGACGTCCGGTCCGTCCACGCGTCGAGGACGAGGGCCGCCTGCTCCTCGGTCAGCGAGGCGAAGGACGCGTCGTGGTCGGAGGTGAAGCAGACCACCTCACAGCGACCGGAGTCCCCGGCCAGCGAGGGGAAGCGGTTCTCGAACACGGCGACGTCGTACGACGAGTCCGGGATCTCGCTCAGCCGGTCGCCCTTCGTCGGGCAGAGCGGGCACTGGTCGACCGGCGGGTGGTAAATGCGGCCCTGGCGGTGCGAGGCGATGGCCACCGAGTCGCCGAGCAGCACGTCCCGCCGTACCTCCGAAGTGGTGACCGTGCGCTCCAGCGGGCGGCGGTCCACCGCGTCGCGCACGGTGTCGTCCCGCAGGTCGTAGTAGATGAGCTCACGACCGTCGGCCAACCGGGTCGAGGTCTTCTTCACGCCGGGCTCTCCATCCGTACGTCCACGCTTCGAACAGAACCAAACACATCAAACCACTAATCCCCCCAGTCGTCACCATCAAAATCAAACAAAGAACACCAAACAAGGTGAGCGCTTGATGCAAACCCCCACCTCTCTCGCCGCCGGGCTCCGACTCCCCACCAATGGGCTGGACTACACGATCCTGGCGATCTACTTCGTCGTCGTCCTGGGCATCGGTTTCGCCGCCCGCAGATCGGTGAAGACGAGCCTCGACTTCTTCCTCTCCGGGCGTTCCCTGCCCGCCTGGATCACCGGTCTCGCCTTCATCTCGGCCAACCTCGCCGCCACCGAGATCCTGGGCATGGCCGCCAACAGCGCGCAGTACGGCGCGTACACCGTGCACTGGTACTGGATCGGCGCCATCCCCGCCATGGTCTTCCTCGGCCTGGTGATGATGCCCTTCTACTACGGCTCCAAGGTCCGCTCGGTCCCCGAGTTCCTGCTGCTGCGCTTCGACAAGTGGGCGCACCTGCTGAGTTCGATCCTGTTCGCCTTCGCCGCCATCCTGATCGCGGGCGTGAACCTGTACGCCCTCGCGATCGTCGTCGAGGCGCTGCTGGGCTGGCCGCAGTGGGTGGCGATCGTGGTCGCCGGTGCGTTCGTGCTGGCGTACATCACCCTCGGCGGTCTGTCGTCCGCGATCTACAACGAAGTGCTCCAGTTCTTCGTGATCCTCGCGGCCCTCATCCCGATCTCCTACCTCGGCCTGAAGAAGGTCGGCGGCTGGGACGGCCTGACCGACAAGCTCGACGCGGCCCACGGCCACAACTTCACCACCGCGTGGGGCGGCACCGGCATCGGCAGCGTCAACCCGCTCGGCGCGAACTGGCTGACCATCGTGCTGGGCCTCGGCTTCGTGCTGTCCTTCGGCTACTGGACGACCAACTTCGCCGAGGTGCAGCGCGCCCTCTCCGCGAAGAACCTCTCGGCCGCCCAGCGCACGCCGCTCATCGCCGCGTACCCGAAGGTCTTCATCGTCTTCCTGGTGATGATCCCGGGCCTTGTCGCCGCCGCGCTCGTCCCGAAGATCGGCACGAGTGGCTCGGATCTGCAGTACAACGACGCGATCCCGTACCTGATGCAGGAGTTGCTGCCCAACGGCGTGCTGGGTATCGCGGTGACGGGTCTGCTGGCGGCGTTCATGGCGGGTATGGCGGCCAACGTGTCGTCCTTCAACACGGTGTTCACGAACGACATCTGGGCCAAGTACGTGGTAACCGACCGCGAGGACTCGTACTACGTGCGCTTCGGCCGCCTCATCACGGTGATCGGCGTAGCGGCGTCGGTGGGCACGGCCTTCCTGGCCTCGTCCTTCTCGAACATCATGAGCTACCTCCAAACACTCTTCTCCTTCTTCAACGTCCCGATGTTCGTCGTCTTCATCGTCGGCATGTTCTGGAAGCGCGCCACCCCGAAGTCCGGCTTCTGGGGCCTGCTCGCGGGCACGGTCACCGCGATGGTGAACTACTTCTGGATCTACAAGCAGGGGATCATCTCCATCCCCTCCGACCAGGGCGCCAACTTCGTCTCCGCGATCGCCGGCTTCGTCGCCGGAGCGGTGGTCATGTTCATCGTGTCCCTGTTCACCCAGCCGAAGTCGGCGGAACAGCTCCAGGGCCTCGTCTACGGCACGACCAGCCCCGGCATGACCGAGGCACCGGCCGCGGGCGACGACGCGTGGTACCGGCGTCCCGCACTGCTCGGTTGGGGCGCGGTGATCCTGGCCGCCCTCTGCTACATCCCGTTCTCGTTCTAGTCGCGGGAGGATTGAGAGACCATGTCTGAACACTCAGAGCACTCGGGGCAGGACGTCCAGCGTGAGGTCAGTGAGCTGGAGGGCAAGTCCACGACGGCGTCCCGCCTGTTCGATCTGCGGCTGATCATCGGGGGGTTGTTCGTCGTCTACGGCGTGATCGTCACGATCGCCGGGATCAGTCCGTCACAGGCGACGCTGGACAAGGCCGAGGGCGTCAACATCAATCTGTGGACCGGGATCGCGATGTTGTTGCTCGGGATCTTCTTTCTGGGGTGGGTGAAGCTTCGGCCCACTCCACCGGCGCCGGTGCCGGTGCCTTCGGCAGAAGAGACCGAGGAGTAACAGGTCGTATTTCGGCTGCAGGGGCGCGGGGGCTGGTCGCGCAGTTCCCCGCGCCCCTTTGGGTGTCGGTGCTCGCGGTGTCGATCAGTGGGCCCGCCTCGGTCGCGCCCCTAGGACATCCGTGCTCGCCGAGTTGCCCAGTGGTCGGCTCCGGGAGTCAGCCCTCGAAGGACTTCCGAAGCCGACCGGTTAATTTTCCAGGCGGACAGGCATCAGTATCGAAAAGGTGTCCTCGGTGTCGGTTCGGCGGATCGCCAGGGGCGCTGTAGGGGCGCCGAACTCCAGAATCAGTTGGTCCCGGGCTCCGGCGGCGAGGGCATGCAGCAGGAACTCGCGATTGACGGCGATGTTGTCCTGGCCGTCGTCACCGTCTTCACAGACGCACACCGTGCCGTCGCCCGCCACCTTGAGCATGCTGAGGTCACAGGACATGCCGTCCTGCTCGCGCACCTCGCTGACGCGGACGGAGCCGGTTTCCACCGCCGCCCGGAAAGCCGGGACATCGACGAGGGCACGGTGCCCTGCCGGCAGGCGGACAAGGCGACGGTAATCAGGAAAGTCGTGCTGGAGACGCTGCCCAGCGGCCTGACGGTCCCCTGCCTCCAAGGCCACGCGGTCACCGGCCACAGTGAGCTGGACGGATGCGTCGTCACTCAGCAGCGCTCGCATCGCGTCGGCGAGTGGGGACGGCACGATGATCTGCACACGGGGCCCGCCATGCCCGGTGGTACCGGCTTGTGCAACTGCCATCCGGTACCGGTCGGTGGCCACGACACGGAGCTCGTCGCCCTCGATGTCGAACAGGACACCGCCGAGCATCGGCAGCTCCGGGTCGGTACTGGCGGCGAAGCGGACCGCGTCCAACGCCGCGGCCAACTCAGGCGCGGAGACAGCCAACCGGACGGTGGCGGTGCGGAGCGAAGCCATGGGATTCTCCCTGCGTTCGAGTAGCGCTCGGACCGTGGAGAACTCAATGCGGGCATCGGACAGCCCCAGTTCAAGACGACACAGATGCGCCTGAAGCAGCTTCCGCACCAGGTCGGTGTTCTCACTGGACCAGCCGGCCAGCACCAGCCGAATGTCCGCCAAGGGCATACCAGCCCGGCGCAGCCGGGCCAGCAACCGGGCCTCTTCAAGCTGCTCGGGGCCGTACCAGCGGTAGCCGCTCACCGGATCCACCCAGGCCGGGACCAGCACGCCGGCACCGTCGTAGAACCGCAGGGCGCTCACGCTCAGTCCACTGTCCCGAGCCATCTCACCAATACTGCGCATCTCGCTCTCCACACCCGGAACTCTGAGCCCTCCACCAAGTCGAGGGTCAACCCCGAAGGACTTCCGGAGCCGACCACTTAGTTGGTCAGGGACGAACTGGTCGCTACGCCACCCCCAGTTCGCACCACACGTACTTGCCGCGCTGTCCGTTCCTCGACAGCGGCTGCCAGCCCCAGAGGTCGGCGCAGGCCCGCACCAACGCGAGGCCTCTCCCCGCCTCGGCGTCCAACAGATCCGCCAACTGGCCTGGCGGTTCGGGAGGTTCGGGGTCCGCGTCCCACGCACCAACTCGCAGCACCCCCGCCGACCAGCTCACGCGGAGCATCACCGGCCCCTTCGTGTGCAGTACGGCATTGGCCACCAACTCCGTCGCGACGAGTTCGGCCGTGTCTGCGACCCGGATGAGTCCGTGCACGGTGAGCACCAGGCGCAGGGTGCGGCGAGAGACGGTGACGGCACGGCGATCGTGCGGCACGGAGAGGGAGTACTCCCAGGGTTCGGGCTCGGTTTCAGGCATGCGTGAACTCCATTGGTGGCGTGGGGAGTTGATGCGGTTCACGGGCGGTGGCCTGCCACGCCGTCATGGCAGGACGGGGTGGTGCGCTTCCGGGGGTCCGGGGTTCCGCAGGGTGTGCGTCGCGTCACCAACAGTAGAGACCAAGATTGGACTCTCGCAACCCGCTGACATAATCTGCCCTCGAACGAGGCGCCATTCCAAGGCCTTTGAGACGAGGAGGAACCCATGGCACGGAGGCTGCAACCGACCGCACGCCAGATGCGCCTCGGCTCCGAGTTGCAGAAACTGCGCGAGGCAGCGGGACTAAAGGGACGTGAGGCCGCAGCGGCCCTGGGAACGGACCCGGCGCGACTGAGTCAGATCGAGTCCGGGGTCGTGGGCATGAGCGAGAGCACGGTTCGCCGACTCGCTGCCAATTACGCTTGCATGGACCAAGAGTTGACCGAGGCGTTGGTAGCGATGGCGACCGACCGGACACATGGCTGGTGGGAGAAGTACCAGGGCTTGCTGCCAGTTTCGTTCCTGGACATCGCCGAGTTGGAGCACCACGCTACGTACCGGTTCGACCTTGAGTTCCTGCACATCCCTGGCCTCTTCCAGACTGAGGACTACGCCCGCGGCGTCTTCTCGTACCGCGTCCCCGAACTCCCTGACAGCGATCTGACATTGCGGGTCAATCACCGCATGGAGCGCAAGGTGATCATCACGGGCCCCGCCTCCATCCCGTACGAAGCGGTGATCCATGAGGCGGCCCTGCGCATCAGAGTCGGCAACCGAACCGCCACACGAACTCAACTCACTCGCATCCTGGAACTCTCCGAGGCGAATCACATCACCGTGCGCGTCATCCCCTTCGACCTGGACGACTTCGGAGGAGCCTGGAGCGCCATGACATACGCGGCTGGCCCCGTAACCAAGCTGGATACGGCGCTTCGCGACACAGCCCACGGCACGGCGTTCATCGACTCCGAAACCCAACTCGGTGCCTTTCGAACGCTCTTCCATAAGGTGGAGGCTGTATCACTCGAACCCACACGTTCGCGTGACTTCATCCACCGGCTGGCGAAAGAACTGTGAGGCGCACCGTGACCACCCCCGACAACTGGCAGAAGTCGTCCTTCTCCGGCGGCGCCGACGGCAACAACTGCCTCGAACTCGCCAGTACCTGGCAGAAGTCGTCCTTCTCCGGCAGCGGCGACGGTAACGCCTGCCTCGAACTCGCCACCACCCCCACCGCCTTCCACCTCCGCGAAAGTGACGCCCCCGCCACGCACCTCACCACCACAGCCACGGCCCTCGCCGCCCTCCTCCACGGCATACGGTCCGGGAGGCAGGCCTCCGTCGGCCGTGCCGGTCGTCACATCTGACCCGTTTCCACGCCCAGGGACTCCAGGAACGGCAGGTACGCCGCCTCGACCCGCCGGGCGTCGCGGCGGACGTACGTGCGGGCATCGTTCCGCGGGGTGCCGTCGTAGATGTCGGTGAGGAAAGCGGTGGGCCTGACATCGAGGAAGGTGTCCTTCCAGGGGTAGCGCCTGCGTGCACCGGGCGGCCCGATGACAGCCCAGGCCCAGTGCAGTGCGAGCAGCGCGGTCGCGGGGTCCCGTGTCGGTTCGCCCTTGCGGACGGCTCGGACGACGGCCGCGTGTTCGCTCCTGTTCATGGCCTCCCACTCGACGCGGGACTTCTCCCGCACCCACCGCTGGTCCGCCACCAGAACTCGCCTACGCGTCCGGCCCCGCCGAATGGTTCACCGGCCCCGCCCTGTCGAGCAGCCCCGTCCGCGCCGCCAGTGCCGCCGCCTCCAGCCTCGAACCCACCCCCAGTTTCATCAGCACTCGCTGCACGTGGGTGCGGGCCGTGGACGGGGCGATGCCCATGCCCGCCGCGATGAGGCGGGTGTCCTCGCCGTCTGCAACCCGGACCAGGACCTCGACCTCCCTCGGCGTCAGCATCTGCAACAACCGCTGGCCCTCGTCGTCGGGTTGGGCCGCCGGGTTCAACAGTTCGCTGAAGGCTCCCTGCAGCAACTGCGGGGCTACGGCCGCCTCCCCCGCCCTTGCCTTCATGATCGCGCGCTCCACGCCCTCGATGCGCTCGTCGTGGCGGACGTAGCCGGACGCGCCTGCGGCGAACGCCGCCGCGATGCCTCGTGGGCTCGGTACCGGGCCCAGCACCAGGACCGCCACCTGCGGGCGTTCCCGTTTGATCTTCACCACCGGGTCGAAGATGCCCGGTTCGGCCGGTGTCGCCGTGCCCAGCAGGCACACCTCGGGTGCGCGGCTGATCACCAGCTCCGCCGCGCCCGCCGCGGGCGCCGCCGCCGCGAGCACCCGGTGTCCCCGCAGCTTCAGCGCCGAAGCCAGTGCCTCGGCGAGCAATCGGTGGTCATCGACCACCATCAGCCGCACTCCCATCGAGCAACCCCCCAGTCCCCCCAATGGATGCCCACTATGGATGCCCACCGGTCCCCAAGAACAGAGGGCCCCCAGCACCCCCGCTCTTCATGCCCCCGGAAGCTACACGCTTGTTCGACGTTGCGCTGCCCCTACAGGTGAGAAGTGCCCCGGATCGATGGACTTTTTCGCATTCCTGGCATTCGGGAGCGGTGGGGGTGACGGGGGTGCTGAGGAGGGTGGTTCAGCTGCCGGTGCCGAAGGCGATCGCCAGGTCCTTGTCGCCGGTGGAGGACGACGAGGCCTTGTCCGCGTAGACCGCCGACATGTAGAGGTGGCCCTCCGAGAAGAGGATCTCCGCGTAGTCCGGGAGGAAGGTCGTCTCCGTGCTCCGTACCGTCTCCGTGCTCGGGTTCTCCAGCAGCTTGGTCTCCTTGAAGGAGGTGCCGTCGATGCTGACGATCTGGCCGCCCTTGTTGTACGGCGGGGACTTGTAGGCGATGACGTTGCTACCGTCCATGCGCAGCGGGGTGATCGTGTAGCCGTCGCCGGCGTCGGCGCGCTGGCCGGTCTGCTTGCCGGTGGCGAGGTCGAAGGCGACGATCTCATTGGTCTGGCTGTAGGAGTCGCCGGAACCGTCGTGTTGTTCGGTGGGCACGTACAACCGGTCGTTCCCTACGGCCAGTTCGGTGCAGTACTCGACACGCGTGATGCCGTCGCAGCGGGCCGCGTACTGCTTGCCCGGCGCCAGGATGTGGGAGCGCAGGGCGCCCGTCTTGTTGTCGATGGAGAAGAAGTCCGAGATGCCGCTGCCGTCGCCCGCGCTGTCGCCGACGTCGGCCGCGACGACCAGCGGGTCGGTCGACACGATGCTCGCGTACTCGATGCCCTGGGCCATCTTGTAGTCCGAGAGCACCTTCCCGGAGACCGGGTCGATGGTCTGGATGTGGAGGACGGGCGAGTCGTACGTTCCGCACCTGCGCACCGCCACCAGCTTGGCGCCGCCGCCGTAACCGGCGTCGTAGCAGTCGGCGACCTTCGGGCTCCACAGGACCTTGCCGGTGGAGATGTCGAAGGCGGCGCCGCCGTCGGTGCTGCCCACGGCGACCGTGTTCGCGCTGACGGTGACGTTCTCGAAACTGATCGGCTGGTCACCGGAGTCGGCGGTCTTCGTCCACAGCTTGGTGCCCGTGTTCAGGTCGATCGCCGCGATCTGGCTGCAGCCGTGCGAGGGCTTGTCCTTGGTCGGCATGGCGGGCTCGTAGAGGATGGCTGTTTTGCCGTCCGTAGTGGTGTGCTTCGTTGCCTGGCAGACCGGACCCGGGAGTTTGATCGTCCACTGCTGGGCGCCCGTGTCACGGTTGTAGCCGACGACCTCGGCGCTGCCGCTCTTGGCGTACACCTTGTCGGTGAGCCAGGAGCCGGAGGTCACCATGGTGTCGCTGACCTTGGGCATCGGGACCTGGAAGAGGACCTTGGCGGCGGAGTCGGCGGGCACCTTCTCCTTGCCGCCGGACGTCGTGCCGCCCTTGTCGTTCGTGCCGCCCGTGGTGCCGCCGGCGGTCGCGGTCCTCTTCGTGTCGTCGTTCTTCTTGCCGGACGAGGACGCGTACCAGATCCCGCCGCCGACGATCAGCGCGATCGCCACGACAGCGGCGGTGATGATCACCGCCGGTGCCCCCAACTTCCGCCCGCCGCCGCCCGGTTGGCCCGGCTGCGGGTGCAACGGCATGGTCGGCTGCCCCGGGTAGCCGTAACCCGGCTGCTGGCCATAGGGGTTGGGCGGCTGCGGCTGGCCGTACGGCTGCTGCGGTTGCTGCTGCGGCTGGGCGTACGGGTTCGGCTGCTGCTGGCCGGGATAGCCGTAGCCGGGCTGCTGGGGCGGGGGCGGCGCCTGCGGATAGCCGTAGCCCGGCGGAGGCTGTGGCGGCTGCTGCGGGGGCTGGTTCTGGGGTGGGCCGAAGCCGCCCTGCTGCGGGGGCTGGTTGGGCGGTGGCGGCGGGGGCGTGGTCATGACGAGTACCTCGGGGACGGGTCGACGGAAGCGAAGGAGACGGGGGAAGGCATCACTTGCCGTAGGCGAGCATCAACTTCTCCTTCGTGTCGTCATTGCCGGTCAGCCGGGTCGACGAGATGTAGAAGCGCCCGTCGACGTAGTCGATGTCCCGCGAGAAGAAGCTCGACTCGATCTGCGCGGTGGCCGCCGGCATCTGCAGCAGCTTCGTCGTCGAGTGCGAGGAGCCGGTCGTGGGGACGGACACGACCTGGCCGCCCGCGGTGTAGGAGGCCCCGACATAGGCGAGGAGCTTGCCGCCCTCGATCTTGATCGGCACCATCGACACGGACGCGGGCGACTTGACGCGCCACTTCTCCTTGCCGGTGGCCAGGTTGATCGCCACGATCTGGTTGGCGCCGGTCGTCGCGCCCGTCGGCAGGTACAGGGTGTTCGCGTCGACCGCGACGCCCTGGCAGCCCTGGAGATCCCGGTCGAGGATCGTCAGACCGCAGGACGGCGCGAAGGCGGCCTTGGAGTCGACCTGCGAGAGCACCGAACCGTCGCTCTTCAGCGTCGAGATGTTCCAGTGCTTGTTGTCCGAGTCGGTCATGTAGAGGACGACCGGGTCCACGGAGTAGACATGGCCGACCGTCCAGCCCTTGGGGATCGACTTGGTCCACTTGGCCTTGCCGGTCGCCGGGTCCAGCTCCTGCACCTCGTCGTGCTCGGTCGAGGAGCCCGCCCCGCAGGACGCGACCGAGATCAGCTTGGCGCCGCCCGCGAACGCGCCCGGGAAGCAGGCCGCGCCGTACTTCTTCTTCTCGTAGAGCTTCTTGCCGCTGTCGATGTCGTACGCGATCCCGGACTCCGAGCGGCCCACCATCAGCGTCCTGCCGGTGATGGACAGCCCGATGCTGATCGCGCTGTCGAAGAGGTCGCCGTCCGGGACGGCCCCGCTCCAGCCCTTCGTCCCGGTGTTCAGGTCGAGCTGCTGGAGGTGGTTGCACTTGGCGTTGTCGCTGACACCGCTCTCGTACGCCACGACGATCTTGTCGTCGGCCGACTTCTGCGCGGTGACCGCGCAGATCTTCTGCGGGAAGGTGATCGTGGGCCAGGTCGGGTTGCCGTTGCCGACGTTGTAGGCGACGAGTTCCTTGTACGCCGCCTTCACCGCCGTCTTCCCGGTGATCCACATGCCGGGGGCGTCCGCGCCGGAACCGGGCGCGTCCGGCGCCTCCTTGTACCAGAGGACCTTCGCCTCGCCGGACTTACGGCCCTCGTTGAGGTTCTCGGGATCCGTCGCCCCGTCGCCGCTGCCGTCGCCGGGGTTGGCGGGGTCGTCGACGGCACTGCTGCCGGAGGGCGTGGGGCTGTCGCTCTTCTCCGCCACCGGCTTCTTGTCGCCGCCGCCGCTCGTCACGGCCCACACCGTGCCGCCGACGACGAGCAGTCCGGCGACGGCGGCCGCGATCACCAGCGCGGGCTTCCCCTTGAAGGGGCCGCGGCCGGAGGGTGGCGGCGGCGCGAACTGCGGTGGGGGCGGCGGGTAGCCGTAACCGGGCTGCTGACCGTACGGCCCCGGCTGCTGCGGATAGCCGTAGGGACCGGGCTGTTGTTGAGGCGGCTGCTGCGGCTGCTGTTGCGGGTAGCCGTAGCCCGGCGTCGGCATCGGCATCGGCGGAACAGGCGCCCCGAAGCCGCCGGACGGTGGCTGAGGCGGTTGGTTCGGCGGCGCTCCGTAACCGCCGGACGGCGGCTGGTCGGGCGGCTGAGTCATCAGCGCGTTCCCCCTCGTTCACTGATTTTTAGCCACGCCCTGAGGTTCACGATGGGACCCAGAGTCGTATTCAGACAGTCTCAGACTGCTCTTTCTATCACTCGGCTGTCCACGAACAACGGGCCGGTTCACCCCTGTTCCCAAGGGAGGACCGGCCCGTGATGACCCCGTTATATGCCTTCACTCACCCTTCACGCGTCCTCGGCGAGTTCCAGCCACCGCATCTCCAGCTCGTCCCGCTCGCCGCTCAAGTCCCGCAGTTTCGCGTCCAGTTCGGCCACCTTCGCGAAGTCCGTGGCGTTCTCGGCGATCTGGGTGTGCAGCTTGGCCTCCTTCTCGGAGACCTTGTCCAACTGCCGCTCGATCTTCTGCAGTTCCTTCTTCGCGGCCCGCTGGTCGGCGGCGCTCACGGCGGACACGGCCTTCTCCACGACGGGAGCGGCGGCGGCTGCCGCCTCCTCCATACGGTGGCGCCGCTCCAGGTACTCGTCGATGCCGCGCGGCAGCATCCGCAGGGTCGCGTCGCCGAGGAGGGCGTACACCTTGTCGGTGGTGCGCTCGACGAAGAACCGGTCGTGGGAGATGACGATCATCGAACCGGGCCAGCCGTCGAGGACGTCCTCCAACTGCGTCAGGGTCTCGATGTCGAGGTCGTTCGTGGGCTCGTCGAGGAAGAGGACGTTGGGCTCGTCCATGAGGAGACGGAGGAGTTGCAGCCGCCGCCGCTCACCACCGGACAGGTCCCCGACCGGCGTCCACTGCTTCTCCTTGTTGAAGCCGAACGTCTCGCACAGCTGCCCGGCGGTCATCTCCCGCCCCTTGCCGAGATCGACGCGCTCCCGCACCTGCTGCACGGCCTCCAACACCCGCAGCGTGGGCTTGAGTTCGGCCACTTCCTGGGAGAGGTAGGCGAGCTTGACCGTCTTTCCCACGACGACCTTGCCGGCCGCGGGCTGGGTCTCGCCGTCGCTGCGGGCGGCCTCGGCCATGGCGCGCAGCAGGGAGGTCTTGCCGGCGCCGTTGACGCCGACCAGGCCGACGCGGTCGCCCGGGCCGAGGTGCCAAGTGATGTGCTTCAGAAGGACTTTGGGCCCGGCCTGGACGGTCACGTCCTCCAGGTCGAAGACGGTCCGGCCCAGACGCGAGGAGGCGAACTTCATCAGCTCGCTGGTGTCGCGCGGCGGCGGCACGTCGGCGATCAGTTCGTTGGCGGCCTCGACGCGGAAGCGCGGCTTGGACGTACGGGCGGGGGCGCCGCGGCGCAGCCAGGCCAGCTCCTTGCGGACCAGGTTCTGCCGCTTGGTCTCCTCGGTGGCGGCGATGCGCTCACGCTCGGCGCGGGCGAAGACGTAATCGGTGTAGCCGCCCTCGTACTCGTAGACGTCGCCCTTCTGCACGTCCCACATCTGGGTGCAGACCTGGTCGAGGAACCACCGGTCGTGGGTCACGCAGACGAGCGCGGAACGCCGCTCGCGCAGATGCCCGGCGAGCCAGGCGATGCCCTCGACGTCGAGGTGGTTCGTCGGCTCGTCCAGGACGACCAGGTCCTGGTCCTCGATGAGCAGCTTGGCGAGCGCGATACGGCGCCGCTCGCCACCGGAGAGGGGACCGATGACGGTGTCGAGCCCCTGCGGGAAGCCCGGCATGTCGAGCCCGCCGAAGAGTCCGGTCAGTACGTCGCGGATCTTGGCGTTGCCCGCCCACTCGTGGTCGGCCATGTCCCGGATGACCTCGTGGCGGACGGTCGCCTCGGGGTCGAGTGAATCGTGCTGGGTGAGGACGCCGAGGCGCAGTCCGCCGGAGTGGGTGACGCGTCCGGTGTCGGACTCCTCCAGCTTGGCGAGCATCCGGATCAGGGTGGTCTTGCCGTCTCCGTTGCGGCCCACGACCCCGATCCGGTCCCCTTCGGAGACACCGAGCGAGACACCGTCGAGCAGGGCACGGGTGCCGTACACCTTGCTGACGTTCTCGACATTGACCAGGTTGACGGCCATTTCTCTCCTGACAGGGGGGACGGTCAGCCTCCCAGGGTAATGCGCGGTGGGAGGCTGACGATCCGCCCAGGTCAGCGGGGCGCTGCTGCCGCCCTGACCTCTCCCAGCAAGTCGTACATCGTCTGCCCCGGGCAGTCCGTCTGGAGCCAGTCGCGGTGGCCGCTGATCGTCTCGTTGTCCTTCTTCACGCCGTTGACCGGGTTCGTGTACGTGATCTTCGCCTGGGGGTCGAGGCCCTTGAAGCGGGCGATTACCTTGATCAGGCGGATCAGTGAAGCCTTTGCCGCATCCGTCGGAGGCTGGTCTACGAGGTTGCCGATCAGGGCGATGCCCAGGTTGCCGGAGTTGAAGCCCGCCGTGTGGAAGGCGGTGACGAGGTTGCCGTTCTTGTCGAAGGCCGGGATCAGGTCGTCGCCGGAGTAGCGGCCCTCGTAGACGACGCCTGCCTCGTCGATGAGGAAGTGGTAGCCGATGTCGCCCCAGTCGAGGGTGATCGCGTGGTACTCGTAGATCCCGCGGACGGTCGCGGCCGGGTCCGGGTCGGCGTTCGGGGTGTCCGTGTGGTGGACCGTGATCGACTGCAACGGGTAGTACGCCTCAGGCGTGTTGACCTTGCCGTCCTTGTACCGCTTCGACTCGTCGGCGCCCCAGGCCGGGCGCGAGAGGTAGCGGACGCCGCGGACGCGGGTCGCCTCGGACGGCACGTGGAAGGTGCGGTCGGGGCCGCGGGTGCAGTCGATGGCGATGGAGCGTACGTCCGTCGCGCCTGCCGGTGCCTTGACCTCGTAGCTCGTGGCCTCGTCGGCCGCGATCAGGGCCGTACCGCCGTTGTCCACGGTCGCGCAACCGGTGCCCGTCTGCTGCCAGTTGCCGTCCGCGAGGCGGATGCCGGCGCCGTCCTGGGCGCCGGTCCAGCGCAGGCCGACGTAGGACGCGGCGAAGGCGGTGGTGGCCGGGGCGGTGCCGGTGGCGGCGGCGGAGCGGGTGGCCGGGAACGTCTCCGGCTTGGTGCCGGTGGGGGTGGCGTCGGTGTTCGCGGCATCGGAGCCGGATCCGGAGTCCGAGCCTGAGTCGGTGGCCGCGAACACCATCGGGGTGAGGGCGGCCCCGGCGGCGACGGCTCCGGCGGTCCCTATCGCGCCGCGACGCGAGAGGGACCGCTTCCTGCGGTGGGACGGTGTGGGGGACGACGACGTGGGGGTTTCGGACACGGAAGTGGCCCTTCCAGCTGTGCACTTGACAGTTGACACTTGACGGCGCACGCCCCAAGGGGCGTTTGAAGTATCAAGCGACCCTATCCGTCCCATCCGCCCCACCTGTACCTCGATTGCGGTACATCTGTGTGGAGATGACGCGAAGAGTGCCTCAGGCACCGGCCCCGCGCAGTCGCTGCTGCGGGATCAGGGCCGACGCGGGCGCCAACCCCCGCCCGCCGGAGGCGCGTTGTTGTTCGCCGACCGGCATGTCGTCGCGCATCAGGCCCTCGGGGATGAGCACCGCGGCCGTGACGCCGCCGCTCGACGAGTGCCGTACCTCCACGCGCAGGCCCTGCCGTTCGCGCAGCCGGTTCACCACGAACAGGCCGATCTGCTTGGCGTCGAGCAGGTCGACCTTCTCCGACTGGATCTTGCGGTTGGCGTCGGCCATCGCGTCGTCCTTCATGCCGAAGCCGCTGTCCTCGATCTCGATGAGGACGCCCTCCCGCATCCGGGCCGCGCGCAGCTGTACTTGGGTGCTGGGCGGGGAGAACGCCGTTGCGTTCTCGACGAGTTCGGCGAGCAGATGGATCACGTCGGCGACGGAACCGCCGGTCAGTGACACCTTCGGTACGGCCCAGATCTGTACCCGGGCCGAGTTCTCGATCTCGGCTACGGCCGCGCGCAGGATGTCGGACAGCGGGATCGGGTCCCGCCAGCCGCGGCCGGGCGCGATGCCGGACAGGATCAGCAGGCTCTCGGAGTGCCGACGCATGCGGGTGGCCAGGTAGTCGACGCGGTAGAGCTCCTGGAGTTCGGCCGGGTCGCGCTGTCGGCGCACCAGCGCGTCGAGCAGGTCGAGTTGGCGGTGCAGCAGGACCTGGCTGCGGCGGGCGAGGCTGACGTAGACGCCGGAGATGCCGCTGAGGAGTTCGGCGCGTTCGGAGGCGGCCTTGAGGGCGGCGCGCTGGACGGCGGTCAACGCGGTGCCGACCTGGGCCAGTTCGTCACCGGCGAGGCGGCGCATGGGGGCCTCGGCGTCGATGTCGACGCCCTGGCCGGCGTGCAGCCTGCGCATGGCCTGCGGGAGGCGGCGGCCGGCCACTTCGAGGGCGGAGTTGCGCAGGTCGAGGAGTTCGACGATGAGGCCGCGGCCGACGAGCACGGAGACGAGCAGCGACAGCAGCACGCCGACCAGGCCGAGGACCACGGCGGCCCCGGAGGCGCCGAGCGTGTCCCAGCCGAAGGGGTCGGCCGCGGCCGTGGCTCCCGTACCGGCCTGCGTCTCGGCCGCGTCGAGCCCCTTGAGGACTCCGCTCACTGTGGAGTCCCAGCCGCGCAGGAAGCTCGCGGACGCGGCGGAGGTGCCGGGGCCCGCGCTGCGGACCCGGTTCTCGACCGCCTGGAGTTGGGTGTATCCGCTGCTGTCGAGGACCTCGCGGTACGCCGTCCGGTGCTCGGACCTGAGGTCGGCGACCGCGGGTGCGAGCAGCTCGCGCTGGGTGGCGACGGCGCCGACGAACAGGGCGTACTGCTCCTTCGTCAACTCGCCCCCGGTGCGGGCGGCGCCGAGCAGCGCCTGTTCCTGGGCGACGGCCTCGCGGGCCCGGGACAGTTCGAGCACCACGCGCGCCTCGGAGGCGTCGGCGGCGGTCTTGTCGCCGGTGAGCGCGCCGGTGACGGAGAAGCCGTGCTCGACGATCGCCGAGTAACCGCCGTACGTGGTCGTCGACTTGGCGCCCTTGGCGGTGGCTTCCGCACGCAGCGCCGCGAGGCCGGCGGCATCGGCCTCCAGCTTGTCGATACGGCCCGGCAGTGTGGAGGCGATGAGTGCCGCGTCCGAGCTGGAGTCGTTGACGCCGTCGCGCAGGGCGGAGGCGGCCTTGTCGGTCACCTCGGTGGCGTTCTTGAAGGCGCCCGGGGCGTCCGCGTGGCGTAGCGCGGCGGTCCGCTCGCCCTGCACCGCGGTGACGAACTCGGCGACGGGCGTGAGGAGTTCGGAGTTGACGTCCTTGGCGGTCTCGGTGTCGGCGATGCTCGACGCGGTCGTCACCGCGGCGAAGCCCCACAGGGCCATCAGGGACACGACGGGCAGCATCAGCAGGGCGACGATCTTCGCGCGGACCGATCTGGGGCGCAGCCGGGCCGGCGCGCGGAGGACACGCATGGGGGACCTCGTTCAGGGAAGTGCGGGGGTGGTTCGTACGGCGGCCGCGGCCCGGGAAGTCGGGGCCGCGCCGTGCGGGGAGAGCCGAAGTCGGCTCAGACCATGGCGAGTTCGAGCTCGCACAGCGACTTGGCGGCGACGGCCCCCGGAAGTGGGGACCGGCGCCGACACCCTGTGGGAGCCGGAGAGCCGGGGGTTGGGGTCATTGCCGGAAGAGCCGCCGAAGTCCGCCCGGACCAGGACCGGTTCGACCTCACCCGGCAACCGGCACCGGCACCGGCACCGGCAACCCGACAAGCGGGCACCACCACCGAAAGGCCGGCCGAAGTCGGCTCAGACCGTGGCGAGTTCGACCTCGCGCAGCAGCTCCGCGGCGACTGTCGCCTCGTGGTGCTTGCCGGTCGGGGACAGGGCCACGTACGCGGACGCCAGGAAGAGGAACGAGCCGAGCACGACGGCGAGCGGGAAGATGAACTCCGTGGCGGTGGCGCCGGACAGGGCCGCGCCGCTGGGCGAGAGGGTGATGCTCACGGCGTACATCGCGGTGTAGTGCATGCTGCTCACCGCGAGCCCCATGACGAGGGCGGCGGCGGTGGCGAGGACCGGGCCGCGCACGACGAGGGTGAGGGTGAGCGCGGCGGTCGCGGCGACGACGGCGATCACGACGGAGGCGATGACCAGCCGGGGGTCGTAGTCGATCTCGCCGTGCAGGTCGAGCGCGGCCATGCCGGTGTAGTGCATGGCGGCGACGCCCAGGCCGGTGCCGATGCCGCCGAAGGCGACCGAGGTGACGCGGGAGCGGCCGTAGCCGGCGGTGAAGACTCCGGCGGCGACCACGCCGATGGACATCAGCAGGCTGAGGACGGTGAGCGGGACGTCGTAGCGGATGGGGGTGCCGTCGACGCTGAAGCCGAGCATGGCCACGAAGTGCATGGTCCAGATGCCGGAGCCGATGGCGACGGAGGCGAGGGTCAGCCAGTTCCGTTTGGAGGCGCCGTCCGCCTCAAGTGCCCTTACGGTGCAGCGCAGTCCGAGCGCGGAGCCCAGGCAGGCCATCGCGTAGGACAGGACCGGGGTGACCCAGCCCGCGCTGAAGTGGTCCATGTGGCCCATGGGGAGGTTCCTCTCGGGCGTGGCGCGGCGAGACCTCGCGCGCAGGGAGTACCGCCGGTAACGAGGACCGGGGTTGGCTGATCATGACAGCCCTTTCCCTGGGACATAGGATACGAAAGGGACCTCGGGGTTGATTGGTGAACAATAAATCAATGTGGTTTGGATAACACCGAACATGCGCATTTTTGCAGGTCAGGCGGGTGTTCCGTGAACCTGGTGTGAAGGTCGGTCGATCACGGTCGCTCCGGCCGCCGGACCCGCCGCCGTACGTACCGTCCGGCATGTTCCCGAGGCCGCCAGCGTTTCGGCCACCTTCGCCGCCGCCCCGGGGTCACGGACGAGGAACGCCGTCGTCGGGCCCGAGCCGGAGACGAGCGCGGCGAGGGCGCCCGCGGCGCGGCCCGCGGCGAGGGTGTCGGCCAGTTCCGGGAAGAGCGAAAGGGCGGCCGGCTGAAGGTCGTTGGAGACGGCGGCGGCGAGCGCGTCCGGGTCGCCCTTCGCGAGCGCGTCGAGGAGTGGCTGGGAGGCGACCGGCTCGGGGATGTCGGCGCCCTCGCCCAGCCGGTCGAACTCCCGGAAGACCGCCGGGGTCGACAGCCCGCGCCCGGCCATCGCGAACACCCAGTGGAAGGTGCCGCCGGTCTCCAGGACCGTGAGCTGCTCGCCGCGCCCGATGCCCAGCGCCGCCCCGCCCACCAGGCTGAACGGCACATCGCTGCCCAACTCGGCGCAGATGTCGAGCAGTTCGGCCCGCGAGGCACCGGTGCCCCACAGCGCGTCGCACGCCACCAGCGCGCCCGCGCCGTCCGCACTGCCGCCCGCCATACCGCCGGCGACGGGGATGTCCTTGGCGATGTGGAGGTGCACGGCGGGGCTACGGCCGTGGCGCTGGGCGAGTGCTACGGCCGCCCGCGCCGCCAAGTTCGTACGGTCCAGCGGGACTTGGGCCGCGTCCGGGCCCGCGCAGGTGACGCGGAGTTCGTCGGCCGGGGTCACGGTGACCTCGTCGTACAGGCCGACCGCGAGGAAGACGTTGGCCAGGTCGTGGAAACCGTCGGGGCGCGCGGCACCCACCGCGAGCTGGACGTTGACCTTGGCGGGGACACGGACGGTGACGCTCACTTGCCGGGCTCCTTGTGGTGGACGGTGGCCTTGGCGGGGACCGGGACGGTGACGGTCACCCGCCGAGCCCCTCGTGGTGGGCCTCCTCGGCGCGGGCGTCTCGCGCTGCCGCTGTCTCCGGCGCGGGCGCGTCTTGCCCGGCGGGCACGGCGCGGTCGGTACCTGCCTCGCCTTCGGCGCCCGCCTTGTTCTCCGCGATGCGTGTGAACTCCTCGACGGTGAGCGACTCCCCGCGCGCCTGCGGCGACACCCCGGCGGCCACCAGTGCCACCTCCGCCGCTGCCGCCGAGCCCGCCCAACCCGCGAGCGCCGCCCGCAGGGTCTTGCGGCGTTGTGCGAAGGCCGCGTCGACCACGGCGAAGACCTCGCGCCGGGTGGCGGTGGTTTTCGGGGGCTCGGGCCTGCGGGTGAGGGACACGAGGCCGCTGTCCACGTTCGGTGCGGGCCAGAAGACGTTGCGGCCGATGGAACCGGCCCGCTTGACCTCGGCGTACCAGTTCGCCTTCACGGACGGGACGCCGTACACCTTCGAACCGGGCGGCGCGGCCAGCCGGTCGGCGACCTCCGCCTGGACCATCACCAACGTGCGCTCGATGCTCGGGAAGTGCTCCAGCATGTGCAGCAGGACCGGTACGGCCACGTTGTACGGGAGATTGGCCACCAGCGCGGTCGGGGGCGGGCCCGGCAGCTCGGTCACCTGCATCGCGTCCGAGTGCACCAGCGCGAAACGGTCCGCCCGGTCCGGCATCCTCGCCGCGACCGTCGCCGGGAGCGCGCCCGCGAGGACGTCGTCGATCTCCACGGCGGTGACGCGGTCGGCCACTTCGAGCAGCGCGAGTGTGAGTGAGCCGAGGCCGGGGCCCACCTCCACCACCACGTCGTCGGGGCGGACGTCTGCGGTGCGGACGATACGGCGGACCGTGTTCGCGTCGATCACGAAGTTCTGGCCGCGCTGTTTTGTGGGGCGGACGTTCAGGGCGGCTGCCAGTTCGCGGATTTCGGCGGGGCCCAGGAGGGCGTCGGGGGTGGGGTTGCTGCTCACGGCACCTAGGTTACGGGGCCGTTCTTCGTCTGCCGGTCCGCTGTGGCTGGTCGCGCAGTTCCCCGCGCCCCTAGGGGATGGAGCTGCGCCCCCTATCCCCTATCCCTCAGCCGTGCAGCCTTGTCCCGCAGTGGGGCCACGGGCTCGAACCCCGCCGTACATACAGCCTCTTCGCGCGGAACGTCTGTTCCTCCGCGCTCGCGTCCTGTGGGCGACCGCTGCCGCCCAGGCTGTGCCACGTGTGGGTGTCGAACTGGTAGAGGCCGCCGTAGGTGCCCGAGGGGTCCACCGCGCCCGGGCGGCCGCCGGACTCGCAGGTCGCCAGGCCGTGCCAGTTCAGCTGGTCCGCGCCCTGTACCGAGGTGGGCATGGGCTTCGTGCCGACCTTCACCAGCTGCGAGCGGGGTTCTCGGACCAGCTCGTCGTCCATCCGGCGCGGCTTCTCCTTGACGCCGTTGACCGTGCGGAGGGCGTAGGTGACCCGGCGCAGGCCCGGCTGGCCCGCCCGTTCCACCACCTCTGTGCCCTTGAAGAGGGTGGGGTCGTCGGTGCGTTCCACCTTGAAGGGGATCGCCTCCTCGCGGACCTCGCGCGTCCCCGTCACCCGCAGGACCGTGATCGTCTGGCCGTCGCGCGGGAAGCTGGTGGGCGGGACCGAGGTGGTGTCCTCGCCGTGCAGGCCGATGCCCGCCTCCTGGACCGCCTCGCCGACCGTCGCCGCGTTGGTGCGGATCGTGCGGGCGCGGCCGTCGGCCATGATCGTGACGGTGCGTTCGGTGCGCACGTCGAGGGCGAGTCCGGCGCGGCCGATGGGCTGGGAGCGCGAGGTGGAGACGTAGGCGCCCTCGGCCCGTACGCCGAGTTGTTCGAGGGCTCCGTCGACCGTGCGTGCCGTCGTCCACACCTCGCGCCGGTGGCCGTCGATGGTGAGGCGCACGGGACGGCCGTAGCGCACCGCGACCTCGTCGCCGCTGGCGAGCGGTGCGTCGCGGCCGGGGGCCACCACGTCGTGCGCGCCGACGTCCACGCCCTGCTGGTCGAGGAGTTCGCTGACGTCGTCGGCGAAGGTGTGCAGCGTGCGCGGCTTCCCGTCGACGTTCAGCTCGATCGCCTTGTCCTTGGCGACGAACGCGGTGGTGCCGCCGGCCAGGAACGCGACGACCAATGCCTGCGGCACCAGCCGGCGCATCGCGGAGCCGGAGTCCGAACGCTCGGCTCTTCGCCGGCGCCCGTGCCGCGCGGGCGGCTCGCTCTCCGCCGGCATGGTGCCCGCCTGGCGCGGGAACACGGGGTCGTTCGCCTCATAGGCGGGGCGGTACGTGTCCTCGTACACCTCGGTGTGCCCGTCGGTGTACACCTCGGCGCGCACACCGCGGTCGTACGTCTCGTAGGTCTCGTAGTTGCTCACGCCGACACGCTCCAGAAGGCCACGGGGGTCCGGATCGGGCCAACAGAACCTAGCGGAGTGACCGTCACTCTCCAAAGCGACGCGGCTACCCAGAGTTGTGTTCGATGGGGCCGCGAGGGCTCGATGGAGGACTCGACAGAGGCCTCAATAGGCGAAGGCTCGGGCCGTGTTCGCCGCGAGTGCCGTTGCCAGCGCGTCCTCCTCGATGCCGCGTACGGCCGCCATCGCGCGCACCGTGACCGGAATGAGATAGGGCGCGTTGGGCCGTCCGCGGTACGGGGCGGGGGTCAGGAAGGGGGCGTCGGTCTCCACGAGGACCAGTTCGAGGGGGGCCACGGCGAGCGCGTCCCGCAGGTTCTGGGCGTTCTTGAAGGTGACAGTGCCGGCGAAGGACATGAAGTACCCGGCGCGAGCGCAGAGTTCGGCCATCTCGGCGTCGCCGGAGTAGCAGTGGAAGACCGTGCGCTCGGGGGCGCCTTCCTCCTTGAGGACGCGCAGGACGTCGGCGTGGGCGTCGCGGTCGTGGATGACCAGGGCCTTGCCGTGCCGCTTGGCGATCTCGATGTGGGCGCGGAAGGAGAGTTCCTGCGCGGCCTTGCCCTCGGGGCCGGTGCGGAAGTAGTCGAGGCCGGTCTCGCCGACGCCCTTGACCTGCGGGAGAGCGGCAAGGCGGTCGATCTCGGCAAGGGCCTCGGTGAGGGCCTCTTCGCCGCCCGCCACCCGCTCGCCCTGCCGGGACCAACCATCGGGGTCGCCGTGGACTATGCGCGGGGCCTCGTTCGGGTGCAGGGCGACCGTCGCGTGGATCGTCTCGTGCCGGGCGGCCGTCTCGGCGGCCCAGCGGGAGCCCTTCAGATCGCAGCCGACCTGCACGAGCGTCGTGACACCGACCGACGCGGCCTTGGCGAGAGCCTCGTCCACCGTGCCGGACTGCATGTCGAGGTGGGTGTGGGAGTCGGCGACGGCCACCCGGAGGGGTTCCGGGAGCGGCGGCGCCGCGTTCTTCTCGCTGCCGCGTTCGCGGTCGCCGGCGCTGTCGCTGGAGGAAGGCATGCCCCGATCCTACGAAAGGGGCATGCCCGCCCGGTCGTCGGAGCCGGTCAGCTCGCCTTGCGGTGGAACGGGTGCAGGAGATCGGACAGGTGCCAGTGGTGGTCCTTGTGCTCCGCCAGCGGAGTCACGGCGGCGTCGTCGCCCGCAGCGCCCTCCGCAGCCGTAGCCGCTGTTTCTGTCGCTCCCGCTCCCGCCGGACGGGGCCGCGGCGCCTGGTACTGCCGCTGTGCCGCCTCCCGTACCGACGAGACCTGGCCCGCGCGCATGATGCGCACGACGTGCCCGTCGCAGTTGAGGCACGCGGGCCGGCTGAGCGGCGACGGCACGACCTGGCCCTCCGCCACGTACATCACGAACTGGTGGCCGTCGGTGTCGACGTGGTGCTCTATCTCGTACGACTGCTCCCAGCCGTGCCCGCACCGCATGCAGGCGAAGGAGTACGACTCGTTGACCACGGCGGTGGCAGCGCCACGCACACCGGTCTGCCCTGCGATCTCACTCATGCCAGCTCCTGCTTGCTTTCCGCTGGACAAGCGCCCCGGCTGGGGGATTCCCCCCGGAATCCCTTGGAGGCGAGGGACGGGTGCGTCCCTTCATCCAGTGGACGCCTCCAGCAGGGCGAATGCATCAGTCCTGTCGACTGTTGGAGGCGATTTGGACTTTCCTTGTCGAATCGCCCTGGCAACCCGGTCAGTGCTTTGCATTCGGCGACCGCGCTTTGCCCCGCCATGGGGCGCGCGCTCATGGGAGATGCTCCCTGCTCAGAGGAATCTTCCGCGCAGGTCAGAAGCGGTTTTACGCAGGATCGGCGGGGGTTTTACACAGGCTCAGAGGGGTTTTTGCGCAGTCTTCGCCGCCACCACGGCATCGAACACCTCGCGCTTGGGAACGCCTGCCTCGACGGCCACGGCCGCGATCGCCTCTTTACGCCGCTCGCCCGCCTCCTCCCGCACCCGGACCCGCCGTACCAATTCGTCCGCGTCGAGTTCTTCGGCCTTCTCCGGCGCCCCTTCCACCACCACGGTGATCTCGCCGCGCACGCCCTCCGCCGCCCATTCGGCCAGCTCGCCGACGGGGCCGCGCTTGATCTCCTCGTACGTCTTCGTCAGCTCGCGGCAGACGGCGGCGCGCCGCTCGGCGCCGAACACCTCGGCCATCGCGGCGAGGGTGTCGTCGAGCCGGTGCGGTGCCTCGAAGTAGACGAGGGTCCGCCGTTCGTCGGCCACCTCCCGCAGCCGGGACAGGCGCTCGCCGGCCTTGCGCGGCAGGAACCCCTCGAAGCAGAACCGGTCCACCGGCAGCCCCGACAGCGCGAGCGCGGTGAGCACGGCGGACGGCCCCGGTACGGCGGTGACCTTGATGTCCTTCTCCACGGCGGCGGCGACCAGCCGGTACCCCGGGTCGGACACGGACGGCATCCCGGCATCGGTCACAAGCAGCACACGCGCCCCGCCCATCAAGGCCTCGACCAGCTCCGGCGTCCGCGCGGCCTCGTTGCCCTCGAAGTACGACACGACGCGCCCCTTGGGCTGCACCCCGAGCGCCTGTGTCAGCCGCCGCAGCCGTCGCGTGTCCTCGGCGGCGACCACGTCGGCACCCGCCAACTCCTCGGCGAGCCGCGGCGGGGCGTCCGCGATGTCGCCGATGGGGGTGCCGGCAAGGACCAGAGTTCCGGGAGCAACTGTCACGTTTCCATCCTCTCAGGGGAGAGAGGCGGGACTCACACAGACCTGTTCCCTACGATGGCGCGGTGACCAGTACCGCGTCCTCCACGGACACCCGACAAGGGCAGGCCCCGCAAGACCAGCGGCCGTCATGGCAGCAGCGGCTGCGGCGATTCGGCTACACGGCGGGGCCCAGAAGCGACGTACGCGACCGGCTGACGCCGCCGTACGCGGAGCCCAGCCCCCGGCTGTGGGCGGCGCTCGGTCTGTCGCCGACGCTCGTCGACCGCATCACCCGCTGGTCGGGCTGGGGCGGCCCGCTGCTGGTCACGCTCATGGCGGGCGTGATGCGCTTCTACCACCTGGGCAGCCCGAAGGCGGTGATATTCGACGAGACGTACTACGCGAAGGACGCGTGGGCGCTCGTCCACCGCGGCTTCGAGGTCAACTGGGACAAGAACGCCAACGACCTGATCCTCCAGCACAACGGTCACATCCCCATCCCGACCGACGCGGCCTACGTCGTGCACCCGCCGGTCGGCAAGTACGTCATCGGGCTCGGCGAGCTGATCTTCGGCTTCAACCCCTTCGGCTGGCGCTTCATGACCGCGCTGCTGGGCACCCTCGCCATCCTGATGCTGTGCCGCATCGGCCGCCGCCTGTTCCGCTCCACGTTCCTCGGCTGCGTCGCGGGCGTCCTGATGTCCCTCGACGGCCTGGCCTTCGTGATGGCCCGCACCTCGCTGCTCGACGGTGTGCTGATGTTCTTCGTGGTGGCCGCGTTCGGCTGCCTGCTACTGGACAGGGACAGGGCCCGGGCAAAACTCGCGGCAGCGCTGCCGGTCGACGCGGACGGCCGGGTGCGCCCCGACGCCCACATCGCGAACACCCTGTTCCTCGGCCTGCGCCCCTGGCGCTGGATGGCGTGCCTGCTGCTCGGACTCGCCATCGGCACCAAGTGGAACGGCCTCTACATCGCGGCCTTCTTCATGCTGCTGACGCTGCTGTGGGACGTCGGCTCCCGCAAGGTCGCGGGCGCCAGCCGCCCGTACGTCGCAGCCCTGAGGTACGACCTGTTCCTCGTCGTGATCATGATCCCGGTCACGATCTCGGTGTACCTCCTGTCCTGGCTCGGCTGGATCCTCTCCCCGGCGAACGGCAGCGGCGGCTACTTCCGCAACTGGGCCGCGACCGACGGCAAGGGCGGCTTCTGGAGCCACTTCATGCCGGACTGGGCGCGCAGCCTGTGGCACTACGAGCACGAGGTCTACGAGTTCAACGTCGGCCTGCACTCGCCGCACACGTACATGTCCAACCCGTGGAGCTGGCTCGTCGACGGCCGCCCCGTCTCGTACTTCTACGAGTCCCCCTCCCCCGGCTCGGCCGGCTGCCCGGTGAACGCGGGCGACAAGTGCGCCCGCGAGGTCCTGGCCATCGGCACCCCGCTCCTCTGGTGGGCCGCCTGCTTCGCCCTCCTGTACGTCCTGTGGCGCTGGGCGTTCCGCCGCGACTGGCGCGCGGGCGCGATCGCCTGCGGCGTGGCGGCCGGTTACCTCCCCTGGTTCATGTACCAGGACCGCACGATCTTCTTCTTCTACTCCATCGTCTTCCTCCCCTTCCTCTGCCTGGCAGTCGCGATGCTGATCGGCGCGATCATCGGCCCACCGGGCTCCAGCGAAACCCGCCGGGTGGTGGGGGCGGTGGGGGCGGGCGTGCTGGTGCTGCTGATCACGTGGAACTTCATCTACTTCTGGCCGCTGTATACGGGGACTGCGATTCCTATTGATCAGTGGCGGTCGCGGATGTGGCTGGATACGTGGGTGTAGGTGGGACAGAACGGACGAGGACGCCATGGACGATCACCTCGACGCCGCGCTCAGAGCGCTGTCGTGGAACCCGGCGACACCCAGCAGTGTGCTGCTGCGACTGCTCAAACTTGACCACCGGGACGTGCGGAGAACCGTCACCCAGCGCGCCGACCTGCCACTGGAGGTCGTCGACGCGATCCTGGCGGACCCCGAGCCGAGGCTCCGGCAGGAGTTCGCCGACAGCGCCGCCGCCGACCCCGCCCAGCGCGCCCGGCTCGTCGACGATCCGCATCCGAAGGTCGTTCTCGCCCTCGCCATCGGGCCGACGCCGTACCGGCGCCCGGTGGAGCCGCTGCCCGACTGGGCGTACGAGCGGCTGCTGAAGAACCCGGACGAGCGCGTCCGCCGCGAGACCGTCGTGTCGTACGTCGTCCCCGCCCGTGTTCTGGCAAGCCTGGCGGACCATCCCGACAGCGACCTTCGCACAGCGTCCTGCCGTGCGTGGGAGGAACTGCCTGACGCCACACGCGAGTTGCTGCTCCAGGACGACGACCTGAAGGTGCGGCAGGCCGCGGCGATGCAGGTCTGCCGCGAGGACGCGGAGCGGATGGCGTGGCTGGTCGAGAGCCTCGGCAACTCCTGGCCGGTGAACGAGGTACTGCGGACCGGGCGGCTGAGCCGCGAGTTCGCCGAGCACAGGGTGGCCCAGCCACGCCCGGTCTCGGTGGCCGCGAACCCCTCCCTCCCACCGGATCTCGTACGGCAGTTGGCCGTCGACCCGGACCCGTACATCCGCCTCGTCGTCTCCGCCCGGCCGGAACTGACGGAGACGGAACGCGCGGCCATCGACTACACCGTGGAGCCCGAGGCACGCCTCGACATGCTGGACTGGGTGTGGGACGCCCGCGAGGACGTCGAGGCGCTGCGCCGGTGTGCGACGTCCGCGCACACCTGGCTGCGCCGCAGCGCCGCGGTGTGCCCGGCCCTGCCACCGGACATGGTCGAACTGCTCGCCCGGGACGAGGACTTCGCCGTACGGCTGCTGCTGTGCGAGTTCCATCCCGAGCCGCCTCCGGAGCTGCTGCTCGACCTGTATCTGCACGGCAGTCACCGGGCCGTGGAGATGCTGATCACCAAGCCCGGGTTCCCTTCGGCGGGGTTGGCGGCCCGTTTCCTCGACTCCCCCGATCCGCGCCGCCGTCGACTGGCGCTGCGTGATCCCGCGCTGACCCCGGAGGACCTGGACCGGCTCAGTCGTGAGGGGCTGCGCGGGCCGGCCGCCCAGGACCCGCGGCTGCCGCCGGCCCGGATCCGTGAACTGCTCGCCGACCCCGACCTGGTCGGCTCGGTCGCCGGCAATCCCGCTCTTCCCGTCGAGGACATGCACCGGCTCCTCTACTCCGCGGGGGTCCCCGCCTGATCGCTCGCCGGCCGGTCTCTGTCGGTCTCCGTTAGGACAACAAAAGGCAACACCACTCACAGCTTTCCCTCACGCCACCTACAGTTCGAAGCACTGGTAACGGGGAGGGGACTGCGCCATGCGCAAGGGGGTAAAGGCCACCGTCATCGGCAGTGTGTTCGCCGTGATGGTGTCGGGGGCGGGGTACGGGGCGTACAACCTCGTGTCCGCGCTGGGTGGGAGTTCGGGTGTGGGGGGTTCCGGCGGGCCCGCGCCCGTGAAGACCGGGCCGCCGAGTGCCGCCGAGGTGAAGGCGGCGACTACGAAGTTCTTCGCGGCCTGGGAGAAGGGGCAGGCGGTGACCGCCGCGTCGTACACGAACAACGACGCCGCCGCCGACACCGTGCTGGAGTCCTACAGTGGGGCCGCGCACATCACGCAGGTGAAGATCACGCCCGGTACGACGACCGGGGCCACCGTGCCGTTCACGGTGAAGGCGACGGTGTCGTACGACGGGAAGTCCAAGCCGCTCAGCTACAAGAGCCAACTGACCGTCGTGCGCGGCAAGACCACCGGGCGGGCCCTCGTCGACTGGCAACCGTCCGTCGTGCACCCGGAGTTGAAGACCGGCGACACTCTCGTCACCGGGGAGTCCGCGAGCCCGGCGATCGAGGCCGTGGACCGGAACGGGACCGTGCTGACGAAGGAGAAGTATCCGTCGCTGGGGCCGATACTCGACGAGTTGCGCACCAAGTACGGCGACAAGGCGGGCGGTTCGCCCGGTATCGAGCTGGCGATCAAGCACCAGACCGAGGGCTCTGCCGACACCACGCTGCTGACCCTGGAGAAGGGCAGGACCGGCAAGGTGCGCACGACGCTCAGCGCGAGCGCGCAGGCCGCCGCCGAGAAGGCCGTGACCAAGTACTCCGAGTCGTCCGTCGTGGCCGTGCAGCCGAGCACCGGGCAGGTGCTGGCCGTCGCCAACCACCGTGACGACGGCTTCAACGCCGCGTTCCTGGGGCAGTTGGCGCCCGGCTCGACGATGAAGATCATCAGTGCCGCCACGCTCATCGACACGGGGCTCACGAGCGCGAGCGGCCCGGGCCCCTGCCCGCCCACCGCGACCTGGCAGAGCCAGACCTTCCACAACCTGACCGGCCTGTCCCCGGACGAGGGCGCAACCCTCTCCGACAGCTTCGCCCGCTCCTGCAACACCGCCTTCGTGAAGTTCGCCGACGACGTCAAGGTCGACTCCCTGACCAAGGAGGCCGAGGACCGCTTCGGGCTCGGCCGGGACAACTGGAAGACCGGCATCCCGTCCTTCGACGGCTCGGTCCCCGCGTCCGGCGGCCCGGACACCGCGGCGAACCTGATCGGCCAGGGCCAGGTGCAGATGAGCCCGCTGAACATGGCGTCGGTGACGGCGACCGCGAAGACGGGCACGTTCCGGCAGCCGGTGATCGTCGCGCAGAGCCTCGACGACCGCCAACTGGCCACCGCACAGGGCCTGTCGGCGAGTACGTCCGCCCAACTGCGGGCGATGATGAACCGCACCGCGACCAGCGGCACCGCGGCCGGCATCATGGCCGGGCTCGGCGGCAACATCGGCGCGAAGACGGGGTCCGCCGAGGTGGACGGGCAGTCCAAGTCCAACAGTTGGTTCACCGGCTACCGCAACGACATCGCCGCGGCGGCCATGACACAGGACGGCGGCCACGGCATCGACGCCGCCGGCCCGATCGTCCGCGCCGTACTGGCGGCAGGTGGCTGATCTCACTCCGCGGGGAAAGGAACTCACCCGCACAGGACGGGACTCTAGGGTGGGCCTCGTCGTTGGGGTGTGAGAGGGCCGAGGGCGACGGGGGCCCAAAGGGATTCGCGGAGGATCGGGAACTGTGGGCACGAGGGGCAAGAAGAAGGTCGTGGCCGAGCGGCGGAAGGCGAGACCCGCCGTGGTCGGCGGAGTGATCGCCGTGGCCGTCGTCGGCGCGGGCGTCGGCGCCTACGCGCTGTACGACGGCGGGGCGTCGGCCGAGGCACGCACGTCGACCACCGCCGACCACAAGGCCATCAAGACGGGCCCGTTGTCGGCGACCGAGGTGCAGACGACCGCGCGGCGGTTCCTGGCCGACTGGCAGCAGGGCAAGGTCGCCCAGGCCGCCGCGACGACGGACAAGTCGACGGCCGCCGCCGCCCTGCTCACCGGCTACACCAAGAACGCCCACATGAAGGGCATCACCGTCACCGAGGGCGCCCGCACGGGCACCAAGGTCCCCTTCTCCGTGAAGTGCACGGTGTCGTACAAGGGCATCAACAAGCCCATGACGTACGCCAGTTCACTGAGCGTGGTGCGCAGCGCCACGGACGGGAAGCCGTACGTCGCCTGGCACGCCTCCGTCGTCCACCCGGACCTCGCGGACGGCGACACCCTGGTCACGGGCGAGTCCGGCACCCCGCCGATCAAGGCGTACGACCGTGACGGCGGCGAGCTGACGGCGGCCAAGTACCCGTCGCTGGGTTCGGTGTTGGACGGGCTGCGGGAGAAGTTCGGCAAGAAGGCGGGCGGCAAGGCGGGCATCGAGCTGCGGGTGGTCCGGGGCAAGAAGTCCAAGGAGTCCGACAAGACGCTCGTCGAGCTGAGCAAGGGCACGCCCGGCAAGGTGAAGACGACGCTCAGCCCGACCCTCCAGGCGGCGGCCGAGACGCAGGTCAGCAAGCAGAAGAACTCCTCGGTCGTGATGATGCGCCCGTCGACCGGCGAGATCCTGGCCGTCGCGAACGCCTCGCACGGCTTCAACGTGGCCTTCCAGGGTTCCCTCGCCCCCGGTTCCACGATGAAGATCGTGACGTCGACGATGCTCTTCGAGAAGAACCTCATCACCCCGGACGCGTCCCATCCCTGCCCCAAGACCTACAAGTTGGCGGGCTGGACCTTCCACAACGACGACGACTCGGAGATCAAGAAGGGCACGTTCAAGCTGGCCTTCGGGGCCTCCTGCAACAACGCCTTCATCAACTTCGCGCCCAAGCTGTCCAACAGCGACCTGACGACGGAGGCCCAGCAGGTCTACGGCCTCGGCATGAACAACTGGGCCATCGGCGTCCCCACCTTCGACGGCTCGGTCCCGGTGCAGAGCGGCGCGCAGATGGGCGCCTCGCTGATCGGCCAGGGCGGGGTCCGCATGAACCCGCTGAACATGGCGTCGGTCGCCTCCACCGTCGACACGGGCACCTTCCACCAGCCGTACCTGGTCGCCCCGACGGTCGACAACCGCACGCTCGCGAAGGCCTCACGCACGATGTCGTCGACGACGCAGGCCGAGCTGAAGGAAGTCATGAAGTACACGGCGGACTACGGCACGGCGGCGAAGGCGATGGCCGGTCTCGGCCCGGACTACGGCGCGAAGACCGGCTCGGCCGAGGTCGACGGCCAGAAGAAGCCCAACGGCTGGTTCACCGCGTACAAGGGCGACCTCGTGGCCGCCGGCGTGGTGCAGGCGGGCGGCCACGGCGGCGACACGGCGGGTCCGATCGTGGCGGCGCTGCTCAAGCTGGGCAGCAGCCTCGGCGGCTGAGGCTCTGGGGGTTCAGCTCGCGACGGGCGCCGTGGCCATATAGGTCCGCCGCAGGAAGCGCATGATCGTCTTCGTCTCGAACTGGACGACGGAGACGCCCTGTTCGGAGTGGAACTCGACCACGGCCTGCACCCGCCCGCAGGGCCACACCCGCACCTCGCCGCTGCCGGCCGGGGCACGCAGCCCCTCTTCCAGCAGCTCCCGGTCGAAGGTCCATTCATGCGGTCCGGGCAGATCGATGCGGACGGCTCGGGGGTCGGAATCGGGGTCGTACCGCAGGACTACGGGAACCGCGTCACTGTCCAGCCGGTCCACGTCCTCGTCGGTGACGATATGGGCTCGCGCGTACTGTTCGACTACGGACATCGGGCGGCCCCCTTACGCTGAGTGACCTGTATGAAAGCTGTGCATCCGCTTCCACTACCCCAATGTCGCATATTTTCTCGGGAGCGCCCCTCGGGGCGATAGATCTCACATATCGGCAAGAGACTTCCTCGCTCTTGCAAAGGACTCGCAACAAGCATCTAAAATCATCCCGTGCATGTGCCTGACGGATTCATCGACGCCCCCATGTCCGCCGCCACCGGAGTGGTCGCCGCCGGCGCCATCGCCGTGAGCCTGCGCGGCGCCCGCCGCGAACAGGGGGGCACCTCCCGCGCGAGCGAAGCCGAGCGTGGGGGAGAGCGGACGGCGCCGCTGGCGGGCCTGGTCGCCGCGTTCATCTTCGCCGTGCAGATGCTCAACTTCCCGGTCGCGGCCGGCACCAGCGGCCACCTCCTGGGCGGTGCGCTGGCCGCGATCCTGGTCGGCCCCTACACAGGCGTCCTCTGCGTCTCGGTCGTCCTCCTCATGCAGGGCATCCTCTTCGCGGACGGCGGTCTGACCGCACTCGGCGTGAACATCACCGACATGGCGATCACGACGACGGTCGTGGCGTACGCCGTCTTCCGCGGCCTGGTGAAGGTGTTGCCCCGCACCCGCCGCTCGATCACCGCCGCGTCCTTCACCGCGGCCCTGCTCTCCGTCCCCGCCGCCGCCCTCGTCTTCACCCTCCTCTACGCCCTCGGCGGCACCACCGACGTCTCCCTCGGCAAGGTCGCCACCGCGATGATCGGCGTACACGTCCTCATCGGCGTCGGCGAGGCCGCGATCACCGCGCTGACGGTCGGCGCCGTGATCGCCGTACGCCCGGATCTCGTCCACGGCGCACGCGGCCTGGAGCAACGCCTCAAGCTGCGTGTGAACGGCGAACTCGTGGACGCCCAGGCCCCGTTGGCACCCATCACCCCTCGGACCTCCCGCCGCAGACTGTGGATCGGCGGCCTGGTCACGTCCCTCCTCCTCGCCGGTTTCGTCAGCTTCTACGCCTCCTCGAACCCCGATGGCCTGGAGAAGGTGGCCGCCGACCACGGCATCGACCGGCAGACGAAGGAGCACGCCTCGGCCGACTCCCCGCTCGCCGACTACGGCGTGCGTGATGTCGACGACGCCCGGCTCTCCGGCGGCCTCGCGGGCGTGATCGGCGTCGGCGTGACGGTCGTCGCGGGCACCGGGGTCTTCTGGGCGGTCCGCAAGCGCCGTAGCACCACCTCGCAGGTGGCCTGACATGGGCGCGGGCCACGCCCACCGCCTCTACCGGCAAGGCCACTCCCCCGTCCACGCGCTGCCCCCGCACACCAAACTGGCCGCGGTCTTCGCCTTCGTGGTGGTCGTGGTGTCGACCCCACGCGAGGCGATGTGGGCGTTCGGCCTCTACGCGGTCCTCCTGGCCTGCGTCGCGTACACCGCCCGCGTGCCCGCCGCCTTCCTCCTCCGCCGCCTGCTGATCGAGGTCCCCTTCGTCGCGTTCGCGGTGCTGATGCCCTTCGTGGCGGAGGGCGAGCAAGTGACCGTCCTGGGCCTGCAGTTGAGCGTGAACGGCCTCTGGGGCGCCTGGAACGTCCTCGCGAAGGGCACGCTGGGCGTAGCCGCCTCCGTCCTCCTGGCCGCCACCACCGAACTCCGCGAACTCCTCCTGGGATTGCAGAGGTTGAAGCTCCCACCGCTCCTCGTCCAGATCGCGTCCTTCATGATCCGCTACGGCGATGTCATCACGGACGAGATGCGGCGGATGCGGATCGCCCGTGAGTCACGGGGTTTCGAGGCCCGGGGTGTCCGCCACTGGGGTGTGCTCGCGAAGTCGGCGGGCGCGCTGTTCATCCGCTCCTACGAACGCGGGGAACGGGTCCATCTCGCCATGGTGAGCCGGGGATACGCAGGTTCCATGCCGATGATCGACGAGGTGACCGCGTCAGGGGCGCAGTGGTCGTACGCCCTCACACTCCCGTCCGCCGCCCTTGTCGTATGCCTACTGGGATGGACGCTGTGATGGATGGTGGGACCCCTTCTCTCGAAGTGTCCGGGCTGGCCTTCGCCTATCCCGACGGCCAACAGGCCCTGTTCGGCGTCGACTTCACCGTCGCGCGCGGCGAACGGGTCGCCCTGCTCGGCCCGAACGGCGCCGGGAAGACCACCCTCGTCCTGCACCTCAACGGCATCCTCACGGCCGGCGCCGGGACGGTGACGGTGGCCGGACTCCCGGTCGGCAAGCGGCACATGGCGGAGATCAGGCGCCGGGTCGGGATCGTGTTCCAGGACCCCGACGACCAGCTCTTCATGCCGACGGTCCGCGAGGACGTGGCGTTCGGCCCGGCGGCGGCCGGGATGAAGGGCGCCGAGCTGGAGCAACGGGTGCGTACGGCACTGGAGTTGGTGGGGATGGCGGACTTCGCGGACCGGCCTCCGCACCATCTGTCGTTCGGGCAGCGGCGCCGAGTCGCGGTGGCGACAGTGCTGGCGATGGAACCGGAGATCCTCGTCCTCGACGAGCCCTCCTCCAACCTCGACCCGGCTTCGCGGCGCGAACTGGCCGACATTCTGCGCTCGTTGGACGTGACGGTCCTCATGGTCACGCACGACCTGCCGTACGCCCTGGAGTTGTGCCCGCGCGCGCTGATCCTCAGCGAGGGCGTGATCGCGGCGGACGGGAAGACCGGCGAACTCCTCTCCGACGAGGCGCTGATGCGCGCCCACCGTCTGGAGTTGCCCTTCGGGTTCGACCCGCGGTCCGTGACAATGGGCGCGTGACGAACGAGGACCATACGATTGCCGCCGGGTCGCTGCTCCTCGACGAGCAGTTGTGCTTCGCGCTGTACGCGGCCCAGCGGGCGCTGACGGCCGCGTACCGCCCGCTCCTTGAGGAGCTGGAGCTGACCTACCCGCAGTACCTCGTCCTCCTCGTCCTGTGGGAACGCGGCGAGACCCCGATCAAGGATCTCGCGACCGCCCTGCGCCTCGACTACGGCACGATGTCCCCGCTGCTGAAGCGCCTGGAGGCGGCCGGGCTCGTGCACCGCGAGCGCGCGGCACACGACGAGCGCTCGGTCCTGGTCGCGTGCACGGAGCGCGGCGCGGCCCTCAAGCAGCGCGCGACCCGCGTGCCGGGCGCACTGCTGGCCGCGACGGAGCTGGAGATGCCGGAGGTCGCCCGCCTGCGCGGGGAGCTGTGGCGGCTGGCCGAGCGCGCGGAGGCGGCGGCGGAACGAGGCCGCTGACCTGCTGACCTCGGGTTACCGACGGTTCGCACCCCTGAAGGACACGGCCGCGCTACTCGCCAGTATCTTGTGCACGATGTAGTTGCACACCCTTGTCTTTCTGTTCCGGGGGAGGTCCCGCCATGACCGACGACACCGCTGCCACCGCCGTCGACACCCGCCCGACGAAGATCATGTACGTCGCCGAGGCCACCGCCCACGGCGGCCGGGAGGGCTTCGTCAGCAGCCAGGACGGCCAGCTCGCCCTTCAGGTCGCGATGCCCCCGGCACTGGGCGGCGACGGCAACGGCACCAACCCCGAGCAGCTCTTCGCGGCCGGCTACAGCTCCTGCTTCCACAACGCGCTGGTCCTGGTCGGCCGTAGGGCAGGCTTCGATCTGACCGGCTCCACGGTCGCCGCGAAGGTCGGCATCGGCCCCAACAAACAGCGCGGCTACGGCCTCGCGGTCGCCCTGAGCGTGTCCCTCCCGGTCCTCGACCCGGACATCGCGGCGAAGCTGGTGGACGCGGCGCACGAGGTCTGCCCGTACTCGAACGCCACCCGGGGGAACATCGACGTGACGATCCTGCTTGGTTGACGTAGGAGAGCCGGACGGCGAGCGGGACGGCGGAACGAGGAGCACGGACGTGGACGTGAACGGCGTGGTGGCCGAGGGCTTCGAGCCGGTCAGGGAAGCGTTCGTACAGAACTTCGCGGTGCGCGGGGACCGGGGCGCGGCGGTGACCGTGTACCGGGACGGGCAGCGGGTCGTGGACCTGTGGGCAGGTACGAAGGACGTCGACGGCACCGCCCCCTGGGAGCGGGGCACGGCCCAGATCGTCCGCTCGGCGACGAAGGGCATGGCAGCCGCCGTACTGCTGCTGCTCTCGCAGCGCGGGGAACTGGACCTGGATGCTCCGGTGGGCGAGTACTGGCCGGAGTACAAGACGGCCGGCAAGGAACGGACCCTGGTGTGGCAGCTGCTCGCCCACCGCGCGGGCGTGCCGGTGTTGGACCGCCCGTTGACCCCGGAACAGGCCGCCGACCCGGTGCTCGGCGCTACGGCGGTGGCGGCGCAGGCACCGGCGTGGGAGCCGGGCACGGACCACGGGTATCACGCGCAGACGTACAGCTGGCTGACCGGTGAACTGGTGCGGCGGGTGACGGGCCGGTCGATCGGCGAGTGGATCGCGGACGAGATCGCAGGGCCGGTCGGGGCGGACCTGTGGGTGGGCCTGCCGGCGGCCTCGGCGTACCGGGTGGGCCGGGTGGCCCAGGTGGAAGCCCCGGTGATGACGGACGCGGGCGTCCTCCGCACCCGTCCCAAGCGGTCGGTCTCCGAGGCGTACGCGAACCCCGACTCCCTCACCCGGCGCGCGTTCGGGGCGATCACGCCGATGCCGGACGAGAACGACCCGGCGTACCGGGCGGCCGTACTCCCCGCCTCGAACGGCATCGCGACGGCGGACGGACTGGCCCGTTTCTACGCGTCGCTGATCGGCGAAGTGGACGGCGGGGCACGGCTGTTCACACCGGAGACGATCGAACTGGCCCGCACGGAACGCTCGTCGGGCCCCGACCGCGTCCTCGTGATCAACACCCGTTTCGGCCTGGGCTACATGCTGCACGGCGGCGCGTCTCCGTTGCTGTCCGCCGCCTCCTTCGGTCACCCGGGCCGGGGCGGCGCGCTCGGCTTCGCCGACCCCGAGTCGGGCATCGCGTTCGGCTACGTCACGAACGGCTTCCGCAAGAGCGTGACGGCGGACCCGAGGGCGCAGGCACTGGTGAAGGCGGTACGGACGGCCAGTGGGCCTCGGCCCTGACCGGCGCAAGGCGCCGGCCAGGGACCCATGACACGGTGAGGACGGGTCAGCCGTCGGACTCCGGTGACGGGAGGTAGGCGCCGGGTACGTCGTTCGGGGCGTAGACCTTCTTGTCGCCGGGGTACGGCTTGGTCCAGTTGTGGGTCTGGTACCAGGTGTAGCGGTTCATCTGGGTGGGGTTGGCGTAGTCGGGCACGGCGTTCGGGCCGGTCAGCCGCTGGTGCGCGGCCCAGGTCTTCCACTGTGCCGCGAGCGCCTTCTCGGCCGCCGGTACCGACACGGACGTCGGCGCGGGTGCCGCGGCGGCGTCCTGGGCCGCCGGGGTGTCCGAACCGCAGGAGGGCTGCGGGCTCACACCGAGGGTCAGCGAGGTCCGGTTGGGCACCGCCGTGAACGGCGTGTCGTCGGCCTTGCTCGTGAACGCCCCGTACATCGGGGTGGCCGCGCTGTCGAGCTGGTTCATCGGGTGGATCCCGAGGATCTGCTCGACGGTACGCATCATGGTGATCTGCGAGTAGTAGTGGCTGTCGACCGTGCCGTGCTCGGCGTACGGGCTGATGATCTGGACCGGGGCGCGGTGGCCGTCGACGTGGTCGAGGCCGGCCTGGGAGTCGTCCTCGACGACGAAGATCGCCGAGTCCTTCCAGTACTTGCTGTGGGTGATCTCGTCGACGGTCCGGCCGACAGCGAGGTCGTTGTCGGCGACCTCGGCGGCGGCGTTGGCCGGGCCGCCGGTGTGGTCGTTGGAGAACCAGAACATGTTCAGGTTCGCCGGGCCGTTCTTCTCGAAGTCCTGCCTCCAGATCTGTTCCTTGTAGATGTCCGGGACGTCGAGGTCGAACAGCGGGAAGCCCTGCACCGACACGTCGTTGAGGGAAGGTATCGCCGAGCCCGTCTTGATCGGGTAGGCGGTCCCGGCCCCCGTCGAGGCCATGTTCTTGCTGTCGCAGTACAGGTTCTGCCAGTTCGCGCCGGCTGGCTTGGTCTCCAGGGACTGGAACTCGCCGAAGTCCTTGACGCTCTTCCCCGCGGCCTGCGCGCCGGTCCAGATGAAGCCGGACTTCTGGTGGCCCAGCACGTCGTTCTCGGTGTCGTAGCTGCGCGTGTACTCGCCGGCCGAGGACTCCGTGTACTCCGGATTGTCCGACTGCATCAGCCAGTTGTGGCCCTCGGCGGAGTTGGTGCCGATGTCGTAGAAGTTGTCGTACAGCCCGAACTGCTGCGCCAGCGCGTGCTGGTTGGGCGTCACGTTCTCGCCGAACTGGGTGAGCGAGGCGTTGCCGTTGCCCTGCGGGAGGTCGCCGTAGACCTGGTCGTAGGTGCGGTTCTCCTTGACGAGCAGGAAGACGTGCTTGATCGTCGAGGGGTCGCCGATCCGCGCCGGGACCGGGACGGCCTTGGCGCGGCTCTTCCCCTTGGCCGTGGTGACGGAGCCGGGCGTCCAGCCGTTCTGCCTGAAGACCTTCGCCGTCTGAGACCTGATGGTCAGGTCGCTCGGCAGCGTGAACTGCGTGAGGCTCGACGTCGTGTCGTGCGTGTTGTGGCCGGCGGCGTCGGGGCGACGGGCGTCCACGCCACGGGTGTTGGCGACGACGACCTGCTTGCCGATGGCCGTGATCCCCGAGGGGAAGTAGTCGGTGGGGAGCAGGCCGACGTAACGGGCCGGCTGCTGCGGGGAGGTGTAGCGGTAGACGGCGACCGCGTTGGCGCGGCCGAGCGTCACCAGCAGCCGGCCGTCGTCGGTGAGCGTCACCGCGTTCAGCTCGTAGCCGACCGACGCCTCGGGCCACGGCTGGGTGGCGATCGTCTGGACGGCCCTGTCCTTGCGGGTGTCGATGACCGACACGCTGTTGTCGGCGGTGTTGGTGACGAACACCGCGCCGTTCTTCGCGTACACCGCGGTCGGGTGCAGGCCTACGTCGATGGTTCCTACGGCGGCCGACGGGTCCGCCGTGTCGATGACACTGACCGTGCCGGTGGTGCTGGCGCCGGTCTTCGGGTCGGCGACGACGTCCGTGCCGTAGGAGTTGATGGTGGTGTCGCCGGCCTTCGCCGGGCGCCCGCCCTCGTTGCTGACGTAGAGCTTGCCGCCGACCAGGGCGATGCCGCGCGGGGCGTTGCCGACTGCCCAGCTCTGTTTGATGGTTCCGGTCGCCGCGTCGATGGCGACGACCTTGTTCTGGCCGTTGACCGCGGAGTACACGGTGGAGCTGTCGGCGGAGAAGACGGCCGCGCCCACGAGGGCCTGCTTGGTGCCGTCGGCCGCGATCGGGACGGCGGTGGGGGCGGAGAGGGTGCCGTCCGCGGCGACGGTGAACTTGGTGTAGCCGTTCGCCTGCCCCAGCCACAGCTGCTTGCCGTCGGGCGAGTAGGCCGGGCCCTCCTGGCCGACGGCACCGCTGCTGATGCGCAGGTCGTCCGCCGCGTTGGTGCCGACCTTCTGCTTGACCTGCCCGGTCGCGAGGTCCATGACGACCAGCGAGGCGTCGCCGTCGGCGATCGAGGCCGCGAGGTGGGTGCCGTCCGGGCTGACCGTCGACGACATGATCTTGCCGTCGTTGATGACGGTGCGACTGCCGTACGGCTTGATGTACTGATCGCTGGAGATGACCTGCCCATTGGCCGTGACCTGAGCGACCTGCTGGGTGCCGAACTGATACGTCGAGGCGACCGCCGTGCCCGTGACACCGAGGGCGACGGCGATGCCCGCCGTCACCAGCACGGTCCGGCGGCCGACGCGTCTGCCGAAGAGGTTGACCTGCTCCTTCTCGTCAACCCGGCGTTGCCGCGTTACCTGCATGGAACTATCCCTTCGAAGTGGTGCCGAGCAGATCGACGTTGCCGTCGAACTGCCACAGCGGGTTCGGGGTGTCCCCGGTCGAAGTCCGCACCAGGAAGTAGCCGTTGACCTCCTTCGGCCCGTCGCCGTCGGCCACGTACCGACCGTCCGGGCCGATGTCGAGCTGGTACACCGCCGTCCCCGTGACCGCGACGCCGGGGAGATGCCAGGACACGACACACCGCCAGTCGTTGCCCGGCCCCTCCTGGGCGGCCTGGCCGTCGCTCTTGGTGCACGCCGTCGTGGTCCGCAGCTCTGCCTCGGTGACGGCGGGACGGTGGAGCTGACCGGTCTGCATGCGGTAGAGGTGGGCGAAGGCCGTGGCGAGCGACCGCTGGACCTTGTCCTGCTCGATCCCGGAACCCGTCGAGGGGGTGGCCACGGCGACCACGGCGACGGTGAGGCCGGTCAGCCCGGCCAGCGGCAGCAGGCCGACGGTGAACGCCCGGCGCCCGGAGCCGTCGTAGGCCGGATTGGTGAAGTCGCGCCGTACGAACAGCAGATAGGCCAGCGTGGTCGCGAGCACGGCCCACACCAGGCTCACCGTGACGCCGGTCAGGAGCGGGGCGAGCTGGACCGGGTCGGTGAACAGACCGTTCCAGGCGATGAAGGCATAGCCGGGCAGGGCGAGCCGCACGGCCACGGGCAGCGGCAGCATCTGCGCGACCTGCATCGCGAGCGCGACCAGCGGGGGCAGCAGCAGCCCCATCGGGGACCGCCCCAGCGCGACCGACCCGAGGAGCCCGATCGCGGCGAGAGCCAAGGTCGGAGCGAGAGCGCAGACCCAGGCGAACAGGACCCGGCCGGCCGCGTCCCCCGGCGCCAGCAGGTGACCGTCGAGACCGACCAACGGCCGGTTGCCGACCGCCAGAAGCCCACCGGCCGTGCTGGAACAGACCAGCCCGGCCACCAGCAGCAGGATGACGGTGAGGCTGGCCAACGACTTCGCCACGAAGATCCGCCGGGGCGAGCGAACCGCCACCAGCAGGTGACGCCACGTGCCGAGCCGGTCCTCCGAGGCGAACACGTCACCGGCGACCACCGACGTCAGCAGCGGCAGCGCCCAGGTACCCGCGAAACCGAGCACCACCAGGGGCCCGGCCCACCCCGTGGCGAGCATCCAGCGGCCGAAGAGCGTGTCGGAAGGCAGCGTGCTCTGCTGCCCCACCCCCACCACGAAGAGCGCCGGCGCGATCCAACAGGCCAGGACCAGCAACCGGATCCGCCACTGCGAGACGAGCTTGACCAGTTCGAAACGGTAACCACGCGAGACAGGAACACGGCGGGTGACCGGGGCAGCGGTTGCCGTGACAGTGACGGTCATCGGCCGTTCTCCCGCTGCTCGTGCTCGGTGAGGGCGAGGAACGCGGCCTCAAGTGGCGATACGACAGGGGCGAGTTCGCGTACCGCGACACCCGACCGCACGAGCCCGGCGACCAGTTCGTCGAGGGCGGGAACCCGGGCCCGCACGACGAGCACCTCGCTGTCCTGCGGTGCACCGTCGACGATCCGGACGACCCCGGCCGTACCGTCGGCCTGCCTGCGCGCGGCCTGCGGGTCGGAGGTGCGCAGCCGATAGTCGAGTTCACGGTTCTCGGCGGCCAGCTTGTTCAGCGGCCCGGAGAAGACCACCCGCCCGGTGTCGAGGATGGTGACCTCGGCGCACAACGCCTCAAGGTCGTCCATGTGATGGCTGGAGAGCACGACGCTCGTTCCCTCCGCGGCGAGCCGGGTGAGGACACGGTGTACATGTCTCTTCCCGGCCGGGTCCAGGCCGTTGGCGGGTTCGTCGAGCACCAGCAGCCGGGGTCTGGTGAGCAGGGCGGCGGCGAGCCCGAGCCGCTGGCGCATACCGAGGGAGAAACCGCGGGTCCTGTCGTCGGCGACATCGGTGAGCCCGACCTCGTCGAGCACGTCGTCGATCCCCGCCGTCCGCGCGTCCTGGCCCCGGAGTTCGGCCAGCGCGGCGAGATTCTGCCGGGCAGTGAGGGAGGGGTAGAGACCGGGCGCGTCCACGAAGCCGGCGACACCGTCAGGAACGGCGAGCGTACGCTCCACCGGCTGGCCCAGGATCTCCAACCGACCGCCATCGGGGACGGCCAGCCCCAGCAGAAGACCGAGCAGCGTCGTCTTCCCGGCGCCGTTCGGTCCGACCAGACCATGGATCTGACCCTGTGTCACATCCAGGTCGACGCTGTCGAGCGCGACGACCTCGCCGAAGCACCTGGTGATCCCGCTGGCCCGGACCGCGTGGAGTATGTCCATGAGGCCCCTTCCCTTTCTCAACCCTCAGGGACCCTAGGGACAACACACATCCCGGACACAGGCAGTTGGCTGAACGCTCAGGGAACGGATCGTCAAGCCGACGGCAAGTCGCGCGAACGAGCAGTCGACACGAGGCCGGTCAACCCGCCCGCAGCATCAGCCCGATCCCGGCCACGAGCAGCACAGCGGCGGCGATACGCGGCGCCCCGAACCGCTCCTTGAAGAAGACGGCGCCGATGGCCGCGCCGACGATGATCGACGCGTCACCCGGCGCGGCGGCGAACATGGCGGTCGCGGAGTGGGCGGTCAGCCGATGTAGTAGCCCTCGACGTCCGCGACCACGTTCACGGTGCCGCTGCTGTTGTAGATGTCGATCGACCCGTCGGAACCGACCGGGACCAGGGCCAGGTTGGCGCGGGTGGCGCCGGTGGCGAGGTTCAGGGTGGAGCTGCCGGGCAGGGCTGATCCGTCGGCGTAGGCCGAGAGCCAGGTGCTGGTGGTGGGCTTGACGCCGGTCAGGTTCACCAGCACAGCCTTCACTCCGGCCGGGACGCCGCCGTGCCCCGCCACCTTGACGCTGAGCTTGGATTTGGCGCCGAGTGTGCCCTGGGCCGCGCCGGTGCCGTTGCGGGTGTCCAGCACCCGGGTCGGCGAGATCGGGAAGTAGGGCGAGCCCAGGGCGGCCGGGGACGTCGTCGGGTCGGAGACGACATAGCCTTCGACGTCGGCGATCAGGTCGACGTTGCCCGTGCGGTTGTAGAACTGGACCTGCCCGTTGCTGACCGGCGCGACGACCAGGTTGGCGCTGGTCTGTCCGGCCGCGAAGTCCAGTACGGAAGTGGTGGGGACATCGCCGGAGCTCGGCTCCAGGGCGACCCAGCTGGAAGCGGTGGCACCGGTCTCGGTGACGTTGAGCAGAACGGCGGAGGCGTTGCTGGAGCCGTCGGCCGGCAGGGTGAGCGTGACCAGCCCGCCCGGCCCGGCTTTGCCCTTGGCGGTGCCGATCCCCGTGCGGGTGTCCAGCACCCGGGTCGGGCCGCTCACCTGGACGAAGCCCGTCCCGCCCAAGGTGGCCGCGGTGGTGCTGTAGTAGCCCTCGACGTCACCCACCAGGTCGATGCTGCCCGCGTTGTTGTAGAGGTCGACGTAGCCGTCGGGGGCGACCGGCACGGTGACCAGGTTCGGCGTGACCTGGCCAGGGCCCAGGTTCAGGTTGGAGGCGGTCGGCCGGGTGGTGCCGTCGGGGTAGGCGGTGATCACGGTGCTGGCGGAGGCGTTGACGCCGGTCAGGTTGAGGGCGACCGCGGTGACCCCGGTGGCGGGGATGCCATTGACGCCCGCGACCTTGAGTGGCAGCACCGCGCCCGGGCCGACCTTCGCCTTGGCGGCGCCGGTGCCGTTGCGGGTGTCCAGGATCCGGGTCGGCCCGAAGGGTACGAGTGCGCTGCCGACGGTGACCTGCCGGGTGGTCGTGGCGGTGTTCCCGCCGTCGTCCTTGACCGTCAGGGTGGCGGTGTAGGTGCCGGGCTTGGCGTAGGTGTGACCACCGAAGCCGCTGGTGCCGAGATCGGCGGCTGGGGTGCCGTCCCCGAAGTCGACTCCGTAGTCGGCGATGCTCCAGTCGTCGGTGGTCCCGGAGGCATCTGCCTGGACGGTGAGGCTGCTGTGCGGACGGGCCTGGCCGAGCGACAGGGCGGGTACCAGCGGGGCTTCGGCGGCGACGGTGACGGAGGCCTTCTTGCTGCCGGCGACAGAGGTCCCGGCGGCCGTGGTGGCGGTGACCGTGACGGTGTACGAGCCGATCGCGCTGTAGGCGTGGGCGACGCTGGGGGTGGCGGACACCACTGGGGCGCTACCGTCCCCGAAGTCGAAGGTGTAGCTGGTGATCCCGGTCTTCCAGGGATTGGTCTCGTCCGCCGTGACCGTCTCGGACAGCGGGGCCGGACCCTTGGACACACTCACGGCGGCCGCCAACTGGTAGGGGTCCTGGTACTCGACCGCGCCACGGTCGTAGTAGCCGGCGCCCGTACCGGTGTCGGCCACGAGCGGGTCGTCCACGCGGGCTTTGCCGTTGAAGTCGGTGCTGAGCGCGTTCGGTGCGCCGGCGTCGGCGGAGTCGATGAGCGGGGTGACGTTCAGGCTGGTCGTGCCGGCTGCCACCGCGACGTACAGCTCGTGCTTGCCCTGGCCGGTCGCGGCCTGCAGATCGGCGGCGGTGGCATAGGTCCGACCACCCCAGTTGTAGAGCGCGCCGCCGGACTCGGACTCGGAGACGTTGTAGTCAAAGGTGGTTGCGCCGGTTGATCCGGAGGACACCACCACCGGCGTGCTGCTGCCGTAGGTCGCGCAGCCGCCTGGGGCTCCGAGGAAGAAGGCGTTGTTCTCGACCGTCGACCCCGAGGAGGCACCGGTGAGCGAGATCACGGTGTTGCAACCGCCGTTGTCGGTGAAGGTGTTGCCGACCACGACCGTGCCCGGCGCACCTGCCGCGTTCACAGGCGTGTTCTTCCCGTAGGAGAACTTGTTGCCGGTGATGACGGTGCCGTCGGCCCCCGCCGCGATGTCCACGCCGTCCTCGCCCGGTGCGGAATCCAGCTGGTCCCGGCTCAGCGTGACCGTGCTGCTCTGCCCGTCGATGCCTACCAGTGAAGGCGAGTAAACGCCTTCGAGATGGTCCCCTTCCAGCGTGACGCTGTCGGAACCCTCGACCGCCACGACCGGTGCCTGAGCGTTCGTCCCGATGAAGAAGCCGTGCAGGGCCACGTCGTGCACGTGGTCGAAAGTCAGTCCTGGGCCGGAGCCGTACAGGGGTGTGACGATCGAGGTGACCACCTTGCTCGTGCCGGTGGTGATGGTGAGGGGGGCACTCGCGGTACCCGAGGTCTTCACATCAAGCGGTCCGAAGGTCCCCTTGACCACCATGACCGTGTCACCTGGCCGCGCGGTGTCGACGGCGGTCTGCAACGAGCAGTAGGGCTGGGCTTGTGAGCCCGCGTCGGCCGCGCTGTCGGAGCAGTTCGACGTCGAGGTGTTGTTCACGTACAGCGTGCTGCCGTCCGCACGGGCGGCGGACGGAGTCAGCGCCAGGCCCGCGCCGAGAAGGCCGACTACGAACGCGAAGGCCCCGATCGAACGTGGCGGCACTGTTCCCCCAGTTTTCACATGATGTTGCTGGCAATCCTGTCTGGTCACCGAGGGGTTGACCAGATTCCGAAAGTATGGAGATCACCAAGACGTCGGTCCGCGCGGCGAGGGCTGGTCCTGGTCGAGTGCCGGAGGCATGTGGCCTCATCAATTTCTGGCCGGTCAACGCGTGCAGTTGAGGACCAGGACATCGGGTGCCGCTGTATCCGATACCGATGCGGTCGTAGGTCGCCGACGGGCCGTCGGCAGCGGCCGTGCCCCCGAGGTCGAGCCCAGTTTCCACCGAACATGGCCGAGCGTGGGGGCATGGCCTGGAGGGACTGCTGTATGCACGGCTGCTCGACACGGTGGCCCGGTTCAGGCGTGACCGCTACCGGCAGCGAGAATCCACGCATCACAACGACAAAGTCGAGGGAGAACCCGTGACCAGACCGGTCCCGCGTCACGCCACAGCCCTGTATGCGACATCCGCGACCTGCGCCGCCATAGGCGCGCTGCTGTGGGTACGCAGCCAGACCAGCACGCCCCCCACTCTGCACTCCTCTTCCTACGGGTCCTTCCTGGCAGCCGATGCCTACACGTCGTCAGCCTGGCGGGTGTGGTCACCGGCAGTCCCCGAAGAACGTCTTGGTCTGTATCTCATCGCAGCCGGGCTGGTGCTGGCTGTGGTGACGCACCTGTTCGCTCTCCGGCGTCACTGAGCAGGTCCCGACATCGATCAGGAGCAGGTGGTTGAAGCGTTCCGTCTGGAGGCGACGCAGCTCACGCAGGCGTTGACCGGTGTCTCGGCGGCCGAATGGCGTCTGCCGACGCGGTGCGCGCCGTGGAAAGTGGACGACCTGCTGGCTCACGTCAGGGTGGTGATTGCCTGGCTGCCGGACATGCTGGCCGCGCCGGCACCGACCCGTGCCCAAGTCTCCGCAGCGGAGTACTACCGGCCCGACGGCCGTTTCACCCCAGACACCAACGCGGCCCGGATCGCTCTGGCCCAAGATCATGCGGCCGAACAGCTCAGGGGCGCCGCGCTCGTTGACGACTTCAACGCCACTTGGCAACAGGTGGACCGACTGTGCCAAGCCGAACCCGAGGGGCGTGTGGTGCGCACTCGGCACGGCGCCCCCATGCTCCTGTCGGAGTTCCTGCTGACGCGCGTGGTTGAGGTCGCCGTGCATGGCCTGGACCTCGCCGACGCCCTGAGGCACGAGCCGTGGCTGACTTCCCAGGCCGCGGATTTGGTGCAGGATCTTCTGCTCGGGCCGGATGGGACACGCATCGGAATACATGAGCGCCCCAGCGGTCACGCTGGGGCGCTCATGGCGTGCCTAAATCAGGTGGCGTCGATCTGCCAACCGATCACGCCAGTGGCCCCCTTGGCACCGTCGACGTCGATGCGCAACGACTTAGGTGCGGCAATCCGCTGCTCTACCACCGACTGATCACACGGCACCGTGGTCTTGGCCCCCTTGATCGTCGGCGTGAACTTCACCTGTGCGCTGCCGCTGCCGACGCATGTGAGGTTCAGCCTGTATGACTTCCCCTCACTCAGACTGGGTTCGGTGTGGATTCCATCAGTCACGCGTTCCGTGCCTGCCTCCACCAGCGTGCCACTGCGGACAGCGCCAAGAGCATCCTCGACCTGTTTGGTCTGCTTAGTCTCGGACGACCCGATTCCGGTGCGGGATGTGCTGGGTGCAGGCGACGACGAGCCGACAGCCTTGCCATGGTCGCTGCCGGATGTGCACGAGACGAGCAGGAATGCCGACGCCACCACAGCGCATCCAACAGACCGCGCCCGCATACTCACAGAGGTCATGACGATGTTTCCCAGTAATGCCAGCCAGTCTCGGACGTGGGCACCGTCGCCGTACCCTGGCCTAGTTCGACGGCGCCGCAGACGCCAGCCGATCGGTACTTCTTCCAAGTCAGCTTGTAGCCCCACGCACCATACTGCAGATGGCCGTACTTGTTGCGACTGATCTCGTGGCTGTAGTTGTGCCCAGTGGCGATGGTGACACTCGCGCCGACCTTGACGCTCACCTGAGTTTTGGCCTTCGCGATGATGGCATTGGTCGAGAACTCGATGCTGCCCGCGATTTCAGCCGAGATAGTGCCGCTCTTGGTCACAGACACGGCCATTGTGCCGCCCGGGCCGTCCTTGAACTTTGTGCCGTTCCACCAAGAAGGAATTTGGATGTGCTTCTTCGAGGTAATGCTGTACCACGTCGACGGTTGGTCACACACAGACGGAGCGTCAACGCTGAGGGGCTGATCAGTGTCGTCCTCCCAGCCCTGTCTGTCATTAATGTCTGTAGTTTGGTCCGCGGAGATAGCCGTGTCGTCAGTGACGGCCGCTCCGTCGGACGGCAGCTCTTCAGCGGCGGCAGTGCCTACGCTCCCGAAGCAGAGGAGCACTGCAGCGGTGGCAGCGCCGGTCGAAGCGCGCCATGTTCCGATGCCCACGTGACACCTTTCTGGTGGACCGCCCCCGTGGCGATCGAACATGCGAACGCTATGTGAAGGGCATGCACGCGACAACCGCGTGATCAATGTTCTGAGGAGAACTTGAGGTGGGAACAGTCGTGACCACCTAGTGTCCTGAGTCGTTAATTCGTGTGCAGTATGCGGCGAGGGTGTCGAGTATGTCGTCGGCGGTCTTCGTCCAGACGAACGGCTTGGGGTTCT
>NZ_JBFAJJ010000016.1:0-249188 GCF_040655155.1 Streptomyces sp. NPDC050508
CCTCCCGCGGAAGCTCCGCTCCAGCACCAACCGAATCACCAACGTAGTGAAGGCCGTCCTCGTCCTTCACCACCCATCAGCGTGAGGTTGGAAAAAGCTCCCTACGTTGCTCTGCGGGCCGTGGTGAGCCCCTCGTATGGTTCACCCACCCAGGGGCGCCGGGTGTGGTTCAAAAGGCTTTGCCGCTTGTGGCTTCCATTGATTGGCCGCCCGGCGCCCCACGACGACTCGGCTGCCAATTAGGAATTGCGAATGATCGCTGAGTAGGGAATCGACAGCGAGGTCGTCCGTCGGGAGGCACCAGCGGCACACCGCACGGAGGCACCACATGACCATGATCTGGGCCGGCGTCGACGCCGGTAAAACCCATCATCACTGCGTCGCGATCGACGAGAGCGGCCGCAGGCTGCTGTCACGACGCGTCGCCAACGACGAACCCGAACTCCTCGAACTCCTCGCCGATGTCCTGGCCTTGGGCAACGAGGTGACCTGGGGCATCGATCTAGCCGACGGCGGCGCTGCCCTGGCCATCACCATCCTGTTCAACCACGACCAGCCGGTGCACTACATCTCCGGCCGGGCCATCCACCGCGCCTCCGAGAGCTACCGCGGCGAAGGCAAGACCGATGCCAAGGACGCTGCCGTCATCGCCGACCAGGTCCGCATCCGGCGCGACCTGCACCCGTTACGCACCAGCGACGAGACGGTCACCGACCTCAAGATCCTCACGGGCCGTCGCACGGACCTGGTTGCCGACCGCACCCGCACCGTCAACCGCCTCCGCGCCCAGCTCACCGGCCTCTTCCCCGGCCTGGAACGGGCACTGGACCTCACCAATACCGGACCACTCGTGTTGCTGACCGGCTACCAGACCCCGGCGGCTCTGCGCCTGACAGGCAAGAAGAGGCTCGAGACCTGGCTGCGCAACCGCAAGGTCCTGCGCGCCGACCAGCTCGCCGCGACAGCTTGGGAGGCCGCCGCATGCCAGCACACAAGCCTTCCCGGCGAGAAACTCACCGCCCAGATGGTGCACACGCTCGCGCGGGAGGTGATGGCCCTCAACCAGCAGGTCGCCGAACTCGACAAGGCGATCGAGGCCCGGTTTCGTGAACATCGGGACTTCGAAGTGATCACCAGCATGCCGGGCCTGGGTGTCATCCTCGGCGCCGAGTTCTTGGCCGCGACCGGCGGCGACATGACCGCCTTCGGCACCGCCGACCGCCTCGCCGGCTTCGGCGGGGTCGCACCCGTTCCCCGCGACTCCGACAAGATCAGCGGCAACCTCCGCCGACCACGACGCTACAACCGCAGACTCCAACGAGTCTTCTACATCTCCGCGTTGTTCAGCATCCGCCACTGCGACGAGTCCCGCCGGTTCTACGACCGCAAACGCTCCGAAGGGAAGCGTCACATCCAGGCTGTCCTGGCCCTGGCACGCCGCCGCGTCAACGTCCTCTGGGCACTCCTCCGCGACGGACGGACCTACGAAGCCGTGCCACCCACCGCTCACGCGGCTTGACAGACCGCATTAGGAATCAGTGGGCCGCACTCGGCGACAAAGGCAAGAACCCCGACCGCGAACCGCGCCCGCGCCGCCGCGCGACCTACACCCGCCCGCACGGAGTCAGGCACCTGTTCGCCGCCTACGACCTGGGCAAAGACCAGCTCTACGGCCACATCAAGAAGACCAAGAACCGCTCCAAGTTCCTGGAGTTCTGCCGCTATCTGCGCTCCCTCCACCCGGTCGGCAAGCGCATTGCGATCATCTGCGACAACTACTCCCCGCACCTGACCACCAAACGCCGCCGCCGAGTCGCCGACTGGGCCGAGGCTAACAACGTCGAGATCGCCTACACCCCGACCAACAGCTCCTGGCTCAACCGGATCGAGGCCCAGTTCACTGCCCTGCGCTACTTCGCCCTCGACGGCACAGACCATCCCACCCACAAGGCCCAGGGCAGCATGATCCGCCGTTACATCATCTGGCAGAACAAGAACGCCACCGACAAGCGCCACAAAGCCCTCGTGAGCAGGGCCAACGCAGCCTGACCTGCAACGGCAACAGGCAGCGTCACCACAGGTGCAGGAAACTCCGGACGTCGTCATAGCCGTCCTGGGCCCGACCGTCTACGTCCGCCGGGTCCGCCTCGGCCCGCGCCGCCAGCGACTCCGCCAGAGCCAGGGCTTCACCACTGAGACGCCCGAAGCGCCGAGCGGTGTGTCCCAGGCACAAGCTGGCCAACCCAAGCAGCGGACTACCCGACACTGCCTGCGTCCCGACCTGCACACACCAGTGCTCGATGAACTCCGCGTCGTCGTCGTTCAACGCGGTCCCGACCAGGACTCCCGCCGCCTCGCCCTCCGCCGAGCGGTCACGCAGAGCCCGCTCCATCGTCTCAACCACCACCTCGTGAGGCAGCGCAGGAGGGTTCTCGAAGCTCAGATGAGAATGCACCCCGCGAGACTACGCGGACCGCATCCAACAGGTGCCTGCCACCGACCGTCCGGCAAGACAGGGCGAACGTTGCCTGATGCGGCACTAGATAAGTCCCATCGTTGCAGGCCAGGAACGCTCTCCGCATATTTGATCAAGGCATGGACGAGCACTCTCATGAAAGCGCGAGGCTAGGGGCCCGGCCGTTGCACCGGGTGGGCCTCCAGGTGCCCACCGACGCGTGGAGGAGCAGAAACCAGAGCCCGGCCGTCAAGCAGTCGAGCGAGCAGACACCCCGCCTGTGCCCGATCGTGACGGCGTGGCCCATGCGTGGCTGCGTTGTCACCGTGAATCCCGGGGTACGTATGCCGGACCTCTGGCGTCCCGGCAGTCGGATCACCGGACGGCCCCGCACCAGTCGGGGCACCTGCCAGGGCGTGCCGCTTCCCCGAGGCCGCGTCGATCTGCCGGCCACTGTCACGGAGGTGTGCCGGGGGCCCGTCTTCGGGGAGAGGCAGCCCGGCGAGGGCACCAAAACCACCTCTCCGGTCAACTCGGGGCACTCCACAGTCTCGATCGGACCCGGAACGGCCACTGCGGAAATTGGTGCTGCGTAACCGGTTGCGCACATACCCCGGACGCGCCTACTTTGACCTGCGCAACCGGTTACGCAACCTCTGGAGGAAGCGAATCCCACGTGGTGAACATCCGTGACATTGCGACTGAGGCCGGTGTGTCCGTGGCGACGGCGTCGCGTGCGCTCACCGGCAAGGGGCGGGTCGCAGCGGCGACGGTGGAGCGGGTGCGCGCCGTCGCGGATCGGCTGCAGTTCCAGCCGAACGAAATAGCTCGGAGCCTCTCCTCGGGCCGTTCACACTCCCTCGGCCTGATCGTTCCGGACATCACGAACCCGTTCTTCCCGGAGCTCATGGCCGGTGCGGAGAGCGCGGCGAAGGAACGCGGACAGACCATCCTGCTCGCCGCATCGCCGGGGGCGGAGTCGGCGCGGGAGGATCTGCGACTGCTGCGTGCGCGCGGGGTCGACGGCTTCATCGTCGTAGGAAATCCGTTCGACTCCGCCGCGCGGCTGCGGGAGGCGGCCGGGACGCGACCGCTCGTTGTCGTCGACCGGGCGGAGTCGATCACCGACATCTCGACGGTCGTCACGGACCATGTCGAGGGCGCCGCACTCGCGGTGCGCCACCTGCTGGCGCTGGGGCACACCCGGATCGCCCACATCAGCGGCCCGTCCGAGCTCGATGTCACCGCGCTGCGTGTCCGCGGATACGAGAGCGAGATGCGCAAGGCGGGCCTCGAACCGACCGTCGTCGAGGGCGGTTTCACCGCGGACTGCGGAGCAGACGCTGTGGGCCGGCTGCTTGACGGGCCCGAGCCCCCGACGGCCGTCACGACGGCGAACGACATCGCCGCCATCGGTGCCATGAACGCCGTGTTCGCCCGGGGCATGCGGGTGCCGGAGGATCTCAGCGTCGTCGGCTACGACAACATCGCCCTGGCGGCGCTCGTCCGTCCCGCCCTGACGACCGTCGCCCAGGAGATCGGGGAGCTGGGTTCGCGCGCCGTGGCGGAGCTCGACCGGCAGATGTCCGGCGATCACACGGCACGGACGGTCCTGCTCGGCACCCGTCTCGTCGAGCGCGGTACGACGAAGGCGGCGTCATGAACTCGGTGCGGGCCGTGGGAAGTGTCGACGAGACCTCCGGCCCGTGGTTGTCCCGCACGTGCGGTACCGGCCTCGGCAACCTCACCACCTGTCTCGCCGAGGACTGCCCCCATGCCCGCTGACCAGCTCGATCACGCCTGACGTTCACAGGAGAACGACATACAGACGAAGGAGTCCGAGGTATGAGCGTCGATGAGAAGAAGGGCCGCACGATCGAGACGAACGGGGTCAATCCCGTTTCGCTCGACGAGCGCCGGGGGAAGCCGAGCGGGCTCTTCGCGGTCTGGTTCGCCTGGAACGTCTCGATCCTGGGAATCAGCTACGGGATCTATGTCTTCGGCCTGGGCCTGAACGTCTGGCAGACCATCGTGGCCGGAACCCTCGGGTACGCGATCTCCTGCACGATGGTCGGCGTGCTCGCCGTCGGTGGTCCGCGCACCGGCCTTCCGACCCTGGTGCAGACGAGGTTCGCCTTCGGTATCCAGGGCAACCGCATACCGGCGTTCTTCGCCTATCTCTCCAACATGGGCTGGAAGATCACCATCATCACGCTCGCCTCGACCACGGGCGCGAACCTCTTCGGGAAGTTGTGGCCGGGCGTCTTCGCGGACTCCGACGGGTCGAGCTCGACCTTCACCATCGTGATCTGGTTCGTCCTCGTTCTGGCCGTCACGATGACCGTGTCCGTGCTGGGGCACGAGTTCATCATGCGGATCGAGGTGTGGGTCTCGTGGGTGACGGGCGTCATGACCGTCGCGTTCCTCGGGTTCGTACTCCCCGAGGTGCACTGGTCCCATCTCGGTGACTCGCCCGCGGGCGGACCGTTCGTCTTCGTCGGCGGTGTCGTCATGGCGATGACGATGGTCGGCCTCGGGTTTCTCAACTACGGCGGGGATTTCGCCCGTTACCTGCGGCAGGACACTCCGGCGCGCGGTGTCGTCGGCTGGACCGCCACCGGACTCAGCCTGCCCGTCGTGCTGCTGCTGATCGTCGGCGCCCTCCTGGTCGGCAGTGACCCCAAGCTCGGAGCGGCCGCCGCGGCCGATCCGATCGGCGCGCTCACCGATCTGCTGCCCATGTGGTTCTTCGTCCCCTTCTCCGTCGTCATCGTCGTCTCCCTCGTCTCCGCCGCCATTACCGGCATCTACAGCTCCGGGCTCGCCCTGATGGCCGTCGGTGTCCCCCTGCGCCGCTCGGCGACGACCGCGTTCAACGCGGTGGTCATCGCTCTGGGCGCGTTCTACCTGCTGTTCATCTCGAACTCGTTCCTGGACACGTTCCAGTCGTTCCTGTCGCTGATCGCCGTGATGATGGGGACCATGGGCGGCATCCAGCTGGTCGACTTTGTACGCCAGCGCCGGATGGGGTGGAACACGGACATGGCGCTGCCGGCCGGATACGGCGGGCGCAACGGCCGCTGGACGGCCCTGGTCAGCCTCGGCGTCGGGACCGTCGTAGGGCTCGGCCTCGTCACCAGTGCCGACCCCAACTTCGCGAAGCTGACCGGCTTCCTGCTCACGAAGGCGGGCCGCGACGGAGTGTTCGGCGCCAGCAGTCTCGGCGTCGTCATCGCGATGGTGATCGCGGCGTCGCTCTACGCCGTGCTCACGTACACGCTGGGGCTCGACCCGAAGCCCGACTATTCACGTGCGTCGGCCGATGGCCGCGCCAAGAAGCCCGCGGCGGTGGAGAGTTGACCGGCGCGACGGCACGCGGGCAGGGCACGTTCGCCGACCCGGACGCCTGGCACCGGCCGGCCGCGTACTGGTTCTGGCACGAGCCGCCCGACCCGGCACTGATCCGGCGTCAGGTGCACGAGATGTACGACGCGGGCATCCACAGCTTCCAGATCCAGGCCCGCCTGTCGTACCCGCGCGAGGGCTATCTGGACGAGGACTTTCTCGCGGCGTGCCGGCTCGCGGTCGATTCGGCGAGTGGGCTCGGCATGGTCGTCGGGCTCTACGACGACTACAACTGGCAGAGCGGCCACGCGGCCGGCCGAGCCGTCAGCGGCCATGACGAGCTGCGGGAACGCCATCTGTTCTGGATCCGGCTCGCGCCGGGCTCCCGCGCGGGCGGGGTGAGCGGCATCCGCTCGGCGACGCAGTCCCTCGGCCGGGCGGCGATGGAGTGGCACTACGAGGGCGGCAACGTCGCCTGGACGGACTGGCGTTGCGAGTACGTGGTGGCCGGCGGCGTCGAGCGCGACGCCGCGAGCGTCCAGGTGAACGGGCAGGCACAGGGCTGCCGGGTCACGCTGGAGGACACGGCGCCGGCCGATGCCGAGGTCGTGGTGTTCGTGTCCGCCCGCTGTGCGACGTCGCGACTGGTCAACCCGATGGATCCCGTCGCCGTCGACCGTTTCATCACGGCCGGCTACGAACCGTTCGCCCGGGCCCTCGGCGACCGCTTCGGCTCGACCGTCGCCTACCTGTTCTTCGACCAGCCGCACGCCGTCTTCTACGACTGGGCGGAGCGAACCGGTCAGCAGCGATCGGCGATCCCGTACCACCACAGCCTCGGCCGCGCATTGCGCAAGGAACTCGCCGATGACCTGCCGCGCGCCCTGACCGCCCTGCTCGGCGGCGCCGACACGGAAGCGCGCAGCCTGCGCACCCGCTTCTACGACCACTTCAGCCGGCACGCGCAGGAGACGTTCCTCGGACGCGTCCGGGACTGGTGCCACGGCCACGGGCTCCTCGTGTCCGGACACGAAGTGCTCGGACACGTCGGCGGCTGGAACCTCGACACCGCCTTCTCGCACTGGGACCTGCGGGTCAACTTCGGCCTCGACCACTTCGGCGTCGACGGCTACCGCGACGTGACCGCGGTGGACGCGCAGGACGCCGTAGACCAACTCAGCCCGGTCTTCGGCGACTCGGTGGCCCGCCACCACGGGCGCAGCGGCACGCTTGTCGAGCAGTACTTCCTCACCCCGCCACCGGGCGGCACGCCGTGGTCGGGGCACTGGGGCCTGAGTCTGCGGGAGCTGCGGGCCACCGCGATGACGCATCATCTGCGCGGCATGCGGCAGATGATCTTCCACGGCTTCTACCAGACCCATGGGCACGGCCACGACCACGAGTCCCTCGCCAACCCCCGGTTCGACTTCCCGCCGGGCATCAACTTCGAGCCGTGGTTCACCGGCCATCACGCCCGCTTCGCGCTGGAGAGCGCGCGGGTGAGCGAGTTCCTCGAACCCGTACGTCCGCGTACCGATGTCGCGGTCCTCTACCCGCTCCGTACGGTGTGGTCGGAAGGGCAGTGCGCACGGCAGGCGCGTGAACTGGGCCAGTGGGCGGCCGGGTTGTCCGCGGCGGGCGTGCCCTTCCTGCTCATCGACGAGCGTGATCTCGCCGCAGCGGAAGCCAGGGACGGCGCCCTGCGCATCGGCGACCGGAGTTTCGGCGCCCTCGTCCTGCCCGCGACGACCACACTGCGGTCGAGCAGGACGATGGACGCACTGCGCGACCTGCTCGCGGCGGGCGTACCAGTGGTGGCGAGCGGGCCGAAGCCGGAGGTTTACGAGTACGGTCCGCAGACGGCGAGCACGGACTGGGCGCGCCTCGGCGCGTCGGTCACGAGCTTCGACACGGTCCCCGTTGCCGCCGAGTTGTCCGGCCTCTTCCCGGCGCCGGCACAGGAGTTGTCGGTGCGGGCGCCTTCGGATTCGGTTCCGTCGGACTCCGCACTGCGTGTCCGCGCGGGGACGGACGGTCTCGGGGCGCTGCGCGTCGCGCTCTTCGCGACCGCCGGTACAGGTACGGAGGCGACGGTCGACCTCCCACCAGGAGACTGGATCGTCGAGGACTGGGAGCCGGCCACCGGACAGCGGCAGACGATCGGCACCGCCTCGTCCACGCTCACGATCGCCCTCGCCGACCAGGAGGTACGGCTGCTCCGCCTGCACGCGGCTGCCGACGTGCCCAGCACCGGGGCTAGCGGACCGGCGCACATCCCGTCGCCTTGCGAAGGGCCCTCGCTGACAGCCGCCACCGTGCTCGATTCGGGCTGGCACCTCGAACTCCCTCAGGAGGCCCACACAAGCCCGGGCACCAGCCGCCCCATCGCCGTGACCGCGGGATGGGAACAGCAGGGCCTGGACACCTTCGCCGGCATCGCGGACTACGTACGCGAGATCCCCGCCAGCGGGACACCACGCCACCTCGAACTACCGGCCGTCGCCGGCGCGGTGGAGGTTCTCGTCGACGGCATGAGCGTCGCAGCCGCCGGCTGGCCCCCGTACCGCTTCATCCTGCCCGGCCTGCCATCGCCCGGCGCCGAGCGCTGCGAACTGCGCGTACGCGTGGCGCCCCCGGCGGCAAACCGCTACTACGCCGGCACCGGCCTGCGAGCAGGCCCAGAGCCGTGCGGCCTGCTCGCACCGCCGGTCCTCGCCGACGCCGCCACGGAATCCGCCATGACGAACGACGACTCAGAGAGCCACCATGCTTAAGGGACTCAACCCGCTCATCACCCCGGACCTGCTGCACGCCCTCGCCGAGATGGGGCACGGCGACACGATCGCGATCGTCGACCGCAACTTCCCGGCGTACTCGCTGAGCGATCGCGTCATCCACCTGGCCGCGGCGGATGTCGTCGAGACCGGCGAGGCCATCTTCAGCCTGCTGCCCCTCGACACCTTCGTGCCGTCACCGCTCGCGCGGATGGAGATCGTCGGCGACCCGGACACGATTCCCGATGTGCAGGCCGAGTTCATCCGTGCCGCCTCGCGGTCCGCCGATCGCTCTCTTGATGTGGAGCCGATCGAACGCCATGCCTTCTACTCCCGGACGAAGGGCGCATTCGCGGTCGTCCAGACCGGCGAGACACGGCCGTACGGCTGCTTCCTGGCCGTCAAGGGCGTACTGCCGGAGCCAGTGCGCCCACCCGAGAGCTCTACCGGCCCATCGACCACGACTCCGTACAGACCCTGAAGAAAGGCAGGTCGATGTTGACGGAATTTCCGGGCAACGCGACCGACGGCGGCACCTCCGGCAGGCAGCAGCTCCAGGTGGAGGTGCACGGCCTCGACGTGATCGGGGACGCCGAGCGCAAGGGCACGCCACGCACGCTGTTCTGGCCCTGGTTCGGGGCCAACGTCGGGGTTCTGGGCCTCAGTTACGGCGCTTTCGCGCTCGGCTTCGGCATCTCCTTCTGGCAGGCACTGGTGGCCGGATCGCTCGGCATCGTGTTGTCCTTCCTGCTCTGCGGGTTCATCGCGGTCGGGGGCAAGCGTGCGTCCGCGCCGACGATGGTGCTCGGCCGCGCCGCGTACGGCGTCCGCGGCAACCGGCTGCCCTCGGCGATCTCGTGGGTGCTGACCGGCGGCTGGGAGATCGTGCTCGTCTCCAGCCGCACGTGCACACCAGGTCACCGTCTCCGGACCGCTCCGGAGCAAGCCCACCCGCCAACACCGCCGCCACGAGGGCTGCTGCTGCTTCGTCCAGCTGGAAGCGGGCTTCTTCCTCGTGAGCCGCCTGCCCATGAGGGTGATGAGTGCCCAGTTCAGGTGGGCTTCGCCGTGCTGGGGAAGGCGTTCGTAGTCCCGCGCGTTGCGGCGGGCGTTCATGATCCATCCCAGGGTGCGTTCGACGCGCCAACGGCGCGGGAGTACGACGAAGCCTTTGGCGCCTTTGGGTGGGAGACGGTGTTGAGGGTGATGTGGAGGAAGTCCTCGGCCCAGATGACGAGTTGACCGGTGTAGGCAGAGTCGGCCCAGACCTGGGTAATCTGCGGGTGCGTGGGGCGAAGGCGCCAAAGCAGTTCGCGGGCGGCGCCCCGGTCCTCCCCGCGGTATTCCTTCCGAACCGCTTGTAGTAGAGCTGAACGCGGAGGGTGGCTGGCGCCGAAGCGCTCGGGTGGTCTGGCAGCAGAGTGCGCATCGTCAGGTCCACGGCGTCGTAGCAGGAGTGCGTCGCCGCGCCGAAGATGGCGCCTGGATGACCGGTAGCCTCCGTAATCTATTGGCGCATCGCACCGATACCTATGCTGTGCCGGTGGACGAGCGAGATCGCGGGTGGCAGCAGGTCGAGACCGAGTTGGCCCGCAGCCGTCGACTCCTGGCGCGTGCCACACGCCGCACTAAACGCCGCTTGGCCGCCGTTGCTGTCCCTGGCCTCGTGGCGGCGTCAGACGCCCGCCGTCGGAAGCTGCAAGGAGCGTGCGGCGTGTCGGCAGCCTGGGCGATCGTGGTGCTCGTTGACGTGATCTTGATCCGTGCCCATGTGTTGAAGGACACCTACACGGGGATATCCACGCTGACCGGTGCCGTCGCTGGCCCCCTGCTTCTCGGCATCCACTATGGATGGGCCGGGCGTCCGTCTCTCGCCGTACGAAATGGTCAGCGCCTGGTGTCCGCCAGGACGCTCACCGGCGTGCGCACCTTGAATCTCAACGACCTGGTCAGCGTGCGGCGGTTCGAGACGATCCAGCGGACCGGCGGCTACCTCGACGAGTTCCACCTTCACGACCGGCATGGGATCCGGCTGACAGTCACCAATGAGCACGCGCTCAACGCAGCGCTCCGCCGGGCCGTCCCGTCGCCAGATTCACGCCTGGGCCATAACGGTTTGGCGACCGTGCAGGTGACCCGTCACGCCCGCACCGCACTTGGCACGGCACGTGGCTCCCGGTTCCCCAGGGCGATGCACAGGTTCTGGGGCTTTTGGATGATGATGGCAACGATGGGCGTCCCTGCTCTGCTCAGTTACGTAACAGCCTGCGTGCTCGCAGGAACAGACATACTCGGCAGGCCGGGACACTGAATTGTCGGTGCGTTGCAGTTAACGCAACATCGTTGAGTTGGTTACGCGGCCCACGTCAGAGCTCGCGCAGGGTCCCGGCCGAAAATGGACGTCCCTACCGAGCAGCACCGGGGCCGCGGAGAACTCACACCGCACGTTGCATTCGATGCAATACCGCCCGTTTGAGACAAGAGTGGATCGCCAACTTTCTGCCGGACAGGTCTGACCCGTCCGACGTGATGTGTCGCCAGAAACTGCCCTCCGGGTCAACGCCGCTGGACAACGGGCCGATCGGCGCCGAGGCCTCACCGCCCGGCCGGTCCGGGGCGACTGCTGGTACAGACAATGCGGTTGAGTGAACCTCCACATCCCCCACCACGGCCGCCCCCACGCCGTCGCCGGTCCGGCCCGGCTCGTGGGGACAAGGCCCTGCTTCACCCTGCCCTCGTCGGGGTGCGGCCGTGCTCCACACGAGGAGTTGACCCCGTGTCGATCTGTGCCCACTGCGCGTCAGTCAACGGCACACCCGAACCAGCGACCGGGTGATCCAAACGGAACTACCCAGCTCGGGGTGCCCGTCTGCGACCAGGGGGCTCGGCCAGGGGCAGGAGCAGCCCGCGACGCCGGAGTCGCCCGAACCTCAGCTCTGGGAGGTCTGCGACTCCTCCCAGCGGCGGTGGGCTGAGAGGACGTTCATCCAGAGTCGCTCACGCGTCTCAGCGGGCATCGTGTGCAACCGCAGATCGAACAGGTCGGCCAGCAGGTCGAACCATTCCGCGCGGCGAGTGACGGGCTCATCCGTGTGTGCGCCGTCGCCGATCCGGCTCAGCACCAGGCCGCGGATGACGTCCACCCCAGTCGCGTCGCGACGTTCGGCCATGGCCACCTGGACGAACCCCGACTCCGGCGACGTCGACAACCACTGATGCTTCGCCTCGAAGTCGGCCAGGCGTGCGTGAGCCATGGTCCAGGTCATTCCGGTGAATCCGCCGCCCGGGTCATGGGTCAGGTGCCACTCCGACCGCTCAGCGGCCTGCTCCAGACTGAGCACAAACGGTGGCTGATCATGCGTTCCCGCGACCAACGGCAGTGGATCGTGCAGAGCATCGCCCAACCCGTTGTCGACGTACCAGACACCGCCGGGATTCGTGTCGCTCGGCAACTGCTCCACCGTCAAGACCAGGTGGTTTCCCATCGCGGCGACCTGAGGGCTTTCCGGGCCGTGCACTCCCCCGACGTGGCCGCGTACCGCGTAACCGAGCGAACTGAGCAGCAAGCCCAGCGCCCCGTTCATGTGATAGCAGTAGCCGCCTCGGCCATCGAGAGCGATGCGCGCCGCGGACTCGTACGGGTCGATGTTCCAGGCTTCGCAGGCCTGAATCCACAGGGTTTCGTACGGCACGCGCTCAGCATGACGCCGCACCAACAGGTGCATGGCTTCCACCGACGGTGGTGCCGACTCGACGCCGAGACGCGCAAGGTACGCACGCTGGACATCCAGGTCCAATCGGTCCATCGACTCGAACATGGACCCATTGTTTCTTAGCCTGGCCGGCATTGGAGACGCTGTGCAGGACCGGAGGCGGCGGGGCCGGGCGCCGTCTGCCTGGCGGTGTCGGCGGTGGGGGTCTCAGCGGGCGGGCTGCAGGGTGGGGTTGAGGGCGAGGCGGTTGTCGGTGGGGTGGTGGCCTTCAGGGCTGAAGGGCGGGACGGCGGCGGGGATGCAGTCGGCGATGAGCAGGCAGTCGTGGTGGCGGTCTTCGGCGGTGGCGGCGATCAGGGGCTCGCCGTCGGGTGCCCAGATGCCGGAGTTGCCCTGGTATTGCCAGGCGCCGGCAGGGACTTGTTCCCAGCCGCGGCGGTTGGCGTAGGCGATGAACAGGCGCCAGATGCCGGCCATTGCGGGGATGATGTGGCGGGTGGCGTCCTGGTAGGGGACCTGACTCATGGTGCCGTCGGCCAGGCGGAAGTGCCCATCAGCCGCGGTGGGCCCGAGCACGACCTGGGCCCCGTGCCCGGCCAGGTACTGGTACAGCGGCGGGAACTCGCACTCGTAGCAGTTCAGCACGCCCACCCCGATGCCGTTCAGGCTGACCACGGGCGGCAGATCCTGACCGAAGGAGTAGTTGCGCCGCTCGGCGGCCCCGTACAGGTGGGTCTTGCGGTAGTTCGCCGCCACCAGCCCGTCTGCGGCGATGATGCTGATCGAGTCGTAGAACGTCTCCCCGTCCCGTTCGGGGTAGGGCAGCACCACTGCCAGGGCGTTCTCCTTGGCCGCCAGCCGCGCACGCTCGACGGAGGGGCCCTCGCGGTGCTCGGCCAGCTCATGGCACTGCTCGGGGCCGATCGCGTAGCCGGTGGTGTACTTCTCCGGGAAGACCACCACCTGACAGCCGTAGTCCGCCGCCAGCGCGGTGACCTCGACCAGACGCTCCAGGTTCTGCTCCACCGCCTGCCGGCTGCCGACCGGGCCCTGGCCCTGGTACAGCGCCACCCGAAGCCCTTCGCCGGCAGCGGGCGCGTCACGCGAGGCAGAGCGGAACACGACACGGACAGGCTGAGTCATCAACAGGAGATCCCCCGGTAAAGGGCGGTCCGGCTGACCGCCACCAGCAAGAACGACTCACCTCGCCCCCGGACACCATGATCCTCATCCGGCCCGACCCGGACCCGATCGACCGCATCTGCTGCTACTGCTCACGCATCTCCGGACCAGCTCACCAGCACCGTGGGAACTGTCTGTCGGCCTCCGCGAACACGGGCAGGCTGGCATACGTGGTCTTCCCCTTACTCGTGGGGTGCTCAACTGTTCGTCCTTAAGGTCGTTTGAGTGAGTGTTAGCGCGTTCAGGCGATGTTACGGTCTTGCTTATGAACCTTGCGGAGTGGGCAGAGGCGAACGGTGTGCATCGGCAGACCGCGTATCGCTGGTTCCGTGAGGGCACGTTGCCGGTCCCTGCTGAGCGGGTCGGGCCGCGCATGATCCTGATCAACATCGAGGCAAACTCCTCACCGACAGTGACGGGTGGTGTGGGTTTGTATGCCCGTGTCTCCTCTCACGACCAGAAGGCGGATCTGGAGCGGCAGACGGCCCGGCTTGCCCTGTGGGCGGCGAAGGCCGGGCATCGGGTGGTACGGATCGAGTCCGAGATCGCCTCCGGCATGAACGGCTCTCGTACGAAGGCGCGTCGGCTGCTGGCCGACCCGGACGTGACCACTGTCGTGGTGGAGCACAAGGACCGGCTCGGGCGGATGAACGTCGAGCTGGTCGAGGCCGCTCTCACCGCGACCGGGCGTCGTCTGGTCGTCCTCGATGACGGTGAGGTCGATGACGACCTGGTGCGCGACATGGTGGAGGTCCTGACCTCGTTCTGCGCCCGTCTGTACGGCCGTCGCTCGGCGAAGAACCGCGCACAGAGGGCTCTTGAGGCAGCAGCCGGTGAGTGAGCCGAAGAAGAAGTTCCGGACCATTGACGCGCCGTTCGTCGCCCTGGGGCCGTCCGGTGTGGCGATACGCGACCGGCTCAAGCACCTTACGACTGCGGACGAGAAGGTGCTGCGCCTGGTCGGCGAGCACCTCGGGCACCTCGCCTCGCTGGACCTCAAGGCCCGCTGCGCGGACGCGGGCGACCACAGCGCGGACACGTGGGCAGCCCGCAAGAAGGGCCTGACCGCAGACTCGTCGTCCCGCTGGGCCGGGGCGATCACGAAGGCCACACACGATCAGTGGGCGCTCTCCCGGCGTTGCCAGCTCGCCCACATCCAGGGCCTTGAGACCGGTGTCCGCACGTTGATGCACCGACTGTCCCTCCCGCTCGGGGAGAAGGGCACCAAAAAGGCTGCGGGCGGCTACCGCTCGAAGAGTGAGTGGTTCCAAAAGACCCGGCGTCTGCATGTGCTGGAGCACCGTCTCGACGTCGCCCGCGCCGACCGTGGACACGGTGTCGTGCACGTCGTGCGCGGCGGCCGGAAGCTTCTCAACAACCGGCACAACCTCGAAGCCGCCCGGCTCACCGAGGTGCAGTGGCGAGAACGCTGGGAAGCCGAACGCTGGTTCCTCGCCGCCGACGGCGAATCCGGCAAGAGGTTCGGCAACGAGACGATCCGCGTCACCCCGGACGGCGAGGTCAGTATCAAGCTGCCCACGCCGCTCGCGGATCTGGCCAACGGCAAGCATGGCCGGTACGTCCTCACCTCGAAGGTGGCGTTCGCGCACCGGGGCCAGGAGTGGGCCGACCGCATCACCGGCAACCGGGCTGTCGCCTACCGCATCCACTACGACGTGCAGCGCGGGCGCTGGTACCTCACCGCGTCCTGGCAGCGCCCCGTCGTCAAGACCATCCCGCTCGATGCGGCTCGGGCCAAGGGCATGATCGGCGTCGATACCAACGCCGGTCACTTCGCCGCCTACCAGCTCGACGTGCATGGCAACCCGGTCGGCGACCCGCGCCGCTTCTTCTACGACCTGTCGGGCACCGCTGATCACCGTGACGCGCAGATCCGGCACGCCGTCACCCAAGTCCTGCACTGGGTGAAGGACTGCGGTGTCACCGCCATCGCGATCGAGGACCTGGACTTCACTGCCGAGAAGACCCGCGAAAAGCACGGCCGGCGGAAGAGATTCCGGCAGCTCATCTCCGGCATCCCCGCCGGCAGGCTCAGGGCACGGCTCGTCTAGATGGCCGCCGAGCAGGACTTGGCGATCGTCGCGGTCGATCCGGCCTACACCTCCCAGTGGGGAGGCCAGCACTGGCGAAAGCCGCTGGTCACCCCACGACGCAAGATGACCCGTCACGATGCCGCCGGCATCGCGATCGGGCGACGCGCCCTCGGGCACCCGATCCGGCGACGGACGGCACCGCCCCCACACGACCAGAGTGATCGTGTGGGGCATCGGACCGTCCAGGCCGGAACGGATGCACGAGGGCGTGAGGGAACCCGCCCACCCGTCACGGAGCGTGCACAAGATGCACGTGCCCGAACGGGGACACAACAGGGAACGCGGGCAACCAGTGCATCCAAAACCGTTCGGGATGCGCGCAGTGCCAGGCAGTGGGTCCAAGACCCACTCCTGCCCACTGATTAGGAACGGTCTGTCCAGAGCCCGTGGCAGGCGGAATGACACCGTCCGGTCCCTGTGTCGGCTGCGGGCCAGAGTCCGGGCGGGAGTCGCCGGAGACGTCCGTTTCGTCGCGTGGCGTGGCGTGGCGTGGCGTCCGCTGACTTCCTCCTGGGAGCCCCCTGCACACACGACGCCCCTCACCTGCTCCGGCCCGCCCGGACACGGCCTTGCGTAACACCCTCCAGAGACCGGCCCGCCCCGCCTCCCCGGACCGCCGCGAGACGCCTTCGGCACACCGGAGCAGCCGGCCCCCGCCGGCCGCCCCGCACCGGGAACCGGCACGCTGCCCGATTCGACGCACCCACAGCCCACGGGACACTGCCGTGACGATCCGTCACACCCTCCACACCCACAACATCCGAGGTCAGCGCACTGCAGCAGTCCTCACCAGGGAGTTCACCGGAAGTCCTGCGCACGGTCCGGCACCCGCATAGCGTGCGGTGACCCGGACCGCTCCCCCGCACTCCCGCGGTCCGCGCCTCTTGGGCCCCACGACCCACTAGGAGACCTGGGAATGTCCTCCGACAGCTCCGAGTTACGCCCGCTTCAGCACCGACCCGCACGGCACGCCTCCCCCACCCCGACCCTGCCCCCGACCGCCCGGCAGGACGGCCGCCGGCCCGCCGCCCGGACTCGTTCGTGGACCGGGCCGCACCGCGACCTGCGTCTGCTGCGCCGGGCCTGCCGCCGGCAGCGGCGCGTCGCCGCACTCGCCGCACTCGGCTACTTCGCCGTCTTCCTCACCCTCACCGTCGCCTTCCCCGCGGTCATGACCCGCCCCGCCCCCGGCGGCCTGCCCACCGGCCTCCTCCTGGCCCTGGTCCAACTCCCCGTCACCTGGCTCGCCGTGCTCTTCTACGAAGCCACCGCACGCCGCTACGTCGACCCTCTCGCCCGCCGGGTCCGCCGCCAGACCCACCCCACCCACGACGGGGAGGCACGGCCGTGACGGACTTCGAGGGCGCCGCCCGGTCCTGGTCGCTCGTCGCGTTCTTCAGCGTCGTGACCCTCACCCTGCTGCTGTGCGTGGTCACCGGCCCCGACCGCGACGACCTCGACGAGTTCTACACCGGCTACCGCTACCTCTCGCCCCTGCGCAACGGCCTGGCCATCGCCGGCGACTACATCTCCGCAGCCACCGTCCTGACCGTCGGCGGCATCATCGCCCTGTGCGGCTACGACGGCGTCGTACTGGCCCTGAGCACCCTGCTCTCCCTGGTGCTCCTGATGTTCCTGCTCGCCGAACCGCTGCACCACACCGGCAGGTTCACCATGGGCGACGCCCTCGCCCGCCGTATGCCCGGCCGCGCGGTACGCATCACCGCCTGCGCCGTCACGCTCGCTGCGCTCGTGCCGATGATGATCGTCCAGCTCGCCGGAGTGGGACAGCTGCTGGCGTACGTCCTCGGCTTCTCCGACAGCACGATGCGCACCGGCTGCGTCGTCGGCGCCGGAGCGCTGATGATCACGTATGCCGCCCTCGGCGGCATGCGCGGCACCGCCCTGATCCAGATCCTCAAGACCGTGATCCTCCTCGGCTCGGGCCTGGTCGTCGCCGCACTCATCCTGCACACGTTCGGCTGGAGCCCCCGAACGCTGTTCCGGACCGCCGCTCACAACAGCGGGGCCGGCCCCGCCTACCTGCGCTACGGCCTCCAGTTCGCCGGCGGACAGCACCCCGCCCTCGACATGGTCAGCACCCAGTGCGCCATCGTGCTGGGCGGCGCCTGCCTGCCGCACGTCACCATGCGCACGTACACGGCCGGCAGCACCCGCCAGGTACGCCGCGCCATGTCCTGGGCCGTCTGCGCAGTCGCCCTGTTCATGGCCGTCATGACCGTCATCACGGTCGGCGCCACCGCCCTCATCGGCAGCAGGACCATCGCCGCCGCCGACCCGCGCGGCACCACCGCCTACCTCCTCGGAGCCCGCGCCGCGTTCGGAACCGGGCTCTCCCGCGCCGAAAGCCTGCTGTTCACCACCGTCACCACGGCCATCTTCCTCACCCTGCTGGCCTCCGTGGCCAGCATGACACTGGCCTGCGCCAACTCCCTGGCCCACGACGTCGTCGCCCGCACCCACACACCACCCCTGCGCGAAATGGCACTCGCCCGCCTCGCCGCCCTCGCCGTCGGCATTCCCGTGATCGCACTGGCCGTACTCGCCCAGCACCGCAGCCTCCAGCCCCTCGCCATCCTCTCTTTCTGCCTGGGTGCCTCCGCCATCGCCCCCGCCCTCGTCTACAGCCTTTTCTGGCGCCGCTACACCCGCACCGGCCTGCTGTCCACACTCATCGGCGGCACCCTCAGCGTCCTCGTCCTCATCACCGGCACCAACCTCGTCTCCGGCAGCCCCCAATCGGCCTTCCCCCACGCCGACTTCAACTGGTTCCCGTTCACCACCACCGCACTGGTCTCCGTCCCGGCGGGTTTCCTCTGCGGCCTGCTCGGCACCGTCCTCTCGGGCAGAAGGGCCGGCGCACGCGAACGCAACCGCTACGAATCCATCGAACCCGTACTCCTGGCCGGACCGGCACACCCCAAGAACGGATGACCACACACCACCCACCGGCACACCAACCCCGGCACCGAGGCGCGAAGGACGGCACACGGCCCGTCAGCCGGCCGCGAACTCCCGCAACACATCCGGCGAACCGCTGAACCGGTCGTGGTCACCGACCGTCTCCCCGGACGACGTGTACTGCCACATCGCGTACGCCGACCACCCCGCCGGCAACGCCCCCACCGACGAGGCATACCGCGCCACCCACAACGGGTTCGTGGAACCGAAACCCCGGTAACCGCCCGTACAGGAGGTCCACCAGCTCGTGGACGTGTAGATGACGGCGTTACGACCGGTGCGGGCCCTGTAACGGTCCAGGAAGTCGCCGATCCAGGCCGTCATACCGCTCGTGGACTTGCCGTAACAGGCGTCCCCGTAAGGGTTCCACTCGATGTCGAGCGCGCCGGGCAGCGTCCGGCCGTCGTTCGTCCAGGCTCCGCCGTGATCCACGAAGTAGTCGGCCTGCGCGGTGCCACTGCCGGAGTCCGGAGTGGCGAAGTGGTACGCCCCACGGACCATGCCGACGCCGTACGCGCCGTCGTACTGCCCGCCGAAGTAAGGGTTCCTGTACGAGGTCCCCTCGGTGGCCTTCGCGTACGCCCACCCGGTACCGCTGCTCCACAAAGTGGACCAGGCGACGTCACGCTGGTGACTGGAGACATCGACGCCCTCGACCTGCCCGGCCCTCCTTGTCGGGGACACCGCCTCGGCCCTGCCGCCGGTCCCGTCATGCGCCATGACGCCCATGCCCATGTAGGCACTCCCCCGCACCGGCACGGGCGCGGGCGCTGCGGGCGCGGGCGACGCGCCCGCCACGGTGACGAGGAGGCCGGACAGCACCACGGCCAGACGCAGGCGGAAACGGCCATAGCAGAACGGTATGAATATTCGCATACCGCCCATCTGACCCTCAGCGGTCCCGCACCGCACGTCATGTACCGCCAACGACGCCCCGCTCGGCCGGCGGCAGCGACCCTGAGCGGGGCTCCGGAAAGCCTCTCAGCCGGCCCGACTCAAGGTCACCGTGCGGGATCCGGGCGTGAAGTCGCCGAAGGACTGTTGCCAGGACGCACCGGGCCAGTAGTAAGTCACACGGCCCTCGACGGGCCGGTAGTGGGCTGTGTAGAGCGTCCTCGACCCCTGCTCGTCGACGGATTGGTACAGCGGCGGCTTCAGCATCGCCGCCACGTCCGCACCCGCGGCGCGAATGGCGCGCAGCCGCTCCTGCGTCCGCAAGGCCCGCTCCTGCCCGTCGGTCACCGGCAGGTGCTGGTGATTGGCGGCGCAGGCATCCGGCGCCACCGTCGGCGACATATCCGGCCCCACGAACACCGTCACCGCGTTCGCGGGATCGACAAGGGTGAGGTTCAGTGGAACGGCGACCGGCAGGGACCGCAGCCTGCCGACCGCCTCATCGACGGTGTCGCACGTCTCCAGCAGATAGCGCACCACGATGAGAATGGCGAAGCCGCGTCCGTAGACGGAACGTCCGCCCCAGGTGAGCGAGACCGCGAGACCGGCGTTGTTCATCCCGTCCTGCAAGCCCCACAGCATGTCCTGCATCCCGATCACCGGGCGCAGGAAGCAGGAGGAGACGATGGTTCCCTCGCACTGATCGGGCCGTAGGTCATAGTTGCGCAGCAGAGTGCCGTCCTGGCCGATCTGGGTGCAGGACTGGGAGAACGGCCGCAGTGCCGCGTGGGTGAGGAAGGCTTCCGCCTCGGGCCGGTCGAGTTGGCCGGCCAGGCGGTCCAGAATCGGGACCAGTTCCGGCATGTGCGTACGGAACAGCGCCTGAACACGGTCCGCGCCCTGCGGAGTCCGGCCCTCCTCGGTCAGCAGGCCCTCCATCTCCTGCCACAGGAGCCGGGTGTAGGCGGCCCACCGCCCGTCGCGCCCGTCGCCGACCTCGATCGCCTGGAAGGTCTTGTGCTCTTGCCGCACGGCTGCCGCTCCCCCTGTGAGATTCGGCCGAGGTGAGGGCAACCTAGCCAATTGCGGGGTGAATCACCAGGTGGCCGCCATCGGCGATGGCCAGGCGCTGGATCTGGTTGAAGCCGCTGAACGCGAGCGTGGCCGATTCCAAGCAGGCGACGGTGTTCCGCGTTGGAGGAGCCGGGAGTCAAGAAGGCTGGGAGGCGGAGCAATTGTCACTCAGTGTGGTTCGGTGACGTGTGATCAGGCTGCGATGGTCTCGGCGTGAGCAGCCTCAGCCGATCCGCAGAAGCCGGGAGATCTCAGGCATTCGTGCGCCGTATGTGCAGGTGGCCGTCGCGGGGGAAGGAAGGCGGCGCCGCGGGCAGGACGCTGTCCAGGTCGTAGCGGCTCTTCTGCGCGACCCGGCACGATGCCAGGTTGTCCACCTGGTGCAGGAGTTCGAGCCGCTCCAGCCCGTCGGCTTCGAAGGTGTCGAAGGCCCAGCCGGTGAGTGCCTCCAGAGCGCGCGGGGCCACCCCTCGCCCGCGAGCGTGCGCCGCGGTCCAGTAGCCCACCTCGGCCGCCGGCTTGCCGGAGGTGACCCCCTTGAGAACCACGTTGCCCACCAACTCCTCGCGAACCGAACCGGGTTGCGCCTCAAGGACGGCGAAGCCGAACCGCTCCCCCACCGCCCAGCCCCGCTGCTCGGCCTGCACCCACCGTGCCCCGTCAGCATCGTTGTCCGCGACAGAGCTCGCCCAGTGGCGCAATGCGGGATCCCGGCTCACCTAGACCAGTGCGGCAACGTCCTCCATACGCCAGGGGCGAAGAACGAGAGCGGGAAAGGCCGGCGTCACGGCCACCTGAAGTACGACGGGGGCGTTCATGAACCGATTATGCGCGGCGGCGATTTCACACCCCACGTCAGCCGCGTCCAACCCACGCCGCCTCACGACCGCCCCGTCATTGCGGTGTCCGGACGCGCAGAGCCTCGACGGACCAGTCGAACACCGGAGCCAGACTCTCCGGGGCCGGCCAGCCGTTGACCACGGCGAGCAACTGGAGATACCGCTCCCTGCGTGGATCGTTCACGCTCTCCAGCCGAGTCACGAGTCGGCGGCGAAGCCCCACGTCGTCGGGGCGGCCGAGGAGATGGGCGTAGTGCGCGGTGAACGCCGCGACGAACGGTTCGGCCTGGGGCGAGGCCGGGTCGATGCCGGCGGCCAGGGCCGGGCCGGCCTGGTCACGAACGGCGGCGGTGATGTCGCGGCGCGGGCCCATCATGTCGCTTCGGGTCTGCTCGGCCGCCTGGTCCTGGGCCATCCGCCGCACGGAGGCGCGGAATTCCGGGTCCAGGGACATTTCAGCCAACTCCACCCACGCCTGGACCTGTTCCGCCTCCGGGTTGTCGGGCAGCTCGGGAGTCATCGAGCGCATGACCCCCGCGAACGCGGGGACGCCGTCAAGACCACCGAAGACGGCGTCGAGGAACTCGCCGACCAGACGTCGGCGTTCGTCCTCGGAAAGCTGGGCCAACCGGTGCATGAGTTCCGTCTCCTCAGGTGTCGCCCCGCGCTCGGCCACCGCCGTCATCACCGCGCACCGCAGGCACAGGACACGAATCTGCACGGCCAGCGCTTCGGCGTGCGCCGCGGCGACCTCGGGCAGCGAGAGCTCGCGGTCCACGACCTTGCGGATCGTGGAGAGGTCAAGTCCCAGCTCGCGCAGGGTCCTTACGAAGTCCAGGCGTGCGACGGCGTCGACGCCGTAGAGGCGGTAGCCGGCCAGGCTGCGGTCCGTCGGCGCCACGATCCCGCGATCGGAGTAGAACCGAACGGTCTTGACCGTGAGACCGGTCCGCCGAGCGAGTTCACCGATCGAGTAGAGCGTGTCGCCGTCCATGCCCCCACCTTTGTGTCTCCCCCTACGGGAGACTCAAGTCCCTTCGCGTACCAACAGGCAACCACTCCTCATCCACAAGTCTTGACAATTCCTCTTGCGGATCTCGAACTCACCACGCATCGTCAGCATATGTTGACGCGACCTCGGTCGTCAGCATATGCTGACGGGCATGCAGAACACACTCGAAATCGCCGAGGGTGCCGCCAGCAACGACCCGGACGTCGGGCTCCGCGCGGTGGCCGCCCTACGAGAACTCAGCGAACGGCTGGAACTCCTCCAGGTCGACAACGCGCGGAAACTGGGATGGTCCTGGCAGGACATCGCCCAGCGGCTCGGCGTCACCAAGCAGACCGTGCACCGCAAGTACGGCCCACTGATCGGGAGGCGATGATGTTCGAACACTTCACTCCCGACGCCCGCACCGTCGTAGTTCATGCCCAGGAGCACGCACGCCGGCTCGGGCACCACCACATCGGCAGCGAACACCTCCTGCTCGCCCTCGTCCTGACCGACCAGCCGGCGAGTGCCGTCCTGCGCGAGCACGGCCTCACGCCGCAGCGCGTCGAGGAGGAGATCGTCCGCCAGGTCGGGCTCGGCGCGGGGTCCCTCCTGTTCGGCACCCTCAACCGGGATGCGCTGGCCTCGATCGGGATCGATCTCGACGCCGTCCGCGCCAGGATCGAGGAATCCTTCGGACCAGAAGCCCTCGCCCGCGCCGGCCGGACCGTACACCGGCCACCCCGCCCCTCCAGGCTCAACCCCCGGCGCGCAGTTCCCCCGCGCCACTGGCGCAGCCAACGCCGCGCCCGACGCGCCGTCCTTACGGCACCCACCTCCGCTCCGGCCGGCCTCTACCAGACCGACGGCGCCCGCCCCACCGGGCACATCCCTTTCACCCCGCACGCCAAGGAGAGCCTGTCCAACACGGTCCATGAGGCGCAGGCTCGGCACGAGACCGACATCGGCACCGAACACCTCGCCCTCGGCCTCATCTCCATGAACAGCGGGCTGGTGCCCTCCGTACTGTCAGCACTCGGTGCATCAGCCCCGGCGCTGCGCACTGCAATCGTCGACCGCTACGGCCAAACGAGCTGATCCCACTCCCCGTCCATCGTCAACTTCCGCATCGGACATCACCTCGCCCAGGACCAGATCGAGCGAGATTTCACCAGGACGGCCAAGCCGCGTGTCCGGGAGGCCACATGAACCGGCGCACCGGAGATATCCCGCGGGCACCGGGAGCGTGGCCCCTGCTCGGCCACACCCTGCTCCGCGACCCGCGCCGATTGGTTCAACCCGCCTGCCGCAAAGGCCGCTTGCCCGGCTACGCCATCGCCCACGGCGGCCGTGTCATAAAGTCCTGGGCGCAGCGGACGGACAGACAATCAACGTCACCGACCGGTTGGAAAAGATCCTGGCCCGTGAGCCTCACCGTCGTCATTCTCTGCACGAGTTTGGCCGGCGGAGCGGAGTCTGCCCGCTGCGGCCGCTCCACGTTCGCCACCCCGCAGAGGCGTCCGCCGTGGTAGGGCCGGTGGAGTGGAGTGATGCGAGACCCATGTGTCGGAGGGGCAGCCCGCACATGGGGGCGGGCACGATTCCGAATATGCAAGATCCGTTCGATTGCGCTGTCGCCCTCTCACCTGCTGTTCGCCCTGGGGTGTACGGCGGCACATACGGTCCGGAAGGTGACGATCCGTCAGGCGATGGCTGTTCACCGGGCCGGGCTGGTCACCTCTGTGATGCGGTCGAGGAGGTCGCCGTGTTCGAGGGCCTCGCGCAGGGCGGCGGAGATCTCTTCGAGGAGCAGGTTCACGTCCGCGATGGCGTCGGTGGTGAGGGGAGTTCGTCGAGGAGGTACTCGCCGCGGTCGTCGCGCTGGAACTCGGGGCCGCTTCGGTCGGCGAAGTTCCACTCGTGGCTGCGGGCGAGGTAGACGTACTCGGTGTCGCCACTGGCGTGCGCCATCTGGTGGAACGGGCGGACGAAGTCGGCCTTGCCGGCGATCTCCTCGTGGATCTCTGGCAGGAGCGCGACCTGGCGGTCCGTGTTGGGGGCCGTAGGGTGAGGGGATGCTGCTGCTCACCGAGTCCTTTGCCGAATTGGCTTCTCCCGCAGGCCAGTTGAGTAGGGCGCTCGCCGAGGACCGGCATCAAGAGGCTGGCACCCTGCTCGACACGCTCATTCGGGAGGGTCGGATCGGGGCATGCCGGTGGTGCGGGCGGATCTAATGGCCCTCGTCCGGCCGAGGGGCCAGGACGCCTTCGATGAGGCCGAGCAGAAGGTGCCGCGGGGGGGCTTGGACCTGGCGTGCGGCATGCCGCGCCTGCTGGACTGCGCGGCGCTGCACCATGCCTGCGCAGGCCCCCAGTTCACCGACCCGCTCCGCGCCCGCCTCGTCTCCGAGGCGGCCTGGGCGATCTGCGCGTACGTGGCCTCCTCCTACGAGGCCGCCAACGAGCGTACCGCCACACTGGTCGGCAGCGGCCCGGGCGCCCTGGAGATGCTCATCGGGCTGTGGGTGCAGGTCACCGGTGCGGTGACACGAGACGGCAAGAAGGCCAGCACCCGAAGTCGAGGTGATCCGCGTCCAGCTGCTGGGCGCACCGGCGCTGACACACTCGTGGCGCGGGCGGCGCGTCGTCACCACCGACTCCGCCGACACCATTGGTGACGGGGTCGCCGGCCGGCGACCCATCCCGGCTGTCCTGGACGACCTCCTCCTGGTCGCTGACGACGCCGTCCTGGTCCAGGAAGCGTCGATCATCGCCGGTATGCGGATGCTCCTCGAACACGTCGGCCTCGTCGTCGAACCGTCGGCCGCGCTCGGCGTCGCAGCGACCTCGAAGGCCGTGTCCGCATCGCCGGCCGGCACGTGGTCACCATCGTGTGCGGCAGCAACGTAGACGCGGTGCGGTGCCGCCCGTCCGTGACGTCCGTGAGGTCCATGACGTCTGCGAGGTCTGTGAATGCCGTCGGACAACGCTCAGCCGCGCGGTAGCGTCCAGTGCCCCACCCTCATGGCCACGGCTTCGTTCGCGTCGAGGGACTGGAGGCGGTCGGCCACGTCGGTCAGCATCTCCGTGATGCCCGGCCAGCGGGGCGCCCGGTCGTGTCCGGTACGGGTGAAGGGGACGACGCAGCCGTGGAGTTGCCCCGGCCGCAGGTCGGTGAACAGGCCGCCTCCTCCGCCGTCGACGGCCACGGGCAGCCACTCCGGCAGCCATACGGGGACTGCTTCCGTGGGGTACAACGTGCCCGCGGGATCGGCGCTGCGGGCACGGGTGTGATGTTCCCAGGCTGCCGCGAGCGGCGGGGGCACGATGTCCTGTGCCACCTGGAGGTGGATCGTCCGGCGTTCGTCGGCCTCGGCCGCGCCGCAGGGGTCGTAGAAGTCGGGGATCAAGTGGCCTGCCGGGGACGGTGATTCGGGGGCCGGTGCACGGTCGAGGCCGTCCGTCCGGGCCCACCAGCACAGCAGGGCCGGGGGCAGTTCGGCGCCCGCGGAACGCTCCGCGACCCGGCGCAGCAACTCGCTTTCGGCGGGCGGGCGCAGGCGGGCGCGGTAGCCGGGGGCGTGGTCGGACAGCCAGCGGTCGATCCGGTCCCAGGCGTCAGCCGGTGCATGTGTCACGGCCACCGCCTCCTCTCACATCGCAGTTGTGATCGCCGGCCTCACAGGTAGGTCACAACATCTCCCCGCGCATATCGGGGGTTTCAGCCAGTGTGTCCCTGTGCGTCATCGCAGGTGCCTCTTGGATATCTGGTGAACCGTATGGTCACAGCGGACACGTACCTTGCCTGGTAATCGTGGGTACCCTCTCCGGCCCAGCCGTAATGATGGCCGTGTTCGGTCAAAAACGGGGGCCGCTCCATGCGTCACATCTGTACGCGAGTGCACAGCCTTGCCCTGACGGGGTGGCCCCTCTTACGTCGAGGGGGAACACCCGCATGTCGTTGTCTCGCATCAGGAGGCGGTTGCGCTGGTTCGCAACCGGGCTGCTGATACCGCTGGCCATCGGTCTGTCCGGCCCTGCGGCACACGCACAGGACGCCAGGACCGCAGCCACCGCGTCCACCGCCGGCACGAAACTGATCGGCGAACCCGTCCTCCTGCCGTACAAGCTCGGCAAGGTCCGTCCGGGCGAGAAGGTGGGCAGGCCCGCGCCCGCCGTGCAGCCCGACCGTACGTCCGCGCTGTCCGCGAAGACCGTCGCGAACGCGCTGCTCAACGCGGGCAAACAGGACCAGCACAGCTACGCCGACACCTCCAAGGTGCCCCTGACCAAGGACGCCACGGTGCCGAGCTCCGAGGCGGCCGCGGCAGCGGCACCGCCGACCGGCTGGGGTGACGAGCCGCCCCCCGACAGCGCGGCGTGCCTGGACCGGGACGGTTCCGAGACGGCCGCGGGGGAAACGTACAACCGCTGGCTGTGGTGCAAGAAGGGCCGGCTCGGCATCGACTACTACACCGTCAACAGTGACGGCACCCGTGAGTTCCATGGCACCGCCAGCGTCGCGTACGACGCGGTGACCGTGGGCAACGGTAAGGAGCGCGCGGTACGCACCTACTTCCAGGCGCAGTACGGCTCCGTCTCGTACGACGGGTGGAACCCCCTCGACAGCTGGATCTGGGAGGTCGACGACCTGTCGATGTACGTCCTGTCCGACTGCACCCAGGACGCGACATTCTGCTACGGCACCGGTAGCGGGATCGAGCACACCTGGGACGAGTGGGACTACCACGACGAGTGGCTGCACTGGGACATCTACTCCAACGAGACCGCCTCCACCGCCGCTGACAAAGTCCTGTACCACCAGTGGCACTTCCGCTTCAGCGGCAGCGGCGGCGACTACGTCTACCCCACCGGCACCACCGAGAACCACACCATCCGCTGCGACTCGGCCAACTACTTCACGTTCTTCCAGGACTATCCGAAGGCGTGCGTGAACTACGACGTCATCCCACATCTCCAGTACAGCGTCGGTGACAGCCGGGTCACCTCGGTCGCCCAGCACATCCGGTTCGCCCAGAACGATCCGACGCGTACCTATCCGATCGAGATCGAACCCAAGGACATCCCGGGCAAGTACACCGGCTCCCGCGACGAACGCGGGCTGCACCGGGTGCCCGCCGGGCCGATCACCAGTACCAACAGGTACTACAAGGACGCGGCCTGCAACCGCACCACCCCGTACAACGACCAGACGGGCATGCCCGCCTACGACACGGCGACGCGGGACTGCGACGAGTACCCGTTCCAGTCCACCGACGAGGGTGCGGGCAGTCCGGTGTGGGACTTCTCGGTACGGGCCGTGCCACGGACCGAGAACCAAGCCGCGGGCGGACTGCTGATCTGGTACTACTTCAGCGACCGCATCCTGTACAACACGGACGAGTTCTGGGTCGACATCACCGACTGACCGCCGACGCCTCCACGGCGCCGACGAACTCCGTCCACGCGACAGCCCCGATAAGAAGGACGTGCCCGTCCGGCACCTTGCTGTCCCGGACGGGCCCTACGCCGGGGACTCCGTCGATTACTTCGAGGCAGCTGGCGCCGCTGCCGACCCCGTAGCTGCTCTTGCGCCAGCGGGCGTTGCTCAGGTCGTACTCGTGCGTCGTCCGAAGTCCTCCGCCGCCGATTCGATCAGGGCAACGCTCGCCCGAAAAACGCCTGGCTGGATGGCAGTGTGGTCGACAGTCCTTCGCCGTGGACGAAGTGCTGCCGCAGTTGAACGAGCTGCTGTTTCCCTCGGTCGAGGGCGTGTTGGTGGAATCGGTCGAGGTGATCGACACGGTCGTCCGGGCCGAGGCCCGTACCACCGCAGGGCGGGCGGTCGTCGCGGCCCGGCTGCGCGCCGCCGACCAGGCGCTGCCGCTGGGCGGGGCGATTACACGGCTCCTACTTGCTTCGCGGGACGCCTCCCAGCGTGCGAAGTGCGTGCACGTGTCCTTCGAAGAAGGCTTCCCGGCCGCACGAGGCGAAGACCCTTCTCTGCACTTCACCTGATCGGTTGCACGGCGGGTGTTTGATCGTGCCTGGCGAGCGCCCAACGCCAGCCCTGTTCGGTCGAGCTTCGCACCCTCGGGCCCACCTCCCCTGACGGCACCTCAGCTTGACGGTGAGCGGGGAAAGCGGTCGCCGATGACGAAGGCGGCGGGCCAGGTCTCCGTCAGCACCTTGCTGAGCAGGGGGTCGCTGGACTCCAGAACCTCGCTGTAGCGGACCGAGCCGTCCTCGTTGATCCGTTGGCCGCCGAGGACGACGGGGGCGCGCAGGACGTCCTCGCCCCAGGGGCCGATGGCGTTGCACAGCAGGCCCTCGAAGCGGTGGCCGGCCAGGTTGTCGTTGCGGGCCCGCTGCACGAAGTCGTCGATCACGGCTGGCTGGAGGTAGGTCCAGGCGAGGTAGACCACCGTGCTTCCATCGTCCAGACGGATCGGGAGGCGGACCTTGAGGAAGTTGCCGACGCCCTCCGCGATGATGATCGCGCCCGTGTCGGACTTCACGCGGCGCCTGCGCTCCTCCTCCGAGAGCTCGGCGACCAGGTGGGGCAGGGCCAGGTCGAAGCCGGGGTGCTCCGGGTCGAGGTGGCCGCCGCAGGCGCAGGTGGCCTCGTGGGTGTGGGCTTTGGCTTGCCCCGAGGGGGGAGCGAGATCGAGCCGGGTCGCCGGGTAACTCGGCTCGCCACCACCCGCCGGTACCGGAAGCAGCAGCGCGTAGAACCGCACTGCCGTGGATGTCGTTGGCTCGGGCAGTCCCAGCGCCGTCATCGCTGCCGAAGCGGCCTCGTGGCGCTCACCGTTGACGCGGATCTCGGCCTGCACCGCGCCTGGGCGACCGCCGTAGAAGACCTTGACGCCGTTGAAGAAGGGCGATTCCAGGTCCGCGGTGAACGAGCCCGCGATCCGGTGCAGCACGTTCGCTTCCAGCAGCGCGCCCTGCAGCCGCCGGTTCTCGTCGACGTCGCTTCCGAGACCGACCGCACCCGACGTGATCACGTGCCAGCCGGGCACGCCGCCCTCGTCGTCGGGACCCGCGTGGTCTGCGAAGTGCTCACGGCGGTCGAGAAGTTCCAGCAGGCAGGCGCCCGCCGTCTGCACCCATGTGTTCGCTGCGTCCTGCGGATCAGCGGACATCGACACGACGCAGTCCAGGAAGCACGGTACGTCCGGCTGGAGACCGACATCCGGCAGCGCGACGAGGTCGTAGTGGTGGCCGCCCCCGTGGTGCGGCGGGGCTACGGCCACGGCCCAACCTTGCGGGCTGATCAACGAGTTGCCCTTGAGCTGGGCGCCCTGCGTCACTCCGGGCGCGAACTCTTCGAGCCCGGCCCTGACCAGGGCGAGGAACTCCAGGTCGGGCAGCCGCTTCGCCGGCGGCTCCTCTTTGCGCGTATGACGTCGTATCCAGGACACCCGTGGATGGCACTGAGCCCGGCCTACCGGACAGTGTTCGGGTTTGGGGCCCCTGCAACGGGACCGCGATCTCCACGGACATCTGACATCTACCCCCGGCCTCTGAAACGCCGGCCGTCCGCGAGAACCTGAGCCGGAATCAACAACCTCGGACCCCCGTTGCGTCCTCTCCCCCACCGTGGCGTGACCGCTCCCCGCCCCTTCTCCGGCATTCCGGCATGTCAGTCGAGAGCACACCGCCGAACTGTCGTCGTAAAAAAAGTTCCCGTTCATCCCAGCGTCCCCCACCCCACCGGCCCCCTGCCTATCGTGCGCCGGATCAGATACTTCCGCGTCGAACCCGAACTGACCGGACCCATCACCATGCCCATCCGGATCCATGTCCGCTCCCCGCGGAACACCGACTCGCCGCTGTGGGAGGACATTGTTGTCCGCGCCCTCAAGGAAGAAGACTCGGGCTATCAGGTCAAGGTCGTCTTCTCCTCGCACGGCACCGCGAACATCGCGACGGCGGCAGGCGATCCGTCAGGCCCGACGCTGGACGGCCGGACGGTCGTCGTCGGTACCGACTACGCGGCCGTTCCGCCGGAGCGCCACCCCACCGACATGGTGTTCCGGAACTACGCTCTGCGGCCGCATCTGACGGTTCGTCAGAGTTTCGGTTTCGGGCCGGGGATACACAAGGTGCCGCGCGGCGAGGCCGACCGCCGGATCACCGAGACCTTGGAACAAGCCGGCCTGACCCGCCATGCCGACGGCCGCCCGGCCGCCATATCCGGTGGCGAACAGCAACTCACCGCGTCAGCACGGGCGTTGCCCCTGCGCCAACGAGTCCACGAAGAGATCAGGGACATCCGGCAACTCCTCTGCATCACCGCCCAGTTCGTCACCGACCTCAACCGCCTGGCCGATGCGGCAGCCATGCCGGGCGCACTGCTCCCGAGCCAAGTCACCGTGCCGTGCGTGGAGTTGACCGGCCTGGCGGGGTCCGGCATCCGTCCTGAAGGGGTGCGGCTGGACGACGTTCCTGAGGGGGGCGCCGACCCGGGCGCAGAGGTACTCCCGCGCGGCCACTTCACGGAGGTGGTCGTGCCACTGGAGAGCAACCCCCGCCTGCGTTCGTACGTCTCCGGCACGGCGACGCCGGCACGCGGCGAGGTGGTGCAGGTGAGGGTGGGGCGGCCGCTGTCGTACGCGGCTGGTCCTGTCGTCGAAGTGGAGGCGGCATGAGTGCGCGGCGTCCGCTGGCCGTGGCGCATCGGGGCGACCCGTGGGCCGGGGTGGAGAACACCCTGGACGCCGTACGGCGCGCGACGGGCGCGGGAGTCTCCGCGATCGAGGTGGACCTGCGGCGCACCGCCGACGGCTTCGTCGTCCTGCACCACGACGACGACCTGCGCCGTCTGTGGCGCCGTCCCGAGGCGGTCGCGAACCTGACCCTGGCCGAACTGCGGGCGCTCGCTCCGGCAGTGCCGACCCTGGAGGAGGCACTCGACGTCACCGATGGGATTCCCCTGCTCCTGGACACCGGGGACCCGGCTGTCGCGGCGGCGGCTCACGCGGAACTCGGCCGCCTCGGGGCAGTGGCGATGTTCTGCGGCGCGGCACAGGCCATGGCGGCGGTGCGGGAACGCGACGAGCAGATCACCCTGTTCCTCAGCTGGTACGGCGACCGGCCGCCGCCCGAGAACGTGCTCGCGGCCGTACGCCCGCAGTACTTCAACCCCGAACACCGCTTCCTGTCAGCGGAGTCGGTGGCGCACTGGCATGCGCGGAACGTGCTGGTGAGTTGTTGGACGGTGGACGACGCGGACCGGCGCGCCGAACTCCTCGGCTGGGGTGTGGACGCGATCATCAGTAACGACGTGAACGGGGTGGTGAAGAGTTGTGGCGAACGGGCATGACCTGGACGGCGCACTGCGGGTGGCCGTGGAGTTGGCCGAGTGGGCCTCGGAGTCGATCCGCGGCGGGAACGCAGGGGCCGCGGGGCCGGTCCGGCAGAAGGCGAGCCCGGCCGACATCGTCACGGACACGGACGAGGCGGTCGAGCGGCACGTACGGTCGGTGCTGCGGCGCGAGTTCCCCGGCTGGGGAATCGACGGCGAGGAATACGGTGTCGAGGAGGGCGCCTCCGACGCCCCGCACTGGGTGATCGACCCCGTGGACGGAACGACCAACTACGCCCACGGGCTTGGCTGGTGCTCCTTCTCCCTGGGCCTCGCCGAGCCGGACGGCTCCCCTCTGCTGGGCCTGGTGGCGGATCCGTGGCGGCGTGAGGTGTTCACGGCGGTACGGGACAGGGGCGCGCATCTGAACGGCGTCCCGATCCGTGCGGCGGACCATACGACGCTGACCGGACACGTGTTCATGACGGAATGGGCGGCGCACGCCCACTGGCCGGGCCTGGACACGCTGCTGGCCGCACTGGCCGCCCGGCACTGCACAGCACGCGTGATGGGCTCGACTGCACTGTCCCTGGTCCAGGTCGCGGCGGGCCGGGCGACCGCCGCGGCGATCGGCGAGTTCCACCCGGTGGACGGTCTGCCGGCGCTGCTGATCGCGACGGAGGCGGGTGCGGTGGCGATGCCGCAACTACCGTCGTACGACGAGCCGTTGTTGCTGGCGGCGCCGGACGTGGCGGCGGAGGCTTGGGAGTTGTGGCAGTCGACGGTCGGCGGGGACGCGCTCGGGCCCCAGTGACCCTCTGCGGCAGGTGCGAGGGTGGGGAGAGATCGACGCTGCCGTACGCGGACGGCCCGGATCTGGCGCCGGTTTGTTTGCCCTGATAGGAGGCGGGGTTGCCGGAGTCTGCGGGCTCGGTGGCACCGCCGATCTTCCCGGCTCGGATCGATCGGCCGCTCGATGTTGTCCTCGACTCGGCATCCCCCTACTGCCGACTCCGTCCGCGCACCGCGTCGATCGAGCAGCACTCCAGTGCAGCCCGGTCCACACCCGGCTCCGGGTGCGTCGGCGTAGCCGCCGGTTCGCTCAGGCTCCGCCGGTCGCCACGGTCACGACGATCTTGCCCTGGGGGTGGCCGTGCTCCAGGTGGCGGATGGCGTCGGCGGCTTCGGACAGTGGATAGGTGCGGGCGACGGCGGGAGTGAGATCGCCCTTGTCGATGAGTCCGTTGAGAGTCAGGAGGTCCGCGCGGCGTGCGACCGCGAGCATGCCCCGGAGTTTCTGACGCCGGAACAGCGAGCGCAGCCCCATCTCCAGTTGCATGCCCGCGTCGGCGAACCAGCGGCTCCCGCCTTCGCCGCCGACATGGACAAGGGTGCCCTCCGGGGTGAGGACGCTGCGCATGAGGGAGACGCTGCGGTTGCCGGCGACATCGAGGACGACGTCGTAGCGGCAGGGACGGTCAGTGATTTCTTCTCGGGTGTAGTCGATGACGTCGACGGCGCCCAGGGAACGGACGAAGTCCGCCGCATCCGGCCCGCAGACCGCGGTCGCCTCGGCCCCGTGCGCGGTGGCGAGTTGAACGGCGAAGCTGCCCACCCCGCCCGAGGCTCCGATGACGAGGACTTTCTGGCCCGGCCGCAGACCGGCCTTGGTGTGCAGCGCCTGCAGGGCGGTGACCCCGGAGCAGGTGATGGCGGCAGCCTGATCGAAGGTGAGGCGGTCGGGTTTGGGGGCGAGCTTGTCTGCCTTGGCAAGGGCGTATTGGGCGAAGGAGCCACGGCATTCGCCGTAGACGGCGTCCCCCGGTTCGAGGTCGTTCACGTCGGCACCGACCGCTTCGATCACCCCCGCGCCGTCCCAGCCCGGGACGGGGTTCTTGGGCCTGCACAGTCCGAAGACGAGACGTGCCGGATAGGGCAGGCCGGTCATCAGGTGCCAGACGTCGGGACCGGCGCCGGCGGCATGCACACGGATCAGTACCTCGCCGGCGCCGGGTGCGGGGCGGTCGATGTCCCGCAACTCCAGGACGTCCGCCGGGCCGTAGACCTCCTGCACGATGGCTTTCAAGGTGGTTGCCTCCCGTTCGGTCAGCCGGATTCCGGAGAACCGGCTCGGTCGATCAACGTGCGGTCCGCACAGGGGAACGGAATGGGCCTTCGTCGCAACCCACTCAGCATCTCGCGACGCGGTGCACACGCCCAGCAATCGAACACTGTGCGTCAGAAGAGGTGTCCTGACAGGTGCCCGGAGGTTGATGCGCCGGTCATGCCCAGACACCACGACGGCATGGGCAAGGTCCGTCGGCTCCCGGAGTCGCGTCAGCGTGGCACGGCCTCGACCACGCTGATCCGGTGCATCTTGCGCCGACGGGGACTGCAGTGCACGTCGACGACGTCCCCCACTCTGAACTGGTCCTTGAGCGAGGGGTTCGGGTCGGGCGAGAACATCAGCCGGCTCGACTGGTTCACCTCGAAGGACCAGGCTTTCCCCGATGCCAGGTGTTCGACCGAGCAGCAGTAGTGCGTGACGATGGTCGGTGGATCGTCGTAGTGCGTGCGGTAGTTCCAGACGGAGATGACGGCACCCCGGAACGTCATCTCCGCGGGCACCGCACGGAACCGGCGGTGGGCGGGCAGCCAGAAGGCCGAGAGGAGCGCGCCCACGAGGACCGGGCTCGCGCCGAGTGCCACACCGAACGGAAGGGGCACTGCCAGGGCCAGAACGATGGTGACGGCGCAGGCGACGGGGGCGATGAGCACGACATTCCACACGCGGCCCCAGCGCGGAGCATCGAGCGGGGCGGTGTCCACGACATGCCAGGCGTTCTTGTACGAGGACCAGATCCGCAGTGGTCCACGTACGGGTAGGGCCGACTCGGGTCCCGTCGCGCCCACCTGCCGTGCCGGAAGGCGGTGTTCGGCTGCGGCGCTGGCGTCCGGGTTGTTCCGCCACCGCCTCGCGGCCCTCCGACCTGCGGCCGTCAGCCAGGGGCCGGACCGGCGCGGACGCGACCGCAGCATCGCCACCACCAGGCATGCGATGGTCAGGTTCACGGCCACGGCGAACACGCGCCGGTCCAGCGCGAAGCACGCGAGCATGAATCCCAGCCAGGCCCCGGCCGCCGAACCCCACACAATCAATATTCGGGACTTCACACGTCCCGGTTGTGTCAACCCCAGCGCCAACGCCTCGTCACAGACGCTCTGTTCGAAGCTTTGCCACCACGTCCAGTACTCGGCGCCGTCCCCGGGTCCGAGGGCATCCATCGGTACGCGATCAACACCTCCTCGGCAGCGGTGGCGGACGCGCTCCATCACCAGTTCCTGGGGAGCCGACAGCGGCGGCATGTCGCCCCTCTCAGGGGTACATCGCACGGTCAGGGTGCCGTCGGCCTTCCGTTCGGAAACCAGGCGGCCCGCTCGGATCAGTTCGACGGCGGTTGTCTGGACGGCCTTCGGGGTGACCTGGCCGTCGCCGAGGATCAGGTTCACCACGGCCGCGGACAGCTCTTTGTCGTTCACGGACACCCCCTCGGCTTTCCCCGATGCCAGTCGGACGATCATTCCAGATCGGGTTCGAGAAAAGTCCGGGTCCATGTGCGAAATCCCGCGTCCGGGTCGGAACTCCCAGCGAGATGATCCGCCTTGTCTATGTCTCGTCGACGGGCTCGGCATGGTGGGAAGTGGTGGCGGCCGGTTCAGGGGCGCGTTGCTGATCCGGGCTCGTCATCCGCGTCCGGGCTGCCAGGCAGACCGTCCCCGCTACCGGCAGCACCAGTAGGGCGAACGCCCAGACGAACGGCGCGAGTTGACCAGTGGTCGCCGTCGACACCGCGCTGAACAGGGCCGAGGACAGGGCCAGGACGACCGTCTGGCCCAGGTTCTGCGAGGTCTGCATCGCGCTGCTCGCGTATCCCTGCCCGCCGGCCGGGGCGTGTGTGAGGGACAGCAGGGTCAACGACGGCGTCGCAAGTCCCATGCCGACAGCGGCCAGCACCATCGAGGACACGGCCGTGGCTGCGGGCACTGCGGGCAGCACGCACAGTACGGCCAGGGCAACCGCGGCTGCCATCACCCCGGCGCCGACGGCGACGAGTTGGTGCCGCGGTACCCGGTCCTGCAGGCGTCCCTGCAGCCAGGACGCCCCGGCCCAGGCGAGCGCGGCCCCGGTGAAGGCGAGCCCGGTCACGACGCCCGGCACCCGTCGCGCCGTACTCAGCATCAGCGGTACGAACGCCTCAAGCGTGAAGTACGCGCCCGAGGTCAGCGCCCGCAGCAGCACCGTGGCGGGCAGCCCGCGCTCGGCCCGCACGGTATGCGGCGGCAGCAGCCGCGGGGCGAACAGCACGAGCAGTGCCAGTCCGGACACCGTGCACACCACATGTCGTACGTCCCAGGCGGAGACGCCGTACTGCGTGAGCGCCGCTGCCGCGCTCACCGCCAACGCGGCGGGCAGGGCGGGCCGCCGCACAGGTGTCTCCGGCTCTTTCGTCCCCTGTGCTGCTCCGGCCTGCGGCGCCTGCCCGCGAAGCAGGAGCACCGCGGCCGCCGCCGGAAGCAGGGTGAGGCCCGCGAGGCCGAAGAACACCGCCCGCCAGGACCACCACGCGGCCACGAGTCCGGCGAGCGGCGGACCGGCGAGTGACGGCACGATCCAGCAGGCGCTCATCAGGGCCAGGGCGCGGGCGCGCACGTGATCCGGGTAGGACTCACCGATGGCCACGTTGACGGACACCGCCACCAGTCCCGCCGCGATGCCGTCCGCGAAACGTCCGAGGGCCAGCTGCCAGATAGTGGTACTCGTCGCGGAGACGAGCAACGTCACTACGGTCAGGACCACCCCGGCCGTCAACGGCCGCCGGGCTCCGGCACGGTCCGCCCACGTCCCGCCCAGCACCCCGCCGAGCAGACTCGCGGCGACGAACGCCCCCGCCACCAGCGGATACAGAACAACCCCGTCGAGATCTCTGGCGGCCACCGGCAGCAACGGCATCACCGCCAGTGCGGCGAACCCGGTCAGGAACATCACCGCCGCGAAGCTTGCCGTGGCGGTCAGATACGGACGGGAGAACAGCCCGGGCGGAGGAACAGAGGCGGCGAGTACAGAGCGGCGGCGGGGCACGGGCAGCAAGGTACGCACCAACTCCGGCCATAGCCAACGCTTTTGATCCCCACGGGCTCGGTCTCAGATGCCGCCCGCGTATTCCTCGCACCGGTGGCATCGCCTGGAGCCGACGCCACGTTCTTCAGCGATGTACTGCCGAAGTGCAACGGTTCGATGTGACCGACGTGGAGGGGAGGATCATGAACGCGATGTTCTCTTCCGCCCCCGCCCTGCGGAACGCCCTGCCGGAGTTGATCCCGTGAACGCACGCTGGAAGAACCTGCCAAGCGCAGTCCTCCCGAGGGTTGTCGACGCCCTGCCGCTCTCCGGCGGCGCGGTGAACGACGTCTGGCGCGTGACCCTCGCGGACGGAACGGCGTACGTCCTCAAGGGCTCCCTCCACGCGCCGGCCGGCCTGTTCCCGCTGGAGGCGGCCGGCCTGCGGGCACTTCATGAACTGGCGGGCACCCGGACTCCCCGGGTGTTCGAGGTGAGTGCGCACCACCTCCTCATGGAGGCGCTCCAACCGCGACCGGACACCGACGAGTTCTGGGAGTCGGCGGGGCGGGCCTTCGCCGCACTGCACTCGGTGAGCGGTGACCAGTTCGGCTGGGACACCGACGGATGGCTGGGCCTGCTCCCGCAGGAGAACGGCTGGGCCGCCGACGGCCACGAGTTCGTCGCCGAGCACCGAATCCTCCGCTACCTCCGCGAGCCCAAGGTCCGCAGCGCCCTGGAACCGGCCGACCTGGCGGGTCTGGAGCGGATCTGCGAGCGCCTTCCTCAGCTCGTCCCGGTGTCCCCCAGCGTGCTCAACCACGGCGACCTCTGGCGCGGCAACGTAGCGGCGGACCCGGCGGGCCGGCCCGTTTTCATCGACCCCGCAGTCTGCTGGATGTGGGCCGAGGCCGACCTCAGCATGATGTACTGCTGCGATCCTCCGCCGGACTGCTTCTTCCGTGCCTACGAGGAGGTCTCCCCCCTGCCCGACGGCTGACGGGACCGCATGCCGCTGCTGCACCTGCGCGAACACCTCAGCGTGCTGGCCCACTTCGGGGCCCACGGTGACACCGTGGCACAGGTCCGGGACGTCGTCCGTACCTGGCTGTGACGTTGTTCAACGGCCCCGGCATGTTGGCCTCCGCCGGCCCCGGGAAACGGGTCGCGTGGACGCATTGAGGAGTCGTGACGGGTTGAAGTGGCCCCACCTCGGCTCGTGCGGTGAGACGGTTCTTGGGCTGTCCGGTAGGGGCGGTGCTGTCGAGATCGGCTCCGAGTCATTCCGTTTGGCTCGCGCCAAGGTGAGTGGGCGCAACCCTCCTGGGCTGTTCCGAGTCGAACCTCCCAGGGAGGCGCGATGGTCGGCAGGACTTGGGAAACTGGGCGACGGGCGTGGGGGCTGGCGGCCGCGGCGCTGCTCCTCGTCCTCGGCGGAGCTGCCGTGCTCGCCGTGCCCTATCGCCACAGCCTTTCCACCGTGCGAGCCTACGAGGCCGCATCGCGAACCCGGGGTATCCCTGCCGTGGTCAGGAAGCTGGAGGACCACTCCAACGGTCATGGCGGCGACTACTGGTTGGAGGTCGCGGGTCCCTCGTCGGTGTCCGGCAGGATCAGCCTCGACGACTCCGGCCCCGTGCTGTCGAGGCTGCGGAAGGGTGACCGCATCGGGGTGGTCGTCTGGCACGGCCGCCGCACCGACATCACCTTCGACGGGCGCGTTCAGCAGACAGTTGAGGCGCCGACGATGACTCCGGGTCTCTACCTGGGCGCCGGCCTGAGCATGCTGGCCGGCGGGGTCCTCGCGCTGTACGCCGCCGTCTGGCTGCGCCGCGGGATGCATGAGCCGGCCCGGCGCCGCGCCACAAACGGGCTCCCGCTCACCGGCAAGATGATCGCCGGAGCCTGCGTGGTCACCGTCGTCTCCGGCATCGCCACTTCCGACGAACACGAGAGCGACCCCCTCGGATTCGTCGTCACCTGGCTGATCCTCGCCCTCGTCAGCCTCGCCGTGTGGGCGGTGAGACGCCGGATCCGCAACCGACGGCCCGGCTGATGGTCCCAGCGCAGGTCAATCCACCAACTGGGGCCGCTGAAGGCCAACATGCCGGGGCCGTTGAACGACGTCACAGCCATCCGTGCCTTTTCTTCGGCTGTCGGTGGTGGCCGACGGGAAGAGGCTGATCGGGTATTCCGGGTCGGTGTTGTTGCGCCGGTGCGTGGACCGCACAGGGCTCACCGAGGCGCTGGCGAGGGTGCTGCCGTCCAGGACGGCAGTCGGCAGTCGGGACCGTGTGGGGGTGCTGGTCCAACTGGCGTGGCGATCGTGCTCGGGGCGGCGAACTCACCGGAGGCCGAGCAACTCCGGCTCTGTCAGCGGCCGTTGGTCGTGGCTGCGGCCTTGGTTTCCACCGCCCGGCTGCAGGAGGAACGGGGCCCGAAGTCTCCTCGCCGGGTTGGAGTCGGGCGGTTCGGCCTCTGCGGAGACCGCATCACCTCGTATCGCCCCGTACCCTTCGTGGTGTCTACGGCGTCAAATAGCGGGCGCCGAAAATGGAGGCAACACCCCGTGCTCATCGCTCAGCGTCCGTCCCTGACCGAAGAGGTCGTCGACGAATTCCGTTCCCGGTTCGTGATCGAGCCGCTGGAGCCGGGCTTCGGCTACACCCTCGGCAACTCCCTGCGTCGTACGCTCCTCTCCTCGATCCCCGGTGCGGCTGTGACCAGCATCCGGATCGACGGCGTCCTGCACGAGTTCACCACCGTGCCGGGCGTCAAGGAGGACGTCACCGACCTGATCCTCAACATCAAGCAGCTCGTCGTCAGCAGCGAGCAGGACGAGCCTGTCGTGATGTACCTGCGCAAGCAGGGCCCGGGTCTGGTCACCGCCGCCGACATCGCGCCGCCGGCCGGTGTCGAGGTGCACAACCCCGACCTCGTCCTCGCCACGCTCAACGGCAAGGGCAAGCTGGAAATGGAGCTGACCGTCGAACGCGGTCGCGGCTACGTCTCCGCCGTGCAGAACAAGCAGGTCGGGCAGGAGATCGGCCGTATCCCAGTCGACTCCATCTACAGCCCCGTGCTGAAGGTCACCTACAAGGTCGAGGCGACCCGTGTCGAGCAGCGCACCGACTTCGACAAGCTCATCGTCGACGTCGAGACCAAGCAGGCCATGCGTCCCCGTGACGCCATGGCGTCGGCCGGTAAGACCCTGGTGGAGCTGTTCGGTCTCGCCCGCGAGCTGAACATCGACGCCGAGGGCATCGACATGGGCCCCTCCCCCACGGACGCCGCCCTGGCCGCCGACCTCGCCCTGCCGATCGAGGAGCTGGAGCTCACCGTCCGCTCCTACAACTGCCTCAAGCGCGAGGGCGTCCATTCCGTGGGCGAACTCCTGGCCCGCTCGGAGGCCGACCTGATGGACATCCGCAACTTCGGTGCGAAGTCCATCGACGAGGTCAAGGAAAAACTCGCCGGCATGGGCCTGACCCTGAAGGACGCCCCGCCCGGATTCAACCCGACCGCCGCCGCCGACACCTTCGGCGCCGACGACGTGGACGCGGGCTTCGTGGAGACCGAGCAATACTGAACGCTGCACAGCGCCAGGCTTAGTGGTCGGCTCCGGAAGTCCTTCGGGGGTTGATCATGCGGCGAGGCGGAACGAGGATTCTTCCTGATGATCGACGGCGTGCCGGTCGAGCCCTGCCAGCAGATTGTCCAGGCCGGAGGTGGTGAACTTCCCTGATGCGGCTGGGCTTCCACACGCGCCTTGCGGGCCTCGGGCCACTGGCCGCGGTCAGGTCGAGCCGCGCCGATCTTCCGCGCGCATCTCGCGCGCTCTGGCCGTCCGGACGACGTGGCACACTGGCGGCTCAGGCAGCGGTGAACGGGGGTTGATCCGGTTGGGTCTGGAGATCGAGAGCCGGCCGTCGGAGCTGCCGTACATCGAGCGGGTATGGCGCAGCCGCAGCATCGAGGTCGGCCGGATGACGTCGATCGCGGCGTCGCACTGGGAGCTTGTCTTCTGGGAGCACGACGGCAAGGTGCAGGCGGCCGTGCTGGGCCCGGAGCCCAGGGCCTGTCCGGCTCCCGTTCCCAAGGACGCCACGTTCTTCGGTATCAGCTTCGCTCTCGGCACCTCGATGCCTCACGTGCCGATCGGCCCGCTCGTGGGTGGCAGCGCGGAGATCCCCGACGTGACGCGGCGCTCGGTGTGGCTGAAGGGTTCCGCCTGGCACGTGCCCGATTACGACAATGCGGAGGCGTTCGTGCGGCGCCTGGTGCGTGAAGGCATCGTGGACTGCGACCCGATCGTGCCCGCGGTGCTCGGCGGCGCGGCCCCCGATGTCTCCGAGCGGACCCTCCAGCGGCGTTTCGTCGCGGCGACGGGCCTCACCCGGGGTGCCATCCGGCAGATCCACCGCGCCCGCGAGGCGGCGGTTCTGATCCAGGAGGGGGTGCCGGCGCAGGACGTCGTGCACGAGCTGGGCTATTTCGACCAGCCGTACCTGGCGCGTTCCTTGACCCGGTTCATCGGCCGGACAGCTACTCAGCTGAGTGCTCCGGACAGGGCGGAGCCACTGTCGCTTCTGTACAAGCCCTCCTCCCCTGTGCCCGCATAGCCTTCCGGACGTAGCCGACGGTGTCGGTCCGCCCGGCCGGAGTGCTGTTCGCCCGGGACCGGGCAGAGGACCCCGAACTCATCACGGAGGAATCATGCGCAAGGTCGTTTCGGGTCTGTTCGTCTCGCTCGATGGTGTCGCCCAGTCGCCGAACGAGTGGCAGTTCGCTTTCGACGAGGAGATGGGTGCGGCGCTGGGAAAGACGCTGGAGACGGCCGACACGATTCTGCTGGGCCGGGCGACCTTCACCGAGTGGGCCGGGTACTGGCCGACGGTGACCAGCGGCGAGGACGCCGGCTTCGCCAAGTGGATCAATGACTCGCCCAAGTACGTCGTCTCCTCCACACTGGACAGCGTGGACGACTGGGCGAACAGCACGCTCATCAACGGTGATCTGGCGGCCACGATCGAGGAGCTCAAGGCGGGCGAGGGCAAGGACATCACCGTCGCGGGCAGCCCGACGCTGGTGCGTTCGCTGCTGGAGCAGGACCTGCTGGACGAACTGGTACTGCTGATCCACCCGGTGGTGGCCGGCGAGGGCCGCAAGAAGCTGTTCGCCGACGACGCCCCCCTGAAGAAGTTGCAGCTGGTGAACGCCCTGCCGACCAGCAGCGGAGTGATCATCGCGACCTACCGTCCGACGCGCTGAGCGTTGCTCGGCGCGGGCGGGAGCCCACGAGACGCCCCAGCAGCAGGAAACGGCAGACGGAAACCCGGTGCGCCAGGCTTTGGCCTGTCCTGATCCACTTCTGCCGATCGGCCTGCCTGCCTTGCCCGTTGCCGCCGCCCGCCCGATAGTCCTGCTCACCTCGTGGTTGAAACAGGTGAGTCGTCACACTTTCGGCCCTGATTGGCTCTCGGTCCCGCCCGCGGCGACTGCTGGTACGAGCAGTCGCTGCACATGGTCGGCCTCTTCGCCTCAGACCGTGTCACTCCCCATTCTGGCCGCTGCACTGCAAGCCGCCTGCAGGGCACAACAACGAGCAGCCGGACCGCAGAGGTCTGTGGGCCAGCCCTTTGCCAGCGCCTTCGGGTCGCCGCACAGCGACCGTAGAGCTGACGCAATGGATCGGCGTCGACCTCCGCATGGAGTTTGCCGCGAACAGGCTGACCGGCTCAACGGGGCCGAGCAGCACGGGGCTTGGAGGCCGGCGAAGGCCCACGGGGCCATGTCTCACCGGATATAGCTGATACAACGGCACGAACCTTTCGTGAACCCGGTTCAGGTTCCTGGTCGGTGCCAGACGGCAGTTCCCTGTCCGCGCGGACAATCGCCCCCGGCTGTCGTGCCGCCCACGACGACCACCACGCTGAGCAACGTGGACTTCAACGCACCGATCCAGAACCGCTGTTTCGAGGACTACGTCCCGGGTTCGGTGTACGTCTACGGCAGCATCACCATGACCGAGCAGGACATTCTGCGGTTCGCCGGGGAGTTCGACCCGCAGAACATCCACAACGCCGACCACTTCGTCAGCAAGGTCGCGAGCCCGGCTTCCCCGGGCGTCGACGAGCTGCGCTGGGTCCGGCCGGTCCGACCCGGTGACAGCCTCTCGATCCGTACGACGATCCAGGAAGCCCGCGTCTCCCGCTCCAAACCGGACCGCGGCATCGTGCACACCGCCGTCGAGGTGCTCAACCAACGCAGTGAACCCGTGCTCACCATGACGGCGATGAACATCCTGCTGCGGCGCGTGGGTGTGACCGCGCTTCTGTGAACCCTCGTACGGGCTGCGGAGTGCCCGGTCGTCAACGTCCGTACTCATTGCCGATGCGCGGTCACAACCGGGTCCTGGCCGGGACGGGCCGGGACCCGCGAGCGGGAGAGGCGGCCGGGTGCCGGGGCCGCGGGTCCATGATCTCGTTGTGGGAAGGATTCTTCGGCAGCGTGTCGATCGATGGCCCTCCCGTTCGACGCTTGGGTAGAGGCGCGACCCGCGGAGCAGAATCCGGACGGGCCGCGGCTCTGTGATCAGCACGTGCTGTCTATTCGTCGACCAGTGGTTCGGGTTGCCGGCTGCGTAGCCGGCTGCCGGACGTTCCGAGGAGAAATCATGCAGATCCGCGCCCGTATGAGCATGAGTGCCGATGGCTACGTGACCACACCGAACGGGTGGCCCGCCCTGACTGCCGACCCCGCGTTCGTCTCCGGCGAGAGCCACGGCATCCGGGAGTTCCTCGAAGGCTGCGAGGCGGCGCTGATGGGCCGCACCACCTTCGAGCCCGCGCTGACCAACAACCGCTGGCCATGGCCGGACCTCGACGTGTTCGTGCTCGGCTCACACTGTCCGGACGGCACCCCCGATCACGTCACCACCGACAGTGATCCGGCGCGGCTGCTGGAGAAGCTCCGCTCGGCCAACCGGGGCGGCGACGTCCACCTCATCGGGGGCCCGCAGACGATCGGGACGTTCCACTCCCTTGGCGCACTCGACACCCTCGAACTGGTCGTACTGCCGCTGCTGTTCGGCGGTGGGACGCAACTGACACCCATGCTCAGTCCCGACACCGGGCTGACCTTCCAGCGCGAGTGTGCCCTCCCCGGTGGCTCGGTGGAGATCGTCTACTCCTGCCGGGGCAGCCGCACTGAACTTCCAAGCAAGCCTGCCAGCCAACGCTGATCTCGGCCAAGACACAGGCCGCACAGGTGGGAGATGCCGAGTCTACGACCGCCGGTGGACCGCGGAATCGCCCACCGACGGTGCCAGGAAGCGGCCCTTCTGTACGCGGACGCCACCGGTGAGGCCCGCTTCATCGCCCCCATCACGGCCGACGCGAAGAACAGCTCGACCTGGATCGCGGGCGGCCGGCACATCTGGGTCCAGACCCACGGCTACGCCATCCGCAGCGGCGACGAGTGGACCAGCGTCTACGACCTCGACGCCTGGCGTACCGCCACCGCCGTCGCGGCCTCGGGCGGCAAGGTGTACGCGGCCTGGTGCGGCCCCTGCAACAACCAGGGCTTCGCCCGCGCCATCTCCGTCGGCAACGCGGACGGCACCGGCTGGCACGACATCACCCTTCCGGCCACCGGCACGGACGGCACCGTACCCAACCGCTACCTCAGCGGTTTCGCCATCGACCCCAAGAACGCCGACCACGTCTACCTCGCGGTCAACGGCTTCTCCCGGCACTGGACCAAAGGCCCCGGCGCTGGCGTCGGCCACGTCTTTGCAGCACCGCGCACCTGGCGCTGGCGTACTACTACCACCCGGTCGCCAACTGCAGCGCCGCCACCTGCCAGTTGGACGTCGGGTATCTGTCCTCGACCAACGGTCTTCAACGAGGCGATGTACACGCCGACTTCGGGCCTCACCGCAGCGGCAGGCACCGCCACCGCCACGACCGCCACCGCACGTGACAACGCCCTCTCGGCCCGTCTGACCGCGATCGCCTACGCACAGTGGCTGGCCAACGGCGGCACCGGAGGCGGCGAGGACAGCCCCTGACCGACACAACAGACCATGAACGCAACGGCTGCCCCGGCAGTTTGCCGGGGCAGCTCCGCGCCACGTCTCCTGGTCCGACAACACCCTGGGCGCACGCGCAGCGCCCCGAGCGGCGGCTTCGGCGGCCGTACTTGGACGAGGATCACTGAAGGGTCAGGGACCGATCACCCCACCGGGATAAGGGAGTCGAGAATCGCACAGGACCCGCATGAACGTTGAGGACGGCTTTTCCGCTGGTCGGGCACAGGGGGCGATCCCGTGTGGAAGTTGCGAGAAATGTCGGTCGTTGAACTGCTGGAACAGTGTGAGCTCAGGAGGCTGGCCAGTATGCGCCAAGCACCCCGCAACGACCCAGTCGGGACTGCCGTTCGAGACGCATCCTTCAAAACCGGAAAGTGTATAGCCGCTCGTATGCGCATAACGCAAAGGTAATAGCCATACTTACTCAGTAACTAATGAATGCCCGGATACCACCCGGGGCTCTCTCCGTCCGCCTCTAGGCTGCTCGCCCCTTGCCTGGATGCCCGGAGGTCTTGAGTGCTGCAGCGGCTGCCCGAGGACGAGCAGAATCTCGTCCTGCCCAGTGGATTCGACGAAATCGTCCGTGTGGTCGACCTCTATGCTGCCGACCGGCAGAGCGGGGTACCACGGCTACGGCGGGCGTCGAGCCGCCGGCTCCCCGCGCTGCTGTTCGCACGCGCGCCCCAGGAGGTCGACACCCCGCCCTCGGTCGGCTCGCCCCCCGAGGGCGAACCCGACCCGAGCGCCCTGGTCCGGGCCTATCGGAAGCGGCTGCTACGGCCCGGTCCGGGCGAGGCGCGCCACCTGGCAAGCCTCGTTCCCCACGCCCTGGTCGACGAGGCGCAACTGGCCTGCGAACCCGTACCTCAGGACGGTTCGCCGGCGGAGGACCCGCACATCGTCCTGTTGGACAAGGTGGCGCGCCGACTGCGCGCCACGATGCCGGACGGGGCGGGGGCCCTCCGCCTGGGCGAGTTCGAAGTCTGCCTGTCGGTGCTGCGCTGCCAGCTACCGGCCGACGCGATGGACGAACGCACGGCCGTACGGAACCTGCTGTACGGCAGGCACGCCTGGACCTTCGGGCTGGGCGCGGAGGTCACTCGCCTCAGCGAGGATCTCGGTCCCAAGAAGGGCGCGGCCCTGCTGCGGGCGGCGGCCGTGCCGGTGGCACTGCTGTGGCGCTGGTGGTACGGCGTACGACTCAACCACGGCCCCCGCCGCCGCTGGGTGTCCGGCATGCTCGGCGAGACCGGGCACAGCTTCCTCGATGCGGCGGTTGCCCTGCGCGAGGCGCACCTGCGCGCGCGGGCCGCGGCCACGGGCGAAGCACTGCATCCGGCCGCGGGAGCCGCCGGGGCCCGTGACGCCGCGGCGGTCCGGCAGATCCTGCTGACCGCACTGATCCGCGACCTGGCTCGGGCCTCCCGGCCCCCGTTCTGGAGCCGGCGCAGGCCACGGCGGCCCTGGTCCTTCGTCGTCCTGCTGCCCGACGTCGGCGCCGCGGGAACACCCAGCCGGAAGTTCCTCGACACCTTTGCCGACGTCGCCGAGGACAACCCCGACTGCCCGCTGCTGGTGCTGGGCGCCGCCACCGCGGACGTCCCCCAGTACGTCGTCCGGCACGCCGGACAGGACGATGTTCCCGCTCCGGCCCGGGAGATCGCCGCGCTGTACGCGTCCGGAGCCACCGGCCGGCCGGGCCAGGCCGTTCACGCCTTCACCCTGCCCCGCACTCCCGACGGCGGCAGCGCCGCCGACCGGCTGGCCGTGCGCCCCACCGTCCGGGTACGGGGCAGCCGTCACCAAGGCTGGGCCCGCCCGATCGCGGCCGGTACCGCGCTGCTGCTGGTGGCGGCCGGTAGCGGCTACGAGCTGTGGCCTTCGGGGGCACCTGCCCCCGTCGACGACAGCAAGGCCGCCCCGGTCGCGTCCTGCCATCGCGTCAGGACCGGCGAGGTCGTCGGCCTGACCGACGGCACCGACGGCTGCGACCTCGCGCACGGCCTGTACGCCTCCCAGCTGCGGACCCTCGAACACACCATGGGCAGTCAGAACGCACAGGTCGACCCGTCCAAGCCGTACCGCACCCTCGTCTTCTTCGCACCCCTGAGCGTGGGGTCGCAGTCCCGCCGCACCGTGCCGACCGGCCTACAGATCCTGCGCGGGGCGCTGCTCGCACAGAAGGAGGTCAACTCCCTCAACCTCAAGCACCAGGTGCAGGTGCGGCTGCTGGTGGCGAACGCCGGCGAATACTTCCACTACGGCTCGCTCCACGGCCTCAACACCAAAAACCTCAGCCACACCGACGTGTCACGAATGATCGTCGACCGGGTCGCACGGGACCACATCGCCGCCGTCTTCGGCCTCACCCAGAGCCGCCCCGAATCCCTGCAGGCCGCCATCGAACTGGGCACCCGGGGAATCCCCGTCCTCGGCACGGGCGTCACTGGGCAGCCCATGGTCGAGGACTCCCCCGTGTCGTACTTCCAGCTCTCGCCACCCGACGAACGCGTGGCCCAGATCATGGCATCATTCGCCGGCCGGTCCCCCCAGCTGCACACCCTGACGAAACCCGCTCCCGGCCACCCCGCGCCGACCGCGATCGTCGTCTTCGACCCGGACGACACCTATTTCAGCGCCGACCTCAAGGACAAGTTCACCTCCGACTACGCCACGGCAGGCCCGGTGCGGCTGGTCCCCTACCGGGAATCCGACGGCGGCAGCCAGACACCCGCCGTCGCCGCCAACGTCTGCACCCTCGTCCGCCAGACAGGCGGCTTCGTCCTGTACGCCGGCCGGTCCAGCGTCATGCACGACCTCTTCTACTACCTCCAGGGCGACAAGAACTGCCGTACACGCGGAGGTCGTGTGCCGGTGCTCGCCGAGAGTCCGGCCCCGGACCTCGTCCTCCACCCGGAGCTGATGTCGCAGAACTACGGCTCACTCACGCTGTTCTACAGCCAGTTCAGCCTGCCCGACGCCAACGGCCCCTTCGCCCAGGGCTTCCGCAAGGCATTCGCCGTCCACACCGACAGCGACGCGGCGGCGGGCTACGACGCCCTGAAGATCCTTTTCGGGGTCATGACAGATATCTCCGGAACCGACCCGGACTTCAGGCCCAGTTCGGTCGTCACCTTCCTCCAGTCACCCGGCGTCAAGGACTACGTCGGCGAGTCAGGCATCATGACGCTGGGCAACGGCGCCAAATACCCGCGCGGCAAGGAGGTCCACATCCGGGAGATCACCTCGGCGGGTACCACGGTCACCGACCTGACGTGCGGAGCACTGGCCGCGAGCAAGGACCCCGTCACACGCTGGGGCCCCTCCGACCAGTTCGCGTGCCCACCGGAGACCGAGCCGGGCGTCGGTCCCACCTCGTGATCGGTACCTCCCCGTGCCGGGAGGCGCCCACGCGACCTGGCCGCCGCCCATGACGTGTCAACCGCCCGGCGGCCTGATCGCCTTTCAGGGCCTGACCATCTGGCAGGCGCCGCTCGAGGGCGGCTGCATGGTGGAGCCGGCCATTCCTGAACACCAGGCCACTTTCTTATGACGCTCTCACCTCATCCGGCCGAATCTGGAGCGCCAATCTTTCTTCTACATGATGTAGTAGCTGAGTATGGAGAAGGTGGATACGGCCGCCCATACCGTCGACACGCGAGTGCGGTGGCACCACACACGCCCGCCCACCACCGGCCGGCCGCGAGCTGCCGACGACGCCGACAACCCCCAGCAGTGGCACCGGGGCATGACGCTGATCGGCACGATCAGCCTGTTCATCGGCACCCGCTCGGCCTGGACCCAGGCGATGCTCTCCGATCCGCCCGTCGCCGCGGTCATCTCCGTCTGTTACGCCGGGATCCTCGTGTGCGGGGTACTCGCGCTGACCGTACGAGGTCGGCGCGCCCTGGTCCGGGTGGACGCGGGAGTTCTCGTCCTCGCGGTGGCCCTGGTGCTGTGCGGTTACTGGCTGAACCACATCGGCACCGACGAGGGCGTACTGACCGCGCAGGCCGCGAACCAGATCGCGCACGGCCGCCCCGTCTACGGACAGCCCTGGCCCTGGCTGTTCGGCACATCCCATTCCGGCCTGACCAAGACGATGTCCGGCTCGGCCGACTACACGTACGGCTATCCACCACTGACCGCCCTGCTCACCGCACCGGTCCACGCCCTCCTGCACACTCCGGCAGCCGCCACCCTGGTCACCACGGGGGCGCTCATCGCCGGAACGGTCACGCTGTGGCTGCTGCTACCCGCCCCCTGGCGGTCGGCGGCCACCGCCGTGTGCCTCGGCTTCGGCGTCCTCCCCGGCTACGCCCGCTCCGGCTACCCGGCGATCGTCGCCCTGGCCCTGCTCATCCCGGTGACGGTCTACTGGCCGACCACCGGAGCGGGCGGACGCCTGGGACGGAGCGGGACCCTGCGGGCCGTGTGCCTGGGTGCCGCCTGCGCCGCCCAGCAACTGGCCTGGTTCTTCGCCCCGTTCCTGCTGATCGGCCTCTACGCGGTACGGCGCGGCGAACTCGGAGCCCGCCCCGCGGCGGCCGTGCTGGCCCGTTTCGCCGGAGTAGCCGCACTGACGTGGGCGGGCATCAACGCCTACTTCGCCGCCCAGGGCTTCTCCGTCTGGCTGCACGGACTGCTGCTGCCTCTCACCCAGAAGGCGATCCTGCACGGCCAGGGCCTCATGGGCATCTCCTACTACTTCACCGACGGCAGCAGCCGCCTCGACTACTACTCCTACGCCAGCGAACTGCTCCTCGTCGGCCTGCTCGCCGCGACCCTGCTGTTCGCCCGCCGCCTGGGAACGGCGCTGACCGTCCTGCCCTGGTTGTCCTTCTACCTCGCCACCCGCTCCCAGGACGGCTACTTCCTGATGATGACCCCGCTGTGGCTGGCCGCCGCCGCGACCGTTCCCGCCTCGGCCCTGGCCCACGCCTGGCAGCCCCGTATCCCCCGCCTCACCGGCCGCCCGGCCAAGGCCGCCGTAGCGATGGCGCTGGTCACCCCGGCACTGCTGTGCGCCTGCATCGCCGCCGCCAGCCCGCCACCCCTGCGTATGGCCCTCACCACTCACCTCACCGGCCGGTCCCACCCCTCCGTCACCTCCGTCACGGTGCGCGCGGCCAACACCACCGGCACCGCACTCACCCCGCACTTCGCCAGCCGACTCGGCCAGGGCGCCTCCAACTGGTGGACCATCACCTCGGGCCCCGCCACCCTCGCCCCGCACAGCACAGCCGTGTACGTCGTACGACCGGCCGGCGGCCACCGCGCCCTGCCCGGCGCGAATGGGCGCCTGTACCTCATCGCCGTGACCGGCACCCCCATGACGATCAGCACCGCACGCATCGACGTCACCACGTAGGCCCTGAAGCAGTGAGGAGCAGCCGAACGAACAAACTCGGCGCCGGCCGGGGAAGCAGCGATCCACATACGGCTGCCGCGGGCGGTGACAGCGCACACGATCGCCGCTCCCAGTCCCGCTCCGCCGGAGTTGTGGTCGGGTATCCGGCTCACAGGGGTTCCGGTCTCGGGCGGACCGGGCCCGGAAGAAACGGTCGAAGACATGGTCACCGCCACTGGCACCACGAAAGCCGACCCACCCGCCGGGCCGAGGTCGAGGCCGCCCTTGGCACCACTCACGTCACCCGGCCGATGGCGCTTTCCGGCCGGGTGACGGCCTTTCGCGTGACGGCCGGGCGCGCCGAACTCGCACACCCGAACAGGTCAGTGCGTCCGCCGAGTGCCTCAGTCGCGCCCGCCGGGCCGCGGAGACCTACGTCAACGCCAGCGGCGCCCTCGGCTCCTTCCTGGCCCATCCACGTCCGCTGCTGTTCACCGCCGCCCTCGCCGTGGCCGCCCTGGTGTGCGTGCTGTCCTTCGTGCTGGGCCGTCTGGCCGCCCGCATCCTGCGGCTGGAGGCCCCGGTGGCCTCGTCGCTGACGCCGGCCTGCGGCAGGAACAACAGCAGCGCCAGCGCGGTACTGATCACGACCTCGCTGCCCGACAAGCCCCACCTGCTGCTGCCGGTGCTCGCCTACGGGCTGCTGCAGAAGACGGCCGCCAACCGGGTCGTCGCCCGACTGCGGCCCGCGTCCCCCGCGGTGTCCTAGCGCGTCACGCTCGGAGCTGGGCCGAACCGGTCGCACGGGCCGAACGGGATGCCCCGTTCGGCTTTGCGGCCGGGAGACAGCCCACTGTCGAGCCGCCGTACATGCTGTGGGCCGCCGGGGCCGGTTCTCCCCCGGAGGCGGAGGAACGCCTGCGGCGCCGGAGGGCGGGCAGGGGTGGCGGGGTGAGGAAGCCCTCGGCGCGGGCGCTGGCCAGGCCGATGCGGGGGATGTCGCTGCTCTTGGCGAACAGCAGGAAGCGGGGCTCCCAGACGGGCCGGTATTTGGCGTTGGCGCGGTAGAGCGACTCGATCTGCCACCAGCGGGAGAAGAAGGTGAGCATCGAGCGCCACAGCCGCAGTACCGGGCCTGCGCCGAGGCGGGCGCCGCGTTCGAAGACCGAGCGGAACATGGCGAAGTTCAGCGACACCCGAGGTACGCCCAACTCCTCGGCACGCAGCAGCAGTTCAACGACCATGAACTCCATCAGGCCGTTCTCGCAGGCGCGTTCCCGGCGCATCAGGTCCAGGGAGAGGCCGTGCTCGCCCCAGGGGACGAAGCTGAGCAGGGCGCGCGGTTCGCCGTCGGCGTCGCGGCATTCCAGCATCACGCAGCGGCCGTCGCCGGGGTCGCCGAGCCGTCCCAGCGCCATGGAGAAGCCGCGTTCGGTCGGTCCGTCGCGCCAGTGGTCGGCCTTGTCGATCAGCAGGGCCATCTCGTCGTCCGTGATGTCCTCGTGGCGCCTGATGCGCACCGTGTATCCGGCCCGGCGCACCCGGTTGTGGGCCTGTCGTACGGCCCGCATGGCACGTCCTTCGAGGGTGAAGTCGGCGATCTCCACGATGGCCTCGTCGCCGAGCTCCAGGGCGTCCAGCCCATGCCGGGCGTAGATGGTGCCGGCCTCCTCGCTCGCGCCCATCACTGCCGGGGTCCAGGCGTGCCGGCGGGCCTCTTCCAGCCACGCGTCGATGGCACCGGGCCATGCCTCGGGATCGCCGACGGGGTCGCCGGAGGCCAGGCTGACGCCGCCGACCACCCGGTAGGTGACGGCCGCCTTGCCGCTGGGCGAGAACATGGCGGCCTTGTCGCGGCGCAGGGCGAAGTAGCCGAGGGAGTCCCGCTCACCGTGCCGGGCCAGCAGGTCGCGCAGCCGCTGTTCGTCGTCCTCGCCGAGCAGGGCTCGGCCGCGCGGGGCACGGAAGCAGGCGTACAGGACGAGCAGGAAGGTAGCTGCGATCAGGATGTTGATGAGGACGTCGACCCAGCGCGGCGCGTGCACGGCGTCGACACGGTCGGCGAGCGGACCGACGCTGATACCGCGCAGCAGGGTGTAGGCGATCTCGTCGGTCAGCGTGGCGCCGGGCAGCTTGTTGGTGGCGGCGACCAGCAGCGTGCCGATCGTGCCGCTGACGAGGAGCCCGCCCGCTCCCGCGGCGAGGGCCAGCTTCGGATTGGAGCGGTCCCCGACGGCCTTGAACTCCCCGCGCCCGACGAGCAGCGCGGCCACGAACAGGCCGGTGAGCAGCAGGGAACCCCAGTTGGTGACGTGCTCGCGGTACGCCTCCTGAGTCATGGCCAGCGTGTAGAGCGCGAACAGCCCGCCGGCCAGCAGCAGGTTGAAGATCCACGCGGCCCGTTTGCGGCGCCGCATCACCATGGCGAGGAAGAGTGCCAGCGCCGCCGAGATGAGCCCGGCGGTGGCCAGATACGGGGTGAAGTACTCACCGACATTGTGCTCCTGGACCTCGTCGCGGAACGACAGCGAGACCACCGCGGCCAGGTTGAGCACGGCGAGCAGCCGCAGGTACCAGACCGTGGCCGAGGCCGCGCTCCCGCGCAGCCGTGTGCGTGGGCGCGGTGGCCCGGTCAGGGAGGGAACGCGGTCCGTGGGCGTGTGCTGTCGGAGGTTCGAGGGCGAAAGGTGTGCGGGCACCGTGGGGGTTCACCTCGGAGGGAGGCCGGGGTCACCGGCGTGGACGGGGACGGAAGAGAGGCCGGGTCGGCGGGGGAGGCTATGCGGATCTGATGCATGACCTGGGCTGTTCGTCCGGCGACGCATCGTACGGTTCCCAGGCGCCGAGGTCGTCGTCGGCGGGGTGGAACAGGTCGACGGGGACACCGCTGCCGACGTCCTCCTGGATTTCGACCGGTGCCAGGGCCTGCCGGTGGCCCACGGTGCGTCGGGGAAGTCGCGCTCAAGCCGTCCTGTTCGCCGAAGGGGCGTCACACCGGGCGGAGTCGGGGGCGCTGGAGCCGGCATGGCGGCTGGTGTCACCGCTTCTCCTCCCGCGCGCAGGCGATCGACACGTTGTCCGAGACCGTGCAGTACAGCTGCACCCGCACCCCGGCCGCATGCTGCGCCGGGCAGAGGAAGACGTTGTTCTCGCCGTTGATGCCGTCCGGATGCCTGCCCAGCCGCAGCGGCTCTCCCTCCGTCCCCGTGTCCAGGTAGATGTCCCAGATCCAGTCCCGTGCGGTGCACGCGGTGGCGAGGGCGTCCAGCGGAAGACATACGTGGAACCGGCCGTCGTAACCGTCGGCGGGCAGCCGCATCTCGGCTTGGCCTCCGTCGCGGGCCCGAAGCAGGAGGGTGGCCGTGTCGGCGACGGCTCCGACCAGGCACAACCGCAGCACGATCCGTCCCCGGCGCGGCCGGACCTCGTCGACCTCCGCGGTGCGCTCCGGGGGTGTGCGGGCTAGTTTGACCATGGTTGGCCCGGCTCCTGCAGGTGACCCTACAGCCTGTAGGGTAATGGACACTCTACATGCTGTCAGGGGCGAGGGACGGACGATGACCAGAGCCGTGCAGACCGTGACACTCGACCGCATCGGCGGCCACGAGCCGCCGCTCGGCCCGGCCGCGGGATGGAGCCGCAAGGGCCAGTGGTGGCTGGCGGCGGTGGCGGGCGCCTTCGTCCTGGCCCAATTGACCCTCGTACGACCGGGGATGGGGCTGGGCTGGGACGAGTCGGTGTACGTCAGCCAGGTCAGCTCCCACGCCCCGGCGTCGTTCTTCAGCGCCCCGCGGGCCCGCGGCATCTCGCTGCTGGTGGCACCGGTCGCCGGATGGTCGTCGTCCACCCCGCTCCTGCGGGTCTACCTGGCCCTGCTGGCGGGCCTCGGACTGTTCGTGGCGCTGCGCGCCTGGCGCGGCCTGTTCCCGGTCCGGGTGCTCGCGCTGGGCGGCGCCCTGTTCGCGAGCCTGTGGGTGACCCTCTTCTACGGTCCCCAGGCCATGCCCAACTACTGGGTGGCGGTCGGCGCCCTGGCCGGTGTCGGCTGCTTCCTGCAGGCCCAGACCGACCGCACCCGACGCGGTCCGGTGTGGGGGCTGGCGGCAAGTGCCCTGCTGATGGCGTGGATGCGGCCCACGGACGCAGTGTGGGTGGCCTTGCCGCTGCTCTTCGTTCTGGTGGTTCTGCGCCAGTGGCGGCACGCGCGGCTGCTCATCGCTCTGGTGGGTGGCCTGGTGGCCGGGGCGGCCGAATGGGTGATAGAGGCGTACGTCCGCTTCGGTGGGCTGAGTCAGCGGCTGTCCGAGGGATCCGACATCCAGGGCGGTCTGGGCTGGCACATCGCCATCGGTGACCAACTGCGCAGCCTGAGTGGGCGTTCGCTCTGCCGCCCGTGCACCGGCGCGATGCCGAACCCCGTGGTGACGGCCTGGTGGTTCACCCTGCCGGTGCTGGCGGCCATCGGGCTGGCAGTCGCCATGCGGGGCCGGCGCACGCCGTCCACCGCGCTGCCGTTGGCCTGCGCGGTGACGGCGGCGATCCCGTATCTGTTCCTCATCGGCTACGCCGCGCCCCGCTTCCTGCTGCCCACCTACGCACTGCTGGCCATCCCGGTCACCGACGCGCTCGTCTGGCTGGTCACCGCGCCGGGCCGGGCCTGGCGGCCGGTCGCCGTGACGCTGGTGGCGGTGGGCCTTGCCGGGCATCTGGCGGTGCAGTACGCGGTGCTGGCACACACCGTCCAGCGCACCACCGCCGGCCACAAGGACTGGGAGCGCACCGCCGCGGCGCTGCGCCGACTGGGTGTACGCCCGCCCTGTCTGCTCACGGGGCCCTCGACCATCCCGATCGCCTTCTCCGCCGGGTGCGGCTCCGCCAGTACCGACGGCCCCAACGCCAACACCGACGCTACGGGCATCGCCCAGGCGGCCCGGCGGATGCCGGTCGCCGTCCTCACCACCGGCGCGACTCGTCCGCCGTCCTACGCCCGCGGCTGGAGACTCGTCCGGCTGGAGGGTGCCGTGTATGCCTACATCGCCCCCACCCCATGACCGCTCCAACTACGCCCCGCCCGCGCCTCAGGGCGACACGCCCGCTGGCCCTTGTTGCTGCTGGTCGCCGCGACGTCCGCCTCGGCTATACCGAATGTTTTTCCCGCAGCTGCGGGAAACTCGGTCGCCTTGGCGCGGTGCGCATGCTCGTTGTGTACGCCGTCGCACAGATGTCGGTGACGGCAGGTCCGCGAAATCCGTCGAGTGTCAGCGCGTGACACCGGTTCGGCGCACGGAGCCGTCGTACAGCACCCCGTTCTCGATGACCAGGCCGCCGACGCTGAATAAACAGAAGAGAGCGAACTCCGCGGTACTCCCCTGCGGGTCACGGTGCCGATAGGTGAAGTACCGGAAACCCAGGTAATTGAAGACTATTGCCACGCTGGTCGCAATGATGCTGCATCGCACCACGGGCAGAGAGGTCACGGCTCGGCCGAGGTTGAACACGGCGAGATTCACCCCGATGCCCAGCCCACCGACGGCACCGAACCTGGCGACCTCCCGAAGCAGCGCGGAAAGATCCGTGCGCTTCGCGTCTGGTTCATCCACGGATTTCACCGGGCGCGCAAACCTCCAGACGTTCGGGTTTCGCACTGTCGTGCTCCGAGGTCGTCGGCCGGACCGCGGGTACGTACGCGGTTCACTGGCCGTCGGATCGGTGTCCAGCCGCGACCGAACCGCCCGGCTCGTTGGGATTCAAAGCCCGTTCCGACGCGTCTCGGTGCGATCTTTCTCAGCACCGTAACCCGGCCGCCTGCGTGAGGTGGTGATGTCGCGAGGGCGACATTAACTATAAACATCACTGATTCTCATGAAGTAAGAGATTTCCCGACATTGGAACCCGGCCTCCCGTTCGCTCCCTCCTACAGGGCGGAGAAGGAGGTCGAAATCGGTGACAATGCCGTGAAGACCATCGACGCGTTCACGCGGCGGTTCGCGCCGATACTCGATCCACGGTCTCAGCGGCGGGGGTGGCGTTTCGCGCTGGGGAAGGCACTGCCGGCACTGATGTCGTTCGCCGCCGTGCGGCTGACCGGTGTGGTCATGGCGACCTTGTGGTCGCTGCACCTGGGCAGGCACCCGCGCACCGTGTTCGGCCTGGAATGGGACGGCCGCTGGTACTGGCACATCTCCCAGTACGGCTACGGCCTGATCGTCCACGGCAAAGGGGGCCACAGCGTCTACAACGACCTGGCGTTCTTCCCTCTCTTCCCAGGTCTGATCCGCGCCGTGAGCACGGTGACACCGATCGGCCCGGTCAACGTCGCGCTGCTCATCGCATGGAGTGCCGCCCTGGTGGCGGCCTGGGGCGTGTACGCGATCGGCGAGCTGCTGCACGGACGACACGTCGGGATCATCCTCGTGGTGCTGTGGGCGCTGCTGCCGCACGCGATCATCCTGACGATGGCGTACACGGAACCCCTGATGACCGCCTTCGCCGCATGGTCGCTGTATGCCGTGCTGACGCGTCGCTGGCTGACCGCGGGGACGCTGGCGGTGCTGGCCGGGCTGTGCCGTCCCAACGGCCTGGCTGTGGCGGTCGCCGTCGTCACCGGCGCGGTCGCTCACCTCTGGCAGCTGCGCCGCACCGGGGAGCCCACCGCTCCACGCGCCTGGGCGGCTGCTGTCACGGCTCCTCTCGGATGGCTGGGCTACATCGGCTGGGTGGGACTCAGGACCCGCAACCCGGCCGGCTACTTCCACGTGCAGAGCCTCTGGGGCTCACGCTTCGACTTCGGCCACTACACCGCCCATACCTTCAGGCATCTGATCGTCGGGCACGACACCCTCGTCGTCTACGCGACCGCCGCGATCATCCTTGGTTCCCTGCTGCTGTTCCTCTTCTGCACACTGAACGGGCAGCCCCTTCCCCTGCTCGCGTACTGCGCCGTCCTCATCGTGATGGCCGTCGGCGGCAGCCACTTCTTCACGAGCAAGCCGAGGTTCCTGCTGCCGGCCTTCCCTCTGCTGCTCCCGCTCGCCTTGCATCTGGCGCGCAGCCGCCTGCGCACCATCGCCGTCCTGCTCACCGCTCTGGCCGGCGTCTCCCTTTTCTACGGCACCTACCTGCTCACCGTCTCCCATCGGGCCCTGTGACGGGAGGGCCGCTTGCCCGGTCCGGAGGAGCAGCCCGGCGTCCTCAGCCGTCGCCGTCCCCTGCTCTGTCTCCGGTCCCGTCCTGACGGACCGGTACCAGCACGGTGAAGGTGGTGGTGCGACGGCCGGTCAGGGAGAGTCTGCCGCCGAGGGTGACGGTCAGGTCCCGGGCGAGGGCGAGTCCGATGCCCTCTCCCTCTCCGTCACCGGTGTGTCCGCGCTCGAAGGGCCGGGTCGTCTCGATGCCGCCCTCGTCGGCGACGTCGAAGGCGAGGGCGTCACCGAGGTCCCGGGCCGTGAGGCGGACGGTGCCACGGCCGTGCACGCGCGCGTTGTCCAGCAGGATGCCGAGGATCTCGGCGACCGGGGCACCCGGGACGCGGGCGTCGCCCGGTGTGTCACCCGTCGTGCACAGCAGCCGCCTGCCGTCGCGGGCGAACAGCCCGTGCCAGTGGTCCTCGGTCTCCTCCATCAGCCGTTCGACCGGCACGGAAGGGGCCCGAGTGCCGGGCAGGCCGGGGGAACGGGACAGCCGCAGCACCTCCTCCACCGTGCCGTGCAGGCGGCGGGTGGTGGCCAGCGCCTCCTCCAAGGCGGGGCGCAGCAGGGCGTCGTTGTCCTGGGCGAGGCCCGCCTCCAGGCTGAGCTGCAGTCCGGTCAGCGGGGTGCGCAGCTGGTGGGAGGCGTTGTCGGTGAAGTCCCGTTCGTGGCGAAGGAGTTCGGTGAGGCTGTGCAGCATCTCGTTGTGGGTGCGGGCGACCTGGTCGATCTCGGCGATGCTGCTGGGCGTGGCGCGTGCGCTCAGGTCGCCGGCGGTGACGGCCCGCCTGTGGCGGGAGAGGTCCTCCAACGGGGCGGCCAGCACCCGCGCCTGGCGGCGGGCGACCAGGACCGCCACGGTCAGGGCGAGGGCGCAGGCGCAGGCGAGGGCGGCCCACACGGCGAGGACGCGGGCGCGTACTGCGTCGGTGGGCGAGGAGGCGCGGACGACGCCGATGACCTGCTCGGCGTGCGAGACCGGCACGGTGACGGTGAGGTCACCGCCCGAGTGACCGCGCACCACCGTCGCGCCGAGGGCCCGCCGCACCGCCGCGTCACCGGTCCTGGGGCCGCTGCCCGCCCGCAGCCGCAGGTGGGTGTCGTACAGGCCGAGGTGCCCTCCGGCCGGCGGCGCGGGCAGTTCGACGGGATCGCCGGTCGTGTAGTCCGGGCTGACCCGCACGGCACCCGACAGGGCCGCGCGCTCCAGGGTGTCGCGCTGGTCGGCGTACAGGGACGACCTGATGGCCAGGGCCAGCGGGACGGCGAGGAGGACCACGGCGACCAGGGCGGCGGTGAGGGCGACGCGCACGACACGCTGTCTCATGCCTTCATCCTGCGGGCCGCCGGCCTGCCCGGAGGTGGTGCGCCACGCGCTTTTGCCGTCGTCTAACCGTCGGCGTGCCGGGCGTTAACCGGCCGCCTCCTAGCGTCGGTGCCATGACCGATCCCCGGTCGCAGGCTTTCCGGGAGGGCAGTGGCCATGGCTCCTGTACGCACATCCGCCGCCGTAGGGCTGGTGCTGGTCGCGGCAGTGATCAGCGGGTGTTCGGGCTCCGGCTCGCACTCAGGGTCCGGCTCGCACTCGGGGTCCGCTACGTCCGCCGCCCCGGCCGGCGCGGGCAGCGCCGGGGCGACCCCCGTGCCCACCGAGTCGAATCCGCCCGGCGACATCCCCGACAACCAGGTGTACGTGGCGTACCGGCCCGCCGGCGGTTTCACCGGCTTCCTGGTGAAGGTGCCCGAGGGCTGGGCCCGTACCGGGCAGGGCGCCACGACCGTGTTCACGGACAAGCTGAACACCGTCCGCGTCACCACGGCCACCGCCTCCGCGGCGCCCACGGTCGGGTCCGTCACGAACACCGTCGTGCCCCAACTCAAGGCTCAGGTACCGAAGTTCGCGGGGCCGAAGGTGGCCGAGGTGACCCGGCACGTCGGCCGTGTCGTCCGGCTGACCTACCGGGGCGACTCCGCCAAGGACCCGGTCACCGGCAAGGTGGTGCGGGACGCGTTCGAGCGGTACGCCTTCCACCGGCAGGGCCACGAGGTGGACCTGACGTTGTCCGGTCCGGTCAACGCCGACAACGTCGACCCGTGGCGGATCGTCAGCGACTCCTTCGCGTGGCGGTGACCGTCATGCCCACCCGGTCGCACGACGACGCGCTCACCGCCCGCGAGTTGTACCGCTTCTACCGTGCGGGCGAGGAGGAGACCCTGGCCCTGCGCGGGGTGTCGCTGACGGTGTGGCGCGGCGAGACGGTCGCCGTCGTCGGCCCCTCGGGAGCGGGCAAGTCCACCCTGCTGGCGTGCCTGGCCGGACTCGACGAGCCCTCCGGCGGCGACGTCCATGTGGACGGTGTCCGTATCAGCCACCGGCCGGAGACCGAGCGGGCCCGGCTGCGCGCCCGCCACATCGGCGTCCTGCTCCAGAGCCGCAACCTGCTGCCGCACCTGACCGTGCGGGACAACATCCGCCTGGCCCAGCGGGCCGTGCGCGGCCGTCCCGCTGTCGCGGCCGAGGCGCTGCTGGAGCAGGTGGGGCTCGGCCGGCGGACCCGCGCCCTGCCGCGGCAGCTGTCCGGCGGTGAACTGGCGCGCGCCGGGCTGGCCGTGGCCCTCGCGAACTCCCCCGCCGTGCTGCTGGCCGACGAACCGACCGGTGAACTCGACGGCGGCACCGAGCAGTTGGTGCTGCGGATGGTACGGGAGCGGGCCGCGGACGGCTGCGCGGTACTGATCGTCACGCACAGCGCGGAGGCCGTCCGGATCGCCGACAGGGTGATCACCCTGGAGGACGGGCAGGCCCGGGAAACACGGGAGGCGAGCGATGTCCGGCACTGACGTACTCGTCGCCTGCCACGACGCGGCACTGACCTTCGGACGCGGCACTACAGCGACAGTGGTCATGCACGTGACCGACCGGCTCATCGCCCCGACCTACGGGCAGGCCCGGGAGACACGGGAGGCGAGCGATGTCCGGCACTGACGTACTCGTCGCCTGCCACGACGCGGCACTGACCTTCGGGCGCGGCACGACGGCAGTGGTGGCCGTGCACGGGACCGACCTGAGCATCCGGCCCGGCGACCGGCTGGCGATCGTAGGCCCGTCCGGGTCGGGCAAGTCGTCTCTGCTGCATCTGCTGGCCGGGCTCGAATGCCCCACCAGCGGCGGCGTCTCCTGGCCCGGCCTCGACGGGGGCACCGACATCGGGCTGGTGTTCCAGGCCGACAGCCTCGTCCCCGCCCTCGACGTCGCCGAGAACACCGCTCTCCCGCTCGTCCTCGCTGGCCGGACAGAGACCCAGGCCCGCCTGCCGGTCACCGAGTCCCTCGACCTGGTCGGCGCGGCCGACCTCGCCGACCGGCTGCCCGAGGAGATCTCCGGCGGGCAGGCCCAGCGGGTCGCCGTGGCCCGCGTACTCGCCCAGGAACCACGACTGATCCTCGCCGACGAACCCACCGGCCGCCTCGACCACGCCACCGGCGCCCGCGTCCTGGACGCCCTGCTCACGGCGGCGGACCGCACGGGCGCCGCCCTCGTCGTCACCACCCACGACCCCGCCGTCGCCGCCCGGCTCACCGTCCGGCGGGCCATGCGCGACGGTCGGCTGCTCGCACCGGAGGACACGTCATGATCACCTCGTGGGCCAGGAGTCTGGCGCGCCATCGGGCCGGACGGCTGCTGGCGGCCATGACCGGCATCGCGCTCGCCGTCGCCCTGGTCGCCGCCCTCGGCTCCTTCCTCACCGCCTCGAAGGCGACCATGACCCAGCGCGCCGTCCGCTCGGTCGCCGTGGACTGGCAGGTCGAGGTACAGCCCGGCGCGGACCCCAACTCCGTTCTCCGGCAGGTCCGCACCGACCCCGGTACCCGAGCCGCCCTCCCGGTCGGCTACGCCCGCGCCACCGGCTTCACCGCCCAGGTGCAGGGCAGCACCCAGACCACGGGCCCCGGCATGACCATCGGCCTGCCACCCGGCTACCGCCACCTGTTCCCCGACGCGATCCGAACTCTCTCCGGCTCGCCCGACGGCGTGCTGCTCGCCCAGCAGACCGCCTCCAACCTGCGCGCAGCCCCCGGCGACGCCGTCACGATCCAACTGCCGGGCACCGGACCGCGCCAGGTGCGCGTGGACGGCGTGGTCGACCTGCCCCAGGCCGACTCCCTGTTCCAGAAGGTCGGCGCCCCCACCCAGTCCCAGCCGACCGCACCCCCCGACAACGTCATCCTCCTGCCCGCCGCCCGGTTCACCTCCCTCACCCGCAGCGCCACCGCCCTCACCACCCAAATCCACGTCGCCCGAGACGCCCGCCTGCCCGCCGACCCGGCCGCCGCCTTCAGCACCGTGACCGGCGCCGCCCACCACCTCGAAGGCAAGACCGCCGGCGGCGCCCTGGTCGGCGACAACCTCGGCGCCGCCCTCGACTCCGCCCGCCAGGACGCCCTCTACGCCCAGATCCTCTTCCTCTTCCTCGGCGTGCCCGGAGCAGTCCTGGCCGCCGCACTGACCGCCGCGGTCGCCTCGGCGGGCGGCCAACGGCGCCGCCAGGAACAGGGGTTGCTGCGGCTGCGCGGGCTGCGCCCCCGTCAGATCACCGCGCTCGCGGGCCTGGAAGCCGCACTCGTGGGCGGTGTGGGCGGGTTCGCCGGTCTGGGCATCGCGGCGCTGACCGGGCGCCTCGCCTTCGGCGCCGCCTCCTTCGGCGCGAACGCGGCCAGTTGGGTCATCTGGTACGGCATCGCCTTCGTCCTCGGCGCCGCCGTGGCCGCCTGCGCCGTCCTCGTCCCCGCGCTGCGCGACCTGCGCTCGGTGACCGTCGCGGACACCCGCAAGGAGACCGGCGTCCGCGCCACCCGCTCCCCCTGGTGGCTGCGCTACGGCCTCGACTTCGCGCTGCTCATCGGCTCCTGGCTGATCTTCCGCGCCTCCTCCGGCAACCAGTACGCCCTCGTCCTGGCCCCCGAGGGCGTGCCCACCCTCTCCGTCTCCTACTGGGCCTTCCTCGGCCCGGCCCTGCTGTGGATCGGCGCCGCCCTGCTGCTGTGGCGCATGGTCCTGCTCGCCCTCACCCACGGCCGCCCGGCCCTGGCCCGACTGGCCCGCCCGCTGACCGCCACCCTCGTCGGCACCACGGCCGCCGTACTGTCCCGGCGCCGCCGCCCGCTGGCCCGCTCCGTGGTGCTGCTCGCCCTCGCGCTGTCCTTCGCCCTCTCCACCGCCGTCTTCAACGCCACCTACCACCAGCAGGCCGAGGCCGACGCCCGGCTGACCAACGGCGCCGACGTCACCGTCACCGAACCCCCCGGCGCCCACGTCCCGCCCGGCGCCGCGAGCACGCTGAAGGTCTCCGGCGTACGGCACGTCGAGCCCGTCCAGCACCGCTTCGCCTACGTCGGCTCCGACCTCCAGGACCTCTACGGCGTCCGCCCCGACACCATCGCCCACGCCACCTCGCTCCAGGACGCCTACTTCGCCGGCGGCACCGCCCACCAGCTCATGCGCCGCCTCGCCCAACGCCCCGACAACCTCCTGGTCAGCGTGGAGACCGTCCACGACTTCCAGCTCTCCCCCGGAGACACCGTCAACCTCCGCGTCCAGGACGCCCTCACCAAGGCCCTGCGCACCGTCCCGTTCCACTACGCCGGAATCGTCAAGGAGTTCCCCACCGCCCCCAAGGACAGCTTCTTCGTCGCCAACGCCGCCTACGTGGCGAAGGCGACCGGCAGCGACGCGGTCGGCGCGTTCCTGCTCGACACCGGCGGCACCCACCAGCAGCGGATCGCCGCCCACCTGCGAAAGCAGCTCGGCACCAGCGCCGCTGTCACCGATCTCACCCAGACCCGCGGCACCGTGGGCACCAGCCTCACCTCGGTCGACCTGGCCGGCCTGACCCGCATCGAACTCGCCTTCGCCGTCCTCCTGTCGGCCGGAGCGGGCGGACTCGTCCTCGCCCTCGGCCTGGCCGAACGCCGCCGCACCTTCGCCATTGCCACCGTGCTCGGCGCGAAACCCCGCCAACTGCGCGGCATGGTCCTCACCGAGGCCCTGCTGCTGACCGCCGGCGGACTGGTGGGCGGCGCACTCATCGGCTGGGCGCTGTCCGAGATGCTGGTGAAGGTCCTCACCGGCGTCTTCGACCCACCCCCGGCGAGCCTGTCCGTGCCCTCCGGCTACCTGATCCTGACCACGGGCGCCGCGGTGGCCGCCGTACTGGCCGCCGCCCTCAACGGCATCCGCAGCGCCGGACGCCCGGCCGTCGAGGAACTGCGCGACCTGTGACCGCGCCGTACCGGACCGGCGAGCCGCCTGCTTCTAGGCTGTCGCCCATGCGCATGCCCGCAACCGCCGACCGCGGCCGACCGCGCGTCCTGGTCGTCGAGGACGACGACACCATCGGCCGCCACCTCCACACCGGCCTGCGCGGCAACGGCTACGCCCCCACCTGGAGCCGCACCGGCTCCGCCGCCCTGACCGAGGCGACGCGGTCCTCGTACGACGTCCTGCTCCTCGACCTGGGCCTGCCCGACATGGACGGCCTCGACATCGCCCGCGACCTGCGCGCCCGCCGTCCCGACCTCCTGATCATCGTCCTCACCGCGCGCACCGACGACATCGACGTCATCGCCGGGCTGGACGCCGGAGCCGACGACTACCTCGTCAAACCCTTCAGCCTCTCCGTGCTGCTCGCCCGCCTCCGCGCCCATCTGCGCCGCCGTACCGTCGCCGCGCCACCACCGGAACCCGTCCACCTGGCCGACCTCGTCCTCGACGTCTCCGCCCGCCGCTGCACCCTCCACGACGAGGAAGTCCCGCTCCGCCCCAAGGAGTTCGACCTGCTCGCCGTCCTCGCCCAGCACCCCGGGGAGGCCGTCTCCCGGGAGACCCTGATGGCCGAGGTCTGGGACGAGAACTGGTTCGGCTCCACCAAGACCCTCGACGTCACCATAGCCGCCTTGCGCCGCCACCTCACCGAGGCCGCCGACACCTCGGACCGCCCCAGCGGCCTGCCCCGCATCACCACCCTGCGCGGGCACGGCTACCGGCTCGACCGCTGACCCGCCACGCCACGCCACGCCACGCCACGCCAATAGAAGGCCGCTGGGACCGGGGTGCCGTACTCGTCTAGGTCGAAGTGATGGGCACGAGGAAAACGGCTTGACCAGGTAGCCCACGGCGCCGAGCTTCATGGCGGTCCGTACCGAGGTGATGTCCCGGTCGGCGGTGATCATGATGACGTCGGTGCGGGCGCCGCCCTCGTCCGAGCTGAGCAAGCATGACGCCGCCGAGCCGACGGACAGGTAAGGGCGCACAAGCCCGGGAACGCCTCCCACTCACCGATCGTCTACAGTGCGACGAACGTCTACACCCTTGTAGTCATTCATATCTGCCCGTTCACCTACGTCAGGTGGTCCAAGGGAAAGGGGCGCTGTCAGTGGATGGGCGCTCCTCTTGCGGCACGGCACCACGCTGACTCTGGCGCGCTCCACGCGGAGCGATGCCGCAGCGACTCGTCGCCGGCCGCCTGGCGGCGTGTCTGTCGGCCATGGCTCACTGGCCGCCCGAATCACTCGTCTCGGACACGACCCGCCCGGCGGGAGCACCTAAGGGAGACCATGCGTCACAAGATATTGGTCGTTGAGGACGATCACGTGCTGCTGGACGTGCTGCGCCGTGGGCTGTACGAGGAGGGCTTCGAGCCCGTCCTCGCCGCCGACGGTGCCACCGCCCTGCGGCTGGCCACCGGCGACATCGCGGCGATTGTCCTGGACATCGGGCTGCCCGACGCGGACGGTCGGGACGTGTGCCAGGCGCTGCGCACCAACGGCTTCCTGGCCCCGGTCATCTTCCTGACCGCCCGGCAACAGCTCGCGGACCGGCTGTCGGCGTTCTCGGCAGGCGGTGACGACTACCTGGCCAAGCCCTTCCATCTGGCCGAACTCACCGCCCGGCTGCGTGCGTCCGTGAAGCGGGCTGCGCCGGCCGCGGCGGTCGCGGTCGGGGACCTGATTCTGGACGCGGTCGGCCACCGCGTCACCGTGCACGGCACGGCCGTCGCCCTGTCCCCCACGGAGTTCCGGCTGCTGGCCACACTCGTGGCCGCGGGCGGGAGCGTCGTTCGGCGCCGCGAGCTGGTCGCGGCGGGCTGGCCGGAGGGTGCCCAGGTCAGTGACAACACACTGGACCAGTACCTGACCCGGCTGCGGCGGAAGCTGCGTGAGGCCGGCAGTGCGCTGACCATCGGCACGGCGCGCGGGATCGGACACCGCCTTTCATGAAGCGCCTTGTCCTCGATCAGCTTGGAGGAACAGCGGGCGGCCGAAGCCATTGAGAGGCCGGCTTCGACCGCCCACGTGAGTTCGCGGACATGCCCGGGCTGACACAGGCGGCCACCTGCACTGACCACAGCTCGTCGGCGTGTGCCGAGGCGGCGCGGTTCTCGGCTCGGCCCCGCACACTCACCCCGTCGCCGGGCGCAGGGGGTCTGTCAGCCCATGTCCGTCAGGAGGGCGTTCAGTTCCTTCTCCTGCTGCGCAGGCGGCATCGGCGGATTCGAGTGGTCGATGCCGAAGGTCCCCAGCACCTTGTCCATCTGGGCGTCGATGGAGGTCCAGCCCGTGTTGTCCAGCGGCTGCAGCGATGCCTGGTCGGCATCCCACAGGTCACGCAGCGACTGGGCGGCCGTGTGCGCTCCCTTCGCGTTCCCCGAGCGCGCGTCCTTGAGCGAGGTGGAGGCGAGGTTCTTCAGCGCGGCGACCTTGGCGGGCGGGAACTTCTTCACCGCCTGGCCGGGAGCCATCTGGACGGCGGAGGTGTTGTCGGCCTCCGGCGCCGGGCCGGTGTGCGGCTGGCTGTGGGCCCAGATCAGCAGGCCCATGGTGGCGACGGCGAGCAGTCCGAAGCCGGCCAGACCGACGCGCTCCTTTCGCAGGTCGCCGGTGGCGTGGGCGGCGTGGGCGGCCTCGTAGGTCTCGGTCACGTCCGGGCGTGTCACCGTCAGGTAGGCCACGGTGGCCAGGATCAGGCCGAGGAAGATCAGGCTGGTGGTGAAGGTGCCCAGCGCGAGGCCGGTCGGCTCGCCCGGCTGAGCGACCTTCGGGGAGGCGAGCCAGTCGCCGATGTTCGCGCCCAGCGGGCGGGTCAGGATGTAGGCGAGCCAGAAGGACAGCACCGGGTTCGCGCCGAACTTCCACAGCAGCGTGATCGCCGCGATGAGGCCGAGCGGCAGCATCACCGAGGCGCCCGGGCTCCAGCCGGTGAGTTCCAGGGTCCAGTCCCCGGTCGCGGTGCCGAGCGCGAAGGTGACGAGAACCGCGAGCCAGTAGAACGACTCACGCGGAAGCGTCGTGACCGAGTGGATCGAGAGGGTGCGCTCGCGCAGCCACCACACGCCGAAGACCACAGCGAGCAGAACGGAGAACACGGCGGTGCTGATCCACAGCGGCACATTGAGCTGGTCGGTGAGGATGTCGGTGTACAGGGTGCCCGTGACACTGACAACGACCACGGTCAGCCAGTACGGGAACGGTACGTACCGCTTGAGCCGCATCTGGACGGCCAGGACCACGACGAACACCGCGGTGAAGATCCAGGCCGTGTTCACCAGGCCGACGCCCAGCTTCATGTTGATCCAGTCGGCGAAGCTCTCCCCGACGGTGGTGCACAAGATCTTGATCACCCAGAACCAGATGGTGACCTCGGGGACCTTGTTGAGCATGAGGCGCCCGCTGCGTGGGCGTGCTTCCGTTGTCGTTGTCATGCAGGGAGGTTTACGGAGGGAACCTGCAAGCAACCTGACTACGTGGCCGCCTTCGCGGCCGGGAGTGTCACCTGGACGTGACCGCGGCCGTCCGCGATCGCCCGGACCTCCACACCGGCCGAGGCAGCGATACGCCGGACCACCGGCAGCCCCAGCCCGTACCCGCCGCCGCCGGTCACGCCCGCTTCGAAGACCCGGTCGACCTCAGCGGGATCGAACCCTGGGCCGTCGTCCAGGACATCCACCACGATGGTCTCGCCCTGGCTGCGCGCGGTGATCCACACACGGGACTTCGCATGCCGCAGGCTGTTCTCCAGCAGGGGTGACAGCAGCGACACAGCGACGTCGGGCGCCAAAGCCACCTCGACCTTCGCCGGGAAGGCGACCTCGACCGCGCGGCTGCCGATCGCCTGCCGCGCGGCGGAGCGCAGATCACACCGGGTCCCCTCCTCCGTCCGTGCGCGCGCTGCGCGCAATATCGTCGTGATCGCCGCATTGAGGCGGTCGACCTCGCTCAGCACCACCTCCGGCACCACTGGCTCGCCGGACAGCTGCGCCAGCTGCGCCTCGCCTCGCAGGACCGTGAGCGGTGTCCGCAGCTCGTGGGCGATCTCGTCGGTGAGCCGACGCTCGTCCGCCAGCGCGTTGTCAACCCGCTCCAGGAGGCGATCCAGGGTCTGTCCCAGTTCCCCGAACTCGTCACGGGGGGCTCCGAGGTTGAAACGGCGCCCGGGCTCGTGATGGCCCCAGTCGTCGGCGAGGGCGGCCATCTCGTGCACGACGCGCAGCGCGCGGTGCACCACGAGGTGCGCGACACCGCCGGCGAGGAGGATCGTAAGGCCGCCCAGAATCAGCGACAGGGTCAGGCTGCGCTGCTCGGACGTCTCGTAGGGCGTGAGGTCCACCCGGACGATCACCATGACGTGGTGGCCGCCGGTCGGAACCGGCCGCGCGAACAGGAGGTAGTCGCCGACGGTCGCGGTCTGCGATCGCCCCGAGTCCGCCAGCTCCTCGACGCGCCCGACCACGCTCGGCGGCACGTCCCCGTCGATAAGACGGCCATCGGCATACACCCAGGCGACCTCGTCCAGCGCCTCGCTGCTGTTCTCCGTGAGCACGACACGGCCGCCCTTGGCGCTGACGTTCACCGCGACCGCCTCGGCGCGCGTACGGGCCAGATCGTGCGCGTCGGCATCCGTCACCCTGCTCAGCAGCACGTGCGAAACCACCACCAGGATCGCGACCACTGCGGTGGCGATCAGCACGGTGAGCGCGACGACGCTTCGGCGGAAACCCGTCACTGCCATCGGTAGCCCACGCCGCGGACGGTCGCCAGCCGCTCGGCCACACCCAGCGGACCGAGCTTGGTCCGCAGCCGGCGCACATAGGAGTCGAGGGTGTTGTCGCTGACCTGGGCCCCGTGCGGCCAGCCGGCGGCGACGAGGGCGTGGCGGCGTACCGCGTCGCCCTGCGAGGCGATCAGGCGGCCCAGTAGCCGGAACTCGGTCGGGGTCAGGCTCATGCTCACCGCATCGTAGGTCACCACGTGCTTCGCCGGATCGAGGACGACCTCGTGCGGTGCGGACGCCACGGTGGCCCGGCGCAGCAGCGCCCGGACACGAACCAGCAGTTCCGGGATGTCGAAGGGTTTGGTCATGTAGTCGTCGGCGCCGGCCTCGAAGCCGCCCACCTTGTGATGCAGGCCGTCCAAGGCGGTGAGCATCAACACCGGCACGTCGACGCCGCGAGCCCGCAGGGCCAGGCAGACATCGCGACCGTCGGCGTCCGGCAACCCGAGATCCAGGACGACCAGTTGGGGCGCCGGTGCGAGCTGCCGCAGCAGGCTGTCGGCCGTGGCGGCGACGGAGACGGTGTGGCCGTCGTGCTCCAGGGCGCGCTTGAGGATGCCGCGGACCGCCGCGTCGTCTTCGCACACCATGATGAAAGCCATGTGCTGACCCTAGATACTCGCGTTCCAGTTCTCCATCTGCCCCGATCAGCCACGCGACGCTCAGGCACGACCGGCCGAGCCGCAGCGGGGGCTGCGGGAGGACCACCATGGGACATGGACCTTATGCAGGAGTACATCGACGCGATTCCGCCGGGTCACCGCCCGCTCTTCGCCCGGGTGAGCGGGCTGATCCTCAAGGAATTCCCGCAGGCGAGCGTGGCACTGAGCTTTTCCAACCTCACGCTGATGGGTGGTGAAGGACGAGGACGGCCTTCACTACGTTGGTGATTCGGTTGGTGCTGGAGCGGAGCTTCCGCGGGAGGCGCCAGCCCTTGAGGGTGGCGATGGTCCGCTCGCCGAGGCAGCGGATCTTGGGGTGGGTGGTGTTGTGGCGGCGCTTCCATCGCTTGAGGCGGCTGCCTCGAAACGGTACGCGGACGGGTCCGCCGGCGCCTTGATATGCCTTGTCCGCCCAGCATTTGAGTCCGGCATCGGCGAGGGCTTCGATGATGCCGTGCTGCCGGGCGGCGGTGAGGTCGTGGGTCGCGCCGGGCAGAGCCGGGGAGGTCCAGAGCAGTCGTCCGAACGGATCGGTGAGGACCTGGACGTTCATGCCGTGGCGTTTGTGTTTCCCGGAGTAGTACGGGGTGTCGGCGGCTATGCGGGCGATCGGCAGCAGGGTGCCGTCGAGGATGACGAATGCCTTCGTCCGGATCGTTTTCATGGCCTCGGCCAGGGACGGGGCGAGGGCGGTCAGGGCCTCGACGGCTTCACGTATGTAGCGGTAGACGGTCGCGATCCCGATGCCGAACCCGGCAGCGAGCTGGGCGTAGGTGTCACCGCACCGCAGGTGGGCCAGGGCGAGCAGTGCCTGACGTGCGGCGGGAAGGCGCCGCCACCGCGTTCCGATCTCCTGCCGCCGGGCTGTCAGTTGTCCGGTCAGGAACCGCAGGGTGCGGCTGGACAGGTCGATCGAGGACGGGTAGACGAGCACGCGAAGCTCCTGGCGGACACGGGTGATCTTGGTCGAGAAACCGTCTACCAGGAGCTTCGTCGTTGCGCAGGACAGTCCAACTCGCGGTCAGGCACCGCAGCTTGAAAAGGGCTCACTGCTGGAACTGCCCGCTCCGCAGCCGCCCTCGCCCCCGGCACCGAAACTGCCGGACCATCCGGCCTACCAGCAGATCATGGCGGTGTTCGCCGCCGCTGACCATCCGCTGCGGGCGCGGCAGGTCTGCGGGGCGATGGACCTGACGATCGCGCCGAACAACGTCAACAACATTCGCCTGAAGCTCAAGCGGCTGATCGACCGCGGGGTCCTCGTCGAGATCGAGCAGGGCTTGTTCACCCAGCCCCGGCCATAGCCGTCCGCCACCGCCGCGGCCCGCCCGCTCACCTCAGACGCAACGAAGAATCGAGCATCAATTCTCATACCGCCCTCTGAAGGATCTTGGAGCCTCGCCGTTCGGTTCCTTGTCGCCTTCGAGTGGTCTTGGGTGATTTCTACTGGGCGGCCAGTCGCTTGTTCATCGTGTCGAGTGTCGGCCAGGGAGGTCCGTCGTGCAGTGCGCGCAGGAACGCTTCTCCGTTGAGCCTCCCGTTCGGAAACTCGTCGCCCAGCTCCCAACGCCAGGCTGCGACCATCGCGAGGACGAGCTGGCGGCACTCGTCCAGCAGCCCTTGGTCGAGGTTCGGATAGTGCCCGCAGACCATCTCGGGAGCATGGGCGAGGTCGAACTCGACGGGTCCACGGCAGCACGTCTCAAAGTCGATGAACAACGGGCCGTTTGCCGTGCTGAGCACATTGCCTGGATGCGGCTCGCCGTGGAGCAGTTGCTCCACGGCGCCGCGCTCCTCGATCGTCTTGCGCAGGCTTGCGAGTCTGCCGCTGAGGAAGACGCGCTCTGTGGCGGCGAGCTCCGGCGAACGTTCCGGGTCGGCAACGACGTCTTCTGCCTCCGTGATGCGGCCGGTGAACCGTTGGCTGGGCACCTCGGCCTCGCGCATGCCGGCGTGCAGCCGCTCCAGCGCCTGGGCGTAGTCGACTGGTGAGAGGTGAGGTGTCACGGGCTCGTAGTAGATCCACAGCGTCACGGCGAAGCCATCGCGGGTGTACACGACCGGGTCCGCCCGGGGCTCCAGGGGACACACCGGGCTTCCGACCTCGGTGAGCCGCCGAGCGAGCTCGACTTCGAACTGTGCAACCTCTCGTCCCACAGGGGCGACCCGGGCAAAGACGTCGCATGGCGTCAGCCGCAGGGCCAGCTTGTTCGAGTTGTGGAGCACGACTGCGTCGCTGACGGGCAGGCCGAGCGATACGGCGACCGCAGTCGCAGCCGCCTTCGCACGCGTAACGTGGGACATCTCCATTCCCAGATCCTGGCGTACCGGCCGCCGGTAGTCTCCTCGATTTCTGCGTCAGGCGCGGATCGCCTTGCGCGACGATGCGCGGAGGCCGCACACGTTCCGGTGACACCCACAGTGACATCGCGTCACATACCGCCCTCTGATGCCGCAGAAGGACTCGGACTCGATGCTGACGGTGCCGCCGATCACTGTGACCCAGAATGCCGCCAGCGCGCGGGGGACGTCACAATCCAGGGCCACTGCCCCCAGTCGTCCGACCGGCTCGGTCATACCGACTCCGTTCGGAAGAGTCCCGATGCTGGGTCTTGGTGCCGGGACAAGGCTGCGGATCGTGTTGGGCTGGGAGGCTTCGGCCTCGGGGTGAAGGTCAGGCCGCTTGACCGGTGTTGAGGGCGAGCAGGCTCTCGGCTGTCTCGGTGATGGTGTCTTCGACGGGGCGCGGCTGCCAGCCGAGAACGCGCTGGGCCTTCTCGGAGGTGGCGTCGAGGTTCTTGCCCAGGATCGAGCGGAGCGTGCGGAGTTGGGGGTTGACCAGGGAAATGCCGCGGGTCGCCCAGATGGGCATTTCCCTCGTGGGCACGTTGTGGGCGCGCTCTCCGAGGCGTTCGCGGAGGATGGCGGCGACGTCGCGCACCCACAGGCTGCGGCCCGACGTGGCGATGAATCGTTCGCCCGCGGCTGCCGGGTCGGTCATGGCGCGCAGGTGCAGATCGGCTACGTCCCGTACGTCGACGTAGCCGCTGGCGAACTTCAGGCTTGCCGGCATCGAGCCGTCCAGCATGCGCCGGATCACTCCCAGGGATGGCGAGTAGTCAGGTCCCAGTACCGGGCCGAGGACGCCGGTGGGGTTCACGGTGGACAGCTCCAGCCCCCGGCCCTGCGTCGTGATGAAATCCCAGGCCGCGCGTTCCGCGAGCGTCTTGGACTTCTGGTACGGCTGGATACCGGCGTCGACGTTCGTCCAGTCGTCCTCGGTGAACGGGGTCGTGCGCTCGGGGTGGCCGTATGCGATGGCGCCGATCGCCGAGGTGAGCACCACGCGCCGCACGCCGGTGTCCCGGGCGGCCCGCAGTACCCGCAGTACGCCGTCACGAGCCGGCGTGACCATCTCGTCGTCCGATCGCGGAGCGCTCGTCAGAGTCGGCGATGCGACGTGCAGGACGGCGTCGCATCCCGCCACCGCCTCGGACCAGCCCGCGTCCTGGGTGAGGTCGGCGGCCATGACGCGCAGAGGTGCCTCGGGTGCGGCTCCGCCGCGCTGCAGCATTGCGCGCTTATCTGCACTTCACTCGGACGGGTGCGTAATCGGTGTGGTCATGGGTCGGGGCTTCGGCGTTGTCGCATGACGCCCGGTTCGTGATGGTCCGTCAGGTCAGTGGGGGGTCGGGGACGCGACAGATACGGCTTCCAAGATCATGGAGTCCTCTACGTCCCGTGATCCGAGCGGAAGACCGTGCCTGTCGACGCGTCATCGCTGATCCCGCCTGCCCTTGACCACCTGCGAGAGCAGCCCGAGGTCGTATCCGAGGATGTCCCGGGTCGGACCCGCGTGATCTACGCGGAGTGCGCCACTGCTTGGCCGTCGTCCTCGCACTCGCCGCGTGTGCGCTGGCCGCCGGAGTCGCTTCGCGGCCGGCGGTCGGCGAGTGGATCGCCGACGCTCCGGAGCATGTGCTGGAGGGAGTCGGCGCCCGCCCCGGTGCGCTGCTGCCTGGGCGGGTCCTACTGAACCTCGCGCGGGGGGTCCGGAGGACCTCCACTACGGCTCGGACTCAGGGCGCTCCTCCGGCAGACGACGGCATAGATCTGCACCTTCGGTGTTGTGTCAGGTCTGACGGCCTGTTCAGACAGATTCCTGTAGGCGCAAAAGACCAGTCAGCTGCTCGAAGCTCTCCGCGATCTGCACCCACGTCAAACCTCTCGGGTACAGAACTCGTGGAAATGTGAGTGATTCCCGGTAGTCCAACACGATGGGCATCGAGGGACCGAGATCTGCGATCACTAGCGACATCTCAACTAGTATTCCCAGATTTTCTTCTGTGATTGGCCGGGATGGTCCAGCATTCTCCGGTTCCGCGTGCCATATGCGGTTTTCACCGATGAGCATGCGCTCTCCGTAGAAGCACGGCTGCTCCGGATCCTCCCCGAAGATATCGCGGAGAATGTCATCCCCCGGAGGCGCCCATCTCCCTGCCCTGATCAGCGCGATCAGCTGCGGAGGGACAGGTAGCCCACCAATGACGACCTCGTCCTCCATGGTCACCCCCTCGCTCCAAGCCCTGTGAGGCTCTCCAGCAGGTCAAGAATCGGCTGGCGGTACTCGTTCGGCGCCTCAAGTTCTCCGTGATTCATGGCGTTGACTCCCATGGATTTCCACGTCACCCTCAGCCCGTCCGCTGTGATGATGGCGGTGAAGGCGACAGTGTCGTCGGCGCGCCCGAAGACTTCTTTGTTGATCATGTTGTGTCCACCGTTACGAACCACCAGAGCGGGTGGGACCTCGCCACTCAGCTTAGCCACGAGTTTGCCGGTGGACGGGCTGTAAATGCCACTGAACGCTTCACCCACGTCCCTTGCCCCGACAGAGGCCGCATTCTGTTGGAGCGTCTGTTCCGTGCTGATGATGCGGTTTCCGGCTACGTCGGGCGTCGACCCATCGACCACGGCACGCGGTTCGCCCAGTCCACCGCGGCCAAGTCCGCTGAGGGCGCCGCCGAGTGCTCCGAGGAGCAGGTCGCCGGGTGTGGTGGGTTCGCAGAGGGCGTTGTCGAAGGCCCAGGTGTAGGCCGCGCCTACACCCGCGTTGACGGTGGCCGAGGTCACCGTGGCGGCGGTGCTGCCTTCCTCCAGCCCCAGCAAGTCTACGGCTCCCGCGCCGGCCGCGGGCATGAGGAGCCCGGCGCCGAAGCCGTACAGCGCGCCCTTGCCGGCAGCGGTGCCGAAGCCGCTCCAGCTGAAGTCGTGGGGATGGCTGAGGGAGTAGCTGATGCCGCCGAAGACTCCGCCGACGATGCCGCCGATCGCGGCGCTGACGCATTCGGGGCAGGCGCCGGAGGGATCGGTGAGGGTGGTCGGGTCGTCGTCGGTATAGGCGTATGACGACGTGGAGGGGTCGGCGACGGAGCTCGGTGCGGGGTCGGTGCTGGTGAAGCGGCCGGTGCTCGGGTCGTAGGTGCGGGCGCGGAGTTGGTAGCCGAGGGCGGTGCCGGCGGGGTCCTGGTACTGGCCGGTGTAGGCGAAGGGGTTGGCGGGCGCGCCGGTGACGAGAGCCGTGGCTGTCGTGTTGCCGAAGGCGTCGTAGCTGTACTTGGTCTGGTCGACTCCGGCCGAGCTCGTGAGGTCGGTGATGGAGCCGGACAGGTCGTGGTGGTCGTAGTAGGTGCCGGCGCTGGTACGCAAGGTCTGCGGTTCGCCCAGGGGGTCGTAGCGGTAGTCGCTGATCAGGGTGGCGGAGCCGTTGGTTTCGTCCGCGACCTGGGGCAGCGGGTTGTTCACACGATCGACCCGGCCAAGGAACAACGCCTGCACCGGGCGATGGATCCCCTCTTCGAAGCCGCCGATACCGAACAGGTCGAGTACACCATGCCCTTGACCAGGCAGGAGACCCTCGATCTGGTCGGGATGACACCGAGCGCACGCCACTTGAGCCGTGCGGACCCGAACGACGACGGCCTCTTGCCCGACCACGTCACCGTCTCCGTGCTGGCCACCGCATACCGGCCTCGGTGACCAGGGACCGGCGAAGGCGACCACCTCGTCGAGCTTCTGGCGGGTGGTCAGCCCGGAACTAGGTCACATTGCCGATGCCACCGCAAAAGCGCTCCTCATAGGGTCCATGTCATACACCGATCGAGCCGCCCGTGCGCGGCTGAGCCCGCCGACCGAGACGAACTCCTGACGGCCACCTGTTCAGACGGCGCCCTCCGCCCTCGCGCAGCAGCTCAGCGGCGAGCTCACCTTCAGGCCCACTCCCCCAACCCAAATACGTTAGGACTCCCATGAGTACCGATGTTTCCCGCCGTCATGTCCTGGCCGCCGGAGCGGCGCTGGCCGGGTCGGCTGCGCTGATAGCAGGTTCAGAAGGAACGGCCGGCGCGGCGACGGCCACAGCCGGTACCGGTGAGGAGAAGTCGAGGGTGAAGCCCACGATCGTGTTGGTGCATGGCGGCTACGCGGATTCGTCCTGCTGGAACGCCACCATCGGGGAGTTGCAGGACAAGGGCTACAGCACGGTCTGTGGGTCGAACCCGCTGCGGGGTATTCCGACCGACGCCCCGTATATCGCGAGTCTGCTGGACTCCATCAGCGGACCGGTCGTGCTGGTCGCGCACTCCATGGGTGGAACGGTCATCACGAATGCCGCTGCCGGGAAGGCCAACGTCAAGGCCTTGGTCTACGTCGCAGCGTTCGTGCCCGATGTGGGCGAGACACAGGGGGAGCTCATCACCAAGTTCCCCGGCAGCGAGGTCGGGCCGGTGAGCGTGCCGGTCCCGTACACGAAGGCCGACGGCACGACGGGAACCGATCTGTACCTGAGCAAGGACGGCCAGGCGGCCTTCGCCGCTGACATTCCTGCCGCTGACTTCCGGGTCCTGCAGGCCACGCAGCGGCCGTTCGATGCCGATTCCTTCGTCTTCCCGACCACGGCCGCGGCCTGGAAAACGATCCCGGTGTGGGGACTGGTCGCCGCCCAGGACAAGGCGATCCCGCCGGCGTGCGAGCGCTGGATGTACAGCCGTGCGAACGCCCGCAAGGTCGTCGAAGTGCCGGGCTCCTCCCACGTCGTGATGATCAGTCACCCCAGGATCGTCGCCGAACTCATCGTGGACGCCGCCAAGTCGGTCAGTTGACGCTCGCGACGAGTGCCCTGGTCCACCACCATGGACCGGGGCGCTCTGTTCACCGAGCCGAAGTCGCGGACTCGTTCGGCGGCGCTCCAGGACGTGTCCGAGCCGTGTCAGGTGAGGCGGTGGCCCAGCGTCGCGGTATCAGGCCGGGCCACCCGGCTTTGCCGCTGCTGCCAAGCTGGGCTGGAGGCGGCGGGTGGCGTTGAGGTGGTCGGCGGTCCAGATGATGCGGACGGCTGTGGCTGTGGCGTGTCCGTCGTCGTCGCGGAGGTCGCGGCGCAGGGAGTCGACGAGGCGCGCGTCGTCCTCCGGGTGGCGTGACAGCGGGTCCGGTACGGCGGTGTGTTGGCCGAGGCCGACGGCCAGGTCGCGGTACCAGTCGGACAGCCGGACGACGGTGTCGAGCAGGATGAGCCGGGCCTCGGAGCGGTCGGGTTCCATCTGTGCCTCGCCGCCGTTGCGTTGCCACAGTTCCAGCACCGCGTCCGAGGCAAGGCGCAGTCCTACGATCCCGGTGACCAGGGTGGTCATGTCGGAGAGCGGCACCGGCTTGGCGCCGCGTTCGGCGAGGTAGCTGCGGAAGGCGTCGTCGAGTCGACGGGCCGAGGCGGCTGCCTGTCGGCTCGCCTCCAGCGGGGCATCGGTCGGTATGCAGCCGATGCTGCAGCGACTGGCCGCGTACTCCACCGCATCGGCGAGGTAGCGAGCACTGTCGGCGTACGCGGCCGAAAGCGCCCGGTCCACGGCAGCCGCGGCGCCCCGCGGCCAGAAGAACAGGCCGACCAGCACGCTCACCGCGCAGCCGAGGGCGATGTCCTGGATCCGCAGCAGCACGATGTGCCAGTCGGGATCCTGGCCGATGTTGAACAGGATCACCAGGGCGACGGTGAAGGCCGCCTGGCCTGCCGCGAACGAGATGGCGGCGGGGGCGATGCCGGCGACGAACACGGCGACAGGGAGCAGGAACCAGAGCAGGGTGCCGTGGTGGCCGATGAGCTGGAGCAGTCCGGTCCCGATGAGTGAACCGGCAAGCGTGCCGCCCAGGGCCCGCAGCGCGTTCTGGCCGGTGTTGAGCGCGTTGGAGCGCAGCACCGACAGGGTTCCGAGCAGGACCCAGAACGAGTGCTGGACACTTGTCAGGTTCGCCAGGGCCACCGCGATGCCGAGGCCGAGCGCGCCCCGGAGGCTGTTGTGCAGCCACACCGAGCGCGGTTCCAGGTGTGCGGCGGCGCGCTCGACAGCGGATTTCAGGGGCTGGGCCAGTGCGCCGGGTTCCCCGCCGAGCAGCCGCTCGGGCCAGCTGCGGCGTTCGGCGGCTGCGGCCAGGTCCACGTTGCCGGCGATCTGGAGGGTGGCGAACCCCAACTCCTGTGCGCGGAACGACAGGTCGAGGGTCTCGATGAAGGCGCGGACTTCCGGCTCCGTACCGGGCTTCGGTTGTTCCACGGGCAGTCGCTGGGTCGCGCTGTTCTCCATCCCGTCCATGGCCGTACGCAGGCTGACCAGGGCGGCGCGGAGGGCGTCGGGCGCGCTGCGCGGGGCGTCGAGGATGTGGGCCGCCTCGTCGAGGGCGTCGGCCGCGGCACGCCGCACGAGGTGCGCGTCGGCGTCACAGGCCCCGTAGTTGTCGGACGGGGGGCCGCTGTCGGCCACGATGGCGCTGAGCCAGGTGAGTTCGTCGACCAGGCGGACCAGTGCGCGGGAGCCGGCGGACAGGCCTGTGGGCCGGTAGGGAGTGGCGTCGAAGGCGGTGCGCAGGTCTGCCGCCGCGGCGGCGGCCTGATCGGCGGCAGCCGCGCACTGCCGGGTGGTCGGCGCGTCCGGCCCGCCGGCCAGCCAGGAGGCGTCGCTGCGCAGCTGCGCCGCGGCGGCGCGGCAGACTCGGGCGGCGGGTGCGCTGAGCGGGTCCGCGGCGGGACGGGGCCACAGCAGGGAGATCGCAAGCATCGCGGCGGCTGCGGCGATGCCCGCTCCGGCGAGCCGGTCGGGTAGCTGTGACAGCGAGGCGGGCGAGGTCACGGGGAGGATGAAGGCCAGTAGCAGCGCGGTCGTCGCACCCGCGAGGACGGAGCTGACGACCCCCGAGAAGAGCACGAGGAAGCCCACGACGACCGTGCCGGTGACCGCGAGCCAGGTCATTCGTGCCACCAGCGTGCCGACGCAGATGAGGACTGCCCACGCGAGCGCCAGACCCACGTGAGCCCGCAGCCGCTGCACCATCGGGCCGGTGAACTCCACGAGCAGGAGCATCGAGAACGAGCCGAAAGCCGCGAAGGTCGCCATCGTCGAGGAATGCAGCACCTGACTGCAGAGGGCGAACAGCGCGGGCATCACCAGTGCGGTGCGGGCGGCCCGACGAGTCGCCGCGAGTCCCGGATCATGGTCGCGCAACCACGTGGGGATCCGTCTGGGCAGGAAGCGCCAAGGTATCGACATAGGTGTCTTCATACGCCAGCGCCCCTCCTGCCGACATAGCGCCCACGTACCCCGCCGTACACGAGTATCCGGCATCCGCGGTGTTCGTCCCTGTTCGGCGCTGCGCAGCACTGGGCGGGGAGGCGGGATTCCTCGTGGTGGGCGCGGGTATGGCCGGGAGCTGGCGGCCCGGTGTTGTGCGGGAATGCGCGTGGTAGCGTCGGTATACAAACTGTATGCGATGTCTGGGGGTTGCCGTGGCGTCCGGTCGGGAGAAGGCGTACGCGTATCTCAAGGACACGGTGCTCACGGATCCTGAGATGCAGGGGGCTTTCCTGTCGGAGCAGGAGCTCGCCGATCGTATCGGTGTCTCCCGCACTCCCATCCGGGAGGCGCTGCTGATGCTCGCCGCGGAGGATCTGGTCGAGCTCGTGCCCAAGCGCGGTGCCCGGGTGGCACCTCTGACGGGGCGTGAGGTCCGGGAGTTGATGGAGCTGCGCGGCATGGTCGAGCGGTACGCGGCCGAGCGGCTCGTCGCGGCCGGGCGGGTGCCTCTGGAGGAGCTGCGCTCCCTGCTGGAACAGCAGCGCGCGCTCACCGGCGCCGAGGAGACCCGGGAGTTCATCGCCGTCGACCACCGCTTCCACGCGTCCCTGGTGTCGGCCGTCGGCAACACCCTTCTGGACCGGCACTACGACGGCCTGCGCAGTCGCCAGGTCCGCGCCGGAGTGGTCGCGGTCTTCAACCAGCAGGGCCGGCAGAAGGCGGTGCTCGACGAGCACGAGGCCATCGTGGACGCCCTGGCCGCCGGTGACGCGCAGGCGGCGTGCGCGGCCATCGACCACCATCTGCAGTCGACCCTCAAGGTGCTGCTCGACGCCTGAGGCGGCGGTGGAGGGGCAGGGCTCTGGCGCGCGTCCCCCGCCACCGAGGGACACTCCCCTGCCCGCCGGGATCAGGGGTAGGTGATCACGAGCATGGTCACGCCGTCCGGCGAGATCCAGGGCCCGTGCGGCATGCCCGGCGGACGGCAGGCGTACATGCCCGCGGTGAAGGTGCGCTCCAGCGTCAGGTCGTGCAGCGCTCCCTCGATGAGGTAGACCTCCTCCCATACGTCGTGCCGGGCCACGCCCGCGTCCGAGGTGTCGGTGCCCGGCGCCCAGCGGACCAGCGCGGTGCGCCGGCCGCTGTCGGGGTCCTCGGCCAGGACGCACTCCTCGACGCCGGGTCCGGCGCCGGCCGGGGTGCGCCAGGGCCCGTCGGGGTGGTGGAACTCCAGCTCGGGCCCGCTCATCGCCACACCTCCGGCCGCCGGTTCGCCAGTACGGACGTCTTCTCGCGGACCGCGCCGACCTCGTCGACGTCCAGGTCCGTCACGAGCAGCTCCGGCTCGGCGCCGAGGGATGCTCGTACGGTCCCGTCGGGGCCGACCACCAGGCTGTGTCCGATGCCGGTCGGCACCGGGCCCGGGCCGGTGCCGGGATCGGCCTGGCCGACGGCGGCGACCCAGACGGTGGCGTCCAACGCGCGGGCCCGCACCAGCAGTTGCCACTGGTCGAGCTTGCCGGGGCCCGCGCCCCAGGAGGCCGCCAGCAGGGTGCCCACCGCCCCCGCGTCGGCATGCGCCCGGAACAACTCCGGGAAGCGGACGTCGTAGCAGGTGGCCAGGCCCAGCCGGACGCCGTCCACGTCGATCACGGCGGTACGGGAACCTGGGGCCACGGTCTCGGACTCGCGGAAGCCGAAGGCGTCGTAGAGATGGATTTTGTCGTACGACTCCTCGACGCCGGGTCCGGTCGCCAGCAGGGTGTTGACCACCCGTCCCTTGTCGGCCGGGGTGAACATGCCGGCCACGACGACCGTGCCGGTCTCCCGGGCGATCTCGCGGACGCCGTCGGCCCACGGTCCGTCGAGGGGTTGGGCGAGCGGGGCCAGTGGCGTGCCGAAGCAGGCCATCGATGCTTCCGGGAAGACGACGGCACGGGCTCCGGAGTCGGCGGCGCGGCGTGTCCACTCCTCGATGAGGCGCAGGTTCTTCTCGGGGTCCGGGCCTGTGGTGAGTTGGCTGAGGGCGATCCGCATGGGTGGTGCCTCCTTCTTCTCGGCGTCGGGGTTCTGCGGCTGTTGTTGTCAGTGCGACAGGGGGAGGTCTGCCGTGGCCGGGGTCTTCGGCGCGGCGAGTTGTTCGTCCTCGTCGACGGCGGCCTCGGGGTTGCGGCCCAGGAGGACGCCGACCAGGGAGATCGCGGAGGCGAGGGCGATGTAGAGGGCCAGCGGTACCCAGCTGTCGTAGGCGCTCAGGAGGGTGGTGAACAGGAGCGGGGCGATGGCGCCGCCGATGATCCCGGCCAGGGTGTAGGCCAGTGAGGAGCCGGTGTAGCGCAGCCGGGGCGAGAACTGTTCGGCGATGAAGGCGGCCTGCGGGCCGTAGAGGCAGCAGTGGATTACCAGGGCGACGAGGACTCCGGCGGCGAGCGGCAGCCAGGAGCCGCCGGCGGCCATCGGGAAGAAGACGAACGGCCACACCGCGGCGGCGACCGCTGAAATGCCGTAGAGCAGGCGGCGGTTGACGCGGTCGGAGAGGGCGCCGGCGAGGGGCATCAGGAAGACCTGGACCGAGGAGCCGATGAGGACGGCGGCGAGGGCGGAGCCACGGGACATGTCGAGTTCCTGGGTGGCGTAGGTCAGTACGAAGACGGTGAACATCGCGTAGAGGACGTCGGGGCCGACGCGGCACAGGATCGCGGCGGTGAGGGCGCGGGGCTGGGTGGTGAAGACCTCGCGGACGGGGGTCTGGGGGCGGGGCTGTTCGGCTTGCATCGCCTTGAAGACCGGGGTCTCCTCCAGCTTGGCCCGGATCCACAGCCCGAAGGCGACCAGGACGCCGGACAGCAGGAACGCCACCCGCCAGCCCCACGACTCGAACTGCGCCTCGGTCAGCAGGGCGCCGAGGGCGGCGAGCACACCGTTGGCGAGCAGGTTGCCCGCGGGCGGGCCCACCTGTGCGGCGGAGGCGTAGAAGCCCCGGCGGCGCGGATCGCCGAACTCGCTGGACAGCAGTACGGCGCCGCCCCACTCGCCGCCGACGCCGACGCCCTGGGCGAAGCGCAGCACGACCAGGGCGATCGGCGCGGCCACGCCGATCGTGCCGTAGGCGGGCAGCAGGCCGATCAGGAAGGTGGCCACGCCGATCAGGACGAGGGTGGCGATCAGTACCTTCTTGCGGCCGATCACGTCACCGAGCCGGCCGAAGACGAAGCCGCCGAGGGGGCGGGAGAGGTAGCCGACCGCGTAGGTGGAGAACGCGAGGAGTGTGCCGGTGAGCGGGTCCTCGGAGGGGAAGAAGAGATCGCCGAAGACCAGGGCCGCGGCGGCGGAGTAGACGGCGAAGTCGTACCACTCCAGGGCCGTGCCGGTGAGGCTCGCGACGAAGGCGCGGCGGACGCCGGAGCGCTTGTCCGCGGTGTCACTTCGCGCGGCGTCGGTGTCGCTCCGCGGGGCGACGGCGTCGCTCTTCGGGGTGTCGTGCATGGGACCCATCCTTGCTCGGGGACATCGACCTTCCGGCATACTTCTTGTATACAGGTCGTATGCGCAAGCCCTGCGCCGGAAGTTAACCGCGGAGAAATCAGGTTCCGCGGGCCTGCTTCCCCCTTGCCCGTTGACTGTTCCCCGATCCCTGGAGTGACCTCATGGCCGTGCTGACCTTCGAACTGCCCGACGGATCGACGCGCGAGGTCGATGTCGTCCAGGTCCTCAACGCCGGGTACGCCGGGCGCAGCCAGGACGATGTCGCCGCGCACGTCGCGGAGCTCGCCGAGCTGGGCGTGCCGGGCCCGTCCGTGACGCCGGCGCTCTACCCCGTCTCCCCCTACCTCGCCCAGCAGACCGCCCGGGTCGCGGTCCAGCACGGCCGCACCTCCGGCGAGGCCGAGTGGGCGCTGGTCGTCGCGGAGGGCGGGGAGCTGCTGCTCACTGCCGCCTGCGACCACACCGACCGCGACCTGGAGGTGCACGGGGTGGCGTGGAGCAAGAACGCGGGACCCGACGTCCTCGCTCGCCGCGCCTGGCGCCTGGCCGACGTGGAGGCCCGGCTCGACGAACTCACCCTGCGCGCCTGGGTCAGCCACTCCGGCACCGAGACCGAGATCCAGGCAGGCACACTCGCCGAACTCCTCACCCCTGCCTACTGGGTTGACGTCCTGCGTTCCCGCGGCGAGCTGATCCCCGGGACTGTCTTGATCTCCGGGACCATCCCCATGGCCCCGGGCGTCGACCAGTTCGCGGACGGCTGGCGCGTCGAACTGGCCGACCCGGCGGGCGGCGACACCATCAGCCTCGCCTACGACGTCCGGCCCATGTCGGAGCCCATCGGCTGACACTCCTGCGCCGACTGTTCAACTGATTCGTCGGCGTGGTCTCCGGTCGCTGCAGCGCGGAGGCGGCATGAGCGCGGCTCGTCTGCGTGCCTCGTCCGCGCGCTTCGTCCTGCGCTACGGGGCGGTGAGCCGTGGAGAAGTGGCGGACGGTCCCGGGCACGTTGGCCTGGGACCGTCACGGTCCCCTTCTCGGGATGGGTACCGTTGTTCGCCCACTCCAGCGGGGACCAGCCGGTGCCGTGATCTTCCCGCAGGTCCGGATCGGCGCCGTGTGCCAACAGCTCGCGGACTGTCTCGCTGTGCCCCCGGCATGCGGCTGCGCACAACGGCATGCCCTCTGTACCGATTCCGCTGCTCTCGGCGTTCGGTGTTGGGAGCAGCGCCGGCCGCCAGGAGCAGGCGGGCGATGGCGGCTTCCCCGTTCATGGAGGCCGCGTAGAGCGGCGTGGCGCCCTCACTGTCTGCTCACCCCGGGGCGACTCCGGTCCGCAGTACCGCCTTCACGACGGCGGTGTCACCCACCGCTGTTCACGGAGCCACTGACATCCACTCGTTGAGAGCCTGCGACGACCAGCTCGACCGAGTCCACAACGACGCGTTCTGCGTGGTCAGTTGTGGTCCCCGCACGCAAGCAATGGCGATGATGGGGGCTATGGCCTTGTCGACAGCGTTCACGAAGCTATTCGGAGTGCAACACCCGATCGCATTGGCACCGATGGGCGGGTCGGCCGGAGGTGCGCTGACCGCAGCCGTCTCCCGCGGGGGTGGACTCGGGCTGCTGGGCAGTGCCAACGGGGACCGCGAGTGGCTGGCCCGGGAGTTGGCAATCGTCACCGCGAACACCACGAAGCCATGGGGAATCGGCTTCCTCACCTGGCAGATCGATGTCGACGCGATTGAGCACGCGCTGGAGCAGAAACCCGGCGCGGTGATGCTGTCCTTCGGGGATCCGAGCCCGTTCGCCGAACGAATTCGCCGGTCGGGTACGGCACTGATCATTCAGGTCACCGATCTGGAGGAAGCCAGGCGAGCGGTGGACCTGGGCGCCGACGTCATCGTGGCCCAGGGATCGGAGAGCGGCGGGCACGGCGCACGGCATGGTCGCTCCACGCTGCCGTTCGTGCCGGTCGTCGTGGATCTGGCCGCTCCGGTGCCCGTGCTCGCCGCCGGAGGCATCGCCGACGGTCGCGGCCTGGCCGCCGCTCTCGCCCTGGGAGCCGCCGGAGCAGTCATCGGCACCCGCTTCCAGGCCACCACCGAAGCGCTGGTCAGCCCCTCGACCACCACAGCCATCATCGAGGGACACGGCGGAGACACCGAGCGCAACAGGATCCTCGACATCGCCCGAAGCTCCCCCTGGCCGTCGAAATACACCGCGCGCACCCTCGGCCACCCGTTCCTCGACGAATGGCGCGGCCGCGAGTCCGAACTCGCCGCCGACCCCCACGCCCGACAGGCCTACCAAGTCGCCCTGTCACAGGGCGAGATACCGCCTCTGCCTGTATGGGCAGGCGAAGCCGTCGACCTCATCAATGACCTGCCGTCCGCAACGGACCTCGTCAACTCCCTCGTCACGCAGGCCGAAGAGGCACTCGCCCGAGCCGGGAAAGAGTGAGCCGACCCACCATCCGTCCGGCGTGGGGCGTGAGCGAGGTGTTCGTGCGCGGACCCGGTGTCACGTCAGGCAGTGCGGCAGGACCGAAGTAGCCGCATGGGCCGTTCAGTTCACCGCTTCGCCTGACGCTATGTCAGATACTGCGGATGTCGGGAATGTACCGGCCGTCACGTTCGTAGGCGTGGCCCGTTGGCCGGTCGTCGGTTGATTTCGCGGACGGCAGTACGGCTGGAAGACTCCGGACTCCGCCGGCCCCATCGCACCGGCGGCCTCGGTCAGCGGGAAGCAGGCGGCGATCTTGACGGTCAGTACGCCGTCGCACAGCAGGCCGAAGGCATGGGTGCGGCCGGTCCGGATCCGGGCGCGGGACACCTCACGCTTGGCCGCGGCCGACCTGCCGGCGCCCGCCCAGACGTGGTAGAGGATCTTGACGGCCCTTGCCGATTCAGCCGTTCTTGCAGGTCAGGCGTGCTGATCAGTGTCAGCCCTGTGCAGTGCTCCGCCACGGGGACGGAACCTTCGCACAGCGGATTTCCTTTCCCACGTGCAGCGGCTCACCCCAAAGGCTCACCGAGCGATCCGGTAGCGGTGTTCGGGACGGCCGGTTGCCCCGTAGCGGAGTTCGAGCCGGACCATGCCCTCCCGTACGAGGTAGGAGAGATACCGCTGGGCCGTGGCGCGGGAGACGCCGGTGAGTTCGGCTGCCTGGGCTGCGGACAGGGGGTCGTGGGCAGTGCGCAGGACCTGGTGCAGGAGGGCGAGGGTCGGTGCGGAGTGCCCCTTGGCGGGGACGCGGGGGACGGCCGGTGGCCGGGCGGCGCTGAAGAGGGCGTCCACGTCGGCCTGGTCGGTGCGTGGGGCGAGGCCCAACGCGGCTACGCGGTGCTGGAGTTCGCGGTAGGCGGTGAGCCGTTCGGCCAGGTCGGCGGAGCCGAACGGCTTGACCAGGTAGCCCACGGCGCCGAGCTTCATGGCGGTCCGTACCGAGGTGATGTCCCGGTCGGCGGTGATCATGATGACGTCGGGGCGGGCGCCGCCCTCGTCCGAGCTGAGCCGCCGCAGCACGTCGAGTCCGCTGCCGTCGGGCAGGAAGACGTCGAGCAGCAGCAGGTCGGGGTGGAGGGTGCGCACCGCGTCCAGCGTCTCGGCCACAGTCGCCGCCCGGCCGACCACCTCGAAGTCCTCGATGCGGGACGCGTAGTCGCAGTGGATGTGGCTGACGCGGAAGTCGTCGTCCACCACCAGGGTCCGGATCATCCGCGGTCACCTCTTGTCGGCGAGGCCGTTGTGAACTGTGCGTCGCGTGGTACGGGAGTGGCGTCCGGCAGGGGCAGTACGACGGTGAAGACCGCGCCCGGCCCCTCGCTGACCGTGATCGTCCCGCCGTGCCGCTGGGTCAGCCGGTGGACGAGGGCCAGGCCCAGCCCACGCCGGGCGGTGCCCCGGTCGGGCCGGGTCGACCAGCCGTCCTCGAAGATCGACTCGGTGGCGCCCGGCGGAATCCCCGGACCGCTGTCGGCGACCCGCACCATCACCAGGTCGACGGCCTCGACCAGCGAGAGCAGCACCTCCCGGCCACCCGCCGGGTGCGGTCCCCCGGAGGCCGCGTCGATCGCGTTGTCCAGCAGGTTGCCGACGATGGTCAGCAGCCGGCGCAGATGCGGCGGGTCCTCGCCGAGCGCGGAGTCCTCACTGAGCACCATCCGTACCCCGCGTTCCGCGGCCACCGTGGTCTTGGCGACGATCAGCCCCACGAGCAGCGCGTTGCCGATCCGTTCGCGCACGGACTCGGTCAGCGCCTGGTCGGCGCCGGCCGACTCCACGGCGTACTCGAAGGCGGCGTCGTGGTCACCGATGTCCAGCAGCCCGGCCACGGTGTGCATGCGGTTGGTGAACTCGTGCTGCTGGGCGCGCAGGGCGTCGGTCAGCCCGCGCACCGAGTCCAGTTCGCGCAGCAGCCCGATCAGCTCGGTGCGGTCGCGCACGGTGACCACCGCGCCCAGTTCGCGGCCGTGCAGCGTCACCGGCATCCGGTTGACCACCAGGCAGTGGTCGTCGGTCAGCACGCTGAGGTCGGTGCCGGTCAGGGTGCCGTCCAGGGCGCGGCGCAGCCGCCCGTCGGGCAACACCTCGTCGAGCCGGCTACCGAGCGCCGTACCCAGGCCGAGCAGAGTGCGGGCCTCGTCGTTGACCACGGTGATCCGGCCGTCGGGAGCGAAGGCGATCACGCCCTCCCGGATGCCGTGGAGCATGGCCTCGCGATCCTGGAACAGTCCGGCGATCTCCTCCAGTTCCAGCCCGAAGGTGGACCGCTTCAGCCGTCTGGCCAGCAGGAACGCGGCAGCCGAGCCGAGCGCGACGGCGATCGCGCTGTACAGGCCGAAGGTGGGCAGCTCCCGCCACAGCTCGCCGAGCACATCGCGTTCCGGGATGCCGGCCGACACTTCGCCGACCAGTTTGCCCGTGGGCCCCTTCAGCGGAGCCTTGCCGTTGGCGGACCGCCCGGTCGCACCCTGGTCGGAGCCGACATGGGAACGGCCGTCCAGGACCACGATCGGATCGCCCACCGGTTCGCCGATCAGCGCCGGGTCGGGGTGCGAGTGGCGGACGCCGTGCAGGTCGATCACGACCACGTACGACGCCCCGGACGCCTTCCGCATCCGTTCGGCGACGGTCTGCACGATGGCGTCGCCGCCCCCGTGTGCCATGGCCTGCCGGATCTGCGGATCGGCGGCCGTGGTCTGCGCGATGTCCAGTGCCCGCTGCTCGTAGGCACGGTCGATCTCGGCCCGCTGGGCGAATGCGAACAGTACGAAGCCGATGGCTCCGGTGAGGGCCAGGATGGCCAGCTGGTTGGCCAGGATCCGCGCGGAGAGCCTCCCCGTCCCGCCGCGGCCGATCCGGATACGGATGGGCGTCACAGGTGTCTTTGCCTTTGTCGTGCTGCCGGGCCCGGCCCCTTCGCCGTACCCGTGGTGGCGTGATTGTGTCCCACCGAGGACGTTCTGCCCACCCCTCGGCCTGCTGAGCAGAACGAGCAGAACCCCTGTTAACACGACTAACGCGAGATACGTCTGAAACAGCGACGTAATACCGGGCGGCCTTTAGCGTCTGCCTTCCTCGACCTCCGAGGTTAGGAAGGGAGACCGCCTCAGATGGCTTCGCGCAACGATGTCGCGACGAGTCCCGGCGCCGAGAAGATCGGCCGGGACAGCGCGCGAGTCGAGATTTCAGGACTCACCAAACGATTTCTGACTCCTGCGGGTGAGGTGTTCACGGCACTGCAGGACGTTTCGTTCACCGTGGAGCCGGGCCAGTTCTGTGCGGTGGTGGGCCCGACCGGCTGCGGCAAGTCGACGACGCTGAGCATGGTGTCCGGGCTCGACCGGCCCAGCGAGGGCTCGGTCAAAGTCGGCGGCCGTGAGGTGGACGGCGTCACCGACGGCGTCAGCTTCATGTTCCAGACCGATGCGCTGCTGCCCTGGAAGACGGTCCTCGGCAACGTCCTGATGGGCCCCGTCTTCCGCCGGGTGCCCAAGCAGAAGGCCCAGGCCTCGGCACGCGACTGGTTGCGCCGGGTGGGCCTGACGGGGTTCGAGGACCGCTACCCGCACCAGCTCTCCGGCGGCATGCGCAAGCGCGTGGCGATGGCCGCGGCGCTGATCAACGAACCCAAGATCCTGATCATGGACGAGCCGTTCGGCGCCCTGGACGTGCAGACCAAGGCGATCATGTCGACCGAGCTCCTCGGCTTGTGGGAGCAGATCCGTCCGTCGGTCATCTTCATCACCCACGACCTCGACGAGGCCGTGGCGCTCGCCGACCGGGTCGTTGTCATGACGTCCAGCCCCGGCTCGGTCAAGGCGGTCTTCGACATCGACCTGCCGCGCCCGCGCGGCGCGGTCCAGGAGATCCGCTTCCAGCCCCGCTTCATCGAACTCCAGCACCAGATCTGGGACTGCCTGCGCGAGGAGGTGGAGCGCGCCTACGCACGCACCGCAGGAGGTACGGCATGAGTACGACGTCCACTGTTTCCACCGCCCCGGCCGCGAACGGCTCCCAGGTCTCGGCCGCGGCCACCGCCAGGAGCGCCGTCCGGCGGCGCACCGCGCTGGTGTGGGCCGGTCGCGTCGGGCTCGCGGTCTTCGTCCTCGGTGGCTGGCAGGCCTTCACCGCCTGGGGGATCGTCGACCCGTTCTTCTTCGGGCAGCCGTCCGGCATCGCCAAGCGGCTGGTCGACCTCTTCCGGCACGGCACCGAGTTCGGGTCCTTCTACTCGAACATCTGGACAACGATTCAGGAGGCGCTCGTCGGCTTCGCTCTCGGGGCCGTCACCGGAGTGATCTTCGGCGTCGCGCTCGGCCAGAGCCGCTTCCTCGCCGACGTTCTCGGTCCCTACATCAAGATGGTCAACGCGATCCCGCGTATCGTCCTCGGCTCGATCTTCATCGTCGCGTTCGGCATCGGCGTACTGCCGAAGATCCTGCTCGCCGCGGTGCTGGTGTTCTTCATCGTCTTCTTCAACGCCTTCCAGGGCGTCCGCGAGGTCGACCGCAACATCCTCGCCAACACCAGGGTCCTCGGCGCCTCGCAGCTGCAGATCATCCGGCACGTCACCGTGCCGTCCGCACTCACCTGGATCATCGCCAGCCTGCACAGCGCCTTCGGCTTCGCCATCGTCGGCGCGCTGGTCGGCGAGGTGCTCGGCGCGCAGAGCGGCCTCGGCCTGGTCATCAAGACCGCACAGAACAACTTCGACCCCAACGGCGTGTTCGCCACGATGCTCGTCATCTCGGTCATCGTCCTCGGCGCCGAGTGGCTGATCGGCAAGCTCGAACACCGGCTGCTGTCCTGGCGCCCGCCGGCGCCTACCGAGGCCAACTCCCTCTGACGTTCCCGCACTTCCCCTCCTTCCTCTCAGAAACCCTCAGCAAAGGAATGTGGTCAGCCATGTCCAGACGACCCGTCGCCGTCGCCGCGTCCGTCCTCACCGTTCTCGCCCTCGGCGCCGTCAGCGCCTGTTCCGGCAACTCCTCGGCCTCAACCGGCGGTTCGGGCTCCACACCGACCATCAAGCTCATGGCCGGCGGCCTCGACAAGCAGATCTACCTGCCCTACCAGCTCGCCCAGCAACTCGGCTTCTACAAGAAGTACGGCGTCAACGTCCAGTTGAGCACCGAGCAGGACGGCGGCGTGGGCGCCGAGGAAGCCATGGCCTCGGGCCAGGTGGACATGGCGGGCGCCTGGTACAACCACACGATCGAGTTCCAGGCCAAGGGCAAGGCCGTCGAGGACGTCATCCAGCTCTCCGGCGCACCGGGCGAGCGCGAGATGTGCACCACCAAGTCGAAAGTCCACTCGGCCGCCGACTTCAAGGGAAAGACCCTCGGCGTCACCGACCTGGGGTCGGGCACCGACACCCTCACCCAGTTCCTGGCCGCCAAGAAGGGCATAAAGACCAGCCAGTTCCACCGGATCGGAGTCGGCTCGGGATCCACCGCCATCGCCGCGCTGCAGAACGGCAAGGTCGACTGCGTGATGACGACGCAGCCGACGGTGGCCGCGATCCAGAAGAAGGGCGTCGGCGCCTCCGCGATCGACCTGGCCACCACCAACGGCGCCACGGCGGCGATGGGCGGCGCCTATCCCGCCGCCAGTGTGCTCGCCCGCACCGACTGGGTGGACTCGCACAAGGCCACGGTGCAGAAGGTCGTCGACGCGCTCGTCGCCACCATGCACTGGATCAACACCCACAGCGCGGCCGACATCGCGAACAAGCTCCCGGCGTCGTTCGTGTCGAACCAACTGGTGACCAAGGCCGACTACATCGCGGCCCTGAACGAGGACAAGGGACAGTTCCTCCCGGACGGCCTCATGCCGGCCGGCGGTCCCAAGACCTCCCTGGCGACGGAGAAGCTGGTCGGCAACGTGAAGGGGTCGGTGGACCTCGGCAAGACGTTCACCAATGACTTCGCCGTCCAGGCCAACAAGACCGAGGGCTTCAAGACGACCACGACCCCGGCCGGGCCGAACGGCTGAGCCCGCGCCACGCGGGAGGCCGCCCGCCACCCGGGCGGCCTCTCGGAGGACGGAGGCGCCGGACATGACGAGGGGTACGGCTGGAAGACTCCGCCGGCCCCATTGCATCGGCGGCCTCGCTCAGCGGGAAGCAGGCTGCGATCTTCGCGGCGAGTACGCCGTCGCGCCCCTACGTGTGGGCAACTGAGCTGCATTCATGTCCCGGTGGGCTTGCGGGCAAGAATCTGGATGCCCGTTGACTCATGGCCGTTCATCGTGGCAACTGTCATGGTCCGGGTGCTGATGTTCTCGAAGCTGGTGAGCAGGGTGGTGAGCCACTCGCGGGAGTGGTGGCGGCATACGGCACCGTCGTCGGTGTCGAACACGCCGTAGCTGTCGTAGAGGGTGGCGTAGCGGTCGTAGCGACTACGGCTGCGTTCGTCGTTCTGTAGTAGAACGTCGCTGATGTAGAGGAGTCCGCCGGGCTTGAGGATGCGGTGCAGCTCGGCGATCAACCGGTGTTGGGCTTCGTCGCCGGGGACGCAGGTCAGCACGGCGAAGAGCAGGACCGCGTCGAAGTCGGCGTTCGGGGAGGGCCAGGACGCTGGTGTGTTCAGGGTGATGAAGGGCATGGTGGGTTGCCGCTGTCGGGCTCGTTTGATCATTTCCGGTGAGGTGTCGGCGCCCGTCAGGTTGTCGAAACCGTGCTGGGCGAGTTCTTCCATCGTGCGGCCGTAGCCGCATCCGTAGTCGAGAATCGCGGCTGCCCTGCTGATCCCGTCCAGCCAGGGCATATGGAGCGGGTGGGTGAATGTCTTCGTGGCCGCGGCCACGTCCCAGTAGGGAACTTGGCTGTCGAGATCGGACACGGCGGCTACCTTTCCGGGGACCGGCTCAGGGTGGTCATGCTGCCAACGGGGCGGGGTACTTGGCGAGTTCGCTCCGATCCAAGTGGATCCAGTGCTCGTCCGGGAGGTCGCGGAACGTTGGATAGTTGCCCCTGATCGACGGCGATCCGCTTCGCAGCACTGGGGCTCTGCGGCGCCCTCGAACTCCCCTCGGGGTGGCACCTGGAGCGGTAGGTCTTCTCGCGTGACGCGAGTCCAACTGACCGACAAGAAAGGGGGCGTGCGGGTCAGTTGGGGGATTTGGCCATGTTCAGGAGCTGTTGGTGGAGGCCTGGTCCAGCGAATAGTGCTGCGCCTGTGTCGGTTCGCCGCTGGCCGGAGAGGTCGCTGAAGGTGCCACCGGCTTCCTCGACGATGGGGATCACCGCGGCAATGTCCCAGGGGCCGGCGCCGAGCAGGAGGAAGGCGTCGACCTTTCCTGTCGCGACCAGGAGGGCTCCGTGGCAGCTGCCGGATCCGGTAGATGGCTTGCGGGGTGGCGGAGCGGTGGGGTCCGCTGTCGACCAGTCGAGCGCGGGGAGCACGGTTGCGGTGCCGGCTGCCAGCCGCGCGGCAATCGCGCGTTCGGTTTCGCTCAGGCGGGGCGGTGGAGGCCAGATTCCGATGGCAGCATCCTTGGCGTTGCCTCCTGCCACGAGAATCAGACGACGCGGCAGCACTGAGGGATCAAACGGGCATGGCCCCATCCAGGCTCCCGTCCCTGGCATTGCCCACCAGCGACGCCCGAGTGCGGGGGCGGAGACCATGCCCAGGGTCACGACACCGTGTTCTTCCAGGGCGATGAGGGTGCTCCATTCCGGCTCGCCCGCGATGAAGCTCGCAGTGCCGTCGATGGCATCCATGATCCATCGGCGACTGCTGCGCCCGTGGGCACCGAACTCCTCACCAACGAACGCGTCGCTGGGATGTTCCGTACGGATCGACGCGCGCAGGGCACGTTCAATCGCGCGGTCCGCCTCGGTGACCGGGCTTCCGTCGTCCTTGTCCTCGGTGCCCAGGTGAGGTGCACGGAAGTAGCGCCGGGCGATCTCGTCTGCCTGATCGGCCAGGCGGTGTGCCAGCGCCAGGTCTGCTGAGTCCGTCATACCGCTCACTCTTCCCACCGGTACCCCATGACCAAATCCTGGTCCAGCGAACGGACTCGGGTTGTCCGCGCGCCCAACGAGGAGGTTGTCCGTCTCGGTCCAGTAGGAGAACTCGGACAGACTGGTCTTGGCCAGGACAAGGCCGCCGGCCGCTCGCATGCGCGCGACCGTGGTCGCGTCGTGTGCCACCGCCGCCACCGCCTCATCGGCCGCGCCTGCGGCAGCGAGCGCCTGATCGGCCAGGACCGTGACGACGGAGTTGAGCCGGGGGTCGATCCCGTCGATGCGCTCCAGACGCTGCTGTACGACTTCCACCGCGGAGACCTGGCGCGTGCGGATCAGCTCCGCCGGCGCGGTCGCGTCGAGCCAGCCGATCTCGGCGGCACCCATCTGCTTCCCCTCCGCCCAAGTCACGATCATGGCAGCCGCCGGGCCGTCTCGGCCGTCTCAGGAAGTGCCGCTCGGGATCACGCAGTTCTTCGGCTGTTCCTTGCCGGTGGGCCACCCCAGGCCGACGAACTTCAGGGTCCCGCCCGCGCTCCGGCCCGGGTTCAGTTCGACCACCGCGACCGGCTTGTCGTACGGATTTCCGCCGCTCGTCAGGCAGATCAGGCCGCTCGTGCCCCTCACCCGGTGCACCGACTGGAGTTTCGACCACTCCTGACGGACGTCCGCGAGGCCGGGCGCCTGTTTGGCGTCGTTGCCCTGTACCTCGTGCAGGGCCGTGCCGATGGTGACGAGGCCGTCGTAGACGAGCATGGTGCGGGAGTCCTCCAGGTTCGGGGTGGAGCCGAGGTCCGTGCCCGCCTTGCTCGTGCTCCTGATCAGGTCGCCGAGGGCGTCCAGGGCCGCTTTGGGCTCCGTGAGGTACTGGGGGAGTTCGTTCGCGGTGGGCTCGCGGTCGTGGGTCGCCTTCCACCGCTTGGTCCAGGCGGCCAGTTCGGTGTCCCAGGCGGCCGGGTGCGCGGGGGCCGCGTACTGGACCGTCACCTTCGCCACGCCGCCCTCGCCGCGCAGCTGCGCCCAGTCCTTCTCGGACATGGCCTGCCGCAGCGAGGCGGCGTCGGAGCCGCTGACCAGGGTGAAGTGCCGGTTCGCGCACGTCTGCCTGGCGAGTGTGAGCGCGAAGATCCGCAGGTGCAGCGTGCGCCCCGCGAAGTAGACGGTGTCGGCCGCAGAACCGCAGATGTTGTTGGCGATCTGCTCGAACTGGCTGCCGGTCGAGCCGGCCTCGTCGATCCCCGGGGATTCGAAGGTCATATCGGCGGGACCGGCCGGACCCGTCTCCTTGATCCCCCGGAACGCGTTCGCCAGCGACTCGTCGTAGGCGTCCGGGCGGGTGTCGTAGACCAGCACCGTCCTGGCGTTCCGCCGGCCCCGCTCGCCGTTGAAGTTGGCCAGGGCCTCGGCCGCGTTGCCGTTGGTGGGGATGATCCGGGCCAGGCCGGGGAATCGTTGCTTCTTCCCGTCGACGTTCGCGATCCCGTCTCCGCTGATCCGGGAGGCGAGCACCGGGACACCGTTCTCCGTCAGACGTTCTACGGCCTTCTCGGTGGCGTCGAGGGTGAGGTTGAAGCCGGTGACGGCTCGCAGCTTGTCCTTGTCGGACTGGGCCATGTCGAGCAGGGTGCTGACGACCTTGTCCTGATGCCCGTAGTTCTGCCCGGGGTTGGCCAACACCAGCCGGATCTTGGGCACTTGGCCCTCACCGGAGTTGGCCTGGCGCTGTCCCAGATACGCGCCCTGGAGGTCGCTGCGCATCTGCCGCCGCAGCCCCGCCGTGTCCGACTGGAGGGGCAGCATCATCGCCACGGTGACATGGGGCTGGTTCGCGATCCTCTTGTTCTCGACCGAGATGGCCTTCGCCACTGCGCTGATCTCCGGTGTGCCGAAGTCGTAGCCCGCGCCGTCGACGCCGATGCACTCGCCGCCGACCTTCTCGATGCCGTGGTGGCAGGTGTCCGGCTTCCCGATGGTGCGCATGCCGTACACGCCGACGGTCACGAGCACGGCCACGCCCGCCAGCGCGTAGAGGATCTTTCCCCATCTGGGCAGTCTGTTCCACCTGGGTATCCAGCTGGGCATCCCCGTTACCTCCTTCGGCCGAGCTGATCGGTGCAGTCGCAGCGGAGCAACGGCTGCTCGTTCGCGGCCAGTTGGCTCCACTCGGTGGCTGTCGGGCCGAGTTCTCCGGCGCCGTCGAAGTCCATGGTCGACAGCTGCCTCAGCAACTGCTCCAGCGTGCGGGCCATTTCGCCCCCGGTCGGCCTGGTGCGCTCCTCGCACAGCCATACGGCGTGCAGCAGTTGGTCGACGGTGCGGCGCAGCGGCTGCCCGTCCACCCGTACCAGACCCTGGGCGCGCTTGCGGCGCTCGTCCGCCCCACCCGGATAGGGCGCCTGGGCGATCTCCAGCAGTTCCTCGCACCACTGACGGGGGCGGCCGGGGAGGGTGGCGGCGAGGTGGCGGACCACGTCGTCGACGCCGCCGGAGACGAGGTGGTGGTTCATCTGGTGGGTCGTCGCCGAGTGGAACGCACCGCCGCTCGGCTCGCTCCCGGCGTAGTGGTCGCGCAGCAGATGGTGGTCGGCGTACCAGGCGGCACCGTCGCGCTCCAGCCCGTACAGCCGATGCACCAGCAGCTGGCGCAGGCCGAAGTCCCCGATGAAGTGCCGCTTGCAACTGGGCCACCCGGTGTCGTTGAGCAGCCGCGCGACCTCATCTGCCGTCAGGCGCAGGACACGGCCTGCCTGGTGATGGCGCAGCAGGACGTCCGCGCACTCCGGGTCGTGGGCCACGGACAGATGGGTGAGGAGATCCAGCCACTGGTCATGATGTTCGTCCGGAAGCCGCACCGGCAGCTGGTCGAGGATCAGCTCCTGAAGCAGTACGTCCGTCACCGGTTGCTCGGGGGTGCCGTCCGGGTGGTGCAGCGTGGCGTCCAGGATGGCCCGGTCGTTGGCGTCCGTGTCCATCCGGTGGTCGGCGGCGGCGGTGGCCAGCCGGATCACCGTGTGCGGCCGTCCGCCGCTCAGTTGGGCCACGGCGGCGGTGATACGGCGGCGATGCGCACCGCCCTCCCGCTCCGCGTCCAGCTGTATCTGCTCGGTCGCCCGGCGGAGCTGGTCGCCGCTGAGGAAGGGCATCCGCAGGATGAGCACCCCGGCGGACAGCGGGCCCCGGTCCCCCTCCCGGTCCCTGCGGCGGGACCAGGTGGCCGGCACCCCGTCGGCGGGCCGGAACGCCGCCACCTCCCTCGGTGGCAGACCCCCGTGCAGGAAGGCGCCGCCGTCCGCCCGGCGTGCCGTGCCCACGATCACCACGCGGTCGCGCTGCCCGTCCCGGCGGTCGGTGAGCACGGCGCGCAACAGCCGCTCGCCCAGCGGTTCTTCGGCGTGGTCCAGCAGCAGTCCCGGGCGGCCGACCCGGCCCAGCCAGCCTCCCAGACCCACGTACGCCGCCTCCAGATCCTCGCGCAGCGCCCGGAACAGGAAGCGCTCCGCGTCCTCCCGCCGCTCGCCGCCGGTCCGGAAGTCGGCGGCGAGCCTGCGCAGCCCGTGCTTGGGCTGGCCGGCCGCGCCGGGATACTCGCCGTAGATCCGCGTCAGTTCCGCCTCGCCCCGGGGTGTCAGGCGCTCGAAGAGGGCGTCGAGCAGCGCGGTGAGCGCGGCGGCCCCGTACGGGCCGAGCGTCTGTCCGGCCAGGACCTCCAGCATTTTCCGTACGGCCCCGAGGAGCGCGCCGCGCCAGAAGTCGCGCGCCCCCAGACCGCGCAGGCGCGGCTGCTGGATCAGCTCCTCGTACCGCTCGACCTCTGTCCTGATCGCCTCACCGGTGCCGCCCGCGACGCCGGTCGCGATCACCGCCAGGCCCGCGAAGAACCGCGGGAAGGTGAACGCGCCGCCCGTTCCCCGCCAGGTGTGCAGCAGCAGGGCGGCCTCGACCAGGGCCTCGGTCACCGCCGAGCGGGCACCGGGCTCCGGCCCGGCGCGGTCCGCGTACACCGGTGAGGCGCAGTCCAGACGGATCACGGGAACGTGGCGGGCGAAACGGTCGTGCACCGCCCGCAGCAGCCGTCCCTTGCCCATCCCCGGGCCGCCGGTGAGCAGCACCACGGGCAGGTCAGGGCCGTACAACGGCTTGCGGTCGGCACCCGACGGCGACCGCCCTAACAGGCGTGCGAAGAATCCGTCCGCGTCGAGGAGTTTCTCAAAACCCAGGGCCTCATACACGCATCTCCCCCGATGATGCCCGCCCGCCCGATAGCGGGTGATGGATGTGGTGAATGGAGATTAGTGGAACACGAGCCCTTCAGTCAGGACAACGGCTGTTGTGTGAAAGGACGTTGGAGGTGGGGATCCTTGGTGCCGAAGGGATCCTCGACCTCCGCGCCGTATACGGCAACGGCGATTTCACCGCCGGTTTCGGACCGCCGGATCACACCAGCGAGGGTGCCGTTCGCGGCGTGGCCGGTCTCTTCACTGTCCGATACCGAGGTGCCCTAGAGTCGCCGCATGCGACGAAGGACAGCCGTTGTCATAGCGGGGGCGGCAGCTCTGGCCTGGGGCGAGTGGTTGAACTGGTGCTGGTCCCGGGCTCTCGTGGGGAATCGTGCGGGCTCCTCCGAGGCTGTGGTCGTGCTGGGATACCGGAATCCCGAGGCTCCGGCGAACTTCATCAACCGCTGGCGAGTCCGTGCCGGAATTCGCTCCGTCAGCGCCGGCAGTGTGCATGGCACTCGCGTGATCTTCAGCGGCGGTTCGACCACCGGTGGCGTCACGGAGGCTCAGTTGATGGCCGACTACGCGCAGTTGGTGCTCGGGTTCGACGGCACCGTACTCCTCGAAGACGAGAGCGTGACGACATGGGAGAACATCACCAATGTGATCCCGCTCCTTGAGGACGTCGACCGCATCAAGATCGCCTCCCAACCGGCCCATGCCCTGAAGGCCCGCGCGTACTTGCAGCGACAGCGGCCCGATCTTGCCGAGCGGCTCGTGCGGGCGGATGACTACCGCCCTGGTGAGTGGATGCCCGTCAAACCTCTGCTGGCTCTCTACGGACTTTGGACGCTCCGCGCTCTCAAGACCGACGAACGGAAGACGTCGCTGTAGTTGGCCGTTGTGGTGCCGGTGTCACGGACGGCTGCTCTTGAGCCGGCGTCAGCAGATCATGCTTCCGCCGAGGGTGAGAGAGGCTTGGTGGATGCCATCGGATCTCACGGCGAATCCGGAGGGTGAAGAACACGTCTCCCCCGCGCAATTCGCCCTGAGTGAGGTGGCGTTGGAGACCCAGGCGTGAGGCCGACGGGCGGGGCGATACTGAACATTGCCGATGCCCTTGCGGACTGGATCGAGTATGAGGACAAGCAACTCCCCTGCATCCTCGACCACTTCACTCGGATGATCACGGACACGCTTGCCCCGAGCCTGGTTCGCCACCTCGACGACGCAGGGGCCCAGCTGATGGCCACTCGACCGGGATATCTACTACCGCCCGGGCGGACAGACAGCAACGGCGTCCCACGTTCCGGCATGCCCGACCCGTCGCACGAACTGGGGAGCCCACCCGAAACGGGCGTCAATTACAGATTGACGATCGAGGATCGTCAACTTAAGATTGACGCATGAGCCCACTCGACATCAGCCTCGCCGACCTGATCGCCCGCCTCGACGAGGAGCTCCCCGACACCAACGCACTGGCCCGCATCAGCGAAGCACGACTGCGCGCCCAGACCCTGTCCGACCTCGGTGACCAGCTCATCGACCACTACGTCAGCAAGGCCAAGCAGACCGGCGCGTCGTGGACCGAGATCGGCGACGCCATCGGGGTGTCCAAACAGGCCGCTCAACAACGCCACGCACCCGGTCCCTTCGAGCGGTACACGAACCTGAACCGGCACAGCATCGTGCTCGCGCAGGAGGCCGCCCGGACGCACAGGCACGACTCCATCGGCACCGAACACCTCCTGCTCGGCCTGCTCGGCGAACCGCAGGGGCTGGCGTACGAGGTGCTGGTGGCGAAAACCGAGTCGGAGCAGCGTGTCCGCGACGCGATCGAGGAAGCGTTGCCGCCGACCGGGGAGAAGGTGCTGCGGGGGCACATCGCGTTCCGACCGGAGAGCAAGGAGTCCATCGAGCAGGCGCGCCGCGCGGCGGCCGATCTCGGCCACGACTGGGTCGGCACGGAACACACGCTTCTCGGCCTGATCCGCGTCGAGGAGAGCCCGGCCGCGCGGATCCTGCGCAACCTCGGCTTCACGTCGGACGAACTGCACGAGACGGTCAAGACCGAGATCACCAACCGGCTCGCCGCGCGCGACATGCGGTAAGGAAACGAAACGATCGGTCGTCGTGGAGGGGCTGCCGGCACAGCCTGCCTGTCGATTCAGCCTCCCCACCCGACGCGCGTGGTGAAGAGAAGCTGCATCTCCTTGCGGGTCAGCGGAATCAGGACACCTGAAGCATGTTGCCGGGCATGTTCGTCGGCGGTGCCCGCGCTACCAAAAAGCAACGCGTCCGGCGATGCCGGTGTCTTGACCCGGTCTCGTTCATGGGACCCGTCAGGTTGTCGACGGAGACCAACTAACAGGGCATAGCGGCTAATAGCGCATAGCGGTGAAATCGATAGGCCTGGGCTGAAGCCTCTGGACGCGGTCCGTAAGCCGCTTCATTCGGCTGCTCATCTCCGGGGCGGGGAGCCGCTTGCGGTCGCCGTGTCCCGGCAGGAGCCACTCGAAGTGGAGTCGGTCGGCACTTCGTGCCAAGGAAGCGCCCAACTCCGCGATGGAGTACCAAGTGACGCTCTCGGCCACTTCCAGATCGGCTGTTGTACGCGACCAGTACAGGCTGTCGCCGCTGAAGCAGTACCGCTCGTCGGCGACATAGAGCACGCTGCCCCGGGTGTGGCCCGGGAACGGGTGCGCTGTCACACCCTCACCGATCTCCACCGGGTCCGTGCCGCGCAGGACTTGGTCGGCATCCGGCTCGGCGTCGAGGTCACCCGCGTGAATCCACAGCCGGGCGCCGAAGCGTTCGGCGTAGCGCAGGCCGTGAGCGGCATGATCCCGATGAGTGAGCAGGACATCGCTGACGGGACCCAGTTCCTCGTACCGCGCAGCCAGCGTGCTGCTCCAGCGTGGCGTATCGATCATCATCATGGTGCCGGAAGGGCGACGCAGCAGGTAGGAGTTGGCTCCAGCCGTGCGAGGAGAGTTGTGCCCGCACAGGTGAACATCGTCGTCCAGGGCCAAAGGGAAGGGATCCAGGGCACTGTCGAGCGGACCGGCGGAATGGCGGATCGACCGGACAGGGCAGGCGAACGCGGCGGCGTGCAGTCGCCGAGCCTCCGCCCTGTTCCGCGGCTGCCGGATCATCTCGGAGCGGCCGGCAACCTCGCGTATCAGTTCAGGGGCAAGCTGACGCGCGACGTCGCAGTTCGTACAGCGCGTGTCGACATACCAGCCGCCGTCCGCCGCGCTCAGCTCTTCCCCTCCTACGGCAGCGCCCTCATCTCCCGTGGATGTGGGTAACAGACCATCGTTCATGGTGACTCCGTCCCGGATTATGCAGGCCGAACGCCTCCTCAAGGGATATCTCGCCCCGAAGGAAAAGAGGAAGGGGGGCCGGTGCTTGTGCTTCCCGGAGTGGCCCGCTCTGTCCTTCCTGGGGCTTGGCCGAGTGCCGACGCATCGGCTCCGGCAGGAACGGCCAGATTGATTCCACTGGCACATGGCACTCGTCGGCGAGAACACGATCTACAGCTGGAGTAGAGGCACTGTTCGCGGACATACCCGCGCCCCTGACGACATTTCACGGCCTACGTCGACGCCCGGCGACCTGGGCTGCCTTCAAACAGGTCGATTCGACCGGCCCCCCCCCGGGGGGTGGGCGGCCAGCGCAAGGGCGGCACCGCCGCGGATGCCCAAGCAGTCGTCAACTGCGGCCAGACGTAGGCAGGTTGCGCTTGTCGGAAGCGTGTAATGTCCCGTTGCGTGCTGGCTGAACGACGACATCAACTCATCTTGCAGGCCCTGCGTTCCGGCGGCACCGTCTCCGTGGCCGACCTCGCCGAGCAGCTTGAGTCCAGCGCGGCGACCATCCGTCGTGACCTCCTCAAGCTGGAGGCAGGCGGGCTGCTCACCCGTGTCCATGGTGGAGCGATCATCGACGAGGAGCGAGCTCCCTTCAACGATGCCGCCGGGCTTCTGGTGGCAGAGAAAGACGCCATTGCCGCGCAAGCGGCCACGATGATCGAGGACGGCCAGTCGGTCATTCTCGACAGTGGCACGACGGTCCACCGGCTGGCACTTCAACTGCACGGTCGCCGACTCACCATCATCACCAACAACCTCGCCGTGTATGACGAGCTCATCGGCGACGAGAACATCGACCTGATGCTGCTCGGGGGCATGGTCATCCGGGAGTCACGCATGCTGGACGGTTTCATGGCGGAGGACAACCTTCGTCAAGTTCGCGCCGACTGGTTGTTCATGGGTGCTTGCGGCCTCCGCCCCGGGGGCCAGGTCATGGACACCACCGTGGCCGAGGTGCCCGCCCGCCGCGCCATGATTGCCGCCGGCGACAAGGTGGTGCTCCTGGCCGACAAGAGCAAATTCCCAGGAACCGGCATGGTGAAGATATGTGGCCCCGAGGACCTGGACGCGGTGATCACCAACGCATCGGAAGACGACGCGACCTGTATGGCCCTGCACGAGGCCGGCGTGAAAGTAATACCGGCAGCTCCAGCCGAAGTCGACGGCTGACAAAGCGACTTGTACTGCCGGTAAACCATGAGGCAGCAGGCGACTTCGAGGAACGCTTCGTGGATATCGGCTCGACGTTCCCATCGGATCCTCACGCGGTGAGGTACATCCTCTACGGCGCGATGAAGCGCATGCGGACACGCAACCGTGCCCACGCCGTCTCCTACGTCATACGCGCCGGACCGATCTGAGCCACCGTCACACCACACCTGGGCGCTACCCCCAGCCCTCCGGCCGATTCACCGATCCAGGGGCAAAGCCGCATAGTGAACAGACGGCGAGGACCTGCCATCCGGATCTGCGGACTCCACGATCGAGCAGCGCGTTTCGCACCCTGCGCGGCGGCGCCCTCCGCACTCGACTCCCCCTCGCTCGCGCGTCGTCTCCCCACCCGTCACGGCAAGTGACGCGCCGCGGTCACGCCGAGGCGTGTCGAATGCGTCGGCTCCCGATCGACGTGAGAGTGAAGACAGCACCCCCACGAATCAGGAGCACCCCATCGTGACCGTGACCGTGACCGCGGATATGGCCATCTCCCTCGACGGCTTCATCGCCGGCACCGGCGTGACCGTCGACAACCCGGGCGGCCACGGCGCCGAGCCGCTCTTCGAGTGGATCCACAACCTGGCGAGCTGGCGGGAGCGCCAGGGCCTGACCGGCGGGGCGGAGAACCGTGACTCCGAGCTGATGCGCGAGTGGTTCGACGCCACCGGAGCGGTGGTCATGGGCCGGATGATGTACGACACCGGCGAGGAGTTCTGGGGCGACAACCCACCGTTCCGGGCCCCGGTCTTCGTCCTCACCCACCACCCCCGGCCGACCCTCGTCAAGCAGGGCGGAACCACCTTCACCTTCGTCACCGACGGCATCCACAGCGCCCTGCACCGGGCGAAGGCCGCCGCCGGCCAGAGGAACGTCGACATCGCGGGCGGCGCGAGCACGGTTCAGCAGTACCTCGGGGAGGGACTCATCGACGAACTCCAGCTGCATGTGGTGCCCGCCCTCCTCGGAGCGGGACTACGGCTCTTCGAAGGACCGGGCACCGGGCCGCAGCGCGTCGAGCAGGTCAGGGTGGTCGAGACGCCCCTCGCCACCCACCTGAAGTACCGCTTCGTGAAGTGACCGGACTCCGAGATCACGACGTCGGGGCCGTGGTCGAACTCCGTACCACCAGCCGGGAGCCGACGCGGATGAGCCGGCCGACGTCCTCCGGGCCGGGGTCGCCGTTGTCGGGGCGGCTGTCCATGCGGCGCAGCAGTTGCTCCGCGGCGAGTTCGCCGAGGTCGCGGGCTCCGTTGTCGACGACGGTGATCGGCGGGTGCCAGTACGGGAACCAGGGCGCCTCCTCGTGGCACACGAGAGAGAGCTGTTCCGGCACCCGGACCCCGAGCTGCACCAGGGCTCCGAGCACCCCGAACGTCGCTTCGTGGTTGGCGCTGTACAGCGCGGTGGGCGGGCTGTCCGCGGCCATCAGCCGCATGGCCGCCTCCGCGCCGAACGGCACGGTGTACGGACCACGCGCGCACAGGGCGGGATCGGGTTCGAGTCCGACGGTGGCCAGGGCCGCGGCGAATCCGGCGTAACGGTCGCGTCCGGAGTCGACGCGGGGCGGGCCGCCGATGAAGGCGATGTTCCGGTGCCCGAGGTCGAGCAGATGACGGACGGCCAGTTCGGCACCGTCCCGGTCGCTGGCCATCACGGAGTCGCCGGGGGCGCTGTCGGGTGTGCGCATCAGGTTGACCACGGGGATGCCGGCCGCGCTCACCTCCCGGACCGTCGCGGTGTTCTCGCCGGTTCCCACGATGATCAGGCCGTCGACGCGATGGTCCAACAGCACGTCCAGGTAACGGCGTTCACGCTCCGGGTCCGAGTCGGTGACACACAGCAGCACCTGGTAGCCGCGCTCGTCCAGCCGTTGCTGGAGCACCTCGGTGATGAGGTGGAACGAGGCGTTCACCAGGTTGGTTATCACCAGCCCGACGAGGTTGCTGCGCCTGGTGCGCAGTCCGCTGGCGATCCGGTTGGGGCGATAGCCGAGGCGTTCCGCGGCGGACTGCACCGCGCGCTTCGTCTGCGCACTGACCCGGCTGGAGCCGCTGAGCACCCGCGAGGCCGTGCTCTTGGAGACCCCTGCCGCCTCGGCCACCTGGTCCAAGGTGACGGCCACCGGCCCACCCCCGATCATGAAATCGATCCCATACGACTCTTCTCACGCGCCGAGCCGTGATCGCCATCATGTCAGACGTGGTCGAGTCGGTGGCGTAAACAATGCGTTTCGCCAGCAGTTTCCGGCCAGAACGAGGTTGACCGTCCCCTCCGGCCGATGTCACGGTGCTGTGCAATCGATCCCACAGAGTGGTCCCACCAGGTGACGTCCTGACGGGACTGACACTCGATCGGAGCTCACCATGAACACCTCGGTCGCCGTCCCCTGGCGCGGCTACTGGCCGGCCGCACCCACTCCCTTCGCCGCCGACGGCTCCCTCGACGAGGACGCCTGGCGCGCACTGCTCGGGCTGTACGCGGAGCACGGAGTGCACGGAGTCCTGGTGAACGGCACGACCGGCGAGTGGTTCAGCCAGACCCCCGAGGAGCGCCGCCGGGTCGCGGAGATCGCAGTCGCCGAACTCTCCGGACAGATACCGGTGGTGATCGGCTGCGGCGCGTACACCGCCGCCGAGTCCGCACGGTACGGCGAGCACGCCCGCTCGATCGGCGCGGACGGCATCCTCACCACCCCTCCGCCCTACGTCCACCCCAGCCAGGACGAGATCCACGCCTTCTACGCCACCCTCGCCGGGGCGGTCGACCTGCCCCTCATGGTCTACAACTGGCCGCGCGGCACCGCCGTGGACATCACGGTCGACACCCTCGTCAGGCTGGCCGAGTTGGACACGGTGGTAGCCGTCAAGGACAGCTCCGGCGACGAGTTGAAGGTCGCGGACACCTGCGCCGCCCTGGCCGGGAAGGTCCAGGTCTTCGGCCGCTTCATCCACCGCCGGGGCATGGCCGTAATGGCCGAGTTCGGCGGCGCCGGAAACATCGACGGCGGCGGCCTCGGCGCCCGCTTCGCCGTCCCCTTCTACGAGGCCTACTGGGCCGGTGACCTCGACCGGGCCCGGGAATGGTCCGCACGCTACGAACGACTGGTGAACCTGCTCGTCAACGACGACTACAGCTCACGGTTCGCCTCACCCACCTCGCAGCTCAAAGCCGCCATGCGGCTGCTCGGGCAGCCCGGAGGGCACGTACGCCCCCCGCTGCTCCCCCTGGAGGACCCGTCCGCGCTGCTCGGCCTGTCCGAGGCGCTCGACGAGGCCGGGCTGCACTCCTGTTCCACCAGCACCGGAAAAAGGTGAACCGACCGTGCGCAGACTTCTCATCGCGGCCTCCTCCGCCGCCGCCCTGCTTCTGACCGTGGCGGCCTGCGGCAGCGAGGACTCGTCGTCCGCCGCCGCGGCCCCGACCGGCTGTACGCCCAAGGTGGGCAAGGCGGACCTGGTCAAGGCGGGCGCGTTGACGATCTCGACCAACGCGACCCTGCCGCCCATGCAGTACCTGGACTCCTCCAGCAAGATCGTCGGCATGCGGGTGGACCTCGGCGACGAGATAGCCAAACTCCTGTGCCTCACCCCGAAGTTCGTCAACATCCCCTTCGACGCGCAGATCCCCGGTGTGCAGTCCGGCCGCTGGGACATGATCGACACCGGCATGTTCTACACACCGGAGCGCGCCAAGACCGTCAAGCTCGTCCCCTACGAGGTCCAGGGCGTCTCGATCTCCGTCGCCAAGGGCAACCCGAAGAAGATCACCTCCGAGGACGACCTGTCCGGAAAGACCATCGCCGTAGAGGCTCCCGGTTACGAGTTCGACACCCTCACCGCGCTCAACAAGGAGCTGAAGGCCGCCGGCAAGAAGCAGGTCACCGTCCGCACCTTCACCACCACCGCCGACGCCTACCAGGCACTGTCCGCGGGCCAGGTCGAGGGCGTCGCCATCGTCGAGGCGGTCACCAGCTACTACCAGAAGGACGGCCGCTTCGAGACGGCGGTCAAGGGCATGAACCCCGCCCCGCTCGCCCTCGGTTTCGGTAAGCAGAAGCCCGCCGACGCGGTCGCGGACGCGCTCAACACCCTTCGTAGCAACGGCTACTTGACCAAGTTGTTCAAGAAGTACGGCGTCACGGCCTACACCGGCGACCTCAAGGTGACCACCGGCGCGATCAGCGCGAAGTAACCCGACCAGCGCCAAGTAACCAGCGAAGGGCGAGAGCCATGTGGTCCTGGGATGCCTTCTTCGACTTCCTCACCAATCCCCAGCTCATCCAGGGAGCCTGGACGACGATCTGGCTGACCACGGTCAGCATGGCGCTCGCCCTTCCGCTCGCCGTGCTCGTGGCACTCGGCCGGGCGTCCCGCATCGCACCGGTCCGGGCGGTCACGGGCTTCTACGTGTGGCTGATGCGGGGCACCCCTCTCCTGGTCCAACTGGTCATCATCTACACCGGGTTGCCCCAGCTGGGCCTGCGCCTCGGCGTGATCAGCGCGGCCCTGACCGGCCTGGTCCTCAACGAGGCGGCGTACCTCTCGGAGATCGTCCGCGCCGGGGTCCTTTCGGTCCCGCGCGGCCAGTCCGAGGCGGCCCGCGCGCTGGGCATGCCGCCCTGGAAGGTGTTCCGGGTGGTGGTCATGCCGCAGGCGCTACGGGTGATGGTCCCGCCGCTCGGCAACAGCTTCAACGGACTGCTCAAGACGACCACGCTCGTCTCGGTCATCTCCGTCGAAGAGCTGCTGCGCCGCACGCAGTTCGCCGTCCAGACCAACTTCCGTGTCCTGGAGGGCCTCACAGTAGCTGCCCTTTACTACCTGGCGATGACCACCCTGTGGGGCCTGGTCCAGCGGTGGCTGGAAGCCCGGGTGGGCCGCGGTCACGAGAACAGGCCGACAAGTGGCCGCCGCATGAAGAGCGCGGTCCTCGAATTGGAGACCCGATGAGCACCGAGACGGTCGTCGAAGCGCGCCAGGTCCGTAAGTCGTACGGCCATGTCGAGGTGCTCAAGGGCATCGACCTGACGGTTCACCGCGGCGAGGTGGTCCTCGTCCTGGGCCCTTCGGGCGGCGGCAAGAGCACGTTCCTGCGCACCCTCAACCACCTGGAGACCCCCGACTCGGGCACCGTCAGCATCTGCGGCGAGCGGATCGGCTACGGCGAGCGCGGCGCCCTGCGGGAGAGCCGGATCGCCGTCCAGCGGCGGCGTACCGGCATGGTGTTCCAGCAGTTCAATCTGTTCCCGAACATGACGGCGCTGGACAACGTGGCGTCCGGTCCGGTGCACGTGAACGGTGTCTCGAAGTCCGAAGCACGCGGCGCGGCAGGCGAGTTGCTGGCCATGGTGGGACTCGCCGACAAGACCGGCTCCTACCCCGCCCAGCTCTCCGGTGGCCAGCAGCAGCGGGTGGCCATCGCCCGTGCCCTGGCGATGCGCCCGGAGTTGCTGCTCTTCGACGAACCCACCTCGGCGCTCGACCCGGAGATGGTCGGCGAGGTCCTCGACGTCATGGTCCGGCTCCGCGAGGAGGGTATGACCATGATCGTCGTCAGCCATGAGATGGGCTTCGCCCGGGCGGCGGCCGACCGGGTGGTGTTCATCGCCGACGGGTTGGTGGTGGAGGACAAGCCCCCGGAGTTGTTCTTCTCCGCGCCGGAACACGCACGCACCCGCCAGTTCCTGGACCGGATCCTGTGAGCCCTTCACTTCCCTCGATCCCTGTGAGCACAGCCATGAGCACCAACTCCCCGCCAGAAACGGTCACCGTGACCATCGACGGCTCCCCCGGCCAGGCCTGGGCGGGCCAGTCCGTGACCGCCGTCCTGGTCGCGGCCGGCATCTGGCCGCTGCGCCGCAACCCGGTCAACGGCCAGCTGCGCGGCCCGTTCTGCGGAATGGGCGTCTGCCTGGAGTGCGAGGTGACCATCAACGACCGTCCCGGCACCCGCAGTTGCACTGCGCACGTCACCGACGGCATGGACATACGCACCCACACCGAGCCCCTGCCGACGGCCGCGCATGGCTGACGTCATGGCGGAGTCGGAGGCAGAGGTAGACGTCGCTGTGGTCGGTGGCGGGCCCGCCGGACTGCATGCGGCGCTGGTCCTGGCCCGGGGCGGCCTGAGCGTCGTACTCCTCGACGAGTCCGACACCCTCGGCGGCCAGTACTACAAGCGCCGCGCCGAGCAACTGGCCGCCGCCTTCGGCGACTTCCGCCCACGCGGCACCGAACTGATCCGTCAGGTGCGGGCCGCCGGGGTCGTCTGTCGCACCGGCACCCTGGTCTGGGGTGCCGAGGACGCCGGCCGTACTCTCTTCACCTCCGACGTCCACACGGGTGCCCTCGGTCGCGTCAACGCCCGGGCCACCCTCGTCGCCACCGGCGCGTACGAACGCTCCCTGCCCTTCCCGGGCTGGACGCTGCCGGGCGTGGTCACCCCCGGGTTCGCTCTGCACCTGGCCACCATGGACCGGGTTCCCGTGGGCCAACGGGTGGTGCTGGCCGGGACCGGCCCGTTCCTCCTCCCGGTCGCCTGCGCGCTGCTGGAAGTGGGCGCCCGCATCGAGGCACTGGTCGAGCTGAACCACCCGTACCGGCCCGGGGTTTCCTCGATCGGCGGCGCACTGCGACAACCCGCCCGGCTCGCGGAAGCGGCCCGCTATCTGCTCACCCTCGCCCGGCACGGCGTCCGCGTCGAGCAGGGCTCCCGAGTGCTGGCCGCGCATGGCGACAGCCAAGTCACCGCGGTGGACATCGGCCACGAGGACGGCAGCGTACGGCAGTTGGGGATCGACGCACTGTGCGTGGGTTTCGGCTTCCGCCCCAGCACCGAGCTCCCCCGGCTGCTGGGCTGTGACACCGAGCCGGACCCGACCGGCACGGAGCTACTCCCGGTCGTGGACGCGGACGGCGCGACCTCGGTCGACGGCCTGTACGTCGCCGGGGACTGTGCCGGTATCGCGGGCGTGCACGCGGCGGGTATACGGGGGCAGTTGGCCGCCCACGCGATCCTGCGCCGCCTGGCACCCGAACGCGCCCCCGTGCGGGTGGCCGGTCTCCGTTGCCGTGCCCGTGCCCTGGATCGTTTCGTTGAACTGGCCGATCGCCTCTACCCGTTGCCGACCATGGCCGACATCCCCGACGCCACCCAGGTCTGCCGCTGCGAGGGCGTCAGCGCGGGTGAGATCCGGCAGGCCGCCGCGACCGGCTGGAACGACCTGCACGGCACCAAGGCCGCCACCCGCGCCGGCATGGGCCCCTGCCAGGGTCGCGAATGCGGCCACATCGTCGCGGCGTTGGCCGGACGGAGTGAGAGCGGGGCGGAGTGCTTCGCGGCCCGGATGCCGATACGGCCGCTGCCGATGGCCGCGACGGTCGAAGGGCAGGACGTCCCGTGAACCAGCCCGACGTCGTCGTCATCGGCGCCGGCATCCTCGGCGCCAGTGCCGCCTTCCATCTCGCCGAACGCGGTTACCGTGTCGTGGTGTTGGAGCGTGGCGTGCCCAATCGCGAGGGTTCCGGCACCACCGCGGGCAACCTTCACATCCAGGCCATCCACACCCGTCGCCCGGGCCAGGACGTGCCGGTCGACAGCGCCCGCCTGCTGCCCCTGCAACGCCGGGCGTCCGACCACTGGGCGCAGATCGAGGAACGGCTCGGCGCGGACGTGGAGTTGCGGCGCGGCGGCGGCTTCATGGTCGCCGAAACCGCAGAGCAGGAAGAGGAGTTGAGGGAGAAGCACGAGTGGGAGCGGCGGGCGGGCATCCCCACCGAGGTGGTCACGGGCGACGAGGCCCGCAAGCAGTTGCCGTTGCTCTCCGACCGGGTGCGCGCCGCCAGTTGGTGCTCGCTCGACGGCTACGCCAATCCGCTCCTGATCACCCCCGCCTATCTCACCGCGGCCCGCCGCCTCGGCGTGGAACTGCACGCCTTCACCCCGGTGACCGGCATCCGGCGGGTCGGTGAGGACTACAAGGTGCTCTCGGGCGACCGGAGTTGGACGGCTCCCGTGGTCGTCAACACGGCCGGGCCGTGGATCACGGAGACCTCCGCACTGGCTGGAGTCCACATACAGATGTCACCCGTCGCGATCCAGATGCACGTGACCGTGCGGGTCCCGCCGGTCATGCATCATCTGGTCCAGCACATCGGCGAGGGCATGTCGGTCAAGCAGGTCAGCGCCGGCAACCTGCTGATCGGCGGCGGCTGGCCCGCGGCCGAGCTCGACATGGAAGGGCGCAGCACCGTCAGCGTGCCCAGCATGGCTGGCAACCTCGCCCAGGCCGGGCGCATCCTGCCGTTCCTCGGCGACCTGCGGCTGCTGCGCATGTGGGCCGGGCCGCTGGCCGCGACCCCGGACGAGATGCCGGTGGTCGGTGAAGTCCCGGGCCACCCCGGGTTCTTCGTCGCGGGCGGTACCTACGCCTTCACCCTCGCCCCGGTGTGGGGCGACACGCTGGCCCGCCAGATCGCCGGGGAACCCCCGGCCGACCCGGTGGACGACCTCGGGCCCGGCCGCCTGCTGCACGACGACGCCACCACTGCCGTATCACCCTGAAAGGCACTCCCCCATGACCCTGAAGATGTTCGTCAACGGCCAGGCCATGTCCGGAGGCACGCTCAACCACGCACTCAGCGACGCCCGTCTGCTCGGCCCCGCCCGCACGGCACCCGTGTACCGCTTCTTTTCCGTACGCGACGAGTTCCCCGGCCTGCACCCGGTCGCGGAGGGCGGCGCGTCGATCAACGGGGAGGTGTACGAGGTCAGTTACGAGGTGCTGCGCGAACGACTCCTCCCCGAGGAACCCGCGGAACTCGAACTCGGCGTGATCGCCCTGGCGGACGGCTCGGGCTCCTTCTCGATGCGGATGCGCGCCTCCGCGCTGACGGCCCCTGGAGTCGTCGACATCACGGCTCACGGCGGCTGGCACGCCTACCTCGCCTCTCTCTGACACTTCGCCCTCGCTGGAGGTTCGCCATGTCCCACCCCTCATCGATCGAAGCCGTCGAATCCGTCCGGCCCGTCGACCTCGTGGTCCGAGGCGGCACCGTGGTCAACGCCGACTGGCAGGGCGCCGCGGACGTCCTGGTGGGCGGCGGCAAGGTGCTCGGGGTGGTGGAGCCGGGCACGTACCGCGCCGTACAAGCCCCCGGTACCACCGAGATCGACGCCTCCGGACGCCTCGTGCTGCCCGGCGGCGTGGACCCGCACTGCCATGTCGGCTTCACCTCGGGGGACTTCACCTCTCTCGACGACTACCGCCAGGCCACCACGGCGGCTGTCTTCGGCGGTACGACCACGATCGTGGACTTCGCCATCCCGCGCCCCGGCGAGAACCCGGCCGACGTCGCCGCGGTCCAACGCGCCAAGGCGGCACAGGGGTTGTGCGACAGCGCACTGCACGGGTGTGTGGTCGAGTGGGACGACACCGTGCCGGAACAGCTGCGGTCGCTGGCCTCCGACGGCATCGTCACGGTGAAGATGTTCACCACCTACCGCGGCGAGACCATGGCCGACGAGAAGACCATCCTCAACGTGATGACCACGCTGCGGGACCTCGGCGGCATGGTGGTCATCCACTGCGAAGCCGACCACATCATCGCGGACACGCAGGAGCGCGGCGAGGCGGCAGGGTCGATCAGCGCGTCCCATCACGCCGGTACGCGACCGGAGTTGGCCGAGAACGCGTCGGTCGCCGAGATCCTCGCCATCGCGGAGTCGGTGTCTGCGCCGGTGTATTTCGTCCACCAGTCGACACCCGAGGCGGTCGACCTGGTGGCCCGCGCCCGCGGCCGGGGTGTGCGGGCGTTCACGGAGACGGTGGCCCACCACCTGGTCCTGGACGACACGGCATACGCGGGCCCGCACCCCGAACGCTTCGTGTGCTGCCCGCCGTTGCGGGACTCCGGCACGGTCGCGGGGCTGCGCTCACGGCTGCTGATGGGCCAGGTGGCGACGATCGGCAGCGATCACTGCTGCTACGATACGGCCCAGAAGGAGTCGGTGAGCCACGACGTACGGGCGATGCCCAACGGGCTGCCGGGAGTGGAGACCCGTATGCCGGTGATCTTCAGCGAGTTGGTGGTCAAGGGCGGTCTGCCGGTGGGCCGGTTCGTCGAGTTGATGTGCGCCAACCCGGCCCGGCTCAACGGCCTTTATCCCCGTAAGGGAGTCATCGCGCCCGGCTCGGACGCGGACCTGGTGATCTGGGACGCCACGGCCACCCGGACCGTCCGCAGCACCGGCCTGCACATGGCCACGGACTACACGCCGTACGAGGGCATGCCGGTCACCGGCTGGCCGGAGACCGTCGTGGTGGGCGGCCGTCCCGTCGTCGCGGGCGGCCGGCTGACGGATCCCGAACCCCGGGGCCGCCACCTGCGCTCAGGTCCACTGAGCCGGTCCCTGGTCTGCTGATCCCGCTTCTCCCCTGGCCGCGACGCCGGGATACCCCAGCGGTACGGCACGGACACCGAAATGCCGCATGGAGTGACGCGCGTCGGCACCGTCGGCGGAGCATGCTGGTACGGGTACGAGCGGGCCGGGAGGTACTGGCATGCGGTGGTGGGCCAAGGCGTGGATGGTCGCCGGGGTGTTCGTTCTTGTGGCCTGTAGTTCTTCGGGGGGCGACGGATCCGCGGGACCCCCGTCCGGCAGCCAGTCGACGGAGCCGTCGCCCACCGCACCGACGCCCACCCCGACGAGGCCGCCCAGCCCGAGTGGGCCGGGCCCGTCGGTGTCGACCACTGCTTCTGGGGGCGACTGCGTCACCGGTCAGGCGAAGGTCACCGTCGGCCCCGGTGATGCGGACACACAGCGGCTCTGCGTACGGCCCGGGACCGTGGTCTCCCTCAGCCTCAAGCCAAGGACGGACGACAAGCGGTGGACGGCGGTGCTGAGTTCCAGGCCGGTTTTCGTGCTGGCGTCCGGATGGCTGGTGGACGCGGACGGTACGGCGCATGCCTCGTTGCGGTGCGCGGGCACCAGGGGTGGTACGTCCGACGTCACCGCGCTCGCTAAGGCCCCGGACGTGGCGGGCGCGGCGCGCGTCGCCTTCACGCTGCACGTGAGCGTGGTGCCGTACACGACGCAGGGGTGACCCCGGAACCCGGGATCACCCCTGCGACCTTGCTACGTCACTTACAGTCGCTCACCTTGATCGTGTAGATGCCGCGGCCGTGGGTGGCCGCGTACAGCGTCTTTCCGTCCGGGCTCAGCTTCAGCTGGAGTACGGCGACGGCCGGGAGGTTCCCGATGCGCTTCCAGGTCGTGCGGCCCGGTGCGCGGTAGACGACGCCCAGGTCGGTGGCGACGGCGAGGCCGCCGTTCGGTGTGACGACCGCGGAGTCGGTCGGCACGTCCGGGAGGTTGTTCGAGATGTCCTTCCAGGTGGTGCCGCCGTCGGTGGACTCGAAGACGTGGCCGACACCGGCGCCGGGGCCTTCGGTCCAGTGCCGGGAGAAGCCGTTGACCGCGAGGTAGACGTGGTCGGCGTTCTTGGGGTCGATGGCGAAACCGCTGAGGTAGCGGTTGGGTACGGTGCCGTCCGTGCCGGTGGCCGGGAGGGTGATGTCGTGCCAGCCGGTGCCGTCCGTGTTGCCGACGGAGATGCCGCGGGCGAAGCCCTGGTTGTTGCAGGGGCCGCACCAGGCCGCGTAGACCTTGCCTCCGGAGGCCGCGACGGCGGTCGCGGTGCGGCCGGCGCCGAGGTCGTAGACGCTCTTCCACTCCGAACCGCTGCGGATGGCGTAGCCGTTCGTCTGGACCCAGATGTGGCGGCCGCCGGCGATCCAGGTCGAGCTGTTCTTGGCGTCGGCCGTGATGGGGGCGATGAAGCGGGCCTCGCCGGTGGCGTTGTCGGCGGGGGCGACGTTGTACGACGTGATCTTGCTGGGGTCGGTGACCCAACTACCGTCGTTGACCGCGCAGTTCTGGGTCACCTGGATGGCGAGGTAGACGTACTCCTCGGCGATGTTGCAGCCGTTGGCCGGGTCGGTGAGGGTGTCGCCACCGTCGCCGCCGAAGTCGGAGCCCATCACCGTGTCGTTGCTGCGCAGGATGGACTGGCCGTTGTCCTGCAGACCGCCGGTGACGGAGACGCCGCCGTAGGTCAGGTCCTTGCCGACGCCCACCGAGTAGTACTGGAGGGTGTCGATGGTGCCGTCGTTGAGGGAGGTCCAGTCGGTGGCGTGCCCGGAGGAGTCCTGGGCGCCGTCGAGCGGGCGCTTGTAGACGCCGCCGTCGTTGCCGACGTAGACGAAGGTCTTGCCGTGGTAGCTGCCGATCGCGACGCCGTGCTGGTCGGAGTGGGTGGTCGGGCTGCAGTCGCCCGTCTGCTTGGTGGGGTCGATGCTCCAGCAGGGGAAGCCGAAGTTCCAGTACGGGCCGACCGTGGACCAGTTGGTGCCGCCGTCCTTGGTCTCGTAGACCTCTTCGAGGCCGGCGTAGACGTGTTCCGCGTTCGCCGGGTCGACGGTCAGGAACTGGTTGTACCAGGCCTGGACGCCCGGCATGTAGCCGCTGGAGGTCAGTGCCGAGCCGTCGGCGGCCAGGCCCTTGTAGTCGGCGATCTTCGTCCAGGGTCCGGTGGGAGAACCGGACTTGGAGACGTAGATGCCCTCCAGGCCGCTGTCCGGGTTGGTGTTCAGCTGCTCCGGGGACTGGTCGATGGCGTAGTAGCGCGAGCCGTCGGCGGAGCGGGCGAAGGTGACGTTGCCGACGTTGTCCGCGTCAGCGGGAAGGTCGCCCAGGCCGCTGGTGATCCGCGTCCAGACGCCGTTCACCTTCGTGTAGAAGCCGTTGTAGTCGTCACCGCTGCGCCAGCCCACCGCGAGGACGACCTTGCTCGGGTCCTTCGGGTCGATCGCGATGTCGTTGGCGATGTTCTTGTACGCGGCCGAGGCGTCGTTCGCGAGTGAACCGCCCGGCAGATAGGCGGGGTTGGGGGCGAACTCCAGCTTCCATGCGCCGCTCAGCGTCTTCGTGGAATGGCTCCAGACGCCCTCGCTGGTCGCCGCCCACACCTTGCCGCCGCCGAAGCGCAGCTCGTGGATGGTGGTGGACTCCAGCTCGTCGCCGCCGACGCGGCTGCGGGAGGAGAACGTGCCGTGGCGGGGGTTCGACAGGACGTAGACGCCGCTGCCGAGGTAGGCGTCCGCGTTGGTCGTCGCCTCGCCGGTGCCCAACCACAGCCGCCCGGCGCCGTCCAGCGCGAGCGCGCCGGTGGACTGGGCGGGCAGCTTGTCGCTGATGGGCTGCCAGTGCCCGCCCCCGGACCGGGAGCGCCACACGCCGCCGCCCGCGCTGCCCGCGTACACGTACCCGTCGTCGTCGGCGGCCATCGCGGCCATCCGGCCGGTCACGTTGCCCGAGCCGCCACTGGAGTTGGAGTCGTAGTCGCGGTAGCGCGGGTCGTCGGAGTTGTACGGCAGGTTCGTGACGTTGCGCCAACTGCCGCCAGTGCTCGGCAAGTTGGTCAGGCTCGTCCAGGCGGCGCCGTACGCGCCAGGGGCGACGATGCCGGGTGAGGTGCGGGCCTCGGCGTACTGGTCCGCGCCCTCGGCTATCTCGTCGGCCTCGTTGCCGTCGTCACCGCCGTCGTCCTCGGCCTTCACCTTGGGACTGACGGCGCCCACCGACTGCCCTCGTTCGGCGGCCAGTTGAGCGAGAGTGCGGGCCCCGAAGGGGGTGCCGCCCGGGCCGGGCGCGGCGCCGGCGGGTATCACCACGAGCGCGGCGGATGCGGTGATGGCACAGATGGTGAACCAACGTCTCTTGCGGGTAGGTGCTGACACCAGGTCCTCCCGAGCGGGCACGGATACAACCGACGGGGACGACCCGATCACCGAAGGCAGGACGCGTCCGACATTTGGACAGTCCTTGACCAGAACCTGTCACTACATATGGCCGGAAGCCGACCGGTCCATCGCCCTTTCATCGGGAACTCCGGGTCAGAGAGCCGCGGTTCGCGCGCGGGCAATGGCCGGCAGTACACCGGCGAGGACCAGCCCGATACCGCCGGAGATCAGCAGCGGGAGGTGGCCGTCGTCGCCCCAGGCGAGCCCGGCCCACACGCCCGCGAGCAGCACGGCCGCCCCGGTGGCGCCCTGGTAGAGCCCCTGCGCGGTGCCCTGCTGGTGGTCGGGGACGAGGGTGGAGATCCAGGCTTTGCCGACGCCGTCCGTGCAGGCTGCGAAACCGCCGTAGAGCGGAAGCACCACGAATACCAGCCAGGGGCTGTGGATCAGGCCGAGGCCCAGGTAGCCGATCGCGAAGAAGGCCAGGCCGGCGGCGAAGACCAGTGAGCGCGGCAACCGGTCGGACAGCGCCCCTGCGGGGTAGGACAGGGCGGCGTAGACGAGGTTGTAGACCGCGTACGCGCCCACCACCCCGGCTGTCGAGAGGCCCAGGTCGTGGGCGCGCAACAGGAGTAGCGCGTCAGGGAAGTTGACGAGGTTGAAGGCGAGGAGCACCCCGAGAACCCGCCAGTAGGGGCGGGGCAGGGATCGCCAGGGTGTACGGGCGACCCGCGTCGAGGAGCGCCCTGCCCCTTCGGCTCGGGGGTCGCGGACGGCGGCGACCAGCGCGACCGACGCGACGGCGGGGATCACGGCGATCCAGAACAGCGGGCGCAACCGGTGGTCGAGCGCCTCGTACAGGACCAGCCCGACGAGCGGGCCGACCACCGCGCCGGCGGTGTCGGCGGCCCGGTGCAGCCCGAACACCTTGCCGCGCTGCCCGCTCGGAACGCCCTCGACGAGCAGGGCGTCACGAGGCGCCCCGCGCATGCCCTTGCCGAGCCGGTCGGTGACCCGGGCGAGGAGTACCAGCGGCCAGCCGGTCGCGAGCGCGATCAGCAGTTTGCCCACCGCGGCCAGCCCGTAGCCCGCGCCGATCAGCGGACGACGGGCGAACCGGTCGGCCAGGCGTCCGGCGGCCACCTTGGTGAGGGAGGCGGCTCCCTCGGCCGCTCCCTCGATCGCGCCGACCACGGCGGGCGGGGCGCCGAGCACCACGGTCAGGAAGATCGGCAGGATCGGATAGAGGAGTTCACTGGCCGCGTCCTGGAGAAAGGAAACCCCGCACAGCACCTTGACGTTGCGGGTCAGCCACGCGGGACGCTTCCGGTCCGGGGGGGCTTCCGTGCCTGGCTCTGTCACAGGTGCAGTATCCCCGTGGTGGTGGTCCCGGTGTGTGCGCACACCGCGGACGAGACGTGGGCGACGGGCGGGATGCCGGTGCCGGGCGTGGCGATCAGTGCGGACACGGCCCCCGAGCAGGGGGTGGGGCATGCGTGCCGGGGCTGCATGGACTGCGGGTTCAGCGGATGCAGGCCGGTGTGCTCAGTGCTCGTGCGGCTCGTCCCGGTGGACCGGGCCGTGCGGGTCCTCGCAGTGCGCCGTGGCGTCGGCGTGCTCGCCCGGGAGCGTCACCTGCAGCACGTTCTCGGGGGCGTGGTCGGCCTGAAGGGTGGTGTGGGTGATGCCGTAGTCGTGCTGGAGGAGTTTCTCCAGATCGCGGCGAACGGCGTGGCAGTCGCCGCCGGCCTCGACCAGGACGTGGGCCGAGAGGGCGGTCTGCCCGGAGGTGATCTGCCAGACGTGCAGGTCATGGACCTCCACGACGGCCTGCTGGGCCACGAGCTTGTCGCCCAGCGCGTCCGGGTCGATGTCCGCGGGCGCCGCCTCCAGGAAGATGCGGCCCGACTCACGGATGAGCCCGTAGCCCGCCTTGAACATGAGGGCGACGACGACCAGCGTGGCGATGGGGTCGGCTCGGGCGAAGCCCGTGGTGACGACGACCAGCGCGGCGATGGCGGTGCCGATGAAGGCGAACAGGTCGTTGAGGATGTGCTGATAGGCGCCCTCGACGTTCAGCGAGGTGCGGTTGGCCTTGGAGATGCACCAGGCCGCCACCACGTTCACCACGATGCCGACGAGCGCGGTGGCCAGCATCAGCCCGCCCTTGACCTCCGGCGGGTCGGCCAGCCGGCGGATCGCCTCGTACGCCAGCCACGCACCGAGCAGCAGCAGGGTCAGCCCGTTGGCCTGGGCGGAGAGGATCTCGGCACGCTTGAGGCCGTAGGTGAAACCGCCGCGGGCCGGGCGTGCGGCCAGTCGCATCGCGATCAGGGCGAGCACGATCGAGGCGGCGTCGGTGAGCATGTGCGCCGCGTCCGAGATCAGGGCCAGTGAACTCGCGATGATGCCGACGACGACCTCGACAGCCATGAACGCGGTGATGAGCGTGAGAGCGATGCCCAGCCAGCGCCCGTCGGCGTCCGCCGTCACGCCGTGGGAGTGCCCGGCGTGGCCTCCCGAGCCGTGCTCGTGTCCCGCGTCGTGATCATGATCGTGGTCGCTCATGGTGTGCGCCTTCCCCCTCGCGACGGATGTCCCGACCGAAGTGAAGCCCATCCCGGTGCGAATCGGCAAAGGCTGCACCGGTGACCGTTGTCATGTCCGTTAGGTGGGCCTGACATGGGGAAACGCGACTCGGACACGGGTCGGCGAAACCAGGGACGATCAAGACCACGCTCCCACGGCCCCACCCGAGCGGGTTCCCGTCAGCAGAGCGCGGACCTGACATCGGCTCAGCAGATGTGAACCCGGAGGCCGAGCGAGCCGCCGACGAAGACACTGCTGCCGAACTGGGCGGGATGCCCGTCACAGCTCAGTCCCCAACCCCTACCAGCCCGCTCTCGTAGGCGAAGATCACCGCGTGGATACGGTCCCGGAGGCCGAGTTTGGTCAGGATCCGGCCGAGGTGGGTCTTGACGGTCGTCTCCCCGACGAAAAGGCGGCCCGCGATCTCGCCGTTGGCCAGTCCCCGGGCCACCAGCGCGAGGACGTCCCGTTCCCGCTCGGTGAGAACCGCAAGGCGGTTGCGCTGGGCGGGTGCGGACGCGGGGGCATGCAGGACGAAGCGCTCGACCAGGCGTCGGGTCAACGACGGGGCAACCATGACCTCGCCCCTCAGCACCGCGCGGACGGTCACCAGGATCTCCTCGGCGGGGGCGTCCTTGACGAGGAAGCCGTTCGCGCCGGCACGCAGGGCCGCGTAGGCGTACTCATCGAGGTCGAAGGTGGTGACGACGAGTATGCGGGGCCCGTCGGGCTGCGCGCAGAGGTGTTCGGTCGCTGCGAGTCCGTCCAGACCGGGCATGCGTACGTCCATCAGGACGAGGTCCGGCTTCAGGGCGGCCACCCCCGCGATCGCCGCGGCGCCGTCGGCGGCCTCGCCCACCACGGTGAGATCGGGCTGGCTGTCGACGACCATCCGCAGCCCCATCCGGATCAGCTCCTGATCGTCACAGATCAGCACCCGGGACGATGACACGGCGCGCTTCGAGGGCGGGGTCGGGTCGCTCATGGGGTCGTCCTGGTGGGCTCGGGCCTGCCAGGGCGCAGGGTTGCGGCGACCCGGTAGCCGCCGTCGGGCGTGGGTCCGGCGTCAACGTGCCCGCCGTACAGGGCGGTACGCTCACGCATGCCGGTGAGTCCGCGACCGGACGGGAGCAGCGGGGCAGGACGCCCGGGCGCCGGTCCGGCTTCCGTCCCGGCCGAGTTCTCCACCCTGACGCTGATCAGCCGCCCGGGCCCCTGCCTTCCGGTGTCGACCCATACATGGACCGTGGCGTCCGGCGGGGCGTGCTTGACGACGTTGGTGAGTGCCTCCTGCACGATGCGGTACGTCTGCACCATGAGATCCGCCGGAAGGCCGACGCGCTCTCCGCGAAGGTCCAGCAGGGCGCGCCTGCCGCTCGTGTTGAGGCGTTCGACCAGCCGCCGCACATCGGACGCGAGGTGTTCGGTGGCCGCACCGGAGCCGGAGTCGCCGATCGAGGCGTCCGCGTCGGGGGTACGCAGCACCCCCAGCAAACGGCGAAGTTCGCTCAGTGCCTCACGGCCGGTCGCGCTGATGACGCCGAGCGTGCGATCGACGACGGCGGGGTCGACCTGCCGCATCAGCCTGCCGCCCTCGGCGTTCAGCACCATCACGCTCACGCTGTGCGCGAGGACGTCGTGGATCTCCCGGGCGATGCGTGCCCGCTCCTCGGCGACGGCGACCCGGGCCAGAGCGACGCGTTCCGACTCGGCGAGCACGGCCCGCCGCTCGAACTCGGCCATGTAGGCGCGCTGGGCACGGACGTACTCACCGAACACCCAGGCCCCGGCCAGCAGGAGCCCCACCGCGAGCGGCGTGAGCCAGACCCCCCGGGCACCCGGGCCCTCGTAGTCCCGCTGCCACGCGGGAATCCACAGCAGCACACAGCCCGCGGCACACACCACCGTCGCCGCGGCAGCCATACGCAGGCCACGCACCGTGAGGGTGGCCAGGACCGCAGCCAGCGCGACGGCGCCGCGTCCCGGTTCCTGTCCCCACACCTGCCCGAGGAACTGCGCCCAGAAAGCCGCCGTCACCAGGGCCGCGACGAGCACCGGCCGACGGCGGCGCCACAACAGGGGCAGCACCAGGGCTACGTACACACCCGCCTGCACCCAGACGGGCCGCCACCCCGACTGCGGGCGGATCACCGGCGGCACGGCAACCAGCACGACCAGCAGCAGGTCCGACAGCCACGGATATCCGCGCCGCAGGCGGGACAAGGTCTCGATCAGCTGTTGCACCGCCTCACGCTACGGCCGGAGTCCGCTCGCCTGCATCGTCCTGGCGGGCGTCACGGGGTCCTCCCCCGGTCGTACACGTACTGGCCGGGGATGCGACGTGCGGCTACCCGGTGCGCTTCCAGCATGGCCGCCATGTCGATCACCACCGAGTTCCTCAGACGCCCCCTCATGACCGGTGCCGTAACGGCCAGTTCACGACGGCTGGCGTACGCCATGACCGAAGGCATCGGCCTGGAGGAGGCCCGGCTCGTGATCGAACTCGGCCCGGGAACCGGGGTGTTCACCGACGCGATCCTCGCCCGGCTCGCACCCGACGCACGACTCGTCGCGATCGAGCTCAACCCCGTGCTCGCGGCACGGTTGTCGGCCACCCGGCGCGACACCCGCCTGACCGTAATACAGGGTCCGGCCGCCGAGCTGACCACAACGATCGGCGGACCCGCCGACGCGGTGGTCTCCGGACTGCCCTGGACCGTCATGCCGCGGGAACAGCACGGGCACATCCTGGACGCCGTGACCGAAGTCCTCACACCCGGCGGCCGGTTCACCACCTTCGCCTATCTCCACGCGGCCTGGACACCGCCCGCCCGTCACCTCACCGCCGAACTCGCCCGCCGCTTCGACCGGTTGGAACGCTCGACCGTGGTGTGGGCGAACCTCCCGCCCGCTTTCGTCCACCGGGCCACCCAGAAGGAATGACCGCAAGGGCGAGTGCCGCGACAGCGAAGACCCAGGCCCTGACCAGACCCGTACGCTCCAGGCACCCGGAAGCAGAACACGGAGTAGAGAGTCAGCCGGGACACGGCCGAAGCGGATGGCAGGACTCCTACCCGGCCGATCACTGCCGGTCGGCGCGCCGGGGTTGTCGGTCTTCGTTCGGGTCAAGGGCTCCTCGGCGGTCCTCAACGATGAAGCAGGCCCGTTGGTGGAGCTCGTCGAACGTGATGACTTCAATGTGTCCTGGACAGATCGTCTGTACTGCTCGAAGGAGGTGATCTTCCCTGCTTTCGCCGCGCCGCCGTCGCTGAACTCGCTCAGGCTTCCGATCACCAGCACCTGTCGCGGGCGATGGCGGCGACCGCTGCCGCGTCGGGCCCGGTGCGCTGGGTCGCGGCGGCCCCGTCTGTCGCGAAGAGAGCGCCCATGACCATCCCGCCGCACGTCGTCAGCGCCACCGCGGCACGCCACGGGGATCTCTTTCTGAACATCGACCACTCCTATGTGTTCGGTCCGGGTTCGTCGCCGCCGGGAGGCGGAACGAGAAGAGCCCTGGCCGATCACGGACTGATGCGCCGGTGCGGCCGTGTCCCGTCCCCGCGAGCGCCAGCGGCTGTCGCGAGAGCGACCCGGCCGGCGCGATCCCGCTGCCCGGGGTCGCGCCGGTGGTCACTCCGTATGCCCCGGGAAGTGGCCGTCGGCGGCCCGCGACTCACCGTCCGGGCGCCTCGAAGCTCACCCCCTGCCGCTCCTTCAGCCAGGCCACGCTCTCCGCCACCAGGTCGAAGATGTCGGCCCCTTCGGCGATCCCGTCCGCCTCGATGATGTGCACCCGGATCGAGTCCCGGCCGGCGTCGAGTGCGTCCGCCAGGGCCACCGCGCCCTGCCCGGCGGCGACTTGGGGTTCGCCGCGGACCGCCGGGCCGTCCTTGACGTGGACGAGTTCGACGCGTTCGCCGAGCCTGGCGACCACGTCGGCGGGGACCTGGCCGGCGGTCTGTGCCCAGTAGAGGTCGACCTCGGCGACGATCGACGGGTCGAGGGCGTCCCACAGCACGTCGTAGCCGTAGTGGCCGTCGTCGAGCGGGGTCCACTCCCAGTAGTGGTTGTGGTAGCCGACCCGCAGGCCGTGGACCGCCGCGGCCTTGGCCAGGGCGTTGAACCGGTCGGCGTACCGGCGCACTCCGTCGGCCGAGACCAGGGCGTCGCGGGTGAATCCGGGGAGTGCCTCGGGGGTGGACGCGATGGCGATGGGCACGCCGGCCTCGGCCATCTCCTCGAAGAACCAGCCGGGGTCCTCCGCGTCGGGCAGCCGGGCGTGGGTGGAGGAGACGGTGAGGCCGGCGGCGTCGATGTCGGCCTTCAGGGAGCGTGCCTCGGCCAGGCGCGCGGCACGGGTGAGTTCGTTGCGGCCGAGGCGGAAGGGTTCCACCGCGGTCACCCCTAGGTCGGCGATCCTGGCCAGCGTGGCGGGACGATCCTCAAGGACGTTCATCAACGTGTAGAGCTGCAAGCCGATGGCCGGCATGCCAAGGTCCAATCTGTCGGGGCGAGTTGGTCACTTCACCGTCACTTCACCGCGCCTGCGGTGAACCCGGTGATGAGGAAGCGCTGGAGGAGGAGGAAGCCGGCGACCACGGGGACGGACACGACCAGGGAGGCGGCCATGACCTGGTTCCAGTAGACGTTCGCCTCGGTGGAGTAGGCCTGCAGGCCCACGGCCAGGGTGCGGGTCTGTTCGGTGGTGAGGACCGAGGCGAAGAGCACTTCACCCCAGGCGGTCATGAAGGCGTAGATGCACACGGCGACGATTCCGGGTGTCGCGGCGGGCACGATGATCTGCAGCAGGGTGCGCAGCGGGCCGGCGCCGTCCACCTTCGCCGCCTCGTCGAGGTCGCGCGGCACCGTGTCGAAGTAGCCGACCAGCATCCACACCGCGAACGGCAGGGAGAAGGTCAGGTAGGTGACGATGAGCCCGGTGCGGGTGCCCACCAGGTCGGTGCCGAGGTTCTGGTCGGCGTAGACGAACAGCAGGTACAGCGGCAGCAGGAAGAGGATGCCGGGGAACATCTGGGTGGCGAGCACCGCCCCCTTGAAGCTCGCGCTGCCGGGGAACGTCCAGCGGCTCAACGCGTACGAGGCGAAGATCGCCACCAGCACCGACAGCACCGTGGCGGACACGGCCACGACGAGCGAGGTGACGAAGTACTGGGCGAGCGGCACGGTGTGCCAGATGTCGATGAAGGACTGGAACGTCGGCGACGACGGGAACCAGGTGAACTCGCCCTGCACGTCGGGGAGCGTCTTCAGCGACGAGGCCAGCATGACGTACAGCGGGGCCGCGACGAACACCGACAGCAGGGTCAACGTGACGTACCGGAAGGCCCGGTAGCCCGGGGTGTCATGATTCATGGCCCGTCCTCCGGGTGAGAGCGAGATAGCAGGCGCTGACCAGGGTCAGGAACAGCAGGAGCAGCACGCTCATGGCCGAGCCGAGGCCGAAGTTCCAGGTGGCGAACGAGCTTTGGTAGATGTGCACGGAGATCAGGTCCCCGGCCGGCGGCGCCGAGCCGCCGAACAGGATGTACGGGGTGCTGAAGTCGTTGAAGGTGTGCAGGAACATCACCAGGACCAGCACCTTGTTGACCGAGGACAGCAGCGGCAGGGTGATCATCTGCAACTGCCGCCAAGGGCCCGCTCCGTCGATGCTCGACGCCTCGTAGACCTCGCCCGGTATCGCCTGCATACCGGCCATGAGGATCAGGAAGGCGAAGGGCCACATCCGCCAGATCGCGACGACGCACTCGGCCCAGAAGGCGTTGTGGCCGATCAGCCAGAACGGGTTGGAGTCGATCAGCCCGAGCTGCCCGAGCAGGTGGTTGAGCATGCCGTTGTCGCGCTGGAAGATGAAACGCCAGGTGATGACCGCCGTGTACGCGGGCAGTGCGTACGGCACGAGGAACAGCGTCCGCAGCAACCCCCGGCCGCGGAAGGCGCGTTGCAGCGCGAGCGCCGCCGCCATACCGACCAGCCAGGCCCCGGTCAGGACCACGGCCGTGAAGCCGAGGGTGACGAAGAAGGACTGGGCCAGTGCCTTGCCGGTGGGGCCGTCGAAGTCCAGGACGATCCTGAAGTTCCCGAGGCCGGTGAAGGGCGCGTCCCACCAGTGGCTGATCTGGTACTGCGTCACGCGCAGGCCGCTCATCGCCACGCCGAGCACGATGGGCACGAAGTGGATGAGCAGTTCGAGGGCCAGGGCGGGGAGCAGGAAGGCGTACGGGATCCAGCGGCGACCGCGCCCCCGGAAGCGGCTGCCTCGTACGGACCGCTTCGGTGTGTCCGGGGCCTCGGGGCTCTCTCGTGTCCCGGAGGGAGTGATGACTGCCATGGTCCTGCTCCTAGCTGCCCGCTTCGAGCTTCTGGTCAGCTGCGGTCATCTCGCTCTTGATCTTGGCCTTGCCGGGCTGCTTTCCGGTCGCGGTCTGCGCGGCGAAGGAGCTCATCGCCTGGCCGACCAGGGTCTCGAACTGGGATTCCTCGGCGATCTGCGGGAGCGGTACGGCCCGGGAGTTGAGAGTTTCGCGGGCCACGGCCAGCGTCGGGGTGTCGAACGCCGGGTCCTTCGCATCGGTGACCGAGGGCAGCGTCCCGTAGGTCTTGTTGAGGATCACCTGTTCCTTGGCGCTGGTCAGGAACTTCACGAACTGGGTCGAGCCGTCGAGGTTCCCGGTGTTCTTGAAGACCGCGACGTTGATGCCGCCGACGAACGAGCCGATGTCCTTGCCACCCGCGACCACCGGGTCCTGGGCCGGTACCGGGACGACGCCGTAGTCGGCCGTCGTCAGCTTGTACTGGCCCAGGGTCTTGCCGGTCGACGACTGGGCGAGGATCATCCCGGCCTTGCCGGACGCGAAGTTCTGCAGGAGGGCGACCTTGTCGGTCATCTCGGCGTCGGACGGGTTGACGATGCCGTCCTTGCCGATCCAGGACAGCCATTGGTCGATCCCGTCGACCATGCCCGTGTCGTCGAACTTCGGTTTGTGGCCGCTGAAGACCTTGGCTCCGTGCTGGGTGCCGAGAATGAACGCGAAGTGCGCGGCGAACGAGGACGAGGCGCCCTGGAGGCCAAGACCCCACTGGTCTGTCTTGCCGTCGTTGTTGGTGTCCTTGGTGAGCTTGTGTCCGTCGGCGACGAACTCGCTCCAGGTCTTCGGCGGCGAGGTGATGTTCGCAGCCTTGAACAGCTTCTTGTTGTAGAAGAGTTCGTACGAACTGGTGTAGAGCGGCAGGCTCGCCGGGTCCTGGCCGACGGCGCCGGTGGACTTCAACGCCGTTGGCAGGAAACGGGATTCGCCCCCGACCTTGGCCAGCATCTCCTTGTTCCAGCCGACGAAGGCCCCGGTCGCCTGGAGTGACGCGGACCAGGTGTTGCCGATGTTCAGTACGTCGGGGCCCTTGCCGCTGGTCGTCGCCGCGAGGATGCGGTTGAGCAGGTCGGCGGAGGGGATGACCTCCAACTTGACCTTCACGCCGGTCTGTTGGGTGAACTTGTCGATCTCCGGCTGGAGGACCTTCTTGTCCGCGTCCAGGCTGGTGCTCTGGTTGGTCGCCCAGTAGGTGATGGTCTTGTCACCGGAGGCGGAACCGGAGCCGCCGCCGCACGCTGTGACACCGGCGCCTGCCAGCATCGCCGCAGCCGCGAGCGCGACTGCACGGGTTCTGCGCTGCATGGGGTTTTCCTCTCAAGGACGTGCGAGATCGATGGGGATGGTGCACGGGATCGGTGCCGGCGTGCGGGGCCGGAGGGGTTCAGGCGGAGGGGTTCAGGCGGAGACGGACTGCGGGAGGGCCGCGGGCGCGGGCCGCTCGGCGCGGCTGGTGATGGCCCGGGCTCCGGCGGCGAACGTCGACTCCTCGACGGCTTCCAGCACTTCGAGCACGTGCAGCGCGAACTCGCCCGGGACACGCAGTGGTTGACCGTGCAGGGACTCGACGAGGTCGTTCACGCCGTGGCCGCGGAAGGGACCGGCTTCCGGGGCGCGGGTGGGAGCGATGACCGGCGGGAGTTCGGACCAGTCCGTGTCCGTACGGCGCTTGATGAGGACGGGAGCGTCATGGCGGTTCGGGTCGGGGATGTTCAGGGTGCCCCCGGTGCCGTAGACCTCGATGTGGGGCAGGGTCATGTCCCAGATGTCGAAGCTGTAGAGGGTGGAGACGATCGCGCCGGAGGTCGTGCGGAGGATGGCGGCGACGGTCGTGGGGACGGTGACCTCGACCTCGTCGACGACGCGGTCCGGGGTGGTCACGGTGATCCGGGGGCTCGGGATCGTGCTCGTGCCGACGACTTCGGCGACGGGTCCGAGCAGGTTGACCAGGGCGGCCACGTGGTAGGGGCCCCAGTCGAGGGTCGGGCCGCCGCCGGGCTGGAAGAAGAAGCCGGGGTTGGGGTGCTTGGCCTCGACCTTGGACGAGCGGACGAAGGACGTGGCGGCGAAGGGCGTGCCGATCAGGCCGCCGTCGACGGCGGCGCGTGCCGTCTGGCCCGCCGTGCCGAGGAACGTGTCGGGGGCTCCGGCCAGGACGCGTCCGGCCGCCTCGGCCTGTGCCAGGTTCTCGCGGGCCAGGGTGACCGTCGCGGCGAGGGGCTTCTCGCTGTAGACGTGCTTGCCTGCGGCGAGCGCGTCCCGGGTCACCTCCCAATGGGCCACGGGAGGCGTGATGTTGACGACGACGTCGACGTCCGGGTCCGCGTAGAGCTCGGCGGGCGTGCCGTACGCGGGGATGCCGTGGAGCTCGGCCTTGGCGCGGGCCCTGCCGACGTCGATGTCGGCGATCCTGATGATCGGCAGGTCGCCGTACCAGTTGAGGCCCCGGGCGTAGGCGTCGAAGACCATGCCTGCGCCGACAACGCCGATGCGTGCACGAGGGGTTGATCCATTCACCGTGTCTCCCAGGTCGCGGTCGAGCGGAGCGAGTCCGCCGGTGGATGAGACCGGACGTGCGAGACACGATGGAAGCTAGTGGCGACGGTGAGAGGCGGTAAAGGCCGCCGGTCCGCTGGACGGACCGCCCGGCTCAGGAGGTGTCGCGCGGCCCCAGGAAGCGCCCGATCCCGGCCGGTGAGAGCAGGTGCTCGATGCCCAGCACCATCGCCCCGACCATCGCCGCGTCCCGCCCCAACTCGCTGCGGGTGATGGACAGTTCGCGGGTGGCGAGCGGCAGGGCCTGCCGGTACACCACGCCCCGTACCGCGGAGAGCAGGTCGTCGCTGGCCTCGACGATCTCGCCGCCGACCACGACGTGCCGCGGGTTCAGCATGTGGATGCACAGGGCGATCACCTCGCCCAGCGTGACCCCGGCGGCGCGCACCGCGTGCAGCGCGTCCGGCAGCCCGTCGCGCAGCCGTGCCAGGAAGTCCCGCATCGCGGCACCGTCCTCCGCCACGTCGAGGGGCGGTTCACCGGTCGCCACCAGGCGCCGCGCGAGCGCCGCGGTGGACGCCACCGCCTCGACACAGCCCGCCTTTCCGCACCGGCACACCACCTCCTCGGCGCCCGGGACACGAATGTGCCCGATGTCTCCGGCCGCGCCGTCGGCGCCCCGGTGCAGCGTCCCGTCGGCGAGCACGAAGCCTGCGCCGATGCCGGCGCCGACGGTCACGAACAGCACGGGCAACTGCTCGGGCGGCACCGTCCGCGCCTCGCCGAGCGCCATGAGGTTGACGTCGTTGTCCACCAGGACGGGGCAGCCGAGCGCACCCCCGAGCCGCTCGGCCACCGGGAAGCCGTCCCAGCCCGGCATGATCGGCGGGCGGACGGCCATGCCGCGTGCCACGTCCACCGGACCTGGCAGTCCGACGACCAGGACACGGGGCCGGTCCGCCGGGACCTTCGCCTGTTCGAGCAGGTCGGCGAACTGGTCCACCAGAAGGTTCACGGTGCGCTCCGGGCCCTCGGCGAGCGGCCAGGGGACGGTCGTGTCGGCGAGCACCCGCTGGGTCAGGTCGGTCACCAGGCAGCGCGTCGAGAAGGTGGTGAGGTCGGCGATGAGCACGACGCCCGCGTCCCCCGCGAGGCTGAGCCGCAGTGCCGGCCGGCCTCTTCCCCCGCCGCCGGCGTCCTCCCCGTGCAACAGGCCCGCGTCCACCAGATCCTGTACGTGCGTGTGGATCGAGGACCGCGAAAGCCCGGTGAGCCGGGACAGGTCCAGACGGTGGGACGCCTCACCGGCCGCGATCAGCCGGGCTATCTGGCTGCGCACCGCGTCGGGATGACGGCGCGAGCCGCTGCCCGGTGCGCCCAGTCGTGCTGCCACGTTCACTCCCCCTGGAAAGGCCGACGACACCAACGGACGATTAATATTCCAGAAACGACAATATTCAAAGGGCTTTCCTGACAGAAGTATGCCTCTTACTGTTGGCCCTGGATGAGACCGGAACAGCGAGCTCCCGTACGGCACATGCCGAAAGGATCTTGCATGGCCGCCCCGACTGGGCACACCACACGCGTCGCCGAAACCCCCGTACGACGTCCGCGTATCCCGCGCCCACGGATTGCCGTCCTCGGCGCGGGCATGATCGCGGGAGTCCATGTCCGCAGCGCCCGCGCGGCCGGTGCCGACGTGGTCGGCGTCCTGGCCTCCTCACCCGAGCGGAGCCGGGCGGTCGCACACGACTGGCAGCTCGACGTCGGCTACCCGGACGTCGACGCGGTCCTGAGCGACGACCGCGTCGACGTGGTCCACATCTGCACGCCCAACCACCTCCACGTCACCCAGGCGCGCGACGCGCTGCTCGCGGGCAAGCACGTCATCTGCGAGAAGCCGATCGCCACCTCGGCGGCCGACGCCCGGCTGCTCGCCGACACCGCCGCGGCCTCGGGCCTGATCGCCACCGTGCCGTTCGTCTACCGCTATCACCCCATGGTCCGCGAGCTGCGGACCCGGGTCGCGGCCGGCGACTTCGGTCCCTGGCAGCTGCTGCACGGCTCGTATCTCCAGGACTGGTTGCTCCCGCCGGAGAGCACCAGCTGGCGGGTGGACCCGGTGGCCGGCGGCCCGTCGAGGGCCTTCGCCGACATCGGCTCGCACTGGTTCGACCTGGTGGAGTGGGTGGCCGGGGTCCGGATCTCCGAGGTACTGGCCGAGACCGCCACGACGGTGGCCGAACGGCTCGACGCCGGGGGTCCCACGTTCTCCGGTGCGCCGCTCGCCGGTTCGGCGCGGGTCCCGGTCACCACGGAGGACGCGGTCGGCGTACTCGGGCGGACGACGGACGGGGTCCTGGTGTCCGCGACCGTCTCCCAGGTCTCGGCCGGCCGGAAGAACCGGCTGTGGTTCGAACTCGACGGCGCGGACGCCAGCGCCGTCTTCGACCAGGAACTGCCCGAGTCCCTGTGGCTCGGCTACGGCAACCGCACCGAGACCCTGGTCCGCGATCCGACCTCCAACACCCGAGAGGCGGCCCGCCTCTCGCTCGTACCGGCCGGACACGCCCAGGGCTATCTGGAGTGCTTCGAGAACTTCGTCAAGGACACCTATGCGGCTCTGCGCGGCGAGGCTCCGGAGGGCCTGCCCACCGTGCTCGACGGTGTACGGTCCGCGAACCTGGTGGACGCGGTCCTGGCTTCGGCGGACCGGCGCGTGTGGACCACGGTGCCTGGGTGACCGGAGCACGCGGACCATGGTTTCCGGCCGACCGACGCTCGCGCCTCCCCTCCGTCTCTCCCCCCGGCCGACCGACGCTTGTGCCTCCCCTCCCCCGGCCGACCGGCGCCGGTGACTCCTTTCCCCGGCCGCCCTCCCTTCCCTCTCAACCCCTCTCACCGAAGGACCCGCGCCATGAAGCTCGGATTCCTGACCGCCTGCCTCTCCTCCCTGTCTCTTGACGAGATCGCCCACTGGGCCACGGCCGAGGGCTACCAGACCCTCGAAGTCGCGGTGTGGCCGAACACCGGTGGCCGCGACTTCGAGGCCTCCCATCTCCCGGTGGCGACCTTCTCGCAGGCCGACGAGGACGCGACCCGCGAACTGCTGCGCCGCACCGGCCTGGAGATCAGCTCGCTGGCCTACTACGAGAACAACCTGCACCCCGACCCCGCGACCCGTGAGGCGATCAGAACCCATCTCCGGCACGTGATCGACGTGGCGGCACGGCTGGGTGTGGAGTCGGTCGGCACGTTCATCGGACGCGATCCGGGGCTCTCCGTCGTGGAGAACCTGCGCGAGGGCGAGAAGATCCTCCCCGAGCTGGTCGGCTACGCGGCGGACCGCGGCGTCAAGATCGTGATCGAGAACTGTGTGATGGAGGGCTGGCACCCCGACGGATATCCGGGCAACCTCGCCTACTCCCCCGAACTGTGGGAGTGGATGTTCGGGCTCGGCTTCTACCTCAACTGGGACCCCTCGCACCTCACTTGGATCGGCGTCGACCCCCTCACGACGATCGAGCCGTACATCGACCGGATCATCCACACCCAGGCCAAGGACGTCGAGCTCTTCCCCGCCAAGCGCGACCGGTTCGGCTTCTTCGGGACTGTGCACAAGGGCGACGACCCCTGGGAGATGGGCTGGTGGCGCTACCGGGTGCCCGGTCTGGGCGAGGTGGACTGGCGCCGTGTGGTCGACCGCTTCCACGAACTCGGCTACACCGGCACCGTCTCCGTGGAACACGAAGACCCCGTCTGGTCTGGAACCGAGGACAAGGTGAAGCAGGGCCTGCGCATCGCCCATCGGACACTGCGACCGCTCGTCGGTGAGCAGGCGACCGGCCATCGTGAAGGCCACGAAGAGCGCTGAAGCGGCGGGTGGCTCACGGGTGACCGTGAACCACCCGCCGCCGGACGGAGAGCCGTCCCTCAGCTGCCGTTCCGGCACCTGGTGATCGAGCTGCACCCCCGGGAGTAGCTGTTCGCGGTGGGCGAGTTCAGGGTCGTGTCGTAGTTCCAGTCGGCGCCGCGGTCGGTGGCCGGGTCGTAGGTGATGCGGGTCTGGGCGTGGTGCGGGTTGGCCACGAACTGGTCGTACTGGAACGTGATCGTGGACGGCACGAGCAGGCCGCGGTTGTAGCGGGCGGTCATCGTGTAGATGCGGGCGCCGGTGATCGCCCAGTTCGGGATGTGCCGGACGTACGCCCACTCGTTCTGCGTGCGGTAGTGGTTGTAGAGGTCCGTGTTGCTGCGGATCTGGTCGGGGACGTACAGCGCGTTGCGCGCGTATGCCGGGTCGATCGTGTAGACGAACGTGCGGGCGGTGATCGTGCCGCGCAGGCAGCGTTCCATGAGGAACGGGCCGATCCCCGGAAGGATCGCGTAGGCGACGAGCCGGCCCGTGGAGCACTGGTTGTTCAGGGCGATGGAGGCCAGGTTGTTCACGCCCTGGCTGCGCGCGAAGTCGTCGGCGACGCCCTGCGTGCCCGAGGTCGAGATGTACTCGCTGTTCAGGGAGCGGTCACCCTGGACGTGGGACACGATGTCGGAGTTGGTGCCCCGGGACCAGAAGCCGGTGTTGAAGATGCCCTGGTTGTCGTCGGCGATCGGGGGCCGGGAGTCCCCGCGGTACAGGGTGGCCGGCATGGCCGCCTCCGCCACGATGTCCCGGTTGTGCAGGGTGGGACAGCTCGACCCGGAGGAGGACGCCCCCGAGGACGGGCCGCCCGGGCACGGGTAGGTCTGTGCCTGCGCGGTGGCCAGGGGGCCGAAGAGGGTGGCGATCAACGCCAGCACGGCGGCGGTCACGGTGGACGCGATCACGTGCTTGGCGCGACGGGGTCCGCGGGTCGGCGCGGCGGCGGTATGCGGATGCGTTCCCCTTGTGGGGGGCTCCGTGACATCTGGGTTGCGCATGGCTCTGATCTCCAGGTTCCGGGTGCTCGCTCAGCACTTGCGCACCCCAGACTGCGCACCCGGGAGTTGATTCGACATCCCCTTCTGTCAGGAAAATCAACTCTTATGGTCCAATTTCGCACCCCCCGACACCTTGGTCGGGGGTACCTGGACCCGCGTCACATCAGCGGCAGGCGGTTCGCGCTGAGGGCCAGGACCACCAGGGCCGCGTCCTCGGGGCGCCTGGGGTCGCGGCCGGTGAGTTCGGCGAAGCGGTTGAGCCGTTGCTGGATGGTGTTGCGGTGGCAGTACAGGGCGGCGGCCGTGTCGGCGACGGAGCCGCTGCCCGACAGGTGCGTCTGGACGGTCTCCAGGAGCCGGTCCACCTCCGCCGGAGGAGCTCCCGCGTGCAGGCCGCCGAACACATCGGCCGCCAGATCCCGGCCGAGGTCCCCGGCCCGATGGACCAGCACGTCGAGCCAGCTGTCCTCCAGGCGATGCGGTTCGGTGGCGTCGGGCGGGAGCACACGGGCTGTGGCGATCGCCAGCGTCACCGCACGGGGCACCTCGGTCAGCCCGGTCACCTCCGAGGAGACACCGCACGGCGTCCCCTGAAGCTGTGCCAGCACCGCGTCCCGGGTCAGCCGGGGGCTCAACTGGACGACCAGGACCATGTCCGAGGCGACCGCCTGCTGTTGCAGCGGGGCACCGAGACCGCGCAGTGCGTTGGCGACTCCGCGCAGGGAGGCTTCACCGCCGCCGGGAGTGACCGCGCACAGGAAGTGTCCGGACACCTGGAACCCGAGCGCCCGCGCCGCGTCCTGCACCACGGTGGGGTTGCGGCCGTCGCTGTCCAGGAGCCGACTGAACCACAGCCGCCGCTCGTCCTCCGTCCGCCGCCCCATCTCCAGCACGGTGCGCTGATAGGCGGTCATGATGCCGGTGACGTGGTGCTCGACCGCCTCCCACACGTAGTAGGCGGAGTTGACCAACTGTGCCCTGCCCTCGTCACCCGCGCGCCGGACCAGCGCGGCCCACACGACCCGGAAGTCCACGCGGGCGGCCTGCAACAGCGCGTCCAGCGGAACGCCCTGCCGCGCCCGCTGTTCGCCGACCCGCTCGGAGACACCGGCGATGTGTTCCGGCACCGGAAGCCGCGCCACGGTGCGCAGCAGCACCTCGAACGCCTGCCAGGCACTGTCGCGGAAGTCCTGCGGAGAGACCAGCTCCGAGTAGGAGGCGCGCAGCGGCCCCACGTACTCGGCCCATTCGTCGACCAGGCTGTCGATCTCCTCCAGGCACTGGCGTGCCAGCGCGACGACATGTGGGTCCGGCGGGGGCAGCGCCGAGGGCGAGGGCGGAGTGTGCATGTGCTCCATCCTGGCCTGCTCCTCCCCGCCCGGCAGCAACGCGCTCATCCCCGCACGCGGATGACCTTCCGGTTGACGAACTCGCTCATCCCGTACGCACCCAGTTCCCGCCCCACACCGGAGAGTTTGACCCCGCCGAAGGGGAGGTCCTCCTGGGTGCCGGAAGGGCCGTTGATCGAGACCATGCCGACGTCGAGCGCGTCGGCGACCGCCTTCGCCGCGTCGAGGTCGCGGCCGAACACGACACTGCCCAGGCCGTACGGCGTGTCGTTGGCGAGGCGGATCGCCGTCTCCGTGTCGGGGACCCGGTGGACGACCGCGACCGGGCCGAAGATCTCCTCCCGGTACGCGCGCATGCCGGGGGTGACGCCGGTGAGGACGGTCGGTTCGACGAAGGCACCCTCGCGGGCGGGCCGCTTGCCTCCGGTCACCGCCGTCGCGCCCTTCGCCACCGCGTCGTCCACCTGCGCGATCACGGTCCGGGCGGCCTCCTCGGAAGACAAGGGCCCGAAGGGGACGCCGTCCTCGGTGGGATCCCCGACGGTCAGGTCCCGCACCGCGTCGGTGAAGGCGTCCAGGAAACGGTCATAGACGGAGTCGACGACGATGAACCGCTTCGACGCGGTGCATGCCTGTCCGGCGTTGCCCATCCGGCCCTCGACGGCCGCGCCGACCGCGACCTCCAGATCGGCGTCGGGCAGGACGACGAAGGGGTCGGAGCCGCCGAGTTCGAGGACGTACTTCTTGAGGTGACGGCCCGCGACCTCGCCCACCGCGCGTCCGGCGCGCTCCGAGCCCGTGAGCGAGACGCCCTGGACCCGCGGGTCCGCGATGACACGGGCGACCTGCTCGTTGGTGGCGTACACGTTGACGTACGCACCGGCTGGCAGTCCGGCCGCCCGCATCATGTCCTCGATCGCCTGCGCCGACTCGGGGCAGTTCGGGGCGTGCTTGAGGATGATCGTGTTGCCGAGGACGAGGTTGGGCGCCGCGAAGCGGGCCACCTGGTAGTACGGGTAGTTCCACGGCATGACGCCGAGGAGCACGCCGAGCGGTTCGGACCGTACGACCACGTCGTCGCCGCCGCGGATGTCGAGCCGCTGATCGGCCGCGAAGTCCGGGCCGTGCTCCGCGTAGTACGCGAAGATCGCGGCCGACAGGTCCACCTCACCCCGTGCCTCGCGGGTGGTCTTGCCCATCTCGCGCGTGATGATCGCGGCCAGTTCCTCGCGCCGCTTCTCGAACTCCCGGGACACGGCGAGGACGAGTTCGGCGCGCTCCTTGACCGGGCGTCGCCGCCAGTCGGCGAACTCCGCTGCCGCCGCCTCGACCACGCGGTCGACCGTGGCGTCGTCGGCCGTCGAATACCGCCGCACGAGCCTGTTCGTGGCCGGGTCGACGATCTTGTATTCCGTCATGTGTCTTCCGTCTTCCTTCCTTCGCGAAGCCGAGGTGGATCAGCCGAGGTGGAGAAGCGTCCGCAGGTCCTCGCCCGCCCGGATCCGCGCGAGGAGTCCCGGCTCGGCCGCGTCCGACAACTCCGCCTGCCGTACTACGGCGGCCAGCGCGGCCGGCGGCAGGGCGATCACGCCGTTGGCGTCGCCGAGGACGATGTCGCCCGGTGCGACACGGACACCGCCGATGTGCACGGGAACCTGGTGCCGCCCTCCTTCGCCGTCCAGCCGCTTGGTGGTCAGGCAGCTGGTGCCGCGGGCGTGAACCGGCAGGCCGGAGTGCCGATCCGTGAGCGCGTCCACGTCGGTCACCACGCCGTCGACGAGGATGCCCGCGGCGCCTCGCGCTCGCGCCGCCGCGACCGTGACGGCGCCGATCGGCGCGTGGGTGCGGTCGCCGCGCATGTCGACGACCAGCACCTCACCGGGGCGCAGTGCGACGAGCGCGCGGTTCACGGCCGTGGCGTCCGGAACGTCGAGGGCGAGTGTGGCGGCCGTACCGGCCATCCGGCGCGGCTGCCCGAGCCGTCGTACGGCCGGGTCGACGAAGCCGTCTTCGAGCAGGTGGCCGAGGGTGGGGAGGTCGACATGCGTGAGGCGCTCCAGCAACTCCGCTTGCCCGAGGGCTACTTGCCCTGTCGCCGTGACGCTCACCGCTCCCCCTCCGTCCGGACCACCGCGACGCAGTCGATCTCCAGGGTCACGCCCCACAGCCCCACGCACACCGTCGTCCGCGCCGCCCGGCGCTCGGCGAAGTACGTCTCGTAGACCTTGTTGTAGGGCGCGAGTTGGTCCGGTGAGCTGAGGTAGGTGTTGACCTTGACGACGTGGTCGAGGTCCGAGCCTGCCGCGTGGAGGACTGCTTCGAGGTTGCGCAGGGTCGCGTGGACGTCGTCCTCGAAGGTGCCGGTCGACGTTCCCGGAGCATCGGGTATCTGGCCGGTGGTGAAGACGAAGCCGCCTGCGGACGTCGCCTGGACATAGGGGCCTACGGCGGCGGGGACGCCCGGCGGCGATTCGATCCGCCTGATCCCGTCGACGCTCGTACGGCTGCTCATGCGACGGCCCCGATCGGGCGGCCGGCGGAGCTGGACGCCAGGCCCGGCTCGTCGATGTCCCCGAACCGGGTCTCGGCGAGCAGGAACAGGGCCAGCAGGGACAGGGTCGCCGCGCCTAGGACGTACCAGGCGATCGAGGAGCTGTTCCCGGTGGCCGTCAGCAGCCACGCGGTGATGGCGGGCGTCGCCGCGGACCCGAGCAGGCCCGACAGCATGTAGGCGACCGAGAGGCCGGAGTACCGCACATGGGTGCCGAAGAGTTCGGCGAGGAAGGTCGCGATGGGGCCGTAGTTGGCGGAGAAGGCGAGCATCATCAGCGCGTAGGCGACGAAGACCAGCGGTGCCGAACCGGTGTCCAGCAGCCAGAAGAACGGGAAGGCAAGGACGGCCTCCGCCGCGATGCCGGCGTAGATGACGGGCTTGCGGCCGACCCGGTCGGACAGCCGGCCGAAGTACGGGATGGCCACGAAGGCGACGGCGCAGGACACCATGACCGCCCACAGCATCAGGTTCTTGGAGTGTCCGAGGTCGTTGGTGCCGTAGCTCACGCCGGAGGCCACCATCAGGGTGAAGGTCGATCCCGTGGACAGGGTGGCGACACCGCCGAGCAGCACCTGGCGCCAGTACCGGCGCATCAGGGCGACGAACGGGATCTTCGCCTTGGCTCCCTCGTCGCGGACGGCCTTGAAGGACGGCGTCTCCTCGATGTGGAGCCGGATGTACACGCCGATGCCGACAAGGAGCGCCGAGGCGAGGAAGGGGATACGCCAGCCCCACGAGTACAGCGCGTCGTCGCTCGTGGTGGAGGCCACCAGCAGGAACGCCCCGTTGGCGAGCAGCGTCCCGATCGGCACGCCGATCTGGACCATGGAGCCGAAGAACCCGCGTCGATCGGCCGGCGCGTGCTCGACGGTCATCAGTACGGCGCCGCCCCACTCGCCGCCGAGCGCGAGGCCCTGGATCACCCGGAGGCCGAGCAGCAGGAGGGGTGCGGCCACGCCGAGGGTGCCGTAGCCGGGGACGAGGCCGATGGCGAAGGTGGCCACGCCCATCGCCGTCAGGGAGATCAACAGCATGGACTTGCGGCCGAGCCGGTCCCCGAAGTGACCGAAGAGCACGGCCCCCACCATGCGCGCCAGATAGGCGGAGGCGAAGGTCAGGAACGACAGGATCGTGCCGACGGCCCCGTCGAACTCGGGGAAGAACACCTTGCCGAACACGAGCGCGGAGGCGGTGCCGAACAGGAACAGGTCGTACCACTCGACCGTGGTGCCGACCATGCTGGCGAGGGAGATCCTGCGCATCTTCGTCGCGTCGAGCCGGCTGTCGGGGGTCGGCGGGGAGGCGGGAGCGGTCACGGGGACTCCGGTCTGAGCAGAGGAAGCGGCTGGGGACTGTGCGGGCGCCATCGGGTCGGCCCACCGTGCATCGACCCCTTCACCGGCCACAAGGAGCAGAAGCACACCGCCACGGGCCGTCGACTGTGCAGATGACCAATGCGCCACGTCGCACCACGAAGACTGGATGAAAACTTCGTGTTACGGAGCCTGGCCCCGCATCCACCTCTGTTCATCTGCACATCGCTGCGGCCGTATCCGGGGGCCTTTGCCCCGTGTTTCCGGCCGCCCCGAAAGCAACACTGACCGGGCAACCGCGGCCTCAAGAGAAGGAACACACACCCGATGGCGAACGTCGCACCCGAGTCTCCCGAGCCCTCCGAGCGCCCCCTCTCCGCCGGCCATCTGCTCGTCGCGCAGCTGGAGCGCGAAGGCGTACGGCGGGTGTACGGCGTTCCCGGCGAATCCTTCCTCGACGTCCTCGACGGCCTGCACGACTCGCCGATCTCGACGGTCGTCACCCGGCACGAGGGCGGCGCGGGCTTCATGGCACTGGCCGAGGGCAGGCTCACGGGGCTGCCCGGGGTCGCGATGGTCACCCGGGGTCCGGGCGCCGCGAACGCCTTCATCGCCGTCCACACCGCGTACCAGGACGCGACCCCGATGCTGCTCTTCGTCGGTCTGGTCCCGGTGCCCGACCGGGGCCGGGAGTCCTTCCAGGAGTTCGACCTCACCGGGTGGTTCGGCAGCACGGCGAAGAAGGTCGTCATGCTGGACGACCCGACCGCCGCCGCCCGTGTCGTCGCCGAGTGCGTCCACGTGGCGCGGAGCGGTCGGCCGGGTCCCGTGGTGATCGGCCTCCCCGAGGACGTCCTCACCCTGCCCGCGGGTACCTCCCGCCCGGTCCAGCCGCTGGCGGTGCCCCGGCCCCGCGCCGCCGAGGCCGAACTCAAGGAACTGGTACGGCGGTTTGAGCACGCGCGCCGCCCGCTGATCGTCGTAGGAGGCGAGGGCTGGACCGCGGACAGCGGCCAGGAACTCATGCGCTGGGCGACCCGCCACTCGATCCCCGTCCTCGCCGACTTCCGCGCCTACGACGCCGTCCCCCACGACCTCCAAGGCACCGGTGCCTACGCCGGTTCACTCGGCTACGGCCGCGGCGACCACGCCGCCCGGCTGCTGGACGAGGCGGACCTCACCGTCTTCCTCGGCGCCCCTCGCGGCGACGTGCTCAGCGACGGATACACGCGGGGTCTCGACTCGGAGACGGTGCTCGTCCTGCCCGGCGACGCACAGGGCCACAGCGGGCGCATCGACCAGTTCGTCTCGGCCCACGCACCGTCCTTCGTCCTCGACCTGGTCACCACGCCCGCGTCACCGGATGCCGACGTCGCATGGTTCAAGGCGGCCGGGGAGGCACACGCGCACTTCTCCACTCCCTCACCCGAGACGACGGCCTCGGACGACGACGCCTACGTCGACCTCACCGCGGTCATGAGCGTGCTGCGCGAGGAACTCACCCCCGACACCGTCATCACCTACGGCGCCGGAAACCACGCCCTCTGGCCGGCCCGCCACCTTCCGCACCGCACCCCGTCCTCGCTCGTCGCCCCCCGCAACGGCGCGATGGGCATGGGCATACCGGCCGCCGTCGCCGCCTCGCTGGTCTTCCCGGGACGCGAGGTCGTGTCGGTCGCGGGCGACGGCTGCTTCCTGATGAACGGCCAGGAACTGGCCACCGCCGTGGGCCACGGCGCCGTCTTCGTCGCCCTGGTCGTCGACAACGGCTGCTACGCGACGATCCGCGAACACCAGGAGGGCGCCTACCCCGGCCGCCCGTCCGGCACCCGGCTCACCAACCCGGACTTCGCCGCATGGGCCCGCTCGTACGGCGCGTACGGCGAGACCGTGACCTCGCACCGCGACTTCCGCAAGGCGTTCCGCCGCGCCCGCGCGAGCGGACTCCCGGCCGTACTGCACCTGATCCAGGACCCGACGGTCCGCGCACCGGCGACCGCCGCCTGAGCCCCCGACTCCCCCCTCCCGCAACCCCCGACAGGACGTGATCATGAGCACCCCCGACGCCACCCTCTTGAAGGACTTCGCGACCCTCTCCGCCTTCGGCGCCACCCCCGCCGGCGGAGTCGACCGCCAGGCAGCCACCGCCGCCGACGGAGAACAGCGCGCCTGGCTCCACCAGTGGCTCACCGCCCGTGGCGCCGAGGTCCGCTACGACGGCGTCGGCAACCAGTTCGGTCTCTTCACCGTCACGCCCGGAGCCCCGTACGTCCTCACCGGCTCCCACCTGGACAGCCAGCCGCTCGGCGGCCGCTACGACGGGGCGTACGGCGTCCTGGCCTCGGCGCACGCCGCACACCGGGCCGTGCGCCAGTACGGCGACTCCGACGCCGCATCGAAGTACAACGTGGCGGTGGTCAACTGGTTCAACGAGGAAGGCTCCCGCTTCAAGCCGAGCATGATGGGCAGCGCGGTCTTCACCGGGAAGCTGCCGGCCCGCACCGCCCTCGCGACGACCGACCCCGCGGGCACCACCGTCGAGACCGCCCTCCGCCAGATCGGCACGATCGGCGACTACCCCGGACCGGACGTGGCCGCGTACGCCGAGATCCACATCGAGCAGGGTCGCGACCTGGAGAACAAGGGGCTCACCATCGGCCTGGTGGACGCCACTTGGGCGGCACGCAAGTACCAGGTGGTGGTGCGCGGCGAGCAGTCGCACACCGGATCCACGATCATGGCGGACCGACGCGACGCCCTTTTCGGTGCCTCGCTCCTCGTCGTGGCGGTGCGTGAACTGGCCGAGCAGAGCACGGACCTGCCGTTGCACACCTCGGTCAGCGAGATGACCGTCGAGCCCAACTCCCCTGTCGTGGTGGCCCGCGAGGTGCGCATGCACGTCGACCTGCGCTCGCCCGACGAAGCCCTGCTCGACGCGGCGGCCAAGAAGCTGGCCGAGTCGATCCCGGGCATCGAGGAGCGCGCGTCGGTCTCCATCGAGCAGGTACAGACGCATGGTTGGGGCGTGGCGCCGTTCCCGGCGGCCGGTGTCGAACTCGCCGCCCGGGTCGCCGACGAGCTGAGGCTCAGCCACCAGACCATGATGACCATCGCCGGCCACGACTCGGTCAACATGAAGGACATCGCGCCCTCGATCATGCTGTTCGTGCCCAGCATCGAGGGAATCTCCCACAACGAGGGCGAGTTGACGAACGACCACGACATCAGCGCGGGCACCGATCTGCTGACCGAGGTGGTCAGCCGACTCATGTCCGGCGCCCTGGACGACACACGATGAATCAAGGGAGGGCGGTCAAGCGGCCTGGTCCGGTGGTGGAAGAGGGATGAGCTGCTCGGTCCAGATGGTCTTGCCGGTGCGGTTGTAGCGCGTTCCCCATCGTTCGGTGAGCTGGGCGACGAGGAACAGACCGCGGCCGCCCTCGTCGAGGACGCGGGCGCGGCGGAGGTGTGGGGCGGTGCTGCTGCTGTCCGAGACCTCGCAGATGAGGTTGTCGTCATGGATGAGCCGCAGTCGGATGGGCGGCCGGCCGTAGCGCATGGCGTTGGTGACGAGTTCGCTCACGACCAGTTCGGTGGTGAACGCCTCCTCCTCCAGGCTCCACCGGGCGAGTTGGTCGTGGACCCTCTTGCGTGTCTCGGCGACGGTGGCCGGATCGCTGGGCAGGTCCCAGGAGGCGACATGGTCCCGGTCGAGGATTCGGGTACGGGCGAGCAGCAAGGTGATGTCGTCGTCGCGGGGTTCGGAGCTCAGCGTCTCCAGGATGTCGTCGGCCAGTGTGTCGAGTGACGCGGCCGGCCGCTCAAGGGCATGACGAAGGTCGCGGAGTCCCGCGTCGGTGTCGTGCGTGCGGGTCTCCAGGAGCCCGTCGGTGAAGAGGGCGAGCAAACTCCCTTCGGCAAGGGCGAGTTCGGTCACCTCGAAGGGCAGACTCCCCAGGCCGAGCGGGGGGCCGACGGGTATGTCCACGACACTGCCGGCACCGTCCGGGGAGAGCAGTACCGGAGCCGGGTGGCCGGCCGTGGCCATGGAACAGGTGCCGGCGACCGGGTCGTAGACGGCGTACAAGCACGTGGCGCCGACGTCGCCGGGGATGTCGCCGGTGGCGTCGGGGTCCTGGCCGTCCGCCGTGTGGGTCACGATGTCGTCGAGATGGGTGAGGAGTTCGTCGGGCGGCAGGTCGAGGTCGGCGAGGGTACGCACCGCTGTGCGGAGTCGGCCCATGGTCGCCGCCGCGTTGATGCCGTGACCGACGACGTCACCGACGACGAGGCCCACCCGCGCCCCGGGCAGCGGAATCACGTCGAACCAGTCGCCGGCCGCCTGATCGCCTCTCCCCGCCGGCAGATAGCGGGCGGCCGTCTCGACGGCCGGGTGCACAATCGGTCCGTGCGGCAGCAGGTTCCGCTGGAGGGCGAGCGCTATCGCGCGTTCGCGGGTGAACCGGCGGGCGTTGTCCAGGCAGACCGCGACCCGTGCGACCAGGTCTTCGGTGACAGCCAGATCGTCGAGGGCGAAAGGCTCGCGCGAGGTGGCGGACCTGATGAACAGCACCACCCCGAGGACCGTGCTTTGGGCACGGATCGGCACCGCGATCAAGGAGTGCGTCCCGAGTGCCTCCGTGAGCGCCGCCGGAAGGTGTTCCTCTGCGAGCCAAGGGCCGATCTCATGGGGTGCGACTTCGCGCAGCACCGCGCTGCCGTCGGCGAGGCACTGGGCGACGGGTGAGGACGGGGCATGACGGCATGTCTTTCCGGCACTCGGCTCGGTCCCGGACGGCAGCGGAAACGCCGACCGGTGGGCGGCGCGGCGCAGCACGGTGGGACCGAGCGGGTCGGCGGGCGCGGGCAACTCGCCGCCGAAGACCGGTTCCAGCAGGTCGACGCTGACGTGGTCGGCGAAGCGCGGGACAGCAACCTCCGTGAGTTCCCTGGCAGTTGTCACGATGTCCAGGCTGGAGCCGATACAGGTCCGGGCCTCGCTCACCAGGGCGAGCCGCTCCCGGGAGGCGTACTGCTGGGAGTAGTCGGATGCCGCCCAGCCCACCGCGTGTATCCGGCCCGCCCCGTCGTCGAGTGGAAAGATGTCGACGGCCCAGGCGTGCGCCTTGGGTTCGCCCGGGAGCCTGACGAACGGCTCGGTGAACTCCGGCTTCCCTGTCCGGGCCACTCGGAGGATCCGCCGCTCCACCTCCTCCGCCACGCTGTCGTCGACGAGTTCGGTCGGTCGTCGCCCGCGGGCTTCGTCCTCCGACACGCCGGTCGCCCGCAGCATCATCGCGTTTCCGCGCAGCAGCCGTGCGTCGCGGTCGTACACGACGAGGGGGGCGGGGTGCTGTTCGAACATCCACCGCATGAGCGCGTCGTCCGAGGGAGCTCCCGAAGCCTCGCCGGAGTGGACCGTCACCAGGTACGCCGCCTCCCGATCGGTGTCGAGCAGGGGGCTCAGCCGCAGTTGTGCGTCCAGATGCCGTCCGTCGCGGTGCAGCGTCGTTCCGTCGGCGGTGACCAGGTCGGCCACCGAACTGCCGATGATCTGTGCGGCGGTGTAGCCCAGGAGGGATTCCGCCCCCCTGCTCCAGTACGTCACCCGGCCGGCTCGGTCCGTCACCGCGACAGCGGCGGAGGTGTCGACACGGGCGCCGACGAGCGAGGCGATCTCCTGGCCGGATCCGTCCATGGCGTTTCTGACCTTTCTCCCGCATAGGCGGGCAATATCCACCATGGGCTTGGGGCCATCGGATGGCAAGGCGGCCCCGACCACAAGCAACTGCGGCCGGGGCGGAATCAGCCCCGGACGCGGGTGAGCGGGTGGCGCCTGGCGCGTCGGTCCGGCGTTCCGGGCGACGCGGGTGCCGGAACTCGCACGAACAGGAGCACGGCGCCGATGCGGGCGCAGGTGACGATGCCGTCGAGCCAGTAGTCGGCGGCGGTGGCGACGACGAGCAGCAGGGTGAGCAAGGGGTGCAGCAACCAGAGCCATCTCAGTCGGCTGCGGGTGGTGACGATCAGTCCGACGGCGACCGCCACGGCACAACCGACGTACAGGGACGGCATCGCCCCGTAGTCGTCCGGCAGGGTCCCGGTGGCCGGCCCCGTCCCGGCCGGCATCCGGGGCGGCGCCATCGGCAGCAACAGATGCAGGACGAGGGCCACGCCGGCCAGCCCGGTGAGGGCCCGCCGGATCCAGACGTAGCGAGCGGGGTGCCGCCGGTACATCCAGACCAGGAGGACGACGGTCGCCGGCACGTGCACTGCCGCATAGCAGGTGGTGACCGCGTGCACGAGCGGGTCACTGTGCGACAGGCCGCGCTGGAGCGTCTCCTCGTCGGGCAGGCGCAGGATCCGTTCCAGGTGCCGGACGTCGTGCGCGTTGCGGTGGGCCGCGCCCGGGCTTCCCTCGACGGCCCACCCGTCCAGCTCGTAGGCGAGGAACAGGCCCGCCGCCAGGAGCAGTTCGCGGATCGGCGACGGACGGGAGACGGCTACGGGAGCCTTCGCTTGCCCGCCTGCCCGTGGGGACGAAGCCATCGCGAAGAAGCCCTCCATGACGAAGCGGTCGGGGACCGCGCCCCCGTTGCCCGGGCTGCCATCGGCCGCACCTGCGCCGCCTCCGGTTCCGACGCGGCACAGGTGATCATATGGCATCCGAATGCAATACGCCTACGCGATGCCAATTGAGCGAGATTGACAAATGGCAGTCGAGTGCCACATTGTTTCGAGGTCACCTTCCCCAGCCGTCGCGCATCCGTGGAGGACCCCACCCATGAGTCAGAGCGTCACCTCGAAGCCAGAAGGAGCGAAGGCCGCACCGCCCCGGCCGGGCCCGGGATGGCTGCGCGGCCATCCGTGGCTCTCACTCGTGGTCGTCGCGATCGGCGTCATGCTGGTGGCCCTGGACGGCACGATCGTCGGCATCGCCAGCCCGGCCATCCAGAAGGATCTGGACGCGTCGCTCGCGGACATCCAGTGGGTCACCAACGCCTACCTGCTGTCGATCGCCGTCACCTTGATCGTCATCGGCAAGCTCGGCGACCGCTTCGGTCACACGAAGATCTTCATGGCCGGAGCCCTCGGCTTCATCGCCACCTCTGCCGGCATCGGCCTGTCAGGCGACATCAAGGTCATCATCGGTCTGCGGGTCCTGCAGGGCGTCTTCGGCGCCATGCTCCAGCCCACGGCCCTCGGCATCATCCGCGCCACCTTCCCGGAGGAGAAGCTCAACACCGCCATCGGGATCTGGGGCGCGGTCGTGGCCGCCTCCACCGCGGCAGGCCCGATCGTGGGCGGACTCCTGGTCGAGCACGTCAGCTGGCAGGCGTGTTTCTACGTCAACGTCCCCGTCGGCATCGTCGCGCTCGTCATGGGCGGGCTGTTCCTCAAGGAGACGCACCTCGACCGTGAGGCCAAGTCCTTCGACGTCCCCGGCATCGTGCTGCTCTCCGCCACCCTCGCCCTGCTGGTGTACGGCGTGATCAAGGCTTCGGACTACGGCTGGGGCGACGCGAAGACGCTCGCCCTCTTCGGCGGCGCGGCTGTCGCGTGCGTGTTGTTCGTGCTGCGCGAGTCCCGCGCGAAGGAGCCTCTGCTGCCGTTGCGTCTGTTCCGCTCCGTGCCGCTGGTGGCGGGCACCCTGTGCGTGCTGATCCTGGCCTTCGCCCTGTTCGGGGTCATGTTCTACCTGACGTTCTATTTGCAGAACGTGCATGGACTCAGCGCGGTAGACGCCGCCACCCGGATGCTGCCGCTGACCGGCCTGATGGTCGTCGCCTCCCCCATCTCCAGCAAGCTCATCGACCGCTTCGGCCCGCTCCCGCCCATAGCCGCCGGTATGGCGCTGACCACCGTGGCGATGTTCGGACTGTCCACGCTGGACCTCGGCTCGGGCACCAATGCCACCGTGGTCTGGCTCGCGATCCTGGGCCTCGGTCTGGCGCCGATCATGGTCGGCGCGACCGATGTGATCGTGGGCAACGCCCCGGTCGAGCTGGCCGGTGTGGCGGGTGGTCTGCAGTCCACCGCCATGCAGGTCGGCGGCGCTCTGGGCACCTCCATCCTGGGCGCGGTGATGTCCGCCAAGATCGACAACGTCTTCGCCTCCCGGTGGACCGACGCCCACCTCCCCACCCTCAGCGACGCCCAGCTCGACCAGGCGAAGGAAGCGGTCTCCGTAGGCGTGGCCCCGGTGCCGTCGGGCACGCCGAAGTCCGCAGCCCAGCTGATCACCCAGGTCTCGCACAGCACCTTCATGGACGGCCTGCACAACGCCCTCATCGTCACCGGCTCGATCGGCGTCGTGGGCATCCTGATCGCCCTGCTGATCAGGCGCGGCAGGAAGGTCGAAGGGGCGGCCGTCCACATATGACCGCGGGTCCGCACGTCGCGGGCCTGCTCCGAACGCGGGAAGCGCGTCCGTTCCACAGCGAGCGGACGGAGGACGGACAGCATGACTTCCCGCGCGGCCGGGGCCCTCGTGGGGACGGTGGGCCCCGGCCCCTGTGGCAGACTCCCAGGAAAAATGAGGCAGGAGGTACTAAGAGGTGGCGGTCGACCCGAGTTCGGTGTCCAGCCTGCGGGAGCGCAAGAAGCTCCGCACCCGGTACGCGATCATCGACACCGCCGTCGGCCTGTTCCTCGAACGGGGCTACGACGAGACGACCGTCGCCGAGATCGCCGAGGCCGCCGAGGTCGCCCCGCGTACCTTCTTCCGCTACTTCGCCACCAAGGACGAGGTCGCCCTCGACCTGGTCACCGAGGCCGACGAGAAGGCCCTCCTCGCCCTGGAGGCCCGCCCGGCCGGCGAACCTCCGGTCACCGCACTGCGCAACGCCACGCGCACGACCGTGGAACAGCTGAGGGAGAGCAACGACGGCACCGACGAGCTGTGGCTGCGGACCCAACGGCTTCTGGAGAAGTCACCGCCCCTCCTCGCCGCGTACCTGCAGCGCGCCAAGTCGATCGAGAACCGTATGGCCCGTTGCCTCGCCACCCGCGAGGGCGTGGATCCCGACACCGACATGCGTCCCACCCTCGCTGTCAGCGTCGTCGGTGCCGCCCTGCGCGCCGCCGAACGGCAGTGGTCCACCCTGCCCGGCGCCACCCTGGACGACCTCCTCCACCTCCGTGACCTCGCGCTGGACATCCTGCAGGAGCCTCTCGACCGCCACTGGACCTAGGGCATCTCGGGATCCCGGCAGGGCCGGGTCAGGTCGCCTCGCTCTCCGCACGGTCCAGTTGCTTCAGTTGCTGGGTGCGGAACCGGCGGGCCCGGATGCGCAGCGCCCATGAGGACAGCGCCACCGCGAGGATCAGTGCTGCGCCGTTGACCAGCGGCGATGCCCACAGCGGTGCGCCCAGCAGCACCAGGCCCGAGGAGACGAAGGCAAGGAAGAGCACGGCCACGAACAGACCGGGCACGTTCTGCCTGCCGGGTGTGAAGGCCGTGGAGCCCAGGAACACCGCGGCGAAGATCGGCAGAAGGAGGCTGTTCGCCGCCCCGGAGGCGGTCGCCGAGCCGAGTTGGCCGGTGAGTACGACGCCCGCGACGCCGGCCAGGGTGCCCCCGAAGGTGAAGGCGGCGATCCGGAACAGGCCCGGCCGGATGCCGGTGAGGGCCGCGGCTCGCGGGTTGGCGCCGACCGCTCGGAGCTTGCGGCCGACGGGCAGGTAGCGGAGCACCAGCGCCGTGCCGAGCATGCAGACGATGCCGTAGTAGACCGAGAGCGGCAGTCCGAGGGTTTCCGTGCGGGCCATCGACGTGACGGCGTGCGGGACGGTCAGGATGTCGGCGCTGTTGCTGTAGGCCAGGCCGACGCCGCTCAGCAGGGTCGCCATGCCGAGCGTGGCGACGAACGATGTCACCTGGAGTCGCTCGACGATCAGGCCGTTGACCAGGCCGACGACGGTGCTGGCCAGGATCGCGACCACCACTGCGAGCGGGGTCGACAGGCCGTCGTTCGTGGTGAGGCCAGCCACCAGGATGTTCGCCATCGAGATGTTGGCCGCGGCCGAGAGGTCGATGGAGTCGGTCAGCAGCGGGATCATCACGGCCAGACCGCCGATGATCACGGGTGTCTGCTGGTCGAGGGTGGACTTCACGTTGTCCCAGGTCGCGAACTCCTCCGGCCGGGCCAGGCTGAAGACGACGAGTGTCAGCACGAGCAGCAGGAGCAGGCCGTACCTGCCGAGGCGGTGCGACAGGACGCCGACGCTCCCGGAGCTGGGCTGGTGACGTGGCGGAGCGGCGCTCGGCGCGCTCGCTCGGATCGGGGCGGTCATAGCGTTCCTCCGTATGCCATCTCGGTCAGCAGGTCGGCGTGGAGTCGGGACGCGTCGAGTTCACCGACGACCTGCCCTCGCCGCATGATCAGCGCGCGGTCGCACAGGTCGACCATTTCCTGGAAGTCGGTGGTGATGACCAGGGCCGCGGTGCCCTTGGTCTCGCACTCCGAGCGGATCTCCTCGTGGATGTCCGCCTTGGCGCCGACGTCGACGCCCGCCGACGGTTCGTTCAGGATGATCAGACGGCGGTCGAAGCCCAGCCACTTGGCCAGCAGGATCTTCTGCTGGTTTCCGCCGCTGAAGGTGGAGACGTCGCGGTCGGCCAGGGGCGGCGACACCCGGAACGTTTCGAGCAGCCGGCGGCAGGTCGATTCATCGACTTTCCCGCGCATCGGGCGCCACCACGGTCCGGGCGGGCTCATCAGCATGTTCTCCGCCGCGGTGAGGGAGGCGGCGAGGCCCTCCGCCCTTCGGTCGGCCGGGACGAATCCGATCCCGGCCGCCAGCGCGGCACGCACACCGCTCGGTCGGTAGGCGCGCCCGTCGAGACTGAGGGTGCCCCCTTCAAGGGGCATATCTCCGACCAAGGTCCGGCCCACCGCGAACTGACCCGCGTCGGCCAGTCCGCACAGACCGAGCACCTCGCCTTCGTGGAGGGCGAGCGAGACCGGTCCGAAGCCCCGGCCGCGCAGACCCTCGGCGGTCAGCCTGGCGGATCGGACCGAGCGGGCCCCTCTCTTTCGTACCGCCTTCGGCGAGGCGTCGCCTCTGCCGGTGATCAGGCGGATCAGCTCCGTCTCGGACAGCTCCTCCGCCGTACGCACCGCGACGGTTCGCCCGTCCCGGAGGACCGTCACCCGGTCGCAGACACGGAGGACGTCCTCGCTGCGGTGGGTGATGAGGACGCAGGCCACTCCGTCGGCGCGCAGCCCGGCCAGGAGGTCGAACAGTTTCCTGGCCTGGCGGGCTTCGAGGTAGGCCGTCGGTTCGTCGAGCACGATGAGCCGGGCACCGTGGGCCAACGCCCGGCACACCGCGACCAACGTCTGGTCCGCGAGCGGCAGTTCGCCCACGGGCCGGGTCACGTCACATTCGAACCCGAGGCGATCGACCACAGCCTGCGCCGCCGCCACTGTGGCCGACTCGTCGATCAGGCCCGCGCGCCGGACGTACCCACTCGACAGAGCGATCGTGTCCGCGACCGAGAACTCCGGGAAGAGTCCGAGATCCTGATGGATGAAGGCGAGACCCGCTCCCCGGCGTTCGCCGGGGCCTCCCGAGGCGAGCTCTCCGAAGAAGCGCAGCTCTCCGTCGTCGGGTCGTTCGACGCCGGCCAGCAGCCGTACCAGCGTCGACTTGCCCGCGCCGTTCTCCCCCAGCAGGCCGTGGATCTCACCGGCACGGACCTGGAAGTCCACTCCGGCGAGAGCCGTCGTCGGGCCGTAGACCTTGCGCAGGCCCACCGCGTCGACCGCCGACTCCACTACCGAACTGCCCCTGGGCAAAACGCCGTTGAGTGGGTTCTCACTGGTCATCTCAGTTCCTGACCCCGAGGACCGTGTCCTTGAGCGAGACGTTCCAGGCCTTCTCGTACGGAGACAGCCAGTCGTTCGCCTTCAGCTCGGCCGCCGTGATCGACGCGTAGTCCGGAGCCGAGGAGTCCTGCTTCGTCCAGTACGTGATCGGCAGCCGCAGCGCGTCCTGCGCCAAGGGCTTCTCCCCCTGCGCGAGCCGGCTGACCTGGTCGATCGCGGCAAGGGCCAGCATCGCCTCGGGATGGTGCACAACCACGGGCACCTTGCCGTCCTTGAGGAGCTGGATGCTGCCCGGCCCGGCGGTGTTGACGATGAGCTTGGCGTCCCGGTCGCGGGAGGCGCTGATGCCGTTCAGCGCACCCGGCAGTGGTGCGGACCCGTTCGGCCACAGCACGTAGTCGATATCGGGGTCCGCGGCCAGGGCAGCGGCGACGCTGCTCTGCGTCTTCGTCGGGTCGATGAACACGTCGGGGTTGAACTGGACGCTCTTCGTCGAACAACCCGAGCACGCCTTGAGGTACTGCTCGGCCGCCGGGACATTGGCGTCGCTGAACCCCGGTGCGCTGACCACCAGGGTCTTCGCCTTGCCGTTGCTCTGCGCGACCGCCCAGGCCGCGAGGAGCGCCTTCTGGACTCCCTCGGCGGCGGGAACGTACGCGTCGAAGCCGCCACCGCCCGACGTGTCCTGGTGGATGCCGACGGTACGGATGCCCTGGGCGCGGGCCTTGGTCAGCGCGGGGGCGATCCAGGTGGCCGGGACGACGGGGGCGACGATGGCGGTGGGCTTGTAGAGGATCGCCTGCTGCATCGCTGCCAGCGCGCCCTGCTGAGTGGGGGTCGCGGCCTGGAAGACCTTCACGTCCCAGCCGAGCTTCGGGCCGATCTTCTCGATCAGATGCGTCTGGTACACCGGGCTGCCCACCGGGAACGCGTAGACCACCGCCACCTTGATCTTCTTGCCGGCGGGCAGTGCGCTGGGGGTGGGCATGTCCTGTGCTTTCCACGCCACGAGCTTGTCGGCGGCGACCGTCCCGAACGAGGGACCCGTCACCGCGCCCTTCGCCGCCTGGTCGAGCAGCGCTCGCGACTGCGACACGTAGTCGCCGCCCCCGGTGGTCGCGCCGGCGGCCGCGGTGTCGGCCTTGCCGGACGAACATGCGGCCAGTGTTGCCAGCGCCAGTGCGCCGAGCAGTGACCTTGTCAGAGTGATACCGCGAGACGCCCGTCGATTGCGGGCCAGTGGTTGTACGGCGACCTTCATGTACCTCTCCTGCCTCGTCGCAGGTGGAATGAGCCTGACTGAGATGTCGTCTCCATGGAGGTCACGTGACGTCGGTGGGGGACCACGTGACGCCGATGACGATAGGGGCAACCCACCCAAAGAACAACACTTCTGCGTCGCCATAACATTATTTGTTTCGTATTGGGCGCCGCCACGGCAGCTACCGTTACAGGTAGCGCAGAGGTACCAGAAATGATCAATAACAAGTTCACGTCAGTCGTTCATAAACAACGGACTGATTGTTCGAGAAATGGCCGGGCCGCCGGGTTCCACACCCTCCGCACAGTCATCGCGGCGCGGAGGAACCCAGCGGCCCGTCCTACCTGTCACCCCACCCTCGGCTCAGCCGTGCGGGCCGCCCGCGACGTACAGGATCTGCCCGGACACGTAACCGGCGGCCTCGCCGACGAAGAAGGACGCCGCGTGGGCGATGTCCGCCGGTGTGCCGCCGCGGTTCACCGGGATCGTGCTGACCACGGCCTTCTTGAAGTCCTCGAACTCGATGCCCAGCCGCGCCGCGGTGGCCACCGTCATCTCCGTCTCGATGAAACCGGGGGCGATGGCGTTGGCGGTGACGCCGAACTTGCCCAGCTCGATCGCGAGGGTCTTGGTGAACCCCTGAAGACCGGCCTTGGCGGCGGAGTAGTTCACCTGACCTCGACTGCCCAGGGCCGAGACGCTGGAGATGTTGACGATCCGGCCCCACCGCGCCTCGGTCATGTACCGCTGGGCCGCGCGGGTCATCAGGAAGGAGCCGCGCAGATGGACGTTCATCACCGCGTCCCAGTCCAGTGCGCTCATCTTGAACAGCAGGTTGTCCCGGGTGACACCGGCGTTGTTCACCAGCACGGTCGGCGCGCCCAACTGTTCGGCCACCCGCTCCACACCCGACTGCACCGCCTGCTCGTCGGCGACATCGACCCCCACCGCGAGGGCCCGGCCGCCCGACTGCTCGATCTCGGTCACCACGGGCTTGCAGGCGGCCTCGTCGAGGTCCAGTACGGCGACCGCGAAACCGTCCTGCGCCAGGCGCCGGGCCACGGCGGCGCCGATTCCGCGGGCCGCGCCGGTGACGACGGCGACGCGTTCGTTGGGGGTGCTCATATCGGCTCTCCTGCCGGGTCGGGAATCAGGTGGACGCCGGGCTCCGAGTCCCGGCCCCGGCGCTTCGGTCGGAGTCGGGTTCAGTCCCCGATGCGCGCGACCAGACGCGCGTCCAGTCCGCCCTTCGACAGCCGGGCGAGGCCCGTGCCGATCTCCTCGAAGGCGATCGTCTCGGTGACCGGGCTCAACTCCCCGGTGGCCATCAGCTCGTACACACCCCGCTGCGCTTCCGGGGAGGCACCCAGCGCGCCGACCAGGGTGACCTGCTTCATGATCAGCGACTTGGTGCTGATCGTGGTCTCCAGCGCCGCCATACCCGGGAGGACGACCCTCCCCCCACGCTTGACCGTGTCCACGGCGGCCGCTGTCGTCGTGCCGGCGCCGGCGAAGTCCACGATCACGTCAAGCTGCTCGTCCGCCAGTTCCCGGATGTCGGTGACGATCCGCTTGGCGCCGGATTCCCTGGCCAGCGGCCAGACGTTCTGGTTGCGGGTGGCGACGTAGACCTCGTAGCCGAGGAGGACCGCGATCCGGGTGGCGAGCTGCCCCAGACCGCCGAAGCCGATGATGCCCACCTTGTCGCCAGGCTTGGCCTGGCCGACGCCGACCAGGGCGTGGTAGGAGCAGGCCCCGGCGTCCGCGCCCACGGCCGCGTGCTCCCAGCGGACGCCCGTGGGAATGCGGATCAGGTCCTGGGCGCGGGCGAGCATCCTGGGGGCGTAGCCGCCGTCCCGTTCGTGGCCGGGCATGGACGCGTAGGTGAGGAAGACGCTGACCGAGTCACCGGTCTTCCAGTCGGTGACGCCCTCGCCCACCTCGCCGATCACACCGGCGATCTCGTGGCCGAGAGTGATCGGGTTCTTGCTGCCGTGGCGGGGCCAGTTCTCGTCCTCCAGCATGCCGATGTCGGAGTGACACAGACCGGCCGCCTTGACGTCGATCACTACTTCGCCGGGGACGGCGACGGGTTCCGCCACCTCGTTCAGGACGAGGGGCTCATGGACCGCGGTGAACTGCCATGCCTTCATGCGCGCAGCGCTCCTTGTACGAGTACGGATCACGAGTACGAACAGGGGTGAACGAGTGCAGACGAACAGCGAGTTGCTCGGTCAGCGGGGCAGGCCCATCCCTCGTGCGACGAGGTTGCGCTGGATGTCGCCGGTGCCGCCGGCGATCACGCCCATGATCGAGGCGCGGAGACCTTCCTCGAAGTACCCGTCGCCGACCGCGCCTTCGACCCCGTGGTGGTGGAGGGCGTCCGGGCCGAGCAGTGCGACGGCGGTGGCGTTCAGGTTCTCGGCGAGCTCGGTCGCGGAGATCTTGGCCATCGGCGCCTCCTTCCGGGCGCCGTCGCCGGAGGCCATGGCCTCGACCGCGGCGTTGACCAGGGCGCGCGCCGCCTGGAGCCGGACGGCCAGGCGGCCGATCTCCGGCCGGAGGTCCGCCCTGCGCTTCGGCGGCACCAGCTCCGGGTGCTCGAACACCAGCCGCACGAGCCGGTCGAACGCCCGGTGAGCCTTCATGACACTGGCCCCGATCAGGACCCGCTCGGCCGCGAGCGCGAGGCTCAGGGCCGCCCACCCTTTGTTCTCCTCGCCGATGAGCCGGTCCTCGGGGACGAAGACGTCGTCCCAGAAGGTCGTCGCCGACACGTCGCCGCCGAGCGAGTGGTGCTGCTGGACGGTGATGCCCGTGGAGTCCAGGTCGACCAGGAACAGGCTGATCCCGGCGTGCGGCGGGGTGGCCTCCGGCGCGGTCCGGGCGGCGAGCACGATCAAACGCGAGTCGGGCACGCAAGTACCCCACAGCTTCTGGCCGTTGACCCGCCAGCCGCCCGGCACCCGCTCCGCGCGAGTGCGCAGCGACGCGAGGTCGGAGCCCGCGCCGGGCTCGGAGTAGCCGAGCGCGACGGACAGGTCTCCGCGCCGGATCTCCGCCAGCAGCAGGTCCCGCAGGCCGGGCGGTCCGGCCTTGATCAGCATCGGCGCAATGGAGTTGATGCCCATCCAGATGTTGCCGACCGGTGGGTCGCTGTAGGCGATCGCCTCGGAGAAGGCCGCCGCCTCGGCCGTACCGAAGCCACCGCCGCCCAGCTCCTGGGGCCAGCCGACCCCGATCCAGCCATGGTCTCGTAGGACGGTACGTGCCGCGTCGTCCCACGAACTCAGGCCGGCCGGGGGCCCGTTCGTCCAGGGCGCGAACGCGTCGAGGACCTCCCGGCGTATCCGCTCCGCCTCCGGACCCAGGTCGAAGTCCGGCAACCGCGCGCCCTCGTCGACGAGTTGGTCCCCCACACCCGTGGTGCCGGCGTCCGCCGACAGTACGGCCAGATCGGCGTGGGCCCGGCGGAACAGCCAGGGTGCCTCGTGTTCCTCGAAGTAGCCGACGGCCGCCAGGGTGTGGTGCCCGCCGAACTGGAGTTCGGCAAGGGTTCCGGTGACGAACTCCAGGTGGATCTCCGCCGCCGTACGCCACTGCTCGTCGCCCTTGCCGAGCAGGACCATGGCGTGGTCCAGGAGCCGCCGGGCCGCGGTCAGCGCGGTCTCGACGTCCACGAGCCGGTGGGACACCGCCTGGAAGGAGCCGATCGGCTTGCCGAACTGCTCGCGCTGACAGGCGTGTTGGACCGCGAGCTCGTGGGTGCGCCGTACGGCCGCGACCGCGCGGGCGGCCAGGCCGGTGCGCCGCAGCAGAAGCAGGTCGGGGTGGTCCTCCAGCTTGGCGGTCCACTCCGGCGGCCCGGACAGCCGCACCTCGGACCAGGCCGGAACTGCCAGCCCAGGCAGGGGAGTTACGACGGCACCTGCCAGGGCGTGCCAGGCCAGCAGGCCGGCCTCCTGGTCGACGGCCAGGACGTGCGTGGCGGCGGTCCCGGCCTCCAGGTGCCGTACGACGGTCTCGCCGTCCTCCCGGCTCCGCGCCACATGGGCCAGCACCGGGCGGACGGAGCCCTCGGCGATCTCGCGGACGGCGGAGCCGTGGCCCCGGTCCTCCAGTACGCCGGCCGCCAGCGCGGTGTCGACGACGGGCAACGGGCAGGCGACGCGGCCCAGTTCCTCCTGCACCGCGATCGCGGCTGGGGTGAGTTCGCGGCCGGCGAGGTCCGTCCAGCCCTGTCTGGCGGCCACCGTCCACAGCGCGGTGACGTCACCGGCCTCGGCGGCCGTGGCCGTCGGCCAGTGGCGGGAGCACTCCCCGCGCACGGACTCGCGCAGGGCGTCCAGGTCCGCGGCGTCCATGCCGCCCCAGGAAGCGCCGGAAGTGTGCGCCGGAGTCTTCCCGTCCGGTCGTTGTCGGTTCATGGTTCTCCTCGTTCCGGCACGGTCGGGCCGACCGGATGGTTCCGGTGCCGTCAGGCCTGCCGGATGTCGAGCCGTCCGGCCTCGCGGTCGGACCTCAGCTGGGTCTTGAGCACCTTGCCGCTCGGGTTGCGCGGCAGCAGCGGCACCACCGCGATATGGCGCGGGTGCTTGTAACGAGCGAGGCGCTCCGCGCACCACTGCACGAGTTCCGCGGGCGTGGGCGGATCGTCCTCTACGCCTGCGACAACCACGGCGAGCGGCGTCTCGCCCCACTTCTCGTCGGGTACCGCGATCAGCGCGACCTCGCGGACCTTCGGGTGGGCGGCGAGGACGTTCTCCACCTCGGCGCAGTAGATGTTCTCGCCGCCGGAGATGATCATGTCCTTCTTGCGGTCGACGATGTAGAAGTAGCCGTCCTCGTCCTGCCGCCCCAGGTCGCCGGAGTGCAGCCAGCCGCCCCGGAACGCCTCCGCCGTCTCGGCCGGTTTGTTCCAGTAGCCCGCCATGACCGCAGGACCCCGGTAGACGATCTCGCCGATCTCACCGCGCGGCACGTCGTTCAACTCCTCGTCGACGACGCGGACTTCGACGTTGGCCAGCGGGGTGCCGACCGAGCCGATCCGGCTCAGGGCCTCGTCGCCGCGGAGCATGGTGACGATGGCGCTGGACTCGGTCTGCCCGAACGCCGTCTCCACCGAAGCCGTGGGAAACGCGCCGATGAGCTTGCGCAGGAACGTCGTCGTGGCCGGAGCCGCGCCCCAGGCGACGCGGCGCAGCGCCGACAGATCGCGTTCGGCGATGCCGGGTACGGCGCAGATCAGTTCCCACTGGGCGGGGACGAAGAAGCAGGACGACACGCGTTCCCGCTCCAGCAGGTCGACCACGCCCGACGGATCGAACCCGCCCGACGGGAGGACGACAATGCGTCCGCCGCGCATGAGGGTGGGCAGCATCCCGGACAGCCCGGCGATGTGGAACAGCGGGGTCGCGGCCAGCCACACCTTGTCGTCCGGCGGGAGGCCGAGGTGCGTCATGACGCTGAACGCGTGCATCAGCAGGTTGTGGTGGGTGAGCACGGCGCCCTTCGGGCGACCGGTCGTGCCCGAGGTGTACATGATGAAGGCGGGGGCCCGCTCGTCGACCGGCACACCCTCGTAGTGCGGCGACGCCGAGCGCAGCGCCTCTTCGTAGTCCTCGCCGGAACCGTCGTGCTCGGCCCCGAACACCAGGCAGGGTCCGGTGTGCCCGGCTTCCTTGCGTGCCTGGTCCATCGTCTGCGCCAGCGCGTCCTGTACGACGACGGCTGCGCCACCGCTGTCCTGAAGGACGTAGGCGATCTCGTGGGCGACCAGCCGGAAGTTGACCGGGACGCAGATCGCCCCGAGCCGGCCGGTGGCGAAGTAGGCCTCCAGGACCTCAAGGGTGTTGAACCCGAGCACGACCACACGGTCGCCGGGGCCCACCCCGCGGTCGCGCAGGGCGTTCGCGAGACGGTCGACGCGCTCGTCGATCTCGCCGTACGTGCGCTGGGCGTCCCCGCAGCAGAAGGCGATTTCGTCGCCGACCGTGCGGGCGTGCCGGGCCAGTTGGTCGGCCAGGGTCATGCCGCGGCCCGGCAACGGTGGTGTCGAGTCGGTCGTGCGTTCGGACATCGTCGTGCTCTCCCTGTCGGACATCGTCGTCCCTTCCGGAGCGTGGGCGCCGGAGCCGGTCACAGCGCGGTCATGCCGCCGTCGATGAGAAGGTCCACACCCGTGAGATAGCCCGCCTCGTCGGAGGCCGCGAACACGGCCAGGGACGCCACGTCCTCGGGGGTGCCCATCCGGGTCGCGATCAGCGAACGGTCGATCAACTCCTGCTCCGCACCGGGGTGTTTGGAGAGGTAGTTGCGGTCGACGACGGGGGTCTTGATGGCGCCAGGGCTGATCGTGAGGGCGCGGATCCCGTGCGGGGCGCCGTCGGACGCGACCTGGCGGGTGAAGGCCAGCACCCCGCCCTTGGCCGCGCAGTGGGCGGCGAATCCCTGGCCGGGGGTGGCGACGTACGCCGACGTCGACGCGGTGTTGATGACGACTCCGCCGCGTTCGGCGAGGTGGGGCCAGGCGAACTTCGTGACGTAGAAGACGAGGTCGAGTTCGTTGCGCATGGCGTACCGCCAGTCCTCCACCGAGAGGTCCGGCAGCGGCGCGAAGCGGGGTGAGGAGGCGTTGTTGAAGACCACGTCGATCCGTCCGTGGACGGCGGCCGACTCCTCGACCCAGGTGCGCGCAGCCTCCGGGTCGCCGAGGTCCACCGGCGCCATGCCGGTCATCTTGGCGCCGGTCTCCGCCACCAGCTCGACCGTCTCGCGGTTGCCGGCCTCGGAGAGGTCGCAGCCGATGACCAGCGCGCCCTCCTGGGCGAACCGGACGGCGGCAGCGCGGCCCATGCCGCTCGCGGTGCCGGTGATGAGGGCGACCTTGCCCTCAAGGCGTCCGGTCATCGGCCGGCCTCCTGACTCGGGTCGGCCACGGCGGCCGGGAGGAGCTCCGGGTCCTCGGCGAAGAGCAGGTGTCCGCGGCCCGGGAAGGTGCGCAGTTCGGCCTGCGGAATCGCCTTCTGCCATGCGGCGGCGTGCGGCAAGGGACTCACCTTGTCCTCCTCTCCCCACAGGAGCAGTGTCGGCGCGATGATGCGGGCGAGGGTGTCCGCCAGCTCGGGGTCATGGGGGCCGGGCATGATCCGGGTGCGCGACACGTGCTCGCGCTCGCGGGTCGCCCGGAATTCGGGGTCCGGCCCGCTGGGGAAGCGTCCCTCGAAGATCCGCGGGTCGGTGGTCATCAGGGTGAGGCGTTCGGCGGGGCTCATCGAGGCCAGGTCCGGCACCGGGCACTCCGGGACGTTCATGCCCCAGGGCGCCCCCAGGACCAGTCGGCTCACCCGCTCCGGGTAGCGGGCCGCGAAGTGGGCCGCCCGCCATCCGCCCAGCGAGTGGCCCACCAGGACCGTCCGCTCGATGCCGAGTGCGTCGAGCACGTCCAGCGTGTGCCGGGCCACGTCCTCCCGGCTGCTGATGGGAGGTTCGAGCTCGGTGGATCCGTAGCCCGGCAGGAGCGGTGCCACGACGCGGAAGCGGCCGGACAGGGCCGTCAGGAAGTCGAGGCCCTCCACGATGCCGCCGCCGTGCAGATGGACGAGCGGTTCGCCGGTGCCGTCCACGCGTACCTCCGTGGATCGCCCCCGTACGTCGATGGTGGTGCCGACGAGGGTCATTCGTCCACCGCCTCGCGGACCGCCGGGATGACGTGCTCGGCGAAGGCGTCCAGCGTGCGGGTGCCCTCCTCGGCCGTCATGTCGCCGAACGGGATCATGAGGACGAAGTAGTTGGCGTGCCCGCGCCGCGCCTGCTCGACGTAGTAGTCACGCACCTGCTCGACGGTGCCGGCCACCGCCATACCCGACTCCAAGGGGTCCTGGTCGAGCACGGCCTGGGCGACCGGGTTGTCCATGGCGGGCAGTTCGGTCTGCAGGTGCGGCGGAACGTTGCCGCGGGCCCGCGTGATCGACTCCTGGTAGTAGGACCACGCACGGCGGAGAGTCGCCTTGGCCTCCGCCTCGGTCTCCGCGATGACGACCGACTGGGTCTGGCCGATCAGCGGGTCCTTGACGTGCGGGTTCTGGTGACCGGGCACTTCCCGGCTGACGGCGCGCAGCTCGTCGTAGCGCGCCCGCGCGGCGGCCGTGACGGGGCCGGTGGTCACGAAGTTGTGCCCGCCGCGGCCGGCGACCTCGATGTTGCCGGCCGTCCACAGCGGCGGGTACGGGTGCTGGACGGGCTCGAAGGGGAGCTTCATCTCCATGAAGTCGTAGAAGGTCGAGTCCTCGCTGGAGATGATGCCGGTCTCCCACGCCTCCAGCAGCATCGCGGAGATCTCCTTGGCGCGTGCCCCTGCCTCCTCCGGATCGTGGCCGAACTGGAGGTGCTCGAACTTGGTGATGCCCTTGCCGAGCCCGAGTTCGAGCCGGCCGTGGGAGAGCACGTCCAGCATCGCCAGGTCCTCGTAGACGCGGACCGGGTGGTGCAGCGGGAGGCAGACGACCGTGGGGATCAGCTTCAGCCGTGTCGTCTCACGGGCCAGTGCGGCCAGGAACACGGACGCGGACGGGGAGGCCGAGAGGCGGTGGCCGTGGTGCTCGGCGAGGTGGAATCCGTAGAAGCCGGCCTCCTCGGCCCGCTTGAGGAAGGCGATGCGGGATTCGTAGAGGGCCTCGACGCCCTGGTCGCCGCTCATTTCGATGTGATCGAAGATCCCGAACTGAATGGGCACGGGTTGCTCCTTGTGTTCGAGGCGGGTGCTCAGCCCTGGCCGTTGCGGAAGGACTTCGGCCAGATCCCCTGCTTGCCGGGGGACAGGATCCCGTTCGGGTCGACGGCGTCCTTGATCCTCTCCACGAACCGGAGATAGGCGTTGTCGCCGAAGCTGTACTGCGCCTGCGCGAGATCCATGTTGGCCAGGTGGGCCCGGTACTCGCCGAAGCCCTCGCGTCCGGCGTCCTCGACCACGCGTCGGCACACCTCGTAGCCGCGCTCGGTGTCGGACGAGTTGAGCACGTCGAAGATCACCCCGAACACGTGGATGTAGCTGCGGGAGTTGATCAGGATGGGGTTGGCGAAGTAGTCGAGGCCCATCTCCCGCTCGATGAAGTTCTTCAGGAGGGTGTGCAGCCGGAAGGCCTCGTTGCCCTCCAGCGGCGAGACCAGGCCCGTGCCGGTGTGGGCACCCGCGTCGGTGCCGTACCAGCGCAGGAAGCTGAGCCACTCCAGACTCGGTGCGCCGCCGAGCACCCGGTCCGGGAAGCTCTCCAGACCGGCGATGTCCTCCGGCGCGTGCTTGGTGAAGAGCACCCGCCCGCCCTCGATCTGCCCGATCGCGGCCGTGATCTTCTCGATCTTGTGGTCGGTGACCGCGTTGTCGTCCCACAGCGCGCCGTGCACGATCCACCGTCCGATCCCCAGGTCGCCCGCGATCTGGTCGACGACGTGGTCCGGGGTCGGCCCGTCACCCTCGTACCAGCGCGACCGCTCTCCGGTGATCGACGCGAGGGTGAGCGTGTTGTACATGACGGGGACGCCCTCGATCGTCCGGTCCATGCGCAACCGGCGCATGGTGTCCATCAGCGGAACGAGATCCGCCTCGCGCGGGACGTGCATCCAGAACGGCGCGTACACCTCGGGCTTCGGCATCAGCCAGACGCCCATCTTCACCACGACACCGAAGTTGGACTGCATGAACAGCGGGTCCAGGGTCGGGCCGAGGCCGCGCCGGTAGAGGTGCCAGGCCTTGCTGCCGGGCAGGGCGCCCATGCCGGTGCGCAGCACCTCGCCGTTGGCGAGGACCACTTCCATTCCGCAGGGGGCCTGGAAGTCGGCGCCGTAGGGGAGGTAGGTCGTGCCGTGCTCCAGGGAGTTGCCGATGACACTCCCCCAGCCCAGGTCCGTGGTCGACACCATCAGCTTGTGTCCGCCGGCCTCGATGGCCTCGTACAGCTGGGACCAGGTCACGCCGGGTTCTACGACGGCGTAGCCCATCTCCTCGTTGATCTCCAGGACCCGGTTCATGCGGCGCAGGTTCACGACCACGGAGCCCTGCACCCGGGGCGAGCTGCCGCCGAGGCCGTTGTTGCGTCCGGTGGACGTGGTCCAGATCGGGACGCGCTGCTCGTTGGCGATGCGCAGGATGGCCTGGATCTCCTCGACCGACCCGGGCTGGACGACTCCCGAGGCCTCGAACTGGGGCCAGTCCCGGTGCCAGAACGGGTCACGGAACTCCAGGGCGTCCTCACCGGTGAGTACATGTGCGTCACCGACTACGGCTCGGAATGCGTCAAGGGCCTTTTCGAGCTCTCCGCTCGACAGACCTGCGGGGACTACGGTGGTGTTCAACTTGCCTCCGTCCCGCGCGGCACCGGCTCTGTCGCGGAGGTGCGACATCGGCCAGGCGGCTCTGCGCGTACACGTCGTTGTGATGGAAAAGGCCCCTGAACAGGACCGTAACCTCTTAGAATGACAATGTCACGACTGTCGTCGCAGATTTGTTTAGCTTTTCTGCGGTTCCGGACCCGGTGTACGGACCACGTGGGCGCGCAGCCGCGTGCCGGTGTCGTCGACCCAGCCCTTGGACGCGGCGAACGCCACCATCGCGTCGAAATCCCGCGCCCGGTCCGGGTCGCCCTCGCGGGCGCAGGCGGCGCGCAGCTCCCGGACCGACACCCACGCGTGCGTGGGTGACTGCAACCGCGCCAGCGGTGCGGCGATCCGGTCGAACTCCTCGTCGGGGGCCTCGCCGACCACCTCGACGCTCAACCGTTTGAGGTCGTCGGCATCCCGCACCTCGCAGTGCCGGCGGCCGACCTCCACATGGACAATCATGCGACTCTCCTTGCCGTGCGGGCGACCGGAGTTTTCCCGTCGCCTCCGCGCACTTTCCAGCTCAGCCGACGCCGGTCAGCGTCACGCCGCCGTCGACGACGATCTGCTGTCCGGTCAGCCAGCCGGCGTCCTCGGACAGCAGGAACGCGACGACGCTGCCGATGTCCTCGGGAACACCCAGCCGCTTGAGCGGGTAGGCGGCGGCCACCTCCTCCTCGCGCCCCTCGTACAGGGGAGCCGCGAACCGGGTCTTCACCACGGCGGGGGCGACTTCGTTGACGCGGACGGACGGACCGAGCTCCACCGCGAGCTGCTGGGTGAGATAGGTGAGCAGCGCCTTGCTGGAGCCGTAGACACCCATCCCGGGTGCGGGGCGGAGTGACGTACCGGAGCCCACGTTCACGACGGCGCCGCCGTGCTCGCCCATCCAGGCCTGGTGCGCCTGCTGCACCCAGGACAGGGCGGCGACACAGTTGACCTCGATGATCTTCCGTACGGCGGCCAAGTCCACCTCGACGAGCGGCCCGAAGATCGGGTTGATGCCCGCATTGTTGACCAGGAAGTCCAGGCTGCCGAAGGTCTCGACCGCGCGCTTCGCGGTCTCCGCCTGATGGTCGGGGTCGTCGGCCTTGCCTGCGACCCCGAGGGCGTGTTCGGAGCCGCCGAGCGAGGCGACGGCCTCGTCGAGCGCCTCCTGCTTCCTGGCGGTGACGACGACCTTGGCGCCCTCGTCCACCAGGCGCTGGGCGATACCCAGCCCGATCCCGCGGCTCGCTCCGGTGACGACGGCCGTCCGGCCCGTGAAGCGTCCTGTCATGTCTTCCTCCTCCTCTTGTCTCTTCTCGACTCTTCTCGCAGGTCCCCGTAGCTCTTCTCGCGGTCCGCGGGGTCCTAGCTCAGCCGCTCGACGATCATCGCCATGCCCTGCCCGCCGCCGACGCACATCGTCTCCAGGCCGACCTGCTTGTCGTGGTGCTGAAGGGAGTTGATCAGCGTGCTGGTGATCCGGGCGCCGGTCATGCCGAAGGGGTGCCCGATCGCGATGGCGCCGCCGTTGACGTTGAGCCGGTCCTCGTCGATGCCCAGCTCCCGGGCGGACGGGATGACCTGTGCCGCGAAGGCCTCGTTGATCTCGACCAGGTCGATGTCGCCGATGCCCATGCCCGCGTTGGCGAGTGCCTGGCGGGTGGCCTCCACGGGGCCGAGGCCCATGATCTCGGGCGAGAGGCCGGTCAGTCCGGTGCTGACGATGCGGGCGAGCGGGGTGATGCCGAGCTGCCGCGCCTTCGTGTCGGACATGATCACGACGGCGGCCGCTCCATCGTTGAGGGGGCAGCAGTTGCCCGCGGTCACGGTGCCGTCCGGCCGGAAGACGGGCTTCAGTTCGCTCACCGCTTCCACGGTGACCCCGGGTCGGGGGCCGTCGTCCCGGCTCACCACCGTGCCGTCGGGGAGGGTGACCGGGGTGATGTCCTTGGCCCAGAAGCCGTCCGCGATCGCCTTCTCGGTGCGGTTCTGGCTGCGTACCGCGAACGCGTCCTGCTCCTCGCGTCCGATTCCGTGCAGCGCCGCGACGTTCTCGGCGGTGTGCCCCATCGCGATGTACACGTCCGGGAGCGCCCCCTCCTCGCGCGGGTCCGTCCAGGTCCGGCCCTCCGAGGCGATCTCGTCCGTCCGCGTCCTCGCGTCGGCGAAGGCCGGGTTGAGGGCGTCGGGACGCAGGTCGGAGTACTCGGGGCCGCCGTAGCGGCTCACGGTTTCGACTCCGGCGGAGATGAAGACGTCGCCCTCGCCCGCCCTGATCGCGTGCAGTGCCATCCGGGTGGTCTGGAGGCTGGAGGAACAGAAGCGGTTGACGGTGGTGCCGGGCACCTGGTCGAGACCGGCGAGCACGGCCACGATCCGGGCCATGTTGAACCCCGAGACTCCGGACTGCTGACCGCAGCCCAGCATGAGGTCGTTGATGTCGCCCGGGCCGAGCTGCGGGACCTGGGCCAGCGCCGCGCGCACCATCCGCACGGTCAGGTCGTCGGGGCGTATGTCCCTGAGCGACCCCTTGAAGGCCCGGCCGATGGGAGAACGGGCGGTGGCGACGATGACGGCTTCGGTCACGGAGACTCCTAGAGAGGCGAAACGCTGCGGCTGGAGACCCGGCACACGGGGCCGCTCCAGATCCGAGGCGCGGCCGGCAACCGCGACCGCGCTGTGCATCCGGTGAGCACCCTACTCTTCACGAAACACTTTTGGAACGCCACGCGCGATTTCGTTAAACATAGAGTCGCCAACCTCCACGCTTCCCCAAGCCCGGCAACGCAACAACCCCCATCACGGCACCCCGGACCGAACGGATCCTCGAAAGCACCGACGGCGATCTGTTACACGTTCCAGGTACTCCCCTAAGATGGGACCCATGGTGGACACCGAGAACTCACCCAAGCCGACCTCCCTGGCCATGGACCTGCTGGGCGACTTCGATCGCACGGGCGGCCGGGAGATCCGACTGAAGGCCCTCGTCGCGCTGGGCGAGGAGCTCGACATCTCCGGCCCGGTGATGCGGGTCACCCTGGCCCGCCTGCGCGAGCGCGGCTGGTTCGACGTAAGACGCGAGGGCCGGGAGTCGATCTACCGCTTCACGCCGACCGCCCTCCAGGCACTCGACGAAGGACGCCGGAAGATCTTCCGCGATCCGACCGCACCCTGGAACGGCGAGTGGTCGATGGTCATCTACACGGTGCCGGAGAACGACCGCCAGACACGCGACGACTTGCGCAAGAAGCTGGCCTGGCTCGGCTTCGGCTCGCTCGCCGCCGCCACCTGGGTCTGCCCCCACCCCCGCCTGGACGCGGTGGCCAACACCGCGGCCCTTCTGCCCACCGCCCGACTGACCCTGCTCACCACCCGCACCACGGGCCTGCCGGCCGACCGCGCCATGGCCGCCCAGTGCTGGGAACTGGACGAGATCGCCGCCGACTACGCCGAGTTCGTACGACGCCTGCGCACCGGCCACGGGGACTTCCGGGCCCGCACACTCGACGCCGGCGCGGCACTCGCCGAGCGCGTCCGGCTCGTCAACGCATACCGGCACGTCGTGCAGCGGGACCCGCAGCTCCCGACGGAGCTTCAGCCGCCCGGCTGGACCGGCGACGAGGCGCACCGGCTCTTCATGCAGGCCCACGAGGCACTCGCCGCCACGTCGACCGATCTCTACGCGAAGGCCGCCGCCTCATAATAAATAACACTCCTATGGTGGCAGCCGCATTGTTGTTATACATTGCTCCTCGAAGCCTAGTGGTCGAGGAGCTACGACATGCCCCACTACGAGTGCATTTCTGTTGAGACCGAAGACCGCGTCACCACGGTCACCCTCAACAGGCCGCACAAGCGCAACGCGATGAGTCCGCAGCTCAATGACGAGATGCTGGACGCCCTGACCCGCCTGTCCACGGACGGCGGGACGGACGTCCTGGTCCTCACGGGCGCGGGGGAATCCTTCAGTGCCGGAATGGACCTGAAGGAGTACTTCCGGGAGACCGATCACGACCCGGTCCTCGCCGACAAGGCACGCTGGACCATGCGGGAGTGGTCCTACAACCGGCTGCGCTTCTTTCCCCGGGTGACCATCGCCGCCGTCAACGGCTGGTGCTTCGGCGGCGCCTTCATGCCCCTCATCTCGTGCGACCTCGCGATCGCCGCGGACGAGGCACGGTTCGGGCTGTCCGAGGTGAACTGGGGCATCCTGCCCGGCGGCCTGGTCACCCGGGACATCGCGATGGCCCTGGGCTACCGGGACGCGCTGTTCTACGCGCTCACCGGCGACACCTTCGACGGGCGGCGCGCTCAGGAGATCGGGCTCGTCAACAGCTCGGTGCCCAGGGAGGAGTTGGGCGAGGCGGTCCGCGAACTCACGGCCAAGCTCCGCAAGCTCAACCCCGAGGTGCTCCGCTCCACGAAGGAGACGTTCCGGCACGCGGCGACGATGAACTACGAGCAGGCCACCGACTACATGGCGGCCAAGTCGGCCCAGCTGCTGACGCGCGACCAGGAGGACGGCCGGCAGAAGGGCCTGTCGCAGTTCCTGGACACGAAGGAGATCAAGCCGGGTCTGGCGCCGTACCAGCGGACGGACTCCGAGGCCTGAGGCGAGAAAGCCGGCGGGGTACCCGCACACCCGCCGGCCCGCCCACCCGCAGAAGAGAAACGCGAAGGGGAAAGCAACCGTCGGGCTGTTGCATTTCCCACCGCTCACGTGGACGGCGTGTGCCCGAACGTCGACTCGTAGTCGCGCCGGTACTCGCTCGGCAGGAACTCGTCCTCCAACTGCCGCACGCGCTCGGTACCGGTGAGGGACGGCAGCGGGGCCGGCCCCCAAGGGCTCTCGGCAACCTTCTGCGACCAGTCGTCGAGGGCCGGGGTTCCCTGCTCCCGGAAGGCGTGCAGCAGATCCCACGCTGCCTGGAGACCGGACTTCGAGGCCAGCACCGGGAAAAGCACGATCCGCAGGCCCAGGCGCTCGTACTCGTCGAGGGTGGGCCCCGGGCCCTCGCCTCCCCATACGGTCATCACCGGTGCCGGAATGCGCTCGCACGCCTCCGCGATCTGCTCGGGAGTCTGGAGGGAGTTGAGCCAGACGAAGTCGGCTCCCCCGTCCTCCACGTAGCGGATACAGCGCCGGACAGCCTCCTCGAAACCGCCGTCCTCGGCGCCGATGGCGTCGCACCGCGCGCAGATCGTGAACAGCGGGTCCAGTTCGTCTCGGGCGCGGACAGCGGCACGGTATTTGCCCACTGCCTCGTCCACCGAGACAAGACGGCGTCCCGCGTCGGTGCCGGACTTCTTCGGTGCCTCCTGGTCCTCGATCTGCACCGCGGCGGCGCCCGACCGGACGAGTTGCTGCACCGCGAAGTAGACGTTCACCGCGTTGCCGTAGCCGGTGTCCCCGTCCACGAGGACGGGGATGTCGGCGTGCCCGGCGACGCGTCCGGCGTGGACGGCCATGTCGTTCAGGCCGAGGACTCCGACGTCGGGTGCGCCGTAGAGGAACGCCGCCGCCTGGGAGCCGGCGAGGAAGAACGCGTCGTAGCCCGCGCGTTCGGTCATGGCCGCGTCCATCGGGCTGAATCCGCCGGGTACGACGGTCAGGCCGTCGCGGGCCAGGACGGAGCGGAACAATTCGCGCTTCTGTATCGCCGATCGCACCGTCGGCTCCTTTCGTCCGGGCGGAGCCCAGGTTCAGATCGGGTAGGTGGGAGCCGTCGGGCTCGCCGTCACCCACTGCCAGTGAGTGAACTCGTCGAGGTTCCAGTGGCCGCCGTGCCGGCCGCCGTTGCCCGAGCCGCCCAGGCCGCCCATGGGGATGTGCGCGGCGTCGTTGATCGTCTGCCCGTTGACGTGGACCATTCCGGCCCTGATCCGGCCCGCCACGGCGAGGCCGCGGGCGAAGTCCCTGGTGTGCACGGCGGCGGAGAGGCCGTACTCGCTGGAATTGGCGAGTGCCACCGCGTGGTCGTCGTCCGTGAACGGGGTGACCGCGATGACGGGACCGAAGATCTCCTCGGTGAACGCGGGGGACGTGGGATCCACGTCGGCCAGGACGGTGGGGGTGAAGAAGGTGCCGGTCCGGATGCCGCCCGAGACCAGCCGTGCGCCGGCCGACACCGCCTCGTTCACGATCTTCTCGACGCGGGCGGCCTGGTCCTCGGTGATGAGCGGGCCGATGTTCACGGATGGATCCGCCGGATCTCCGACGCGCAGGGACTCGGCCTTGGCGGTGATCTTCTCGACGTAGGCGGCGGCGAGGCTCTCGTGGACGAGGTGCCGGCCGGTGGCCATGCAGATCTGGCCCTGGTGGAGGAAGGATCCCCAGGCGGCGTTGTTGACTGCGGCGTCGAGGTCGGCGTCGTCGAGCACCAACACCGGGTTGTTCCCGCCGAGTTCGAGCACGGCGCGCTTGATGAGCGCCCCGGCGGCGGCACCGACGCGGCGTCCGGCGGCCGACGATCCGGTGAAGGAGATCACCGGGACGCGGGGGTCCGTGACCAGCGCCTCGCCGGTCTGCGGGCCGCCCGGAACGACGTGCAGCACACCTGCCGGCAGCCCCGCCCGTTCGAAGATCCTGGCGATCACCGCGCCGCCCGAGAGCGCCGCCTTCGGGTCGGGCTTGAGCACCACGGCGTTGCCCAGTGCCAGAGCGGGTGCGACGGAGCGCATCGCGAGCAGGAGCGGGGCGTTCCAGGGGGAGATCACGCCCACGACGCCGACCGGGATGCGACGCGCCATGCTGAGCGTTCCCGGTGTGTCGTGCGGGAGCAGCTCCCCCGTCGGGTGGTCTGTCAGCGCTGCGGCCGTGGTGAGTTCGTCGAGCGACTTCGTGACCTCCTGCTCGGCCTTCCCTCTGGTGCTGCCCGTCTCCGCGATCAGCGTCGAGACCACCTCGGCGCGGGCCTCGGCGAGGGCCGCAGCCGCCGCCAGGAGCACCTGCTTGCGGTGCGTGGCGGGGCTGAGGCCCCACTGCCGCTGCGCACCCGCGGCCACGGCACACGCGCGGTCGATGTCCGCGGGGTCACCGAGGCCGATCGTGCCGACCAGCGACCCTTCCGCCGGGTTGTGCACCTCCCGCTCACCACCGGACGGGATGCGCCACCCGTCGGAAAAGATCAATCCCTGGAGCGAGTTCAGGTTCAGGGCGGACATGTGGGCTCCCCTCTCGGCGTACGGTCCCACGCTAAGATCCACCGCGCCCCGCCGCCTTGGGCCCACTGCGCCAATCTGTTCCCGCTGTTTCCTACACGGTGTCGGATGCGATCATGGTGCGGGGCCCGTTCACGGGCGCGGGTCAACGGGCCGTCCCGGGCCGGGCCCAGGGCAAGGAGGCCGCTCATGGACATCGACGCGACGGTGGAACACCTCGCCGAGCTGCTCGAACGCCCGTTGGTGCTGTACGACGTCGATCTCAACGTGGCCGCCTACAGCGCCCATGACGCGGACGTCGACGAAGCCCGTCGGCTGACGATCCTGTCCCGGCGCGGCAGCACCACGGTCCGGGACATGCTGCGTGCCTCCGGTGCCGCCCACGCATCGGCCCCGGTGCGGCTGCCGGCGGCGGACGGGGTGCCCGAGCGGGTCGCGGTGGCGGTGCGCCACGACGGCCAGCTGTTCGGCTACCTGGTGTGGGTCGAGCCCGGCGCCGCGAGCGAAGTGCCGGGCGCGGTAGGCGAGTTGGTCGACCGGTTCGGACCGGACCTCGGCCGACTGCTCGCGGTGCGGGCACTGGACAACCAGGAGAGCCGGCTGCGGGTGCGCATGCTTGTCTCGGACCTGGTGTCCGACGACGCGGCACGACGCGTCGAGGCCGCCCGTGTCCTGGTGGCCGACGGCGTCCTGCCCTCGGCGGCGGAGTACACGGGGCTCGTGATCGTCGCTCCCGGTGTCGGCGGCTCGTCGGCCGCGCAGCGGCGCACCGCGCTGGAGTCCGCGCTGGCCGGACTCGCCCGGTCGATGCGCGAGGCAGTCGCCGGTGCCGTGATCGGGGCCCGGGCCGTGGCCGTCCTCGCCCACGGTCCGGGCCGGTCCCCGACGCAGGGTCGGCCCCCCGCCCGTGACGGGGTGCTGCTCGGCATGGGTGCCCCGGTGCACGAACTGTCCGACACGGTGTCGTCGGTGCGGCAGGCCCGACTCGCCGTACGGGGAGGGGAGCTGGACCCCGGCCGTTACGGTCCGGTCGTCTCGTGGGACGACCTGGGCCTGGACCGGCTCCTGCTGCAACTGCCGTTGGAGCGGCTGACGGTGGAGGATCTCCCGGCCTCTGTCGCCCAGCTGGTCGACCCGGCGTCCGGCCCCGACCTCGCCAACACCCTGGACGTCTACCTGGACTGCGGAGCGGACGGCCAGGAGACCGCGCGGCGCCTGATGATCCACCGCAGCACGCTCTACTACCGGCTCGACCGCGCCCGCAAGGTCACGGGCGCCGACCTGCACGACGGCGCCGTCCGCAGGGAGCTGCACACAGGACTGCGTGTCGCACGGCTGGCGGGAATCCTGCCGCTGTCACCAGCCGACTGAGAGACACGACCGGAACAGAGGCGCTCCCGCGCTCTCCGACACGGTGTCGGAATTCCTGCGCCCCAAGTGGTCCACCGCATCCGATGTGCCCGCCCCGGTGCCTGGCATTGACTCCGAGAGACACAGATCTCGCAGGGTCCAGGTCCGTAGGAGCACATATGACCACCTCAGTACCGGCCGACACTCCCGATGCCCTCGCCGGGGCGGGCGGCGCCATCGCCGATATCGGCGGCGCCACCGGCATCCTGACCGGAGACCAGTACCGCAAGAGCCTCGACGACGGCCGCGAGGTGTGGCTGTCGGGCGAGCTCGTGGACAACGTGGCCACGCATCCGGCCTTCCGCGGCGTCGTCGACGAGTTCGCGCGACTGCTGGACCTGCGCCACTCCCCCGAGCACGTCGAGCTGTTCACGTTCGTGTCGTCGGAGACGGGCAACCGCGTCAGCCAGGCGTACTCGATGCCGTCCACCCCGGAGGAGCTGCGCGCCAAGTTCGCGGCCAGCGAGTGGTGGATGCGCGAGAGCCTCGGCCAGCTCGGCCGCTCCCCCGACTTCATGTCGAACGTCGTCGTCGGCCTGCGCGACTACGCGCCCGAACTCGACGCCGCCCGAGAGGGGTTCGGGCAGCACGCCGTCGACTACCATCGCTACGCCAGTGAGCACGACCTCGTGCTCACCCACGCCCTGGGCGACCCCCAGATCGACCGCAGCGCGGACCCGCTCGTGGACGACACCTTGTCGCTGCACATCGTGGACGAGACCGCGGACGGCGTCATCGTGCGCGGAGCCAAGCAGCTCGCCACCCTGGCCCCCTTCTCACACGAGGTCCTCGTCTACCTCAACGGCGTCACCGCCGCCCGCGGAGCCGAGAAGTTCGTGCTCTGGTTCGCACTGCCGATGAACGCCCCCGGCCTGAGGATCCTCTGCCGAGAACCGTTCAGCCTGGACACCGAGGGCCACACGCACCCGCTCGGACGTCGCTTCGACGAACAGGACGCGATGCTGTTCTTCGACGACGTGCTCATCCCCTGGGACCGGCTGTTCCTGCGCGGCGACAGCATGACCGCGATCAAGGGGCTCGTCCGCATCAACGCGTGGAGCCTGCAGAGCACCCACATCCGGTTCCTGCAGCGGCTGCGGGTGTTCGTGTCCGTCGCGAAGATGGTGGCCCACTCGATCGGCGTGGACACCTTCCGCGGCATCCAGGAACAGCTCGGCGAGCTGATCTCGTATGCCGAGACCCTGGAGCTGGGCATCATCGGCGCCGAGGCGTCGGCCGAGCGCACGCCCGGCGGTCTGCTGGCCCCGCGCGTCAGCTACGGCCTCGGTTTCTGGTCGGCCGGCGTCTCGGCGCGGGTGGCCGAGATCCTCCGCCAGATCGGCTCCTCGGGCCTGATCATGCAGCCCAGCGAGGCCGACCTCGCCTCCGAGCTGCGCCCGACCCTTGAGACGTACATGCGCGGCCACGACATCGGCGTGGACGAGAAGTCCCGGCTGTTCCGCATCGCCTGGGACCTGGTGGGCTCCGGATTCGGCTCGCGGCAGGAGCTGTACGAGTACCTGCACCGCGGCGAGCCGGGCGCCGGCCGCACCCGGCTGTGGCGCTCGTACGACAGCTCGGCCGTCGACGCGCAGATCCGCGACCTGATCTCCCGCCCCTGAAACCCCTTGTAAGGAGCCCCCGTTGATCATCGACGTCCACGGGCATGTCACCGCGCCCGACTCGCTCTACGTGTGGAAGTCCGGCCTGCTGTCGCACCGCGGCGCGCACGGCGTACGGCCACCGTCCGTCAGCGACGACCAGCTCCGCGAGGCCTGGCAGGCCCCGAACCCGAGCTTCGGCCACGTCTCCCACCTCGACCACCTCGACGAGGTCGGGATCGACATCCAGCTGATCTCGCCGCGGCCGTACCAGATGATGCACAGCGAGCAGCCCGCCCGCATCGTCACGACGTTCACCGAGGCGGTCAACGACGCGATCCACCAGTCCGTCCAACTGTTCCCGGACCGGCTGCGCGGTATCGCCGGCCTGCCGCAGACCCCGGAGACGGACGTCGCCGAGTGGACGAAGGAGCTGCGCCGGACCGTCACGGACCTCGGTTTCGTCGGGGCGCTGCTCAATCCCGACCCGTACGAGGGAACCCGTACACCGCCCGCGCTGGGCGACCGCTACTGGTACCCGCTGTACGAGGCACTGTGCGAGCTCGACGTGCCCGCGGTCATTCACTCCGCCGGGTGCCGTCCGCCGACCCGCGAGCCCTACAGCCTGCACTTCATCCAGGAGGAGACGGTCGCCGTCTGGAGCCTGCTGTCCTCCTCGGTGCTGACCGACTTCCCGGACCTGAAGATCGTGGTCTCGCACGGCGGCGGCGCGATCCCGTACCAAGTCGGCCGCTTTGAGCCGGACTTGGTGCGCTCCGGGGGCGGATCCTACGTCGACCGGCTGCGGCGGCTGTGGTTCGACACCTGCCTGTACACGCAGGACGCCATCGAGCTGCTGATCCGCACGGTGGGCGTGGACCGCTGCCTGTTCGGCACGGAGAAGCCCGGCACCGGCTCGCAGATCAACCCCGCCACCGGCGGCTGGTTCGACGACATCCACACCCTGGTCGACGGCATCGAGTGGCTCAGTGACGGGGACCGCCAGGCGCTCTACGAGAAGAACGCCGTCTCGCTGTTCCGGATCTGACGGAGGATCACATGGCTCGTATCGTCACGGGGATCGGCTCTTCGCACGGCCCCCAGCTGAAGATGGCACCGGAGTTGTGGCACGTGCGCGGCGCCGCCGACCGCCGCAACAGCTCCCTCGACTTCCGGGGTGAGACGTACTCGTTCGCCGAACTGGCCGCGCTGCGCGAGGACTTCACGGACCAGTGCACGGCCGAGGTGCAGACGCGGCGCGCGGCCTCCTGCCAGAGCGCCCTGGACGACCTCGGCCGGCATCTGGAGAAAGCCGACGTGGATGTGCTGGTCATCGTCTCCAGCGACCACAAGGAGGTCTACGACGACGAGTTGCTCCCTGCATTCGCCGTCTACTGGGGCGACGAGGTGGCCCATGTGCCGTTCACCCAGGCGCAGTTGGACGCGATGCCGCCGGGTCTGGCGGAGGCGGCGTTCGGGGATGTGCCCGACCACCTGATCGTCCGGCCCACCGCCTCGGCGCTGGCTCGCCACCTCATCGAGGAGACCGTCGGCGTCGGCTTCGACACGGCCGCCTCCAAGCGGCTGCCCGCGGGCGACTACGCCAACCACAGCATTCCGCACGGCTTCGGCTTCATCTACCAGCGGATCCTGGGCGAGACCTCGGCGGTGCCGTTCGTGCCGGTGTTCGTGAACACCTTCTACGAGCCCAACCCGCCGACGGCCAGGCGCTGCGTCGCCTTCGGCCAGGCTCTCGCCGCCGCCATCGCCTCCTTCCCGGAGGACATACGAGTCGGCCTTGTCGCCTCGGGCGGTCTGTCGCACTTCGTCGTGGACGAGGAACTCGACCAGCGTTTCCTGACGGCCCTGCGGGACGGGGACGCCGCCGCCCTGACGAAGTTCGCCCCCGAAGAGATGCGCTCGGGCAGCTCCGAACTCCGGAACTGGATCACCGTCGCCGCTGCCGCGAACGTCGCCGGACTGAGCGTGAACTCCGTGCGCTACGAGCCCTGTTACCGCACCGAGGCCGGCACCGGCAACGCGATGGGCTTCGTCACCTGGAGCCAGGCATGACGACCAACGCCCTTACGGACACCGCCGATCCCCTGGTTCTCAAGCAGCTGCGCGAGCTGGACGCCTGCGCCGTCTCCGACGCGCTGGACTCGCTGGGCCTGCCCGGTGCCGTCACCGGTATCGCCCCCATGTGGGCGGCACCGGGCGTCACGGTTGGCCGGGTCCGCACGGTCAAGGCAGTTCCGGTCGGCACCGACGGCCCCAGCACCCACATCGCGTCGCCCCTCGTGGCCGTCGCGGGAGCCGGTGATGTCGTGGTCGTCGACAACGACGGCCGGACGGACGTCTCCTGCTGGGGCGGACTGCTGGCCGAGGCCGCGACCGTCCGCGGCCTCGCCGGCGTCATCGTCGACGGTGCCTGCCGCGACGTGCAGGAGTGCGAGCAGCTCGGCCTGCCGCTCTTCGCCCGCGCCGCCGTACCGGTCAGCGCCCGCGGCCGGATCGTCCAACAGGCCATGGACGTCGCCGTGTTGATCGGCGGCGTGAGCGTCGAGCCCGGGGACTGGCTGGTCGCCGACCGCAACGGGCTCGCCTTCGTCCCACGTGCTCGCCTCGACGACGTCGTCGCCGCCGGCCTGCGGATCGTGCGCCGCGAACGCCTCATGGGTGAGGCCGTTCGGACCGGGCGCTCGGTCGTCGACGTCATGCACGACTCGCAGTTCACCGCCGCCCGCTTCCAGGAGCCGACCCCATGACCGACCTCACCGACTGGTCCGGCCTCTCCACGGCCACCGTCTCCGACGCCCTCGACCGTCTCTCGCTGCCCGGCTCGCTGCATGGTCTGGCGCCCCTGGGCTCCGGGCAACGGCTGGTCGGCCGCGCCTTCACCGTGCGCTACCAGGCCGCGGGATCCCCGCCGGGCACGGTGGGCGACTACCTCGACGACGTCACGCCCGGCCAGGTCGTCGTCCTCGACAACTCCGGCCGTACGGACGCCACCGTGTGGGGCGACATCCTCACCGCCGTCGCCCATCAACGCGGGGTGGCGGGAACCGTCATCGACGGCGTCTGCCGCGACACCCACCGCGCTCTCGGGCTCGGTTACCCGGTCTACAGCCGGGGCCGGTTCATGCGCACCGGCAAGGACCGCGTGGAGGTGGCCGAGGTCCAGGGACCCGTCGCCGTCGGCGGCGTGCAGGTGCGGCCGGGCGATCTGCTGATCGGCGACGAGGACGGCGCGGTCGCCGTGCCCTGGGACCGCGCCGAGGAAGTCCTCGGTGTGGCACGCGAGATCGAGCAGCGGGAGGCCGGCATCCTGGCCGCCGCGCTGGAGGGCGCCACCATCGCGGAGGCGCGGGCCCGCTTCGGCTACCACCTCCTGCAGCGGAGGTCGTCATGAGCGCCCTCGACACCGGTGAGCTGAAGGAACTGCTGGACCTCGGCTCGGCCACGGCCTACGAGGCATCCGGACTGCCGTGCGCCCTCCCGCCGGTGTTCCGGCCGGCCTGGGCGGGCGCACGGTGTGTGGGTACCGCCCTGCCTGTCGCCGCGGCACCGGGCGACAACCTGCCGCTGCACTGGGCTCTTGAGGCGGCGGTTCCGGGCGAGGTACTCGTCGTGGACGCCGGCGGCAGCGAGCACGGCTACTGGGGCGAGGTCCTCGCCGCCTCCGCCCTTGCCCGCGGTGTCGCAGGGCTGGTCATCGACGGTGGCGTGCGCGACACCGACCGGCTGCGCGAGCTCGGCTTCCCCGCGTTCTCGACGTCCGTCTCCATCCTGGGCACCGGCAAGTCCTGGCCCGGCCGGGTCGGCAGCCCGGTCCAGTTGCGGGGCCATCGCGTGGCACGGGGCGACCTGGTCGTCGCGGACGCGGACGGCATCGCGGTACTGCCCGCCGCCGAGATACGGCGCGTCCGGGACGCGGCGCTGGCCCGTGCCGCCAAGGAGGACCACTACATGGCACAGCTGCGCGAAGGCGCCCTCACCCTCGACCTCTACGGCTTCCGCGAACTGGGACAACCGGAGGACCACCGATGACCACCACACCATCCACCACCGCCCCCTCACCTCCGCAGGCGCAGAACCTGGCCGAGCTGGAGGACGCCTTCCGCGCCGCCGCCGGCCGCTTCGCCTCGGGCGTGACCGTCGTGGCCCTGCGCGGACCCAGCGGCCTGTACGGCCTCACCGCGACCTCGTTCGTGTCGCTGTCGCTGCGCCCGCTGCTGGTGTCGGTGTCGGTGAACACCGGCAGCGCCCTGCTGGACGAGGTGCGCGCCGCCGGTTCGTTCTCCGTGAACGTGCTGGGCCAGGATCAGCAGGCCGTGTCGAAGTACTTCGCGACGCGCGGCCGAGGGTTCAGCCAGGACGCGTTCCCCGGCATCCCGAGCCACGCGGAGGTCACCGGCGCGCCCGTCCTGGACGGCAGTCTCGCCTGGTTCGACGCGACGGTGGAGGCGATCCTTCCCGCCGGCGACCACGAGACCCTGGTCGGGACCGTCAAGGCCGCGGGCCGCCGCGACGGCGAACCCCTCGTCTACTGGTCCGGCGGCTACCGTCGCCTGGACCCGACGGATCCCGGTTCCCCGGATGACCGCATCGCTCCCCTGTCGGCCGCCCTGTCCGAGCAGTTGAGCGCCTCGGGCCTGTCGCCCGCGGACCTCATCGACGCCCAGCTCGCCCTGGAGCCGGTGGCCGCCGAACTCGCCGCGTTCCGCCACGACCCGGAGACTCTCGCCACGTTGCGCGAGACCATGCGCCGCGCCCACGCGGCGGCGGGCGACCCGGAGGCGTTCACCGCCGAGGCCGTCGCCTTCCACACCGCCCTGGGCCGGGCCAGCGGCAACCCCGCCATCCGCGCGGCGCTCGACACCCTGGTCCACGCCCGGCACCGGCACTACGCGGCCGGCACCGACGAAGCGGCCACCGCGCACACCAACACCGCGCATCAGCTGATCTACGACGCCATCGCCCGGGGCGACGCCGAGGCGGCCCGCGTGGCCATGACGGACCACCTGGCCGTCGTACGCACCGGTCTGCGCCAGGCCCGGCCCATGACCGGCGACTGACCGGATCGCACATCCGCCACCAAGAAGAACCAGTGAAGCAGCAGGAGGTTCTCCGCATGAGCGGAACCGACACGCCCGTCCGGCTGGAAGCCGTCGCAGCGGACGGCCAGCCCGAGGTCACCCCCGGACTCCGGTCTCTCTACCGCGGGTTCGAGGAGGAGTTGCTGGTCCCGCTGTGGACCGAGATCGGCGACCTGATGCCCGCACATCCTCGGTCCAGGGCCGTACCGCACCTGTGGCGCTGGGACCGGCTCCGCGAACTGGCGGGCCGGGCCGGGGAGTTGGTCCCGGTGGGCCGCGGGGGTGAGCGCCGGGCGATCGCCCTCGCCAACCCGGCGCTGGGCGGGCGCCCTTTCGCGACTCCCACTCTGTGGGCGGCGATCCAGTACCTGATGCCGGGTGAGGACGCCCCCGAACACCGTCACACGCAGCATGCCTTCCGTTTCGTCGTCGAGGGCGAGGGGGTGTGGACGGTCGTGGACGGCGACCCGGTGCCCATGCGACGGGGCGACTTCCTGCCTCAGGCTGGCTGGAACTGGCACGCCCATCACAACGCCACCGCCGAGCCGATGGCCTGGATCGACGGCCTGGACATCCCTTTCCAGTACGTCACGGAGGCCCAGTTCTTCGAGTTGGGCCGCGACCGGATCAGCGACGCGGAGCGGACCACGCCCGACCGCTCACGGTCGGAACGCCTGTGGGGCCACCCCGGACTCCGCCCCGTCTCGGCCGGTACGACGGCTCCCGGCTCACCGCTGCTGGCGTACCGCTGGGAACACACGGACCGGGCCCTGGCCGACCAACTCGCCCTGGATGCAGAAGGGTTCGGGGCAACGGTCGAGCCCGGTCACGCTGCGGTCCGCTTCACCGACCCGGCGACCGGAGCGGACGTGCTGCCCACCATCCGGGCCGAGATGCACCGGGTCGCACGAGGTGCGGAGACCTCCCCCGTACGCGAGACCGGCTCCTCGGTCTGCCAGGTCTTCGACGGCTCCGGCACGGTCACCGTGGGCGAGAGGACCTGGTCGGTCACGCGGGGCGACCTGTTCGTCGTCCCCTCCTGGGAACCCTTCTCGGCACGTTCCGAGGCGGGAGCCACCGACTCCGACTCGGGCTCCCTCGACCTGTTCCGTTTCAGCGACGCGCCCGTCTTTGAGGCGCTCCACCTCCACCGCACGCACACCGAAGGAGCCGCCCGATGAAGCTCGCCACCCTCCGCACCGACGGCACGACCAGGGCCGTCCGGCTCGGCGGAGACGTCCTGATCGACCTCGGGGACTCCGACCTCGGCACGTTCCTGGCCCGACCGGACTGGTACGAGCGCGCCAACAACGCGACTACGGCTGGTACGACGATGTATCCGGTGGCCGGTGCCGACTTCGCACCCGTGGTGCCCCGCCCCTCCAAGGTGGTGTGCGTAGGGCTCAACTACCGCAACCACATCAAGGAGATGGGCCGCGATCTGCCCGAACACCCCACGCTCTTCGCGAAGTTCGGGGACAGCCTGATCGGAGCGGGCGACGACATCGCACGACCGGAGGAGACCGCCCAGTTCGACTGGGAGGTGGAACTCGCGATCGTCATCGGCAAACCCGTCCGCCGAGCCACACCGGCCACCGCCGTGGAGGCGATCGCGGGGTTCACCGCGCTCAACGACATCACCTGCCGCGACTGGCAGTTCCGTACCCGCGAATGGCTCCAGGGCAAGATGTGGGACTCCTCGACGCCCGTCGGCCCCTACCTGGTGACGCCGGACGAACTGCCCGGCGGTGTACGCCCGGTGCTCGACGTACGACTTGAGGTGGACGGCGAGGTCATGCAGTCCGACTCCACCGGCGACCTGCTCTTCGACCCCGTGGCGCTCGTCGAGTACGTCTCCACGATCGTGCGGCTCAACCCCGGCGACATCATCGCCACCGGCACTCCCGGCGGAGTCGGCCACGCCCGCAAGCCTCCGCGTTTCCTGCTGGGCGGCGAGACCGTGGTGGCGGAGGTCGCGGGCATCGGCCGGCTCGACAACCGGGTCGTCAAGGAGGGCCAGGTCCGATGAGCCGATCCCTCGCGGACACGCGCCGCTGGATGCGGGAAGGAACCGAACTCCTCGTCCACGCCACGACCCGACTCGACGAGGCAGCGTACGACGCGCCCTCGCTCCTCCCCGGCTGGTCCCGCAAACACGTGGTGGCACACGTCGCCGCCAACGCGGACGCGCTGGCCAACCTGGTCCACTGGGCCGCGACCGGTACGCCGACCCCGATGTACGCCTCCCCCGAGGAACGCACGACCGGCATCAGGGAAGGCGCCCGACAACCCGGCACCCGCCTGGCGGAATGGCTCCGCCTCTCCTCCGACGCCTTGGAGAAGGCGATGGACGAACTGGACGACAACCAGTGGGCGTCCCGCGTCCTCACCGCACAGGGCCGTACCGTCGCGGCCACCGAGATCCCGTGGCTGCGCTCGCGCGAGGTGTGGGTGCACGCCGTCGACCTCGGCGACGGAATCGACTTCACCGCCGTGCCCACCGACTTCCTCACCGCACTGTGCGACGACATCGTGACCAAACGCCGGGGCACCCCAGGGCCTGAGGTCGTCCTCCGGCCGACCGACATGCCCACTCGCTGGTATCTGCCCGGCCCACCGGAGACGGCCGAGGAGGTGATCACGGTCACGGGCCCTCTCTCCGAGATCACTGCCTATCTGGCCGGCCGACCGCATGGCACGATGGCGATCGGATCAGCGACGGTACCGGTACTGCCTGCCTGGCTGTGAACACCGGGCGGGCGGTTCCGAGTCGTCCTGCCCCGGTCGCGAGAGGAACGAAGGTGACGGGTCGTCAGGCAACGGTCGGAAGATCGGGCGCCCGACGCGAGCGGGTCGCCTGCTCCACGCCGTAGGCCAGATTCAGCAGGTCCTCCTCGTGACAGGGCAGTGCCATGAGTTCCAGCCCGACGGGCAGCCCTTCGTCGGTGAATCCGGCGGGAAGGCCCACCGACGGCATCCACCGCTGGGACGCGATCACCGTGTTGGTCGGGCACTCCAGGCACCTCCCGCCGTGAAGCAAGCACTTCATCACGCGTCGGGGCCAACGGAATGATCAACTCCAGCCGGGGCAGCGGAGGGGGCACCTACGTGGTGGTCCCAGCTGCCGAGGATGCCGCCTCGCTCCTGAGCGAGTCGATCATGCTGGTGATTCCGAGCCGGGGACGTGTCCGTGGGAGAGGTGGACGAGGCACGGCTGACCGTGGAACGGCAGTGCGTGGCCCTGGCCGCGGAGCGGCGCACCGAGGCGGACCTGAAGGCGATGGCCGCACCGCCGGCCCGGGCGCAGGGCCCCGCGTTGGACATCACAGAGTGGCTGAGCACGGACCTGGAGTTCCGTCTTCGTCGACCCGCGCATCGCGTTCTCCCGCAGCCGCTGACCCAACTCCCGTCAGCAGCAGCTCCTATGACTGTTGTCGGAAAGTCCGGCCGGCAGAAGTCACGGAATACCTCCGGTCGCAGCTCGCGGTCAAGGCCCCGGGGGGTGGGCTGCTGTCACCGCACGTCACGTCAGCACGCGGGGCTCAGCCCGATCACGCCGCCAACTCCCGCCGCTCAGGGCTGACTTGACCGGTCCATGCGGGTGTGGGAGACAAAGGGCGGTGGAGATCGTGGAGCGAGGCGAAACGGTTACCGCGTAGTGACGTCGGTGCGCCGGTTGTCCGGCTTGAAGGGCAGCGATGTGACCGTCGCCCGGATCTCCCGCTGCGGGGTGCCGGGACGGCCCCACAGGACGACGACCTCCGTGCCGGGTGTCGTGTGCGCCGGGTCGAGCACGCAGAGGGAGATCATCGACCGCAGGGTCGGGCTCACCGTCCGGCCCGTGGCCACGCCCACCGGCTCACCCGACACCAGGACCTGGTCGAAGTGGGGACCGCGTGCACGCGGCATCTCCATCTGGTCGGGCAGCTCGGCCTCGCTCAAGAGCGAGGTGAGAATGTCGGTGACATCCTGTTCGTTCCAACGCAGACCGACCAACTGGCGGGCGGGTACGCCACTTTCGGCGTCCCTGAACAGTGAGTCCCGTCCGATGAAGTCACGGTCGGGGACGCCCTTGCGGAATCCCCAGCCGAGTTCGGCCGGCTTGCGGAAGTAGTCGGTCACCCCGCCCACCGGTACGAAACTGCCGCTGGGCGTGCCCTTACGGAACTGCCTCGGCGCACCCGGCGTCAGGATCGACGCCGGCAGATAGTCCAACCCGTTGGTCGCGATCCCGGCCTCGATGTGCTGAACAGGCTGGGCGCGGAAGCCCAGTTGACGGATGCCGACGTCCTGGCCGCTCGCCACGACCGCCGCCCAGATCTCGTTGGCGTGCTCGGTCGGCCCGTGCAGCTCGTACCCGAGTTCGCCCGAGATCCCGGTACGCAGGACCCGTACCGGGACCCCGTCGACCGTCGACATACGGCTGCGGCTGAAGCCGACGTCGCGGAGATCGTCCCCCGTCAGCTTCTCCAGCGTGGCCAGGGACGCCGGGCCCTGGACGCCGAGGATGAACGCGTCGGGGCTGATGTCGGTGGCGGCGGCGTCCCAACCGCCCAGGCTCAGCTGCCACAGCAGCCAGTCGCAACTGCCCGCCGTGTAGACGAACTCCTCGGGGCCGAGTCGGCACAGCACGCCCTCGGAGGCGATCCAGCCGTTCTCGTCGAGCTGCACATGGTGCTTGATCTGCCCGGTCTCGAAACGAGACAGGTCCCGCATCCCCAGCCGGCTCAGGAACGCGAGTGCCTGCGGACCGTGCACCTTCACCTTGTGCAGCGAGGTCCAGTCTCCGACGTAGCACGAGCCGACATGGGCGGCGCTCTCCTCGACCCAGTCCGAGTACTCCTCGGGGAGCAGGATCTGCGCGAAGCGGCCGTAGGTGCCCCGCGTGTTTCCCTCGTCCTGGGCCGCGGCGGCCGGGCTGAACATCGCCGGGCGCTCGGTGACGAACGGTGCGTCGTTCAGCCGGAGGACCGCTTCGTAGGTGCTGCGCTGTTGTGAGAGAAGGTTCATTTCACTCTCCGTCGAGTGGCCGTCGTCCAGGGTGCCGTCCGGAGCGGCGCCCCTGCGCTAGATCGATTAAGCCGGACGGTAACAGGCGTTTCGGGGCGAGGCGAGAGTCGTGACGCACCGGTGATCGGTCGCGCGGCGCAAGCAATGCGGAACTTCCGCGCGATGCCGGACCGGTCAGGATCGGCGGGGGCCACGCTGTCGTACCGGCAGATGCAACAGGTCGGTGCCCAGCACCATCGACCCGCCGAAGTCGGCCCGGCGGGCGCTGTCGTGGAGCAGGCTTCGCCAGGTCGCGTCGGAGACCACGGTCTGCTGTCCCGGGCCGAGGTGGGTGGCGACCAGCGTTCCCGCGTCCGACTCGGCGGCGATCCGGCCGAGTTGGGCCACGTCCGTGTGGGTCGACGTGATGTGGTCGATCAGCGCCTGGGGCAGGCCCAGGCTCGCGAGCCCCGCCGGGTAGAGGGCCTCGTGCACCAGGACGTCAGTGTGCGCCGCGAGCGTGATGATGTTCGGGGTCGGCGCGGTGTCGCCGGAGAAGACGACGCTGCCGTGGTCGGTGTCGAAACGGTACGCGTAGGCGGGGAACACCGCGCCGTGCGGGACCAGGACGGCGGTGACCTTCATGTCGTCGTTCTCCATGACGGTGAACGGCGCCATGGCCGGCGCGGAGTTCGTCGCCGAGGCGCCGACACCCGACGGCGGCAGCACGTCGTGGACGTTGAGCATCGTCGCCGGGTCGATGCCCGCGTGCTCGGTCATGAAGAAGGTCGGTGAGGCCGCGTACGCCTGACCCGCCAGCTTCGTCATCTCGACGGCGCCCGGCACGATCCCGGGAGCTCCGGCGACGGTCGACGCGATACCGGCGGAGCCGGGGCCGTAGACCTCGATCGGGTTCTGGAAGCCCTGTGCGCCCGAGGCGCCCGCCGACAGCAGCGGGAAGGAGTAGTAGTCGACGATGTGGTCCGCGTGCAGGTGGGTCAGGAAGATCCCTGCCAGCGACGGCATCGACAGTCCGGCGCGCAGATACTGGGTCACCGCTCCGCGTCCGCAGTCGATGACGTACGTTCTGCCGTTCACCGTCAGCGCCGACGAGATGCCGTATCGGTTGGCCAGCGGCGGTGGGCCGCCGTTGGTGCCGAGCAGCGTCACGGACAGGCCCGTTCCGGAGGGCGCGGATCCGGTGTTCGTCGCCGCCGCGGCCTGTTGCGCGCCGATCAGTGGTACGGCGACGGCGGCAGCGGCGGAAGCCGCCATCGCGCCCAGCATCGTCCGGCGGGACGTCGGTTCACCCAGGGGTTCGCACATGAAGAGACAGCTCCTTCGCGGCTCGATTCGCGTTGCCACAGTGGCCACACCGAGCACGGCTGTCCATCAGTCGGTATAAAATATGAGTTCCCGTGACGAACTATAAGCTTTCGCTCCGCGCAAGTGTCGGCGGATGTCAACGGCCGATCGTGGGAATCGGGTTCTCCGCGAACCACTGGGCGAGGAAGTCCAGGAAGACCGTGATCTTGCGCTGGGTTCCCGGCCCGGGCCCGTGGATCGCATAGAGCGGCCGGTCGGGTGCCGCCAGGTGGGGAAGCTGAATCTGGAGGGCCCCGGAGACGAGATCGTCGTAGGCGGACCGCTGCGGCAGCAGGGCGATGCCGCGCCCGTGGACGGCCGCCTTCTGCAGGGCGATGTAGGAGTTGGACGAGAAGGCCACGTTGCGGATCTTGTGCAGCGTGGAGGTGGGGCCGTGCCCGATGCGCCAGACCGGGTCGTTGACGTGCACCAGGCAGTCGTGGGCGGCCAGGTCGTTGGGGTGCGTCAGGGGGCCGCGTTCGTCGACGTACGTCTTCGACGCGCACAGGACGAAGGGCAGCGAGGCGATCTTCTTCAGCCGGACGTTGGAGTCCCGTAGGTCCCGGGTGTGGAACGCGAGGTCGAAACCGCCGTCCAGGAAGTCGTACGTCCGGTCGGACACGCCTCCCAGCTCGAACCGGACTTGGATCTTCGGGTACGCGGCGGAGAACGCGGCGATGGCGTCCCCGAGGTCCAGGCTCCCGATCCACTTCGGGCAGATGATGCTCAGCACGCCCTCCGCCCGGTCGTGCAGATCCGCGATGCTGGAGTCCTCGGCGTCGATCTCCTTCACGATGCGGGAGGCGAACTCGGCGTACCGCAGGCCCGGTTCGGTCAGGCTCACCGAGCGGGCCGTGCGGTTGACCAGCCGGACGCCGACCTGCCGCTCCAGCTCGGCGACATGCCGCGACACCAGTGATCCCGACGACCCCAGCGCCTTGGCCGCGCCACTGAAACTGCCGAGGTCGGCAACGATGACGAAACAACGCATGAGAAGCAGACGGTCCATGGCGGTCCTCCGGTCGTCCACGGCACCGGTGTCCCTCCGGGCCGCGTCGAACATGGGGCGATGCAGTCGGGCGGAGCCATCTCGCAGGCGGCGAACCCGGACGGCAGACGCTGACGGAGCGGAAGACCGTCAGGGTCACATCGGTCAACGCAACTACCAGCACTATATCGATCTAGTGAAAGTAACGGAACCCCCCCTCGCGACCGCGAGGCCTGAGCTGGAAAACCCGGTTCGGCACAGTGCCGGGCCCCTTCGCTCCGTAACAGCACCGGACGCCCCGGACTGGTGCCGTACAGCGCGACGGCGTCGGCGAGGGCAAACCCCTGGGGAGGCCGCGGTCCGTGCGCGACTCGCAAACTTAACTTGTTGCCGATGCGCTTCCGCGTGCCTGCCGACATGCACACACTTTCGGCCATTGACGGGAATGGGTCCGCGAGCTGGGCCTTTGCGGCAGGCAGGGGTTGACGATGCGGTTCGGGAATCCTCGGCTGTCGGACGACCGCGCGGTCCGCATCAGTCCGCGGTCTTTGTGATCGACGAGCGGTACGTGGACGAGGGCGCATCGGTGGCCCCACCGAGCCACGGTCCGCTCCGCGATCCGGTTCAGGTGTGAGGTGCCGCTGCGGCTCAAGTCACGGTCCAGGGCCTGAACGCACTCCTCTCGTATCTTCTCCGCCCACGCAGTGACGGTGGGCGGTTCCGGACACCACCAGCGTCCGCTCAAGGATGTACGGACGCTCGGCCATGGAGGCATAAGCAATGGCGCTTATCAGAGAAAGATGGCTGGCCTCGGGCACGGCTGTGCTCGCCGCGTCGGCGATGCTGGCAGGCTGCGGCAGCTCCGGCTCCGACTCCGCTTCCGGCTCCACCACATCGGGCAAGGACAGTTCCGCATCGGGGCTTGCCACGGCCGAGAAGAACGTGGCGGCCCTGCAGGCCGTCGCCAAGACCTACCCCGTCCCCACCGCGAGTGTGCCGGGCGTGGACAAGTTCAAGGGCCGCAAGGTCTTTTACATCCCGATCGTCCAACAGGTCCCCGCCTTCGTCGCCACGGCCGGGTCGACGAAGCAGGCGCTGTCCAAGGCCGGCCTCTCGCAGCAGGTGTGCGACGGCAAGGCCCAGCCGACGGCGATCGCCTCCTGCGTCCAGCAGGCGATCACCGCGGACGCGGCCGGGATCATTCTGGACGCGATCCCTTACGGCATGGCGCAGAACGCCCTCGACGCCGCGAAGGCCAAGGGCATCCCGATCGTCGTCGCGGACCAGAACCCCCCGGCCGGAGTCGAGAACAGCAACCAGGTGAGCTATGTGCCGGGTGCGAGTTCTCAGGCGTCCGCGATGGCCTGGTGGATCATCGCCGACTCGAAGGGCAAGGCCAATCTGATCATCGCGCAGAATGCCGACAGCCCCACAGCGATCAAGATGGTGGCCGACTCGCTGCCGATCTACAAGAAGTACTGCCCCGGCTGCAAGGTCACGGTCAAGGAGATCACCGCCTCGACGCCGGCCCTGCTGGCCTCGAAGGCGAGTTCCAACGTCCTGAGCAACCCGAATGCCGACTACTACTACACCGAGTTCGAGGACAGCCTCCAGGCCACCCTCCAGGGCGTCCAGCAGTCGGGGCGTTCTTCGAACATCTCCGTGTCCACAGCGGCCGGTTCGGTGAACGGACTGGGCCTGATCAAGACCGGTTCGGTCAAGGCGGTCGTAGCCGCGGACCAGCTCTACATGGGCTTCGGCTTGACCGACGAACTCCTGCGCATGATGACCAAGGCCGGGCCCATCGACGAGGCCCAGCCCATGCGGCTGTTCACCAAGCAGAACATCGCCAGCATCAAGGTGACGGCCGCGGCCCAGGCCTCGGGCGAGTGGTTCGGCGACGGTTCCTTCCAGGCGGACTTCGCCAAGCTCTGGGGCATCGGGTGACGAACGAGGCGCACACCGTGAGCGCCGGCTCGCGGACCGACCCGCCGGACACGGCCCCGCGCCATCGTCTGGAAGTGGCCGAACTGTCCAAGGCGTTCGGCTCGACCCGGGCGCTTCGCGGGGTCCATCTGCGGATCACCCCCGGAGAACTGCACGGGCTGGTCGGCCAGAACGGGTGCGGGAAGTCCACCCTCGTCAAGATCCTCACGGGCGTGTACGCGCCCGACCCGGGAGCGTCCATCGCGGTGGACGGACAGCAGTTGGCGCTGCCCGTCCGCCCGATGCAGCAGCGCGCGGCGGGAGTCTCGGTCGTCCACCAGAACAGCGGACTGGTGGACGACCTGACGGTGTGGGAGAACGTGCGGCTGGGGCACTACCGGGCAGGCCGGCTCTCGCGGCGCATCAACCGCCGCGAGGAGCAGCGGGCCACCGAGCAGGTCCTGGCCCGGCTGGACCGACCCCTGGAGGTCGGCCGTAAGGTCGGGCAGCTCTCGGCGGAGGACCGGGCCGTGGTCGCCATCGCCCGGGCGGTGCAGGACCACCGCCCGGGAGGTGGGCTCATCGTCTTCGACGAGTCGACACGGGCGCTGGGCAGGTCAGCGCGGGCCCGTTTCTTCGAGCTGGTCCGGTCGCTCGTCGACGAGGGCACCTCGGTCCTGCTGATCTCACACCAGTTGGAAGAGGTCGTCGAAGCGACCGACCGGGTCACCGTGCTGCGCGACGGCGCCGTGGTTGAGGCAGGCCTGCCCACGAGCGAGGTGGACGAGGTCTCGCTCACCCGCATGATGCTCGGACGTCACCTCGTGACGCACGGGCGGGTCGGGAGCCACGTCAAGGACGAGGTCGTCGCCTCGGCGCGGGGTCTCGCGGTCGGCCCGGTGACCGGGCTCGATCTCGACGTCCGGCGCGGCGAGATCCTCGGCCTGACCGGGCTGATCGGCTCGGGCTTCGTCGAGACGGCCGAGGCGCTGGCGGGCGCACGCCCGGCCGACGCCGGCACGCTGTCGGTCCACGGGCGCGACCTCGCCCTGGACCGCAGACGTGGATGCACCGAAGAGTTCGTGGACGCGGGGGTGGCGTTCGTACCCGAGCGTCGCCTGGAGGCGGGGGTGGCCGCCGAGCTCTCGGTGGCGGACAACCTGACACTGCCACGCGTGCGCGCCCGCGGCAGCCGACTGCGGACCGGCTCCGCATGGCAGGCCGAGGAGACCGCCGCGATGATCGCGAAACTCGACATCCGGCCGCCCCACCCACAAGCGCCGGTCCACACACTGAGCGGCGGCAACCAGCAGAAGGTCCTGCTCGCCAAGTGGCTGGCCGGCGCACCGAACCTGCTGGTGCTGCACGAACCGACACAGGCTGTCGACGTCGGCGCCCGCCACGACATCATCGACGCGATCCGGGAGGCCGCACGGGACGGCTGCGGAATCGTCCTCGCCTCGATCGACCCCGTCGACCTCGCCGTGCTGTGCGACCGGGTGCTGGTGTTCCGCGACGGCCTGGTCGCCAAGGAACTGAGCGGCGAACTGGAACAGGACGCCATCGTCCAGGCGGTCTTCGGCGACGACACAAAACCTCAAGAAAAGGGGCAGGGAGACTGATGGACGTCACCAGCCGGCAAGACACCGACACACCCCCCGCCGCGCCGAAGGCGACGCGAACCGGGACGCTGACATCAGCCTCCGCCTTTGCCGGGCATTTCGCCTCGCGCTACTCGGTGATCGGCATCTGGGTGGCCATGATCGCGGTGTATGCCGCCGCGGAGCCGGGGGTGTTCCTGACCAAGGGCACCTTCCAGACCATCTTCGGCTCCCAACAAGCCCTGGTGTTCCTCACCATGGCCCTGCTGTGCACCGTCTGCGTCGGAGAGTTCGTGGACCTGTCGGTCCCGGCGGTCTTCGGGTTCTCCGCCACGATCCTGCCCGTTCTGGTCGTGGAGCACGGGTGGGGAGTGTGGCCGGCGGCGTTCGTCGCCGTCCTGGGCGCGATCGTGGTCGGCGTGGTCAACGGCCTGCTCGTCGTCGTGGTCGGGGTGAACACCATCGTGGTGACCCTGGGCATGGGCACCTTCCTGGGCGGCATCGCCCTGTGGCTGTCGCACCTCAACACGGTCAGCGGTCTGCCGACCGGGTTCGGCAAGATCGCGTTGTACTCCGTGGGCGGGCTGCCGATCTCGTTCTACTACGGCGTAGTGCTGGTGGCGGGCTTCGCCTATCTGCTGGCGTTCACACCGCTGGGCCGCCACATCCGCTTCGTCGGAGCCAACAGAGAGGTCAGCCGGCTCTCCGGCATCCGCGTCAACCGGATCCGCTTCGGCTCCTTCGTCGCCTCCGGCGCCCTGTGCGGTGTCGGCGCGGTCATCTCCGTCGCGGCCCTGGGCGGCTACAACCCCACCACCTCCGACACTCTGCTGCTGCCGGTCTTCGCCTCGGTCTTCCTCGGCACCGCGATCGTCCTGCCCGGACGCTTCAACCCGGTCGGTACCTTCGTCGGTATCTACTTCCTGGCGACCGGCATCCTCGGGCTCCAACTGCTGGGCCTGGAAGCGTGGGTCTCCTCGGTCTTCTACGGAGGTGTCCTGGTGGCAGCGGTCACCATCTCGACCTTGCTGCGCCGCCGCGGTCCATGACCGGCTCGCCGAGACCGGCAGGCAGACACCTAACATGGCCGGTGTGAGGATGACAGCGACGGACCGGCGACAACTCATCACGCGGGCTGCGGGTGAGCTGTTCATCGCTCGCGGCTACGCGGGTGTCTCCATGGAGGACGTCCTGGCGGCGGTGGGCGGCTCCAAGGCGACCCTCTACCGCTATTTCACCGACAAGAGCGCCCTGTTCCGCGCGTCCGTGGAGGCGCTGTGCGACGAGTGGTCCCAGCCGCTGCACACGTTCACGCCGGGCAGCGAGAACCTCACCGAAACGCTGGTCGCGCTCGGTGAACACTTCGCCGGTGTCGTCCTCACGCCCGAGGCGATCGCCCTGCACCGCCTGGTCACCTCCGAAGCCGTACGCATTCCCGGGCTCGGCGAGGTCTTCGCGGACCATGGGCCGAACGCGGGTCACGCGGTGCTCGGGCGCTGCCTCCAACAGGCCCACGACGACGGCCTGATCAAGGTCGAGGACCCGGTGCGAGCGGCGGAACAGCTCTACCAGGCCATGCTCGGCCACGCCCAGATGCGGCTGCTGACGGATGCGCCGGTCAAGCTGACGGACGCCGAGGTCCGTGCGTCCATCAACGAGGCGGTACGGGTCTTCCTGCACGGCGTTTCCGTCGACCCGGTCTAACCTTCCCCACGGAGCCCGCCGTAGCCGCCAGATGTCTTGCCCTCGAAGCGTACTGGACCGTACCGTACAGTCGCCCGAGTGTCAGGCGTGAAGGGACGGCCGATGCCGACGACGATCCGAGCCGAACATGTGGGAAGCCTGTTGCGCCCCGAGGAGTTGCTGACGGCACGCGCCGCACGCCGTCGCGGTGCGCTCTCCGACAAGGAACTCACCGAACTGGAGGACCAGGCCGCGGCAGCCGCGGTGAAGCTGCAACAGGACGCCGGGATACAGGTCTTCACCGACGGCGAGGTGCGCCGGGACGACTTCATGGCGTCGGTGGTGGAGACGGTCGGCGGGCTGGCACCCGCCGAGGAGTCCTCGTCCCGTCCACGCTGGATCCGCGACAGCGACGGCGCCAAACTGGAAGGCGACGTCGCGTCGGTGGCCATCACGGAGCCCCTGTACCGGCGGACCCCGCTGCCCCTCGCCGAGGCCCGCTGGCTGTCCGGGAACGCACCGGGGCCGTACAAGATCACCATGGCCAGTCCGACGATGGTGGCGGGTTTCTGGCGGCCGGGGATCTCGGACGGCGTCTATCCGACCCGGCAGGACGCGGTGGCGGCGCTGGCCGACATCTACCGGCGGGACATCGCCGACCTGATCGACACCGGGGTCTCCTGGCTGCAGCTCGACTCGCTGGCCTACTGGGCCAACATCGATCCCGAGGCCGCCCGGATGCGCCGGGTGACGGACCTGGAGGGGCATCTCTCCCACATCATCGACACGGACAACGGCCTCATCCGTTCCGCCCGTTCGAGGCGCCCCGACATGACCGTGGCCATGCACTTCTGCCGGGGCAACATGCGCAGCGCCTGGTCCGCCCAGGGCGGCTACGAGCCCATCGCGGAGCGGGTGTTCGGCGAGGTGGAGGTCGACCGCTTCCTGCTGGAGTACGACACGGAGCGCGCCGGCGGTTTCGAGCCGCTGCGGTTCGTGCCGCCCGCCAAGACCGTCGTCCTGGGGCTGGTGTCGTCGAAGGTGGCGGAGCTGGAGTCGGTGGATACGCTGCGGCGGCGCATCGACGAGGCGTCGCAGTATCTGCCGCTGGAGCAGCTCGCCCTCAGTCCGCAGTGCGGTTTCGCCTCGACGAGCCAGGGCAACCTGCTGACCGTCGACGACCAGCGCCGCAAGCTGGAACTCGTCGCGAAGACGGCGCGTCTGGTCTGGGGCTGACTGCGGAACACCGCACACCGCCCCGGGGCCTGATGTGGCGGGCGAGTAACTCGGGTGCCGGGGCGGCGGGGCCTCAGGCAGCGCAGCGGCCGGGGCTGGGGGTCAGGTGCCGTAGCGGCCGGAGGTCGGGCGCCATAGCAGGCCGGGGCTCAAGCGCCACAGCAGCCGGGGCCTCAAGCACCGCAGCCGCCGGGGGCTCAGGCGCCGGGGCGGGCGGCGAGGCGTTGGTGCGGCTTCGCGTCGTAGGGTGAGCCGTTGGACGCGATGGTCAGCAGTCTCTCCGCCTTCAACTCGGTTTCCTGCCATTCCCGTTCGGGGTCCGAGTCCCAGGTGATGCCCGCTCCGGCGCCGAAGTTGAGGCGCTGCCGGGCACGGTCGATCCAGAACGTGCGGATGCCCACGGCCAGTTCGCCGGTGCCGCGATCGGCGTCGACCCAGCCGATGCCGCCGCAGTACGGTCCGCGCGGCGCGGTCTCAAGGGCGGTGATGATGCCGAGGGCGCTCTCCTTCGGGGCGCCCGTGACGGATCCCGGCGGGAAGGTCGCCGCCAGCAGTTCGGGCCATCCTGCTCCGTCCCGCAGTTCTCCGCGCACCGTGGAGACCAGGTGGACGAGGCCGGGATGACGTTCCACCGCGCACAGGTCCGGCACGGTGACACTGCCGGTGGCGCACACGCGCCCGAGGTCGTTGCGGACCAGGTCGACGATCATCACGTTCTCGGCGTAGTCCTTCTCCAGGAGATCCGCCTCGGTACGCCCGGTGCCCTTGATGGGGCCCGACTCGATCAGGCGCCCGTCGCGGCGCAGGAAGAGCTCGGGGGAGGCCGAGGCCACCTCAAGTCCGAGGCTCGGCAGTCTGATGAAGCCTGCGTACGGGGCCCGGTGCCGCGCGGCCAACCGGTCGGCCAGGGCCTCGATGTCGACGTCCGCCGTGATGGGCGCGGACAGTACACGGCAGAGGTTGGCCTGGTAGACCTCACCACGCGCGATGTGCTCGCGGATCCGCCGTACGCCCTGCGTGTAAGCGTCGCGGTCCAGCGAAGTGGCCCACAGGCCGGGCGCGGGCCCGTCCCATCGGGCAGCTCGGACGGGGTGCTGCGCGGCGGGCCGTACGTCACGAAAGCGGGCGCAGGTCAGGCGTCCTTCGAAGTCGGCCACGACGGCCCAGAAACCCGCGGAGTCGAGCGCGGCGGGGTCATGGGTGACGTCGGCCAGTCCGGTCGCCACCCGGCCGCCGAGCCGGGCCGACGGCGGGAGTTGCATCATGTCCGGCACCTTTCCTGAGCACGGACGAACAGCGCGGACACGCAGCACCGCCCTTGGCGCCGACCGCCCAACTCGCTTATACGGGCACGGTCTTGGGCACGGCGTTCCACTCGGCCGCCCGGAGGGTGTTGACCATCAGCATGGCGATGGTCATCGGGCCGACCCCACCCGGTACGGGCGTGATGCGGCTGGCGATGCCGTCGAGCTCGGCGGCCCGGACGTCACCGGTCAGGCCCTCGGGGGTGCGGTGGATGCCGACGTCGATCACGGTGGCGCCGGGCTTGACGTGCTCGGGTCCGACAAGTCCCCGTACTCCGGTGGCGACGACGACGATGTCGGCGGGGCGGGTGACGGCGGCGAGGTCGGCGGTGAACTCGTGGGCGACCGTGACGGTGGCGCCGCGCCGCAGCAGCAACTGGGCCAGGGGTCGGCCGACGAGTTCGCCCCAGCCGACGACAGCGACGGATGCGCCCCTGAGTTCGATGCCCTCGGTGTCGAGGAGTTCGATGACGCCGCTCGGGGTACAGGGGCGCAGTCCTCGTTCGCCGCGGGCCAGTCGGCCGGCGCTGGCCGTGGTCAGTCCGTCGACGTCCTTGGCAGCGGGAATCCGGTCGATCAGGGTCGCGGCATCGAGCCGGGCGGGCAGGGGCAGTTGGAGGAGGATGCCGGAGACGTCCGGGTCGGCCGCCAACTCGTCGATGACCGCGGCGACTTCGTCCCCGGAAGCGTGCCGGGAGAGGTGTCGGTGGAAATCACGCATGCCGGCCTCGCGGATGGCGCGGCGTTTGGCGGCGACGTAGACGGCGCTGGCCGGGTCGTCGCCGACCAGGATGGTCGCCAGACCGGGCACCCGTCCCAGGGCCGCGGTCTCGGCGACCCGTTCGGCGACCCGGGCCCGGATGTCACGGGCGATCCGGGCCCCGTCGATGGTGGTTGTCATGATGGCGAACCGCTTTCTGCTGGTGAACGCTTCACCCGGTCAAGAGAACTGCCTGCCGAGGTCGCGGCGGGCCGACCGCGGATGTGTAGATGTACGGCACCGGGACCGCGCGTCGGATGGGGGCCCTGCCGTGTCCACCGCCCCCCGGTAACCAGGGGCGACACAACCACCGTTCCCTGCAGGGGCGTTGGGCCGATACGCGGTTCAGGCGAAGACGATGGTGTGCTTGCCGTTGCGTATGACCCGGTCCTCGGCGTGCCACAGCACCGCGCGGGACAGTACGGCGCGTTCGACGTCGGCGCCGCGACGGGTGAGGTCGCCGGCGGTGTGGGCGTGGCTGACGCGCACGACGTCCTGCTCGATGATCGGGCCCTCGTCGAGGTCCTCGGTGACGTAGTGGGCGGTGGCACCGACCAGCTTCACGCCGCGCTCCTTGGCCTTGGCGTACGGGCCGGCGCCGATGAAGGCGGGCAGGAAGGAGTGGTGGATGTTGATGATCGGCACGCCGACCCGCTCGATGAAGTCGCCGGAGAGGATCTGCATGTAGCGGGCGAGGACGACGAAGTCGACGTTGTCCTTGAGCAGCCTCAGGTGCTCCGCCTCGGCCGCCGACTTGTCCGCGCCCATGGACGGCACGTGGAAGAAGGGGATGCCGAACGACCGTACCTCCTCGGCCGTGTCCGGGTGATTGGAGATCACCATGGCGATGCTGACGGGGAGTTGACCCTGCCGGTGGCGCCAGAGCAGGTCGAGCAGGCAGTGGTCGGACTTCGAGGCGAAGATCGCCACCCGCTTCGGCACCGACAGGTCACGCAGCGTGTAGGAGAGGCCGTACGGCTTCACCAACTCCTTGTCGAAGTCGGCGCGCAGGCCGGGCAGTTCGGCCCGCAGGCCGTCCAGTCCGAAGACGGTGCGCTGGAAGAAGGCGCCGCCCTGCGGGTTGTCGGAATACTGGTCGAGGGAGACGATGTTGGCTCCGTGCCGGCCGAGGACCGAGGTCACGGCCGCCACGATGCCGGTGGCGTCGGCGCCCTGGACGATCAGCGAGGCCTGGTGCCCCGCTCCCCCGGTCTTCTGGGCGGTGCGGGTGGGGGCGGCCTGCGTGACGGTCATACGAGGTTGTCCTTCCTGAACTGTGCGATCCATTCGGATGTGGCCCGCAGGCCGCCGAAGGTGTAGAAGTGGATCTTTATGTCTCCGTGGCGGGCCGGGTCGTGGCCGTCGGCGAGCGCCCGCAGGAACTTGTCGGGGCCTGCGGTGCCCATCAGGTTGGTGATGGACAGGCCGTATTTCTTGGCGATGGAGGCGCTGGTGCCGACGCCGAACCGGGTGGCGTAGGACATCAGGCGCCGCACGCCGGCTGGGCCGGGGACGCCGATCCGGACGGGAAGGGTGATGCCCTGCCCGCGGACCTTCTCCAGCCAGGCCAGGACGGGGTCCACGTCGAAGCCGAACTGCGTGATGACGCTGCCGTCGAGTTCCTGCCCGGCGATGGACGCGTTCTTCTCGCGCAGCGCGGACCACAGCGCGTCCCCGGCGATGTCCGGGTGGCCTTCGGGGTAGCCGCTGATGCTGACGTGCCGGACGCCGTACTCCCCCAGCAGTCCCGTCTCGATCAGGGCGAGCGAGTCCTCGTAGGGGCCCTCGGGGCGGGTGGGGTCGCCGCCGACGGTGAAGACGTTGGCGCCGGTGCCGTCGGCCCGCAGGGCGGCGAGGAACTCCTCGAACTCGGCCCGCGAGCCGAGGCGTCGGGCGGAGATGTGCGGCACCGGCACGAAGCCGAGGCGCTTCACCGCCCGGGACGCCTCCAGACGCATCTCCAGGTTCTCGTTGCCGAGGAAGGTGACGTTGATGCGGGTGCCCTGCGGGATGGAGTCCCGGGCCTCTTCCAGCTTGGGGACGTCCTTGCCTGTCATCTCCAGGGAGAAGTCCTCCAGCAGCGATGTGCTCACCGCCGCCGAGGCTGTGCTGAGGGGGTTCATCGTGCTCCTTGTCGATAGGGAAGGGTGGGGCTCTCGGCCCGGGGAAGGGGGAAACGGGCAGGGCGAGGGGCAGAGGGTGGCCGGACGCGTGACGCTGCCTCCGGCCACCGGCCGTGCACGGTGCGCGCCCCGCAGGGGCGCGGGGAACTGCGCGACCAGCCACGACGGACCCGCAGACGACGCACCGGCCCCCCGCGGAGCGCTACGCGTTACGCCGGTACTCGGTGCGCGCGTGCCGGTCGAACGGGCTGGCCTGAACCGTGGCGCGGATGCGCGGGAACCCGAGGTCGGCCTCGGGGTCGGCACCCGGGCCCGGGTGCTCGCCCCAGACCACGGTCACCTCGGTGCCGGGCTCGGCGTGCGCGGAGTCGATCAGCGTCTGCGCCAGGACGGTGCCGACGGGGTCGATCGACGCGGTCTGCATGGTCGTACCGACCAGACCGGCCGAGGTTTCCACCCGATGGCGGGCGTAGGTGAGGACGAAGCCGGGATCCTCTCCCCCGCCGACGACCCGGCGCACGTCGTCGGCGTCGAACACCAGGGTGACCTTGGTGCGGCGGGGCTCGTCCTTGGCCTTGAGGAGGGCGTCACGGCCGTGGAAGTCGTGCCCGAAGTGGATCAGCTTGCCGTAGCCCAGCTCGTACGGGGAGACGTAGTAGTCGGCGATGTCCTCCGAGAAGTAGCTGCCGTTGAGGGGACGCTTCCCCTCAATGCCGAACAGGGGCAACCAGGCGCGGTATTCCGCGAGTTCGGGGTCCACGTAGATGCCCGGGACCGGCGAGGGGATCCAGCCGCTCTCCACACTCGGCGTCGTGTACGCCAGCGCACCGACCTGGACCAGCCCCAGCGGTTCGCCTGCCTTGAGGAACGCCTCGTGCACGTACGCCGCGTGCTCCCACGGACCGATGAACTCGTAGCCGGCCTGCCCCGCCATGCCGTGGCGCAGCGCCTCGAAGGAGCGGCCGTCCAGGGTGACCGGCGTGGAGTGGAAGAACTTGGTCTCCGGCAGCGGGCCGCCGAAGACCTTCTCGATCAGCTCCAGCGCCAGCGGGCCCTGAATCTGGTAGCGGAACAGCTTGGGGTCACCGCCGCCGGGGCGGAAGGCGGAGGACGTGTCGGTCTCGAAGGCGACGTCGTAACCGCCCTTCTCCGCGTGGTACTGCACCCAGTGCTGGGCGGCGGGGACACCGCTGAGGAGGTACTTGTTCTCGGCGCGCCGGGCGAGGATGCCGTCGGTGACGATCTTGCCGTCCCGGGTGACCGGTACGTACTGCTTGGCCTGGCCGATCGCGAACTTCTCGAAGTTGTTGGCGCCGTACTCGGCCAGCACACGGGTGGCGTCCGGGCCCTCGATCCACAGGTCGTACATGTGGTGCGAGAGGTTGAGCAGTGCGACGCCCTCGTGCCAGGCCGCCTGCTCCTGACGCCAGCCGACGTACTCCCGCTCGACCACTTCCGGGGTCCACGGCTCGGCGTTCGGCTGCCACAGCAGACCGATGGGCGAACCGGCCTTGTCGATGCCGTCCTGAAGACTGGGGATTGCCATTGCGGCTCCTCTCAAAGCCATCTCCCTGAAGTGCTAGATCGATCTAGTGACGCGGCTCGTCACATGGTGATCGGGTCAACTTCGGGAAGGGAAAGGGGGATCGCTAGAACGATCTAGCGCAAGTTAGCAGACGGGTTTGGAGCTTGGCGAGACTCGTGCAGCGCCTTTCCGCACCGGCTCCGCACGACGGTCTCCGGCGCCGAGACCTGGCGATCGCCCGCCCAGGCGGCGGCCACACACACCGCGTGCAGGCTGGAGCGGACGTCGTGCACGCGCACACAGAACGCGCCCGCTGCGGCGGCCAGCGCGGACACCGCCGTCGTCGCCGCGTCACGGTCGCCGGGCACGGAGTCGATCCCCGCCCGATCGCTCAACGCGGCACCGATGAAACGCTTCCTGGACGCCCCCACCAGCACGGGAAAACCGGTGGCCAGCAGGGCGGGCAGATGCGTGAGCAGTTCCCAGTCGTGGGTGGCGCGCTTGGCGAACCCGAGTCCGGGATCAATGATGATGCGCCCCGCATCGATTCCGGCCGCGGTGAGCGCCTCCACGCGGCGCAACAGTTCGGAGGCCACCTCGCCGACAACGTCGCCGTAGACCGCGTGACGGTCCATCTCGCGACCGGGCGCACGCCAGTGCATCGCCACATACGGCACCCCGGCCTCCGCGACGACGGCGGCCATGGCGGGATCCGCCAGCCCGCCGCTGACGTCGTTGACCAGACACGCGCCGGCCTCGATCGTGGCGCGGGCGACCGCCGCGTGCATGGTGTCCACACTGACGGCCACCTCCGCGCGCACCAGTTCCCGCACGACGGGCACCACGCGGGCCAACTCCGCCTCCACCGGGACGGGTTCGGCTCCCGGCCGGGTGGATTCGCCGCCCACGTCGACCAGGTCCGCGCCCTCCTCGGCGAGCCGCAGGCCCTGTTCCACGGCCCGTCCGGTCTCGGCGTATCTGCCACCGTCGGAGAACGAGTCGGGAGTCACGTTCAGGATGCCCATCACCAGACATCGGCCGGGCTGCGGGAGCCCCGCCGGGCCTCTCGGGGGTGGTTGCGCGAACGCGCATCGCATGTCGATCATCGGTCGAACGACCTCCTCCACTGCGGGCGTCCGCCCTGCGAGCTGGAAAAGCTAAATCGATATAGCGAACACGTTACAACGGACCGCTAAATCGTTCTAGTCCTTGGCGGTTCAATTTCGTCGCCCGTCATCCGACGCCGCCCCTCGACGTGGGCGCAGCGGTCGTGACCGACCAGAGCGCTACGGCGCCAGACGCCGGACGTGTCCCGCAACCGGATCTCGTCGCGATGGGCGACCACGTCGCCGACCGGCTCGGCACGCAGCCGAGCGACCACATAACCGGCGGCCAGACCGGTGATGTCACAGACCACCCCCATGGGCAGCAGCGAGCGCGTCTCAGCGATGGCGTCGTCCTCCCCCGCACGCATCACCACGCGGATGTGCGGCGCGACCCCGTGGGCGGCGAGGGCCACAGCCACGTTGTCCAGGTCGTCGGATCCGACGGCGGCCAGCGCCCGGGCGTGACCGAGACGCAGCCGTTCCAGCACATGGCGGTCGCCGCCGTGACCGTCCATGACGGGAATGCCGAGGGTGCGCGCCAGCCGCGCGGTGGCGGCCCGCGGGTCGCGTTCGACGCCCACGACGGGGATGCCGAGTCCTTGCAGCTCGACGCAGAGCCGCATGCCGACCTGGCCCATTCCCACCACGATGACGTGCCCCGCGCGGGGCAGGGTGCGTGGACCGATCAGCCCGATCAGACGCGGACCGAGCATCCGCTCGACCACTCCCGCGGTGAAGAAGGCGGTGAAGACGACCGTGCTCAACATCGCGAGGACGGCGAAGAGTTGGTAGCCGTGGGCATCCCGCGGCGCGGCGGCCGGACCGACTCCGGCCACGACCCGGGCGGCCTCGAACAGCGCCTCGGACGGGCGATGACCGGCCGCCGTGAGCCACACCCAGTCAGCGGCGAGGACGACGAGCATCGCGAGCAGGCCCAGGACGAGCAGCCGGGTGCCCGGATCGTGGGAGCGCAGCTGCAACCCGACCCACCTTCTGCGGTACCGGCGACGCCACTGCCCCGGCAGGGCCGATTCCTCGGCTTCCAGGACGCCGTCGCACTCTCGGACGACCTGGACACACCCTCCGCGTCGGCGGGCGGCGACGAAGGAAGGGTCCAGGCATGGGCCGGCCAGTGACGGCGCCGCGAGGTCGGCCGGCGAGGTGACGTCGCACTGAGGCAGGAGGCGGGAGAGCTCGTCGGCGATGGTGCGATCGAAGATGGTGACGATCAGAGGTACGTCGGGCGCGACGTGCGCGACGGCCAGCGCGTAGCGCAGGGCCGCGACGTCGTCGTGGAGCAGTACGGCCACGCCCGCCGGCCGCAGGGCCAGCGCCGCGCGCAGTTCGGGGTCACGTGGACGCGGGAGGTGCCGCACCGCGTCGGACGAGGTGTGAAGGGCACTGCACACCCGGCCGGCCAGGTGGGTGTCACCGATGACGACATACGGACGGATGGGGCCTTGATGCGTGTGATGCGCGCGATGTGCGTGATGTGTCGGATTCGAGGTCATGGGGTCGACGTCCTGTCTTGAGAGATGACGGTGAGCCGATGGGCAGCCGACTGGCTGGAGCCCGTCCGGGGAGCCGAGCCGGTAGTCAACTGGCCTTCGGCCGACGGTGATCGTCGGGGATGACCGACGGAGGAGCCACGGCCGGCCTTCCGATGGCGCCGCGGCGTACCGCCTCTCGCCCGTCCTTTTAAGACGGCTCGGCGCGACGACGCGAGGGCACAGAGGGACGCGGAACTCGCGGTACGAGCCCGCTTCAAGGTCCTGATCCCCGCCGCGCCGTACCGTACGGTTCAGTGCCGTACGAAGCAAGGCAATTCGATCCGGCAGAACCGGTGCACTCGGCGTCCCGTATCCGCCAGTGCTTCGGCTCCCGTCGACTTCCTTACAATGAGTCAACGCCGTGTCGCTGGGACTCAGGTGTGCACGACAACGTCGGAGCAGGGGTGATGGGGACGTCCAGAAGAGTCACGCTGAACGACGTGGCCGCGGCGAGCGGTGTCTCTCGCGCCACCGTCAGCTTCGTCCTCAACGACGACCCTCACCAGACCATCTCGGCCGCCACCCGCGACCGGGTGAAGGAGGCGGCCCGGACGCTCGGCTACGTTCCGCACGGTGTGGCGAGAGCCCTGCGCGAAGGGACCTCCCGGGTGGTCGTCCTGAACATCGACGCGGGCATGGAAGGCGCGTACTCCCGCAGCTACATCCACGGACTCGACGCAGAACTGGCCGCCCACGACCATGTCCTCCTGGTCCGGCACGGCCACCACACCGAACAGTCCACACAGCAGGTCCTCGACGTCATCGTCCCCCGCGCGGTGATCCGCTTCGGCGAGACGTACCTCACCGGTCACGCACTCGACGACATGGGAGGCGGCTGGCGTAACGGTCTCGCCGCCCACACCGCCCTCCAGCTCCGTCACCTCGTCGACCACGGCCATACCCGCATCGCCGTGGCACTGCCGGACACCGAGTCACCGCTCGCCGCGACCCGCCTGCGCTTCACCGGGCACGCTGCGCGGAACCTGGGCATCCCCACTCCGGTGTCCTTCATCGCCCCTCATGATCGGTCCGCCTGCGCCGACGCCGTCAGCGCCTTCCTCTCTCAAGCCCCCGAGGTGACCGCGATCGCCGGCTTCAACGACGACGTGGCCCTGCGTGTCCTCACCGCCCTGCGCGACCTGGGCCGGCGCGTGCCGGACGACACGGCTGTGATCGGCTTCGACGACAACGGCTACGGCGAGCATGTCATCCCCTCCCTGACCACGATCAACGTCGACGGCGAGGCCCACGGCCGGCTCAGCGCCCGGCTCGCCCTGGGGCTCGACACCAGTGGTCTGGAGCCCCCGCCCGCACGGGTCGTCGTTCGTGAGTCGGTCTGACGGGGCGGAGCTCCGCATCGTGACCGTGCACCGCACGTCGTCTCCCAGGAGGTACGCGCCTCACCCGCGGTGATCATGGAAACGGCGTCGTGTGACTACACCGACCGGAGGCCCTACGCCCTCGCCGGCACAGGCGGGCACTACCTCCGGGCCTGCGGCCGGGCTCGGCTTCACGTGCACGCGTTCACCGCCGAGAGCGTCCGCCGTGATCGCCGCCGACGCCACTCCTCAAGACACGGTCAGTCGTAGTCCCTTATAACCATGAGTTCCGACAGCGTCGGTTCCTGTGCCTCGAATACGCCGCGCACGTCCCTGTCTCCACTGACGCCGAAGACCTCCTGAACGCCTCGGCGAAGACCAGCGCCCGCCGGGTTGTGCATGGGGTCCAGGGCACCCGTCGGGACTCCCGCGCGACGCCATCCGCCCCGGGGACGAAACAGTCCGGGCCCCCTCATGAACCCTCAGGAAAATCCGCGCCCCGGCTCTTGAGCACACCACGAGTGTACCGTACCGTACAGTTCACATCGCCGACGGAGACTTCCCCCTCCTTCGGCGTGCCCGCCCGTACGTGCTGTACCCATCAGCCGTGACACCCCGAGCCGGGTCACTCACGACGCCAGGCGCCGCAAACGGCTTCGCCCCGCCGCCACAACGGCCGGCTCCAACGCCCTTGCCACCGCCTCACCTACGCATCGCGACGACATGGAGAAACCGATGGCACACCTCGAAGACCAACTCCAGGCGGCCGGAGGCCCGTTGGGCCTGCTGCGCAGCGGCCGTTCCGGTGCCTACCCGTTCCCGATCAAGGCCGAGTTCACCAACTGGCGTGACGAGCAGGAGAGTTGGCGCAACTCGGCGGCCCTGATGGACCTGTCCCACCACATGACCGACCTCACCGTCCAAGGACCCGACTGCTACCGGCTGTTGGCCGACGTCGGCGCCAACACCTTCCAGGGCTTCGGCCCGATGAAGGCCAAGCAGTTCATCGCGGTCAACCAGGACGGCTACATGATCGGCGACTGCATCCTCTTCTGCCTCGCCGACAACCACGTCCGCCTCGTCGGCCGCCCGCCGGCCCTCAACTGGGTCCAGTTCCATGCCGAGACCGGCGGCTACGACGTCACCCTGCGCCGCGACGAGCGCACCGCGCAGAATCCCAACGGCCGCGAGTTCTTCCGACTCCAGCTCCAGGGCCCGCATGCCTCGGCGATCTTCGAGAACGTCAACGGCGGCCCCATGCCCGACATCCCGTTCTTCAGCATGGGCAAGTTCAGCATCGGCAAGCACGAGGTCACCGCCCTCAACCACCGTATGTCGGGCTTCCCCGGGCTGGAGTTCTTCGGCCCCTACGAACACATCGACGACGTCCGCGACGCCATCCTGGAAGCCGGCGAGCCCTTCGGAGTCCGTCAGATCGGCGCCCGCGCCTACGCTTCCGTGGCCACCGAGTCCGGCTGGATCGCCAACACCGTCCCCGCCGTGTACTCGGGCGACAGCATGAAGACCTACCGCGAATGGCTCGGCGTCAGGACCTTCGAGGCCAACCTCTCCCTCGGCGGCAGCTTCGCCTCCGACCGCGTCGAGGACTACTACGTCACCCCCTGGGACCTCGGCTACGGACACATCCTCAAGTTCGACCACGACTTCATCGGCCGCGAGGCCCTGGAGCGCCTGAAGGGCGAGAAGCACCGCCGCAAGGCATGGCTCGCCTGGCACCGCGACGACGTCGCCCGCGTCTTCGCCTCCCAGTACGAACAGGGCGACCGGCGCTTCAAGCACATCGAGATGCCCGCCGCCTTCTACGCCGCCTCCCAGTTCGACCGCGTCGAGAGCAACGGCCGGCTCGTCGGCATCTCGACGCTGTGCAGCTACACCTCCAACGTCCGCGGCTGGATCTCCGTCGTCATGGTCGACGACGACGTCCACTACGGACAGCAGGTCGAACTGGTCTGGGGCGAGCCCGACGGCGGCTCCGCCAACCCCACCGTCGAACGCCACTCCCAGACCACCATCCGCGCAACCGTCACCCGCAGGCCCTTCGCCGGCGACAAACGCTGACACCGACCGGCTACGGCATCTCCCCCGCTCCCGGCGGGGCACCAGGCAGGCGGCTCCCGCCTGGTGCCCCGCCCGCACCACACCCCGCTCCCCACGCGCACAACCGCGCGAGCACTCGCCCCGACGCGGAGATACGCACGCCGTGGAAGTCGGTGGTCAAGTGGTCCAGGATCAGACCGGCGACGGCAAGGCCCTCGAACGGGTCTTCCACCAGGCCGCGTTCTGCTCGATCCAGCGCGATGTCACCTCGCGGACCTTCTACGACCGCAGACGATCGGAGGGCAAGCGGCACCATCAGGCCTGATCGCCCTGGCCCGACGCAAGGTGAACGTCCTCTACACCATCCGGCGCGATCGCCAGCCCTACCGGGCCCGGCCGCCTCTTCGTCTCGTGGCTTGAGAACAGCATTAGGCAGCCTCCTCCAACGCGATCGGGTCGCCCACCCGGACCGTCCCTGCCTCCAGGACGTCCAGGTACACGCCGACGCACGCCAGTCGGCCCAGGTCGAAGACCGGTATGCGGTGCTCCCGGGCGACCGCGCGCATGATGCCGGGGTCCGGCGGCAGTTCGTCATGGCCGAGGGTGGGGACCACACAGCGCGGTGTGGGCACCAGGACCCGGAACAGCGCCTCCCCCACCCGCAGGTGTGACCCCACCCAGGCGTCCTCCGGAAAGCCCGGCCCTCCAGGGGTGTTCACGACCAGGTTCGGCCGGAAGCGGCGGGCGTCGAAGTCCCCCGCCGGACATACGGTGCGCATCCGCTCCAGGGCGGCCGTGGTGACGAGATGGACCCGGCCGAAGTCGAAGAACGTCCCCGGGGCGACACCGCCCGTCGTGATGCTCTCCCCGGTGACGTCGACGGTTGCCGACTCCCGCGCGGCGTCCGGGACACCACCGTCGTACTCGGGTACGGCGCGTTCCAGTCTGCTGTCCTCCGGTACGACGGCCGAGAGGAACACCTGACGACCCATCAGCTTGGACAACTCCCCGTCCAGGTCCGGGTCTTCGACCGGGAGGGCGGTGCCGTCCGGCAGTACGACCCGGACCACGCCGGAGTCGTCCAGCCGGCTCCGGCAGCGCAGCAACTCACCCCATTTGCGCGGGTGTTTGGCGCTGCCCACCGCGCCCGTACCGTCGAGGACGGCGTACACCCGGTCCCCGGACAGCCCACTTTCCGTGACCGCCACGGCGCTCACGGCCTCCCCCAGCATCGACTTCACCGGATACCGGTACAGCGCCTCCACAGTCCCCATGGATCAACTATCGCGGCAGGTCCCGTGGAATCCCGGTCAATTTCGGAACACGGTCGCCGACAGGGTCAGAGGGTGAGCAGTTCCTCGTAGAAGCCGCCGAACCCGCGCTCGCGGTCGATCAGATGGATCTCCAGGATCCAGTGGCAGGTGCGGCCGGTCTTGTCGGTGCGGCGCATGGGGGTGGCGTTGTCGGGGGCGACGTACGACTCGACGTGAGCGCCCTCGATCGTCTCGTGCGGGAACTCACCGACCAGATGCCCGGCGTGCCAGCCGCCCAGTTCCCAACCCGCCTTGTCGGCAAGGCCTGCGACCTCGGCGTAGAGGCGTTCGCCGGTGATGTCCGGGGTGTTCTCGAAGAAGCTCTTCCCGGCCGCGAACATCTTGGGCAGGTCGTCGCGCAGTCGGTGCTTGACCGGGTCGTCGCCGAGGACGAAGGTCCGGCCGAAGTCGGCCTCGTACTCCTCGAAGATCGGCCCGAAGTCGGCGAACACGATGTCGTCCGCGCCGATCACCCGGTCCGGCGGGTTCTCCTTGTACGGCTTGAGCGTGTTCGGTCCCGAGCGCACGATCCGCTTGTGCCAGTGCCGGGTCGTGCCGAACATCTCGTTCGCGAGGTCGCGCACCCGGTCGCTGACCGCCCGCTCCCCCTCGCCGGGCGCCACGAGCCCGCGCTCCTCGATCTCCGTGAAGAGCAGTGCGGCCTTGGCCTGGGCATCGAGCAGGCGTGCGGCCCGCGTGGGTTCGTCATCAGCCATGCGGCGAACCTAGCCAGGTAGATCGTTCCCGGCAACGGTATTCCCTACGGCCGGCTCGCTTCACCCCGTGAGGCGACCCGTGACGCGCGGGCCAGGAAGTGGTGCGGTGCGTCCTCGTAGCAGGAGAGGTCCCAGCCTGCCGTCCGCAGGGCGGGGCGCAGGTTGGTCTCCGCGAGAGGGTCGTCCGGGTCGAGGGGGCGGCCGTGGCGGGCGGCGCGTTCGGCGCGGCCGGACGGGTGGAAGAGCAGCAACGTGCCGTCCGGGGCGGTGACTCGGGCCCATTCGCGCAGGGCCGTCGCGGGGTCGGGTACGTGGTTGACCAGGCCCGCGCTGAAGATGGCGTCCAGCGTCGCGGTCGGCAGCGGCAGTCGGCAGGCGTCGGCCAGCAGCAGGTGCCCGTCCTTGTCACGGCCTTCGCGGAGGGCGGCGGTGAGCATGGCGGGCGTGAGGTCGATGCCGAGGACGAGGCCCGTGTCGCCGACCTGTGCGCGGAGTGCGGGCAGCGCCCGGCCGGTTCCGCAGCCCAGGTCCAGGACACGGTGGCCGGGGCGCAGTTCCATCCGGTCGACGGCCGCCGCGTACCGGGGGCCGTCGCCCGTGAACCGTTCCTCCCAGGTGGCCGCCCGCCGGGTGAAGAAGGCGCGCGTGGCCGTCTGTTGGGCGCGCGCCGCGACGAAGGCGGCGAAGCGCTTGAACACGCCGTCACGGTGGCGGGCCAGCACGGCCAGTTCCGCGGGCGCGGACTCCACGACGCCGGGGGCGGTGGCCGCTTCCTCCGGGAAGGCGTCGGCGAAGGCACCGACCGCCGACTCGTCGGCCTCCAGGTGGAACTGCATGCCCCACGCCGAGCCGCCGATCCGGAACGCCTGCACCGGGTAGCGGTCGCAGGAGGCCAGCAGTGTCGCCCCGGCCGGCAGGTCCATCGTGTCGCCGTGCCAGTGCAGCACCCGCAGCCGCTCGGGAACGGTGGTGAACAGGGCGTCGGCGTGCGCGGCCTCCGTCATCCGTACGTCGGCCCAGCCGATCTGTGCACCATTGCCGGGCCGGGCCGCACCACCCGCCGCGACGGCCAGCAGCTGCGCGCCGAGGCAGACACCCAGCACGGGGATGTCGGCGTCCAACGCGGCGCGCAACAGGGCCAGTTCGGCGCTACGGCCGGGGAAGTCCTCGTAGGCGGCCATGGCTCCGCCCATCACCACGAGGCCCACCAGGTCGTCGGCCGTGTCCGGCATCCGGTCGCCCGCCCAGGTCCGGCAGACCCGAGTCGGCAGCCCGGCCGCCTCCAGCGCGGCGCCGAGGGCGTAGGGGCCTTCCTTCGGTGCGTGCTCCACGATCTGGATCACGGGCCACCACCTCCCGCACGACCGTACCCGGACGACGGCCTGATCGAAACGCGGATACGGGACGAAGGATCCGGATCGCCTTGCATTTGCCAGCTCATTTCCTTCACTGATCCAGCATGCGCGAACACCTTCGACGGAGCGGCGGGATTCCGCCGGTCGACGTCGCCGATCGCGAGTTCCTCCGATCTGCCAGGACGAAGCGAACTCCCAGGTGGCGGATGCGGTGGGGTCGGCGACGGGCGCGCCGGGAACGGCTAGCTTATGGACTCACAGTCAGCAACAAATCCGGCAATCCAGACCTTTTCTCTGTGAGGCGTTCCGTCATGAGCTTGAGCATCCGCAACCAGATTCCCGGCACCGTCACGGCCGTCACGCCGGGCGCGGTGATGGCGACCGTGAAGGTGCGCCTCGACGGCGGCCAGGACCTCACGGCGGCGATCACGCTGGAGGCGGTGAAGGACCTGGGGCTCGCCGAGGGCACTGCCGTACGCGCCATGATGAAGTCCACCGAGGTCGCGCTCGCCACCGGCCGGGTGGAGGGGCTGTCGATCCGCAACCAGTTGCCCGGCACGGTCAGCGATGTCGCCACCGGCGGGGCGATGGCCGTCGTCAAGGTCACGGTCGCCGGAGGCGAGCTGACCGCCGCGATCACCAAGGACGCGGTCGGTGACCTCGGCCTGGCGACCGGTTCGCCGGTCGTCGCCCTGATCAAGTCGACCGAAGTGTCCCTAGCCACCGTCTGACTCGGGTCCGTCCCGGTCAGGAGTTGATCGGCCCGGGCCCTTCGCGACGGACCCGGGCCTCGCGCCGCCCCCTGCCGTGCCGTGTCCTCCCGTTCGCCCATGATCGCGGCCCTCCCCGCTCGACGCGTCGGCTCCGGGAAACCCCCTGCTGGGCGAGGTGCCGCGACCTGAATGCCGGTGAGAGGCGACGCGTGCGCCCGCACCGGGACCCGCCCTCGGCCCCGTCGCGCGTGACCGCCTACGCTGCTCGGGGAAGGTGGCCGTAACCGGTGCACCGGCGAAGAAGGGACGTCCCGCGTGGCAAGCGACCGACAGGGCACAGCCGAGGCCGCCGCCGACGCGTCCCGCCGGATCCCGCCGGGCCAGCGCCATGTGCAGGGATGGCCTGTCTCGCACTACGGGCCGGTCCCCCGTTTCCGCGCCGAGCGCTGGAACCTCCGGGTCCACGGCGCCACCGCCGACGGCACCGAGCACAGCTGGACCTTCGACGAACTGGCTCCCCTGCCGCACGTCACGGTCGTCGCCGACCTGCACTGCGCGTCCGGCCCGACCTCCACCGACCACGAGTGGTACGGCATCCCCGCGACCGCTCTGCTGGCCCTGGTCCCGCCCGCGCCGGAGGTCACGCACGTCATGGCCTGGGCGGAGTACGGCTATTCCGCCAACCTCCGCCTGGCCGACTTCGCAGCCCCGCAGACCCTGCTGGCCACCCACCACAACGGCGAACCCCTCACCGCCGAACACGGCTTCCCGCTGCGCCTGGTGGTACCGCACCTGTACGGCTACAAGAGCCCCAAGTGGCTGCGCGCTGTCGAGTACCTCACCGAGGACCGCCGCGGCTTCTGGGAGGAGCGCGGCTACCACAACATCGCCGACCCCTGGAAAGAGCAGCGCTACTCCTACCAGGAGCAGGACGAGGACGGCACGGAACAGCACGACTGAGCGGCCGGGACCCCACCTCGGGGCCAAGACCCGCACCGCCGCCCGAAGATCACGACACGTAGGCTCGTCGCCATGGTTGCGCATCGAATGGTTGACGTGAACGGCGTCCGGCTGCACATCGCCGAGCAGGGCGAAGGCCCCCTGGTGGTGCTGCTGCACGGCTTCCCCGAGTCATGGCACTCCTGGCACCGCCAGATCGGCCCGCTGGCCGACGCGGGCTTCCGGGTGGTCGCCCCCGACCAGCGTGGATACGGCAGCAGCGACCATCCCGACGACGTCGACGCGTACACCATCTTTCATCTGGTCGGCGATGTCGTCGGCCTGATCCAGGCCTTGGGCGAGGAGAAGGCGTACGTCGTCGGACACGACTGGGGTGCGCCGGTCGCCTGGCACACCGCGTTGCTGCGGCCGGACATGGTGCTCGGGGTGGCCGGTCTGAGCGTGCCGCCGCCGCACCGGGGGACGCAGCGTCCGCTGGCCATGATGCAGGAGCTCTTCGGGGGCCGGTTCTACTGGAACTACTTCGACCGCCCCGGTGTCGCCGACGCCGAGTTCGCCAGGGACACCCGCACCACGCTCCGCAAGTTCCTCTACTCAGCCTCCGGTTCCGCCTCTCCCAGCGGCGAGATCATGCAGCCTCTCGTCGACCCCGAGAAGGGCTGGCTCGCGGCCATGGAGGATCCCGAGGTGCTGCCGGAGTGGCTCACCGAGGACGATCTCGACGTACTCACCGAGAGCTTCTCCAAGGGCTTCACCGGCGCCCTGAACTGGTACCGCAACCTCGACCGCAACTGGGACCTGACCGCGCCGTGGCGCAACGCCGTCGTCACCCGGCCCGCCCTGTACATCTACGGCGACCGCGACCTCGTCCCCGCCTTCCCCGGCGCGCGTGAACTCATCGAGCAGCTGCCGGACTTCATGCCCAGTCTGTTGCGCGCGCCCATCGAGCTGGCCGGCTGCGGGCACTGGACCCAGCAGGAACGCCCGGACGAGGTGAACGCGGCGCTCATCGAATTCCTGAAGGCATGCGAGCAGGGTGTCGGCGCCGGGTGAGGAACGAGGTCGGACCGGTCATGATCACCTGAACCGCATGACCTGGTCGGAGGGTCGGGCAGGGAAACCCGCTCGACCCGGCCACCTCCACGAGGAGATCCTTCAGACATGGAGTTCCTCTGCTACCACCGCGACCGGCCCGGCTCCCTGGCACTGCGCGACGAACTGCTGGAACAGCACTGGTCCTACATGGATCAGTACGCCAAGGAGATGATCGCCCGGGGCCCGACCCTCGCTGACGACGGCGACACCCCCACCGGCAGCGTGCACATCCTCGACCTGCCCGATCCGGCCGCCGCCCGCGCGTTCGCCTTCGACGAGCCGAACTACCAGGCCGGGGTCTACCGGGACGTGCTGCTGCGCCGGTGGCGCAACGCGCTGGGCCGCACCATGTGGGACTTCCCCGGCGGTCGGACCGGCGGCAACCGGTATCTGGTGATCGGCCTCGGCACCGGGCAGGCCGTGGACCTCGCGGTACCGCCCGGCCGGGACGAACTGATCGCGTACGGGCCGCTGTTGTCCGACGACGGTGCCACTTGGCTGGGCACGGCGGCGCTGCTCCGGGCACCGGACCCGGTGACGGCACGCGCCGTGCTGACCGAGGACCGGTACGCGGACGTCGAGGTGCACAACTGGCAGTTCGGCGGGCGTCCGTCCTGATCCGGGGATTGTCCCAACACCCCTTGCCGTACTACCCGTTGACCGGCCGGTCCGTCGAGGGTGAGTCGGCCGCACTGCTCGGCCGGATGGACGCCGCCTGGTCAACTGACGCCGGACTCCCCCGAGTTCACGCCGACGATGTCCGGGGGCGGGCCAACCCGCCGACTGACAGCAGTTGGTCCCATGTGTCCAGTGCCGTGGCCTCGATGTCCGGCCTGCCGATCAGCCGGGCGCCCGCGGCGGCCATGGCGGTGCCGTGTGCGGCCCAGGTGTCGAGGTGGCCCTGAAGGACCGCCCGGTTTCCGGGGTCCGCGTCGGAGAGGAACTCCAGCAGGGCCCGGGTCCAGCGGGCCGAGCGCTGGGCGTCCCGCCACAGGTCGTCGGTGATCAGGGAGTCGAGGGGTACGCCGACGGTGTCGAGGCGGCGGGCCAGACCGTGCAGGAGTACGGCGTCCGCGACGGGCTTGACGACCAGTTGGAACGCGACAAGGGCCAGGTCCCAGTCGTAGGCGACCAGCGCCTCCTCGACGGCCCGGCGGAACGGTTGCCAGTCCGGGTGGTTCTCCCAGGTCGTGCGTTCGGCGATGGTGAAGGCGCGGTCGGGGTGACTTCGGGCCAGCTGGGTGGTGCGGTAGGCGAGCAGTTGGACGCGGCGGAGCTGGTCGGCGGTCTGGAAGGCGGCGCAGGTGGCGATGTAGCTGCCGGGGGCGAGTTGTTGGAGGTAGGCGGAGAGCATCTGTTGCCCGTGCACCAGGTAGCGGGCGGGGGTGAAGGCCAGTGCCAGCAGGTCGAGTTGACGTGCCGTCAGGCGTTCGTCGTGCTGTTCCTTGTCGAAGCGTTCGAGCAGGCCCTCGACGTACGTCTCGCGGTCGTCCTGCATGGCCACATAACTGCCGTACGTCACCCGGTCGGGATCGCGGAAGGCGTCCCAGTCCGGCACGGTCAGGGCCATGCCGTCGCGGTGTTCGCGCAACCAGCGGTTGCCGTGCGCGTCGGGGGGCAGTTCCAGTGGGGTGGCGCCCATGGTGTGGTTCATGCCGTGGGTGAGGATCTCGTACTCGCTGGGGCGGCGGCCCAGGTCGCCGAAGGCGCTCCAGGTGCGCAGGCGGGTCGCGCGCTGCCGGTCGCGCTGCTGTGCCATGGCTTCTCCTGACTTCGTCACTGACTGCCTGGTCACTGTTTGCCTGGTCCCTGGCTGTCTCGTCACTCGCTGTGGAACCACAGGTATTCCTGCGACCGGGAGCGCATCCTTCCCTTGAAGGAGGGCATTTCGATCTCCAGGGCGGAGAGTGGGAAGGTCCCGCCGAGGTGTTCCTCCAGACTGCGCCGGGTCAGCCGGCACTCGTTGGGCGTGTGGACGCGTACGTAGTCGTCGCGGTCCACGACGTACACGTCACGGTCGGGGTTGTCGTCGGACACCGCCTCGATGACGGCGTCGGCCAGCGGCCCGGACCGCAGCACCGGGCCGACGAGGACGGGGTCGAGCGGGGCGTCGCTGTCCAGTTCGTAGACGGTCATGGAGTGGGTGCCGGCCTTTCGTCGGACGGGTGGCGGCTGACGTACACCTGGCCGTCGGCGACACGGGTGTCATGGCGTACGAGGCAGGAGCCGCGCGGGTTGATGCCCCGGCCGGTGCGCACGTCGAACTCCCACAGGTGGAAGGCGCAGGTCAGGACGGTGCCGTCGAGCTCTCCCTCGGCGAGGGACTGCCGTTGGTGCGGGCAGGTGCCCTGGTAGGCGAGGTAGTCGCCCTCGACGCGAAGCAGCAGGATCTCGGTGCCGTTGACCTCGAAGGGCTCCATCTCGCCGTCCCACAGGGCGTCCTGGGAAGCCACCGGCACATAGTCGGGGGCTTCCTCAGTCACGGAACCGCACGTCCAGCCATTGCAGGGGCAGCAGGGACAGTTCGCCGAGTGTCACCGCCGGGTCGATCTTCCGGTCGTCGAGGTACACGTCGTACGACGGGACGCCGGACGGAGCCGCCACCCGCCGCCCGACGCTGTGCACGGCCACCTTCTCCGCGACCGTGTCCATGGTGTCGTCGGTGTCGACGGCCACCAGGTGCGGAATGAAGTCGCCGACCAGCCTGCCGACGATGGGGAACAGTGCCATGTGGATGAATCCCCTTATGCCTTGGGCTCGTTGGCGTACTCGCGCGCCCAGCGGTAGCCGTCCGTGTCGTCGCCCATGACGTCCGGGGTGAGGCCCATCCATGCCAGTGCGCCGGGCAGGTCCATGGGTTGGATGTCGCCGCCGATGAACCGGTCGACGACCGTGCGGTGGCCCGCGTACCGCTCGGGTTCCTGCTCGAAGCACCACTTGGAGATCTCGCTGTCGAAGTGGTGGACACGGCCGTCCCGGACGAGGGAGACGGGGTTGAGCCGCTCGCGGGACATGGCGGTACCCAGAGGCAGTTGGGTGACGCTGCACAGGGCGGGGAGTGTCTCGGGGAGGGTGCGGTCGATGTGTCCGGCGTTGATGTTGCGGATGATCTCGTCCCAGAGGACGCCCCAATTCTCTTCCCATTGGGGGTACTTGTCGTTCAGCCAGGCCCGTTCGTCCTTCGACACACCGGCGCTGGTGTTCCAGAACAGGGTGGGCCGGTAGAACCACAGCCCCAGTTGCATCGCGTGCTGGCCGTTGTCCAGGGAGTACAGGAAGTCGTCCCAGTACCACGGGCGCTTCAACCCGTAGTCCTCCAGCACCCGTTCGTGCTGGTCGACGATCCATTCCAGCATGAACTCCTTGTAGGACATCTTCCGTTTGTCGAGCGGCGTGTAGTAGTCCATCGCCGGTCCGGTGAGGGTCTGGAAGACCCGGGAGGCGCGCCAGAACGCCACGTCCACGATCCGCTGCGCGCGTTGCGGATCGTGGGCCATCACCACTTCCAGGGTGGGGAAGCCCTGTTGGGCGTGGCGGGCCTCGTCGGTCTGGATGGAGGAGAGCAGGTTCGACCAGTTGACGTCGCCGGCGGCCATCGCGTCGGAGGCCAGCGCGACGAACTGGATGTTGCTGAAGCCGTGTTCGAGGGTCAGGTTGGAGGCGAGGCACGCCTCCACGCAGTCGGCGTTGAGCATGATGTCGTCGAAGAGGCTCTTCGCCGCGACGACCGCCCACTGGTTGGTGTGGTAGGCCTTCTGCGCCCAGTCGAAGCGGGTGTCGTGCTTCAGCAGGGCGTGTGAGAAGCGCAGGCTGAGCTGGGTGTGCCGGGTCTCGTCCAGCAGCCCGAACACGCCAAGGTTGCGCCATTTCGGGGAGGGGGCGAAGCGGCAGAAGCGGCTCTGCATGGTGACGGCCATGTACTCGACCATCGTGATCAGGCCCATGTGCATCTGCGAGGCGGCGACATGGGAGGCGGGTAACTGGTCGTAACTCCCCGCCCGCTGAAGGGCGTTGCTCACCGCCTTGACCCCGGACTCCTTCTCCCGCTGGACGCGCACGTAGTCCCGGTACGAGACACGGAACGGCTCCTCCCAGGCGTCCCACGCGTCCTCCGGGATGCCGTCGGCGCCGGTCCACTCCGCGGGAAAGGCGGCGGCACGGTCCACGTACGAAAAGGTCCAGTCGAGGTCGCGCGAGGTCTCGTACCAGTCGTCCTGGGTGAGAAGCATGCGGATCACATCCTGACGGATCGGTGCGCGGGCTGCCTCGTAGCCGCATTTTCCACCGGCATACCACCCACTGCCAGCAGAACGCGACACATGTCCGACATTCGCCCATGTTGCTGACGCAGCGTCAGTGTGGTTTAACGCGGAGCGACTTGACTGTTCTCGCCGACGTCAAGACAACCTCCAGCGGGGGCCGGTGCGTTACCCATGCGTGCACCCCAACATTTCCACGACCTCATCCCACGAACACCCTCCCCGGAGGCCGTTCGCGCTGTCGGCCCTCGTCGCGACCGCGACCGCCGCCCTGCTGGTCGGCTGCTCCTCCTCGGCAAGCCCCACGGTCACGCGGGCGGTCGGCACCACCTCGACGACTGCGGGGGCGTCGGCATCGACGGGTCCTTCCGGAGAGAGCAAGCCGGTCTACTCGTACAAGAAGGCCGTCCGGGAGACCGTCTGGGTCGACACCGGACGCGACGAGGACCGCGACGGGAAGAGCGACCGGCTGGCCGTCGACATCGTGCGCCCCGCCGAACCCGCCGCCGAGGGCCGCAAGATACCGGTCATCATGGAGGCCAGCCCCTACTACTCCTGCTGCGGCCGCGGCAACGAGAACCAGAAGAAGACCTACGACCCCCAGGGACACCCGGCCCGCTTCCCGCTCTTCTACGACAACTACTTCGTCCCGCGCGGCTACGCCTTCGTCGCCGTCGACCTCCCCGGCACCGGCCGCTCCGACGGCTGCACGGACGCCGGCGGACCCATCGACATCCAGTCCACGAAGACCGTCATCGACTGGCTCAACGGCCGTGCCCACGCCTACACCACGCACAGCGGCACCGCCCCTGCCCGGGCCACCTGGACCAACGGCAACACCGGCATGATCGGCAAGAGTTGGGACGGCAGCATCGCCAACGGGGTCGCCACCACCGGTGTGCAGGGCCTCAAGACGATCGTCCCGATCAGCTCGATCTCCTCCTGGTACGACGCCTACTTCTCCCAGGGAGCCGGGCTGGTCGGCAACGCGCCCACCCCCGGCGCCCTGATCCGCATGGTCGAGAGCGATGCCGTCGGCAAGCGCTGCGCCGCCGTGAACAAGCCGCTCAACGCCACGACGGTCAAATCCGGTGACTGGTCCCCGATCTGGGCCGAGCGGGACTACGTGACGCACGCGAAGAAGGTGAAGGCGAGCGTCTTCGTCGTACACGGCCAACAGGACCTCACGGTCCGCACCAAGGAATTCGGCCAGTGGTGGGACGCCCTCGCCGACAACGGCGTCGAGCGCAAGATCTGGCTCTCCCAGACCGGCCACGTCGACCCCTTCGACTACCGTCGCGGCGCCTGGGTGGACACCCTGCACCACTGGTTCGACCACGAACTCCTGGGCTACGACAACGGAATCGACCGCGCGCCGATGGCCGACATCGAACGAACCCCGGACCACTGGACGACGGACACGGTCTGGCCGCCGAAGTCCACAACTCCCGTGAGTCTCCTCCCCGTTCAGGGCTCGCAGGCGGGCGTGGGAACGCTCGGTACGAAGCCCGGAAGCGGGACCGAGACCTTCACCGACGCCACCGGCGAGTCCGAGATCGACTGGGCCGCGCACATCGACCAGGCGACCGGCGAGAAGGCCGGCTTCGTCACCGAACCGCTCACGAAACCGCTGCGCGTCTCCGGGGCCCCGACGGTGACCGTCACCGCCACCTCGACGACCGCGACCGCGAACCTGTCGGCGGTCCTCGTCGACCTGGGCCCGGCCACCATCCGCGACTACAACCCGGGTGGCCTGGGCATCACCACGGTCTCCGGAACGTCCTGCTGGGGCGAGAACTCGGCCCAGGACAGCGCCTGTTACAAGAAGACGGCGACCGACACCATGCACGTCACGAGCACCGTCTTCAGCCGGGACTGGGCCGCGCTCGGCACCGCCACCGACGCGCACAGGGTCCAACCGCTCACGCCCGGCAAGCCGTATCCCCTCACTCTCACGCTCGCGAGCGTCGACCACGTCGTCCCGGCCGGGCACCGGCTGGCCCTGATCGTCGCGGGCACCGACTGGGGCATCGCCGATCGTGCGGCGGACCGGCCGACGATCACCCTGGACCTGGCGCACACGTCCCTGCGACTGCCGGTCGTCGGGCAACCAGGTCTGCCCTCCACGTAGCCTCCCGGGCCGCAGCTCGCAGGGGCCCTGCTGGAAGCCGCTGTCTCCCAGCAGAGAGGCAGCCGGTCGTGGCACAGCCACCGGTCACCGGCGCATGCTGGCTGTCCGATGAACCACAACCGTCCCGGAACGGGCCCCCTCACCGTCACCGTCCTCGTCTTCCCGGGCGTCCGGCTGCTCGATGTGACCGGCCCGATCGAGGTGTTCGCGTCGGCCAACGAGTTCGGCGGGCGCTACCGGGTGCGGGTCGCGTCCGAGGACGGCGCCGCGGTGATCACCTCCGCCGGAACCCGCATCGGCGCCGACCGTATGTTCGCAACCGGTCCGGCTGGGCGTACGTGGCGTACGTCCTGGACGTGTACTCGCGGATGATCGTCGGCTGGCAGGTCGCGAACAACATGCGGACCGAACTGCCGTTTGCGGCCCTGGAAATGGCGTTGTGGAGACGCCGCATCAAGAAGGACTCCGGCCTCATTCATCACAGCACCCAGGGGTCGCAATATGTATCAATTCAGTATACCGAGAGGCCGTCCGGCATCGGGTCAAGGCCGAGCTGATCGAGATGCAGGGCCCGTGGAGGGACGTCGACCAGGTCGAGCGGGCGATCTTCCAGTGGGTCACGTGGTACGACGAGGAACTGCTCCACTCGGCCCTCGACTACGTACCGCCCGCCGAGTACGAACGCGACTGGTGGCGACAACAGGAAGCCGCCCCGCAGTACGCCTGAATCAAGATCACCGGACTCTACGAAACTCAGGGCAGCTCACTCTGCCGCTCCGGTAGGTCTCAAGCCAGTGGTCCGGGTGTTGGGGACGGTACCCGTCCGACAGGCAGATGCGCAGGCCCGGGCGAGCCGACTGAAGCCCAGCCAGGGACAACTTGTCCGCGGTTAAAGTCGGCCTTCATCTAATTTTCGGTTCGCGCCAGGATGGGTGTGTCGAACAGGGGAGGTCGGACGATGGACCGGGCGTTGCTGGCGGATTTTCTTCGCGCGCGTCGTGAGGTGTTGCAGCCGGAGGATGTCGGGCTTCCTCGTGGGCAGCGGCGCCGCACCGGTGGGTTGCGGCGCGAGGAGGTGGCGGCGCTGGCCGGTATGTCGGCCGACTACTACAGCCGGATCGAGCAGCAGCGTGGTCCGGCTCCCTCCGAGCGGATGCTCGTCGCGCTGGCCCGGGCGTTGCGGCTCAACCTGAACGAGCGCGACCACCTCTTCACCCTCGGCGGGATCGCGGCGCCCCGGCGGATCGTGCGTGATGACCATGTGGGTCCCACGATGATGCGGATCGTCGCCGGCCTCTCGGACGTGCCCGCCATCGTGCTGTCACGGTTCGGTGAGGCGCTTTTGCAGACGCGTCCGGCGGTTGCGCTGCTCGGTGACTTCACCCGGTACTCGGGTCTGTCCCGGTACCTGGTCTACCGCTGGTTCACCGACGATCCGCAGGTCCGCGGCCTGTATCCGGTGGAGGACCATCCGCTGCGGGGCAGGGTGTTCGCCGCGGAGATCCGGGACGCCTACACGGCGGACCCCACGGGGAAGGCCGGTGAGATCGTCGCGGCCCTGCTTGAGGCCAGCCCCGAGTTCGCGGAGATCTGGCGGTTGCACGAGGTGGGGGTGACCCATCACCACGACCTCAAGCGTTACCTGCACCCCGAGCTGGGGGAACTGGAGCTCTACTCCGAGATGCTGATAGATCCCGAGCAGTGCCAGCAGCTGCTGGTCTTCACCGCCACGCCCGGCTCCCCGAGCCATCGCAAGCTCCAACTCCTGGCCGCTGTCGGTCCTTAGCGGCAGTCGCCGCCCTCTCACCCTGTAATGCCGCTTCGAAACCGGAGTGTCCTTCAGCCTCCTAACGCTTCAAAATTGAAGCACATCACGTGGAGCGAACGTTGAGGTCGCGCTGCCCGTCCCGGCGGTCGAGCCGGTGCGGGACTCCAGACGGCCAGGTCTCCTGAACCGTCCAACGGCGAACCCTTGCCAGCCGAACCCGGAAACTTCTGGGCCCGCTGATTCCACGAATGACCAGATCAGAACCAACCAACCAACCAACCAAGAAGGCGGGACAGCCATGCCACTCAGTTTCGACCCCGAGTTCACCCAGGTGTTCGCCGCCATGGCCGAGGCCATGGCGGGCGCCACCCTTCCGCCGGTCGGCGACGTCGCCGCGCGCCGCGCCATGTGGGAACCGATCATCGGTGCCGCCTCGGCGGCCCAGCCGGTCCCGGCCGACGTCACGACCACCGAGTACTACGCGACCGCCGACGACGGCACGAAGATCACCATGCGCTGGTACGCCAAGACAGGCGCCCCTACCGGTCCGGCCGCGCTGTTCTTCCACGGCGGCGGGTACATCTTCGGCCACATCGACCTGTTCGACGGCCCCGTTGCCCGCTACGTCTCCGCCAGCGGGGTGCCGATGCTGTCGGTCGAATACCGCCGGGCCCCCGAACACCCCTTCCCCACACCGGTCGAGGACGCGTACACCGCCCTGCGCTGGCTGCACCAGCACGCGGACGAGCTGGGTGTCGACCCCGCGCGGATCGGTGTGATGGGCGACAGTGCCGGAGGCGGACTGGCCGCGGCGCTGTCGATCCTCACCCGGGAACGCGGCGCCCCGGCGATCGCCCGGCAGATCCTGCTCATGCCGATGCTCGACGACCGCACCACCACGCCCGACCCGCACATCGAGCCCTACCTGCTGTGGTCCTACGACGACAGCCGCACCGCCTGGCCGGCCCTGCTCGGCGACGCCGCGGGCGGACCCGACGTACCCGCCACGGCCGCTCCGGCCCGCCTGGAGGACGCGAGCGGTCTGCCTCCCGCCTACATCGAGGTCGGCCAGCTCGACGTCTTCCGCGACGAGGACCTCGCCTACGCCCTCAAACTCAGCCGGGCCGGCGTACCCGTGGAGTTCCACCTCCACCCCGGTGTCCCGCACGAGTTCGACTCCATCGCCTTCACCACCGACGTCGCCCGCCGTGCCCTCGCCGACCGCGTACGCGCCCTCACCTCCCTCTAGCCCCTCCCCACCCGACTCTGATCACCCCTGAAGCAGAAGGCGCTCACCCATGACTGTCTGGACCCCCGTCACCGTCGGTGCCATGAAACTGCCGCACCGGCTCGTCATGGCGCCCATGAGCCGTGACCGCTCCCTGGCGGACGGCCTTCCCAGCGAGCTCAATGTCGAGTACTACCGGCAGCGGGCCTCCATGCCCCTGATCATCACCGAGGGCACCCAGCCGTCCGAAGACGGTCAGGGCTACCTCCTGACGCCGGGAATCCACACCGACGCGCACATCGCCGGCTGGCGACAGGTCACCGGCGCCGTCCACGCCGAGGGCGGACGCATCACGGTCCAGCTGATGCACGCCGGCCGTGTCTCCCACCCGGACAACACCCCGCACCACCGCACGCCCGTCGCCCCTCGGCCGTACAGCCCAAGGGCCTCATGTTCACCGCCACCGGCCTCCAGGAGATGCCCGTCCCCCGGGCCCTCACCGCCGACGAGATCGCCGGTGTGGTCGACGAGTTCCGCCGGCGGCGGCCGTCGCCGCCGGGTTCGACGGCGTGGAGATCCACGGCGGCAACGGCTACCTCGTCCACCAGTTCCTCTCCTCCTACGCCAACGAGCGCATCGACCGGTACGGCGGCTCCGTCGCCCACCGCATCCGCTTCGCCACCGAGGTGACGTCCGCGGGGGCCGCCGAGATCGGCGCCGACCGCACCGGCCTGCGCATCTCTCCCGGCAACCCCTACAAGGACAGCACCGAGCACGACATACACGACGTCTACCCGGCGCTGATCGTCAACCGCGGCGGCACCCCGCTCGACACCCGCTTCGCCGACCTCAACTCCGGTCTGGCCGACGCCCTCTCGGTCGGCGCCACGGCACTGGCCAACCCCGACCTGCCCCACCGCGTCCGCACGGGCGCTCCGCTCAACGAGCCCGACCCCGCCACCTTCTACGGCGGCGACCACCACGGAGAGCTGAACCATGACCACACTCCTCATCGGCCCAGCCGACAAGACCGTCACCATCACCGTCCAGCAGCGGACCCGCGCGGCACCCCAGGACGCCTTCCGCATCCTGGTGCCCATCGACCTCCCCACCGTCTTCCGCCCGGTGGCCCCGTTCCCCGGCATCAGCAGCGTGAAGAACCAGACCGAGGCCTGGGACCACGCGGGCCCGCGAAGAAACCCGCAGTTCGACGACGGCTCCCAGGCCGACGAAGAACTCACCGAGTACGTACCGGGCTCCAGCTTCGCCTACCAGCTGACCGGCTTCACCAACGTCCTCTCCCGCCTCGCGGCCGGCATCCGGGGCGAGTTCAACGTCAACCCCGACGGTGACGGCACACTCATCCGCTGGACCTACGAATTCAAGCCGCTGCCCGGCCGCCGCTGGATCCTCGCCGGTCCCTTCACCCCGCTCTGGCGCCGCTACATGGTGGCCGCCCTCGACCGGTGCGTCCACGTCATCGAAACAAAGGACAACAGCGCGCAGGTGCAGCTCCGGGCCGGGTGACGGCCCGAAGCAGCGGCACCAGAGTTCCGACCCGGTCGTTCCGGCCGAGCTGAACTCGTAGGAACCCGTCTTCGGGGCCGGCCTCCCACGGACTCCAGCCCCGACGATCAGCTCGGACACGAAGACTTCGCTCAGGCCGGAAGCTGCTGAACAGCCCTGGGCGCGGGCAGGCGGCCCGAAGTGCCACGGCTCCAGCCAGCGAACGAGCCCACCCAACAGATATGTGGCCAGCCATATGACTGGCGGCACGTTTAGGTATCCGGCCACCTCATTGGTTTCGCCGGATCAACTCATTGAAGGAGACACAGTTATGAAAGCCATCGTTTTCGACACGTTCGGCGGCACTGAGGTCCTGCACGAGGCGCAGACCGAGGTCCCCGAACCCGGCTCCGGCCAGGTCCGCGTGCGTGTACAGGCGGTCGGCGTCAACCCGGTGGACGGCAAGATCCGCTCCGGGACCATGGAAGCCATCTTCCCCACCACCCTGCCCGCCGTCCCCGGTGGTGAGATCGCCGGGATCGTCGACGCCGTCGGCGAGGGCGTCGACCATCTGAAGGTGGGCGACGAGGTGCTGGGCTGGTCCGACACCGGCGCCTACGCCCAGTACGCGCTCGCCACTGCGACCGTCCTCGCCCTCAAGCCGGCCGGTCTGGACTGGACGCACGCAGCCGCTCTGCCCGTGGCGAGCGACGGCGCCGACCGCGTCCTGGACCTGCTCGACGTCAAGGCCGGCGAGACCCTGCTCATCCACGGCGCGTCCGGCGCACTCGGCACCATCGCCGTCCAGCTCGCCGTCGCCCGCGGCGCACGCGTCATCGGCACCGCCGGCCCGGCCAACCAGGAGTACGTCACCTCACTTGGCGCCATCGCGCTGGTCTACGGGGACGGCTTGGTCGAGCGGGTCCGCGCGCTCGCCCCCCACGGTGTGGACGCGGTGCTCGACGCCGCGGGCAAGGGCGCGCTGGAGGACTCCATCACCCTGCGCGGCGGCACCGACCGGATCGTCACCACCGCCGACTTCCGCGCCCGCGAACTCGGCATCGTCTTCGCCGAAGGCCCGCAGCGCCGCTCGGCGGCCCGGCTGGCCGAACTCGCCCAGCAGGCCGCCGACGGCACACTGATGACCACGGTCGGCGCGACCTACCCGCTCACCGACGCGGCCAAGGCCCAGCAGGCCAGCGACGCCGGCCACAGCCGCGGAAAGCTCGTCCTCACCGTCGACTGACCTCCTCCCGCGGCGGCCGGTCCCCGCACCTGCGGGGCCAGCCCCGCACAGCCGCCTGCAACCAGCCGGTCATCTCCATCTCCGGTCAGTCCGTATCCACCGGGATTCGCCCCGGGGGGCGAATCCCGACCCCTTGCCCGCTCCGCAAGAGTCCGATTCCGCCCCGGCCTGAAGGCCGGAGTTTCCCTGGAGGTCTCCGATGACCATGGCCTATCTGGCGCAGCCCGAACAGCAGCAGAAGCTGGAATGGCTCGACGGGGGAACGTTCTCCGTGCTGCTCGACAAGGAAGCCACCGAGGGCAAGCTGACCGTGGGCCGCTTCGATGTCGCCAAGGGCGAAGCCCCGCCGTTCCACCTGCATACCCGCGAGGACGAGGTGTTCATGCTGATCAAGGGCACGGCCCTGGTGTGGTCCGGGGAGGAGGAACACGAGCTACGTGAAGGCGGGATTGTCTACCTGCCCCGCAACGTCCCGCACGGCTACCGCATCACCTCCGACCGCGCCGACCTTCTGATGATCGCCACGCCCGGCGGCATCGAGGGCATGTTCCGCCACGCCGGACGCGACCTCACCAGCCCGCGCCCCGACGGCTTCGAAATCCCCAAGTCCCTCCTGGCGGAGGCATCCGAACTCTACGGCGGCGTCATTCTCGGCCCGCCGCGCTGAACCGCTCACGGACCCAAGCGGTGCCGCCCCGGCTGCCGCCTGCTCTTGAAGGCGCTGCCTCCGGGACGACAGCGGCTCCGTTCCCTTCCGCACCTGCGACCACCGCCCGGCCGGCGTCGAGTACCGGTTGCTCAGGAGACCTTCATGCCACTGCCTGTCCTGTTCGGCGCGAACGTAGAGCCGAACGCTTTACCTGTCGGCCGCTCCAGTGAGCAGGCACTGCTCATCGACAGTCTCGGCCTCGGTCTTCTCACCATCCAGGACCACCCCTACCAAGAGGCGTTCGACGACACCTGGACACTGCTCACCTTCCTGGCCGCGCGGACGCGACATGTCACGCTCGTCCCGACGGTCAGCTCCCTGCCGTTGCGCCCGCCGGCGTTGCTGGCCAAGGCTGCGGCGACCTTGGACAGACTGAGCGGCTCCCGGGTCCAACTCGGCCTGGGCGCCCGCGCCTTCTGGGAAGCCATCGAGGCCATGGGCGGCTCCCGTCGCACGCCGAAGGAGGCCGTCGACGCACTTGAAGAGGCGATCACCGTCATCCGGGCGATGTGGAGTGGCGAGCACAGTGTGCGGACGCACGGCGCGCACTACTCGCTCGCCGACGTCCACCCGGGCCCGGCGCCGACCCCCGGTCTGGGACTGTGGCTGGGCTCGTACGGCCCCGCATGCTGGCCCTGACCGGTGCAAAAGCGGACGACTGGCTTCCCTCGCACGCCTACCTCGGACTCGACGCACTGCCCACGGCCGTCCGCCGCATCGACTACGCAGCTCTGACGGCGGGCCGCGACCCGGACATGATCCGCCGGGTCTACAACATCGCCGGTGTCATCCAACCGGAGTCGGCCGGCCCGTTCCAGGGGCCCGCCGCCCAGTGGACCGAGCACCTTGTCACCCTCGTGCGCACCGTCAAAATGAACGGTTTCGTCATCTGGCCCAAACGAGACCACGTCCAGCAGATTCGCGCGTTCGCCGCCGAAGTCGTACCCGCAGTCCGCGAAGCCCTCGCACCGGAGACGTGAACCTCCTAGTGCTCCCGGACCGGGCAGCATGCCTCGCACAGGGGTGGCCTCCCGCGGCGGGGACCGGAGCACGGACCCTCACGAGGGTCGGTGTCCCGCACGGCATCGGCCGTACCCGTCAGGTTCTTCCTTCCCAGAGCAGTGTCCTCCCCCCTCACCTCCCCCTCCGGCTTCGAGAACGCCCCACCCGACGATGCCAGCCTCACTGCCCCGCACCGAACGCACCGAAGCCTGCATCACGTTCACCGACCAGGTACCGGCCGGCTCGCCGCCCGACGGATTCGAAAGCATCACCGTCGCGGCAAACGGCACCCGGCTGCATGCCGTGGTCGGCGGGTCCGGTGAACCCGTACTTCTTCTGCACGGCAGGCCCCAGACATGGCGGGCCTGGCGGCACCCCATACCGGCCCTCGCCGCGCACGGATACCGCGTCGTCGCGCCCGACCTGCGTGGCACTGGTGCCTCCGACCGTCCCCCGAGCGGATACGACAAGGACACACAGGCGGAAGACATGCGTGAACTCCTCGCACAACTCGGCATCCACAGCGGCGTGCGCATCGTCGGGCACGACATCGGTGGCATGGTGGCCTTCGCCTACGCCCGCCGCCACCCCGAGGAGGTCGAACACCTTGTCCTCGTCGAACTCGCCCTGCCTGGCCTCGGTCTTGAACAGGCAATGGACGTGGCCTCTGGCGGTCTGCTCCACTTCGGCCTCTTCATGACCGAAGAACTGCCCGAGTTGCTCCCCGAAGGCCGGGAAAGCGACTTCCTCACCTGGTGGTTCGATCGGTTGTCCGCGGTACCCGGGACCTTCCCGCCGGAAGAGATCGCCACCGTCGCCTCCTCCTACCGCGGATACGAAGCACTGCGCGCCGGCTTCGCGCACTACCGCACACTCCTTGAGGACGGCCGCATCAACCGGACCTGGAACGAAACCGGAGGAACCCTCCCCATGCCCGTACTCGCCGTCGGCGGCGAGCACAGCACAGACACCCGACTCGCCGACAGTCTGAACACGGTCGCACAGGGGCTGACCGGTGCAGTGATTCCGGGCAGTGGCCACTTCGTGCCCGAGGAATGTCCCGACGCCTTCGCCCGCGAGCTTCTCCCCTTCTTGTCTGCCCTACCCCGGCCCGGGCGCACCTGAAGACACACGCGGCCGGGCCGCCGACGGGTTCGGGGAAAATCGCACCGAGCAGGTCGGCGCAATTCGTCGGTTGCTCACCTCAGATCGCCCACACCGGCGGCTCCCCAAATGAGATCCAGGACTGCACATGCGTGAAGTCCTGTGCCGGGCACGGAGGCGGCTTGCACGCTCCGGGGTCAGCGCCACGCCCACCCGGCCAACAACGGAACAGGCTTCGAGCCCTGCCCCGTCTACCCGAAGCACCCGGTGAGCTTTGATCGACGGTCGGCAACCCGTGTGCAAGGCCCTGTCATTCGGGGACTCGCGTACGGGTTCTCGTGGCGCGGCGTCCAGGATTCCTGGAACCCGCGCGCCTTCCCGTGCGGCAGCCGCAAACTGGACCGGCCCGCGCGGGCCGCGGACCTGTACATCGGTTCGTACCACCGCGCGTGCCGCAAGGGGGCCGACGCACTGCGCCCCGACCGGTTGTTGATTCTGTCCGCGCGGTACGGCCTGCTGGACCTCGACGACATCGTCGAGCCCTACGACATCCCGCACGATACGACGGACGCCGTGACAGCCCAACTCATCCTGGAACACGCGACGTTGCGTGACATCGTGCTCCTCGCCCCCGTCGTCGCCCTCGGCAGGGTACGACACGTCGGCCTCGTCCGCTCCGTCTGGCCGCACGCCCGCACGCCACTGGCCGGAACCCGCGGCATGGGTGAGCAGATGGCCCGCCTCGCAGCACTACGCAGGGGCCCCGTCCACTAAGCCCGTCGACCACGAACTCCGACACCCTCTTCGCGGTCACCACAGCAAAGTGACCAACCCTCCCCAACACGCCAGCGGCCCAAAAACCCGGGCCGCAGGCGTGCGGGTCAGCCTCCCTGCCCGGCGCTTCCGATCGGGCCGACCTTCACCGGGGAGCCGGAGCCGTCCGTGACGGGCAGCGTGGCGGCGCCCGGCCAGTTGAGGGTGACCGACTTCGTCTCGTTCGGCGGGGTCACCACCAGTCCGGTGATGCGGACGCCGGAGCCGCCCGACTTGTTGAACGGGTAGTTGATGGGGAAGGCGATCGACTTCCCGTTCTTGACGACGACCGAGACGGCCTGCTGACCGGTGCGCTTCGCGGACAGCGACCCCGCGTTGGTCTTCAGGTCGACGCCCGCGTACCCGTACATCGTGCAGTCCCGGCCGCCACGGTTCGTCAGCTCCACCACGACCGTGCCGTCGGGGTCGCCGTCGATGGTGTTGTCCTTCGCCGCGAACTCCAGCTCGTCGGTACGGCACTTGCCGAGCTTGGCATTTGCGTTGGAGCCGGTCCCTGCGGCCGTACCCGTGCCGCCGGAACTCGTCGCCCCGGAGTTCGTTGCGGTGCTCGACCCGGCGGAGTCCTTCGCGCCACCTTGCTCCGAACTGCCGCCTGAGGAAGACGCGTTGGACCCGGACGACGCGGTGGACCCGTTCGACGGTGCGCTCTTTCCCGTGCCGGCGTCGTTGTTCTGGCAGGCCGTGAGCGAGAGACCGGCGGCGACGGCCAAGGCGGCGAAGGTGAGCTTGTGAACGCGCATCGTTTCTTCCTCAGTATCGGTGGGCGGTGCCGGCCGCTCGGTACGGGTCGGTACGAGCGGGCGTTTCTGATCATCAAGAGCGGCCGGCCCGATCGACCGTTCCGCACAGCCACCGCATAAGACATTCCTGTTACACGGACAGCCAGCCGCAAACGCCCACCATCACCGGACACACCACGCCGGGACCCGCCCACGGCCAGCCGGGACGACGGTTCCTGTCACCGTCCCGAACTTGTGCGCGGCCACGGTCCGTTGGGACAGACTCGTAACCCGACGGATCACAACCGATCGACTGCCCTCCTCGTCCCTCCTCGTCCCGCCTCGCCTCGCCTCGCCTCGCCTCGCCTGCCACGATGCCCCAGGCCCGAACCCTCGGCCTCGTCATCCACGCCGAGGCGCGCCTGGGCGGTCACAGCACTGTCCCGGAGTGGTCATGTCTACGCTGACGGCGTGACATTGGTATGGGTGACGGGCAATTCAGGTGCTGGAAAGTCCACGGTCTGCGGGGTGTTGCGAGCGCGTGGCTACGTTGCGCTCGACGCCGACGAGGACGGCTTCAGCCGCTGGATCGACCGGGCCAAGGGCGAGGTTGTGGTGGATCCTCCGGATCCGGTTCCTCAGGGCTGGCTCGACCGATACGGGTGGGCGATCGTCCGTGAGCGGGTCGAGATCCTCGTCGAGGAGTCCCGTTTCCGGACCGCGTTCTTGTGTGGATCGGCGGAGAACGAGGCAGACGTCCGCGATCTTTTCGACCTCATCGTGTGCCTGGTGATCGACGAGAACACCCTCCGCCACCGGCTCGCGACCCGCACCACGAACACATTCGGTCAGCATCCCGAAGAGCTCGCAGCGGCCCTGAAGTGGAATCCTCGGATGCGAGCGATCTACGAAAGCCGCGGCGCGACGATCATCGACGCATCCAAGTCGGTGACCGAGGTGGCGGACAGCGTGATCGACGCGGCTCAGGGACTGACGGGGTCCACCCGATAAGTAGACGTAGTACTTCACCGCACCACTCCACACCTGACAGCCTGCCCGACTCTCACTGACCGCCTGCGACCACGCAGGCCCGAATCTGCCGGTGCCCGTCGGTATCCGCGCCGCCCTCGATGCAGAGGAGCGGACGTTGTCACTGCTCGAACCGGCAGTACGCCCGCGCGCGATGACGGGACCGGTCGGCTGAGCAACGTGGAACAGCGAGCCAACGGGCCTCGGTAGCCCAGAGACCGACTGCGGACGCCCCGGCCGAACCGGGAATGGTGCCGTACCAATGACGCAGTCCGCCGCCCCTCCCTCACCAGGTCGCCTGCGGAATGCGCTATGCGGCATAGGACTCCCGTCAGGTCGCCCGGTCTGTGCTCGTGAGGAGCAGGTTGCGGGTCCGCGGAGTGACTTGGCGGAGGTATCCACCTCGGTTCCGCGGAAGAACCAGCGGGCTAGCTGCGACTGCTGTCTGCGCGGGCTGAAGCCAGAGGAGCAGCGCAAGTCGATCCCCGCGACAGCCGCGGATCCAGGGCCGACGACGACCCCGCCAACGTCAGCCCGTGCAGGGCCAGGACGAGCCGTGCACGAAGGATCACGCAGGAAACCTGCGGTACCGCTACGACCGCTCGACGCGGGCCGACTTTATTCGGTTGCCGCTCCCGGTGTCCGCCCCGCACCATGGGCCGGACACCGGGAGCTGCCCGGTGCTCCACGAGAGGAGGCACGACTGTGACCACGACTGCCCTCGGCCTGCCCACAGACCGCCTCCCTCTCACCTCATGGAGCACCTCCAGCGATGTCTCGCGACGATCTCCCGCAGCACCCTCAGCGCCCTCAACACCCGTCATTTCCTGACGTCTTCACCACCGACCCCGACCGCCACGTCCCGCAGCCGGACGACCTGGGCGACGTAGACGACCGCTTCGTCTTCGAGTTCCGTGCCTACGACGACAACCTTGAGGACGGCCAGCGCTGGTCGACCTGGCTCAGCGTCGAACCCCTCAGCCGTGGCCCCGAGCCGCTCCCGGACTGGGTGGTGACCTCGCAGGGCGCGATCGACACCGAACTCGGCGTCCTCAAGACCGGCAAGGAGGCCGACGTCCACCTCGTCGAGCGCGCCGACCCTCTCGACCCCGCGGCCGGCGTGGTCATGGCGGCCAAGCGGTACCGCTCCCCCGAGCACCGGTCCTTCCACCGCGCCGCGTCCTACACCGAGGGCCGCTCGATGAAACGCTCACGCGACGAACGGGCCGTCAAGCGGAAGAGCACCTTCGGTCGGCAGGTCGCGGCCGGCGAGTGGGCGGTATCCGAGTGGGCCGCGCTGGTGCGGCTCTGGAACCTCGGGCTGCCGGTTCCCTATCCGGTCCAGATCGACGGCACCGAGATCCTGATGGAGTGGATCACCGTCGTCGACGAGGACGGCACCGTCGCGACCGCGCCCCGGCTCGCCCAGACCCGCCCCTCACCCGAGCTGCTGGCGGCGTACTTCGAGCAACTGACCGACGCGCTCGCGACGATGGTGCAGAACGGCCTGGTGCACGGGGACCTCTCGGCGTACAACATCCTGGCCGCGGGCGAGCGGCTGGTCATCATCGACCTCCCCCAGATCGTCGACCTGGTCGGCAACCTCAATGGGATGACCTTCCTCCAGCGCGACTGCGCCAACATCTGCGGCTGGTTCCGCTCGCGGGGCCTCGACGTCGACGAGCACGTGCTGTTCGCGGAGTTGATGGCGCACGCCTTCTGAACCGGCCGCTCGTAGCGCTCCGTCCGGTGTGAGTGGGTGTTGAACTCGTTCGCGCTGATCGGAAGCCGGGGGCGATGGCCGGTGGTTCAGGCGCCGGTGATGACGGCCGCCGGGCCGCGATCAGCCTGCGAAGTGGCCCAGTCCCAGGCCATGTTGAGTTGCCGGTAGTCGTGCTCGATGCGCCAGCGGATCCCTGCCGGGCGAACCAGTCCGGCGAGTGGCATGTCGGGGCCGGGAGGTGGGCCAGCCAATAGGTCGGTGGGATCAGCGGCGCCCGTCGGTCGCTCGGCGAGCAGCCACAGGTCCGGCAGCACCCAGTCCCAACTGCCGGTCTGTGCTTCGGCCGCGGCTTGGATCCGGCCGCGGCCCCCCACCCCGGCGGGCCGGAACCCCGGCTCGCGAAATGCGAGCGCAGCGGCCGTAGCGCCGCGCGGGCTTGCGGCCGTTGCCCGACCAGGGCGGGGCGTTCAGCACGGCCGCGGGCGGATCGACCCGCGCCGCCCATCCGGCATCAACTCGCGCAGACAGCAGTCGCCTTGGCCCGCCGGTCCTTCTGCGGAACCGATGCGGATACCTCCGCCATGAACTCCGCCATTAACTCGCCCACGAACTCCGCCACTCAGGCGTCACCGGAGGTCGGGTGCAACCTATCGTTGGGAGAGTGCCAGCCTGCGTCGTTCTCGGTCGATTTCTGTGACGACGACCGTGATCTCGTCGCCGACCTGAAGGACGTCCTCCGGAGTCTCGCCGGGCATCAGGGTGAGCTCTTGCAGATGGACCAGTCCTTCAATGCCGTCGGCGACCCGGACGAAGACGCCGAAAGGGATCATCTTGGTGACGTGTCCGCGCAGTGTCCGGCCCACCGCTATCCCTTCGACGAACGCCGCGAAGGGGTCCGGCTGCAGCGCTCTCAGGGACAGCCTTGCCTCGCCGTTCCAGTCGTCGAACTGGAGGAACTCGCAGGAGATGTGCTGCCCGACGCGAACGACGTCCGAAACCGCGTCGATGTGGCGCCACGACAGTTCGGGGATCGTGATGAATCCGACGCCGGGGAAGACCGGGTGGTCAGGGCCATCGTCCAGCGACACGAACACGCCGAACCGCTCGATCGCCGCGACTGTCCCGGAAAGAATCTCACCGCGGTGACGTGATGTCAGAAACGCCCAGAGTTCCGGATTCTCCGTGGCCGTCATCGACAGCCGCACTCGGCTCTCGTCCAGATCAACGGCCACCACCTCCGCGGTGATCCGCCGGCCGACCTTCACGGCCACAGCCGTCTTCCAACGCCAGGAGACGTCCGCCGGCCAGACAGTCCCCAGCGGATACGCGGAGAACCCGTCCAGGGTCACCGCCACTCCCCGAGACCGCGTGACCTCTGCGACGGTCCCGCTGCAGAGGTCTCCGACGTGGATCCCGGCCAGGAATTCCCGGGAAGCCCGATCGTCCGGCGTTGCCCCCATGCCGTCCAGCCTCTCATGGGGAGCCGTGACCCGGCCCTGAGATGACGTGGTGAGGCTCGCGTGCAAAGGGGGCGTCCACCCCAGCGGATGCCGTCTCTGGGGCGGGAGTTGGCGTTACGCCGGCGCGGGTACGCGTGAAGGGATCGTAGTCACGAGGTGGTGCAGGGAGCGACCGGCCACGATGAGCCAGGCCAGGACGAGCAGCACGTAGAACGCGACGGTGGGCCAGACGAACAGGTCCGAGCCGGTGCGCGCCGCGAGGGTGCTGGTGGCGGTCACGAGCGCGCCGAACGGGAAGATGAACGACCACCAGGTGGGCGCGAAGGGCAGCCCTGCGCGGATCGTCCGTGCGGTCAGGGCTGTGGCGAGCGCGAGCCACAGCAACGCGAAGCCCCACACCAGGATTCCGCCCAGCAGCGCGAAGACCTCGGTGCCTCGGGCGTAGAGCGCGGGCAGCGTGCTCGGTGCCGCCGCAGCCAGCGCGCCGAGCGCCGTCACCGCCTGGCCCAGCGCCCCCAGGCCGATCCACACCGTGGGCACCATCGCTCCGGTGGGTGCGTCGTGGTGCACGAGGCGGCCGTAGAGCATGGCCAGGACCAGTAGGGCTGCGACGAGGCCGAGGCCGAGCATCGCGTAGCAGGCGAGGAGCAGGGCGAGTCGTGGTTGTCCGGCCGGGGTGTGAGGGACGAGCAGGGGGCCGGTCGCGGCGGCGACCATGGGCGGCACCACCGGCATCAGCCAGCCGCCGAACGCCGCGTCCGGCGCGAAACGGTGGCGGGTGACCATCAGGTACGGCACCGTGCAAGCTGTGGCGAGGCCGAGTGCGGTACCCAGCGACCACAGCACCCGGTCCGCGGCCAGCGCCGCGTCGAGCCCGATGACCCGTCGGCCGAGGAGCAGCACCCCGGCGCCCACCGTGAGCAGTGCCATCGGGGGTGCGCCGAAGAACTGGGCCACGACCGGATCGGCCGCGTGCGACCGCAGCGCCCGCTGCCGGAGGTAGCTGACAGCCAGCAGGATCAGCAGCACTACGGCAGCCACCCAGACGACCGTGGCGGCGGTCCGTAGCCCGGGGAACTGCCGGGGCAGGCCGGCCGCCGCGTTGGCGACGATGCCGGTACCCATCACGGCCGCGAACCAACTGGGGGTGAGCAGCGCACGCGGCACCTTGGGGGTCGTTGGCGACAAGGCGCTGGCGGCCGAGGAGGAGATCATCGCCCCAACGTAGGTCGGGGTCAGGGGCGCGCTGTCTGCCATGTCCTGATGCAAGGGTGTCGTGGCAGATATCGAGTGGGCTCGTGTGAGTGGTGGAGTGTCGTTACGTCGTGAGTGACGGCCCTGCCGGGTCCGAAACCGCCGGTGCCGTCTCCAGGCTCAGGTCGTCACTGCCGCTCTGGAGGTCCGGAGCGTAGTAACTGGCCAAGCTGGTCCAGCTGTTGACCGTACTGTCGCCGATGTGGACCAGCTTCGCCTGTTCGTGCCAGGCGGCGAGGGCGGTGGCGAAGTCGGGGTCCAGTGCGGCGCGTACGGCCAGGGCCGTGCTCAGCGCGTGGGCCCGGGTTCCGTCACCGGGGGCCTGCTGCAGGCGGACCAGTTCGTCCTCGCCAGGTCCCGGAGCGCCCGCGCCCTCGTCGCCGCGGCGGAACGGTCGCCGTAGGAGAGTCGTGAGACCCGTCCACACCTGTCGTCCCGCCTCGCCGCCCGCACCACCGGCCAGCGATGCGAGCTGCCCTACCGACACCGGGTCCATCTGGCACCATCCTTGACGGGGCGTCACCCTTCCTGTCAGGGGGAACGCCTGGTGGGGTGTCCTGGTTCCCTCGGGTCACGAAGTGTCGGCGTGGAGTCGTACGAGCCCGCGTGAACCGATGTGTCCCGGGTAGGAAGGGGCTCGGACGTGGCCGGACCTCGGTCGCTCCTTGTGTGAAGGGACGGTTGGGACATGACGTTGGAGCAGGCCGCCGAGGACGTGGTGGACGCGGTCGTCGTGAACGACGGACGCCTGCTGCTGGTGGACGGGCAGGATGGTTGGAGCCTGCCGTCCGGTGTCCCCGAGGACGCCGAGACGGCGCAGGCCACCGCCGCGCGGGCGGTGTACGAGCTCACCGGTTATCTGGTGGACGGCTCAAGCCTTCTCGAATCCGAATCCGGAGGCGGGCCGGCCGTGGTGTGCCACCTGTTGAGCGAGGACCCGTCGGGGGAGGCTCGGCTCACGGCGGGGCAACTGCGCTGGGCACCGTTCGCGGAAGCCATCGCCGCGGGGCTGCCCGCACCCGTGCGCACCTACCTGGAGGGGCATACGCCCGTGTAGGAAACACCGGTCCCCACGCGTGGTACCACTGGTACCGTGGACGCCATGCCGAACACGCCGAAAGCCATGAACCTCCGCTTCCGAGACCCCCGGCAACGCGCGGCCATCGAGGCCGCCGCCAAGCAGGCCGGGGTCAGCCTGCAGGAGTACATCCTCTCGGCCGCCTACGCCCGTGCGACGGCCGTCGAAGAGCGGTTCCTGGAGGGCTTCAAGGAGTCCATGGCGCGCAGCGGCGCAGCTTTCGCGGCCGAGCCCGGCAGCGCCGATCCCAGCGCCGAGCAGCGGGCGGCCGAGGCGGACGCACTCCGTGAACTCGAACGCCGGGAGCAGGGGCACGCCGCGTGACCCAGCCCGAACCACCGCACGCGCTCGACGTCACCTTCCTGCTGCACGCCGCCGAACTGCTCGACCGCGACCCCCAGGTCGACGACTACGGCCCGCTCTACGCCGCTGCCGCCCGCGTCGACGCCCGCGCGATGGAGCGCGACATCTACGGTTCCCTCCATCTCAAGGCGGCTGCACTCCTGCAGACCTTGGCGAAGCTGCCGTGTCTGGAACACTCCAACGAGGCCTTCGCCTGGCACGCCACCGAGGCCTACCTGAGTCTCAACGAGCGCCGCCTCGACTACCCGCCCAAGGCAGCCGTGGCGCTCGTCCGTGACGCCGCTTCCGGGGAGCTGGGCCTCGCCCGGATCGCCCGCCAGTTGCGCGACTGGACCACCGCCTGAGCACGTGAGGTCTGCGGGATCCTAGGACGTCGCTTTCCGGATGCGCGCGAGCAGGGTCCGCAGGTGTGCGCGGTCCTCCGGGTCCAGTTCGGCCGTCGCCTCCGCGAGCGCGAGGCCGTCGACCTCTTCCGCCTCGCGGTGGCACTCCCGGCCCTTGTCGGTGAGGCGCAGCAGGAACGCGCGACGGTCGTGCGGGTGGCGTACGCGCTCCACCAGCCCGTCGCGTTCCAGGCTGTCGACGATACTGGTCGTGGTCCGTGCCGCGACGCCCGTCATCTCGCTCAAGTCCCGCATGCGCAGCGGCTGTTCGGCCCGCGCGAGCATGCGCAGGGCACGCAGTCGCGCGACCGAGGCCCCGTTGGCGCGCAGCCGGGTCTCGACGAACTGGCGCAGCTGGTGAGTGGTCTCGTAGAGCTCGTCGACCAGGACGTCGCTGCTGCCGTGCACTGTCATGGCGTTCCCCGTTCCGTGGTGAGGGCCGATTGTACGAGCCCCGGACGGCAACACTGAGCACTCACATAGTGAGTATGCTCAGCATGTGCTGCCGTTCCGACGCCTTCCCGTCCCCCGTGTCCTTCTTGTCCCCCGGATACCCCTCCGCCTCCGCCCCGGCCAGCGGCTGGTCGTCCCCGTCATGTGCGTCTGCGTGACGTTCATCGCGATCGTCGACGGAGCGATCACGACCGTGGCGCTCCCGTCGATCGCCCGCCAGTTCCAGCTGACGACGGCTGCCCTGGACGGGGTGGTCGTCGTCTACCCGGTCTGCCTGGCGATGGCCATCCCCGCCTCCGCCTGGCTGGTCGAACGGTTCGGCGCCAAGCGGGTGTTGCTCACCGCCCTCGGCGCGTTCCTCGGCTCGTCGCTGCTGTGCGGCGCCGCGGCCGACCTCGGTCAGCTCGTCGCCTCCCGCGCGGTGCAGGGTCTGTCCGCCGGACTGCTCTTCCCCGCCGCTTCCTCGCTGCTCTTCAGCACCTTCAACTCCTGGGAGCAGGTGCGGATTTCGCGGTACATGATCATCCCGCAGCAGATAGCCCCGGCCGCTGCCCCGATGCTCGGCGGACTGCTCGTGGACCACCTGTCCTGGCGTTGGGTGTTCTACGTCAACCTGCCGCTCGGCCTGCCCGCCGTCGTGTTCGGAGCGCTGTTCCTCGCCGCGCACCGCGGCCACCGGCCCGGCCGCTTCGACCTCACCGGGCTGCTGCTGAGCGCGGCGGCTCTGGGCAGCGTGATGTTCGGCGTTTCCGAGGGCCCCAACCGTGGCTGGTCCTCCCCTTCCGTGGTCGCCGCCCTCGTCCTGGGCGCGGTCCTGCTCACGGCCGCCATCGTCTTCGAACTGCGTGTCGCCGAGCCGCTGTTGAAGCTCCGGCTGTTCGCGGACCGGCTCTTCCGGGACACCAACCTGATCAATCTGGTGGGCCTGGTGCCGATCCTCGGCGCGATGTATCTCGGCCCGCTCTTCCTCCAGCAGGGGCAGGGTCGTTCCGCGCTGGAGTCCGGCACGAGCACCTTCCCCGAGGCCTTCGGCGTCCTGCTGACCGTCCAGATCGCCGGGGTCCTCTACTCCAGGGTCGGGCCCAGGATCATCATCGGCTGCGGCCTGGCCATGGTGAGCGCGGTCCTGCTGCTCCTCGCCACCTGCGACCAGGACACCGGCCTGTGGACCTTCCGCGCCTACATGTTCCTGCTCGGCATCGGCATGGGCGGCGTCTTCATGCCGACCACGGTGGCCTCGCTGGCGACCCTCTCCCGCAAGGACCTGGCCCAGGCCTCGACGCTCAACACGGTCGTACGGCAGACCGGTGGCGCCTTCGCACCGGCGGCGGTGACCACGGCCCTGGTCCTGAGCACGCCCACGGCGGCCGCAGCGAATCCGCCCGTCACCGCCTACCAGCACGCCTACTTGGCTCTGGCCGCCCTCGCGGCGGCGACCGCCGTCTTCGCCTTCACGATCCCCGACGGTCCGGCTCGCGCCGCCGCGCGCAGAACCACCGCGTCGGGCGGCGGGAACGCTCCGGCTCCGTCACGACGCCACCACGAGGAGGCGCACTGATCGACGTGGCGCCGACCGCGCCCCTCACGGACCAACCGGCGAAACCGACCAGGAATCGCGGGAGTTGAGTACGGCGGTCGTGCACCCGGCGAGCTGCTTGTACCCCTGGGAGACGGCCGTCGCCTGCTCCGCGGGCACCGGGCCGCCGATCTCCTCGGCCAGGGCGATGATCTTCTCCGGGCCCAACTCACGGTTGGCCAGAACCAATTGGTTCAGGGGTTCCCGGCGCAGGTTCTCGTACTGCTCCAGCGCCCGTACGGGATCGTCGTGTTGCGAGAGCGCCCAGGCCAGGACGCGTGCGTCGACGATCGACTGGGAGCCGCCGTTCATGCCCATGGGGTACATGGGATGGGCGGCGTCGCCGACCAGTGTCACCCGTCCGAAGCTCCAGCGCGGCAGCGGGTTCCGGTCCACCATCGGGTACTCGTAGACGTCGGTGGAGTTGCGGATCAGTTCGGGCAGGTCGACCCAGGGCAGATCCCACCCGGACAGCTCGGCCAGTACCTCGGCCGTCGGGATCGGACGGTTGGAGCGGTCCAATCCCTCGGGGGGCTCCGGCCGGCGGATCTCCAGCACCCAGTTCATCAGCGTGGGGCCGCCCTCGACCGCCGGGTCGTCGACGGGGTAGGCGACGAACTTGTCGCCGGGGCGTCCGCCGGCCACCACGATCGCCCGCCCGCCGAGTATGTGCGGGTACCGGCTCATGCCCCGCCACATCTGCACGCCGTTCCCGCGCGGGGCACCCTCACCGGGGTGGAGTTGGGCCCGCAGCCGGGAGTCGATGCCGTCGGCGCCGACCAGGACATCGGCCTCGATCACGACGGACGACCCGGTGTGTCGGTCCACGAAGTGCGCTGCCGCACCCGGTTCCTGGTGCTCGAAGCGTTCGAAGGCCATGCCGGTGCGGATCGCGTCGGGCCCGATGCGGGTGCGGACCGCGTCCAGCAGCAGCATCTGCAACTCGCCCCGGTGGACTGAGTACTGGGGCCATCGGTAGCCGGCCTTCAGGCCAAGAGGCTCCTCCCAGATCCGGCGCCCCTGACGATCGCAGTAGACCAGTCGCTCCGGCAGCAGCGCGATGGCGTCCAGCGCGTCGCCGAGCCCGAGTTCGGTGAGTTCGCGTACGGCGTGGGGAAGGAGGTTGATCCCGACTCCGACCGCGTGCAGTTCGCGGGCGGACTCGAAGACGAGCGGAGTCGTTCCCGCGGCATGCAGGCTCAGAGCGGTGACAAGACCGGCGACGCCGCCGCCCACCACGACGATCTTCACGTGTTCTCCCTTGTGTTCGGGGTCCGACGGCTGCCGGAACGCCGTTGCAAGCCGCATCACCGGAGTGTCCGCCGGTCGCCGTCCCCGGCGGACGTGGCACGGCCCGCCGTAGCAACTCGACCTGGACAGCGGCCAGTTCGGCGGGCGCGGCATGACCGGGGACCGGTATGGACGTCGCCATCAGCTTATCCGGAGGAATCACCTCCAGGTACGATGATGTTGTTGCACGGCGGCTTGATCCCGCCTGGCGCAGCGCTACCCCGTTGTGGATCAGACGCCAGAGAGGGAAACCCCCGATGACTCACTCGAACGACCGGGATCACTTATCGCGAAGTGTCAGCGAGGCCCAACTCGTCCAGGTGGCAAGGGAGATGGCGTCGGTCGTCGCGGCCCACGCCGAACAGACCGAGCAGCAGCGCACGTTGGCCGAGCCGAGCGCGAAGGCCCTGCGCGAGGCCGGGCTGTTCACCCTGGGCACACCGCGCCGCCACGACGGCCATGGCGCCGGTGTGCGTACCGCGGTCGACGTGTGTGCCGAGCTGGCCGCGGGGTGCGCGTCGAGTTCATGGCTCGTCGGTATCGCGTACGGGGCCGCGCTGTTCGCCTCTCAACTGCCCGACGCGGTCCGCACCGTGATCTGGACGTCGGCTCCCGATGCCCTGCTCTGCGGGGCCGCCAATCCGTCCGGTTCGGTCACGGCGGTGTCCGGGGGCCTCGAACTCAGCGGGCGGTGGCCGTGGATATCCGGCATCGATCTTGCGGACTGGGTGCTGTTGGGCATCGTCCGGGAGGACCGCGGCCGGCCGGAACGCGGGCTGGCCCTCGTCCCCGCGTCCACACTGACGGTGGCGGACACCTGGCACATGGCCGGCATGCGGGGCACCGGAAGCCGGACAGCGATGGCACAGCAACTCTTCGTCCCGGACGAGCGGTTCGTGTCGTTCGCGGAGATCGCCGAGGGGATCGGCAGCCGGCGCCATCCGGGCGAGCCCCGGGTCGTCTTCCCGCTGTCCATCAATCTGCCGCTGGTCGGCACCGGCATAGGCATCGCCCGCGGCGCGCTCGAATGCGTCGTCCGGGACCTCGCGGGCGGAAAGCGGTCCGTCTCCCCCCTTCATTCCCATACGGCGGAGGCGGCTCCTCACCAGCTGAACGTCGCCCAGGCCGCCACCTTGATCGACACCGCCAGACTGCACGTGCGGCGCGCGGCCGACGAGATCGACGAGGCCGCACGCGACGGACGGCGCCCCGACCTGGAGACCCGGGCACGGCTGAGGATGGACGGCAGCCACGCGATGCGCTGCGCCCGCGAAGCCGTCAGCCTCCTGCTCGACACGGCCGGGGCGAGCAGCTTCTCCGACGACTCACCGTTGCAGCGCGCCTGGCGCGACATCGGGACGGCCTCCCGCCACGCGGCACTGAGTGTCGAGACCAGCCGGGAGCTCTACGGCCGTGTCCTGCTCGGCCGGCCCCTCCCCCATACCGACGTCGTCTGATCCCAGCAACCAAGGAGACCCGGACCGGTGGGTGCACCCCGACCGTCAACAGGCCCGATCCGACCGACAGCAGAACGCAAGGTCGCCCTGGTCACCGGCGCCGCCCGTGGCATCGGTGCCGCCATCGCCACCGAACTGCACCGACGCGGCCTGCGGGTGGCACTGCTGGACCGGGACGACACCGGCGCCCGGGCCCTGGCCAAGACGCTGGATCCCGACGGGAGTTCCGCCATGGCGGTCCACGCCGACGTCGGCGACCCCGAGGAGACACAGCGCGCGGTGCGTGCCGTGGCGTCGGCGTGGAGCAGTCCCGATGTACTGGTCAACAACGCGGCGCGTACGGCGCCCGGTTCGGTGTGGGACGTCGAACTCGACGAGTGGGACGCCCTGATGGCCACCAACCTGCGCAGCGTCCTTGTCCTCACCCGGCTCTGCGCACCGGCGATGCGCGAGCGCGGCTGGGGCCGTGTCATCAACCTCGCGTCGCTGGCGGGGCAGCAGGGCGGACTGGTCGCCGGCCCGCACTACGCCGCGGCGAAAGCGGGTGTGCTGGTGCTGACCAAGGTCTTCGCACAGGAACTCGCTCCCCACGGCGTCACCGTCAACGCCGTGGCGCCCGCGGCCGTAGAGACACCCGTGATGGACGATCTTCCTGCCGAGGCGCTGCAGCGTGCGGCCGACCGTATTCCCGTGGGCCGGTTCGGGCGGCCCGAGGAGGTGGCCGCACTCGTGGGACATCTCGCAGGGGAGGACACCGGATACATCACCGGCGCCACCCTCGACGTCAACGGCGGTCTGTTCATGAGATGACGGCGAAGGTCAGGCGTAAAGTCCGAGGTCGGAAGGGAGAAGCGCATGGACGGGGACGGGCCTCCACTGTCGGGGCCGGCTGAACCGCTGGTCGGACGCGATCACGACCTCGGACTCGTCCGGGGATTCGTCGACGGGGCCATGGTGTCCGGCGGTGCGCTTCTGCTGTCCGGGGACGCCGGTCTCGGCAAGACGGTGTTGCTGGACGCCGCGGCCGAACGGGCTCACGGCGCGGGCATGCGTGTCGTGCGTGCCGCCGGCGTCGAGTTCGAGAGCACCATCACTTTCGCGGGCCTCCACCAGGTTCTTCAGCCGCTGCTGCCCGGGCTCGATCGGTTGACCGACCCGTACCGCACCGCCCTGAGTGTCGCGCTGGGCCTGGACAAGGGCGCACCGTCCGACCAGTTGCTGGTGTCGAACGCGGCACTGACCCTGCTCGTCCGGGCCGCCGCGGAGCGCCCGTTGCTGGTGATCGTCGACGATCTCCCGTGGCTGGACCGTGCCAGCGCCGTGGTGCTGGGCTTCGTGGCCCGCCGCCTGGCCGGCAGCCGGGTCGGCTTTCTCGGCGCGTACCGGTCAGGGGAAGGCAGCTTCTTCGAACGCGGCGGGGTCCCCCTTCACCACGTACAGCCTCTCGATACGACGGCTGCGGCGGCGTTGCTCCAGGCTCGTTCCCCTTCCCTGGCCCCGCGTGTGCGGGAGCGGCTGCTGACGGAGGCGCAGGGCAACCCCCTCGCACTGCTCGAACTGCCCGTCGCGCTCAGCGGCCCGCAGCGCTCCGGGACCGCGGTGCCCGAACTGCTGCCGTTGAGCAGCCGTCTCCAGGCCGTGTTCGCGTCCCGGGTCGAGTCGCTGCCCGCCGCGACCCGGCTGCTCCTTCTGTACGCGGTCCTGGACGGCACCGGTGATCTGTGCGTCCTCACATCGGCTTCTTCCGGGCGGACCGGCATGGAAGACCTGGCGCACGCGGAGCGGGCGGGACTCGTGGACGCGGCCACCGGGCGACTGGCGTTCCGCCATCCTCTGACCCGTTCCGCCGTCGTGGAACTCTCCACCAGCGAGCAGCGTCGCGAGGTGCATCGTGCCCTGGCGGAGTACCGGGCCGACCGGCCCGAGCGGCGCGCCTGGCACCTCGCCCATGCCACGGTCGAGCCCTCCGAGGACGTCGCGAGTCTGCTGGAGGAAGTGGCGCGCGACACCGTGCGGCGTGGTGACGCGGGCGGCGCGATCGCCGCGCTGCTGCGCGCCGCGGAGCTGAGTCCGCGCGGCTACGAGCGCAGTCGCCGGATCGCCGAGGCGGCCTATCTCGGCGCGGATCTGACCGGGGATCTGCGTGATGTGCCCCGGCTGCTCGAAGAGGCGCGCCTGGCCGACGGCGGGCGAGCGGGGCCACTGGTCGCCGCGGTCGCGGCGGCACACCACATCCTGCTCAGCGGTGAGGGCGACCTGGACACCGCCCACCGGCTGCTCGTGGGCGCGATCGACATGCAGCACCAGCCGTACGACGCCACCGATCCCACCATGATCGACGCGCTGTACACCCTCGCCTGGTTGTGCCAGAGCAGTCAGCGTACGGAGCTGTGGAAGCCGTTGCACCGGGCGCTCGGCCTGCTGAAACCGGAGGTCCCGGACCAACTCGCCCTGACCCTCAGCACGATGGCCGACCCGGCTCGGACGGCACCGCCCGCGCTCGGGAAGCTCGACGAGGTCATCGCCTCTCTCGACCAGGAGGCCGACCCGGTCCGCGTCATCCGGATCGCCATGACCTCCCTCTACGTGGACCGGCTCCCGGCGTGCAGGACGGCGCTGCGGCGCGTGCTCCGCGACGGACGGGACAACAGCTCGCTCACCGTGGAGATCCAGGGACTGGTGTATCTGGGCCGGGACCACTTCGCGGCCGGTGAGTGGGACGAGCTGCAGGCCCAGGCCGCACAGGGCCGGGATCTGGGGCGGGCCCACAGCTACCAACTGCTGACGACGGAGTTCCTGTACCAACGGGCGTTGGTCGCCGCCGCCCGCGGCGACGAGACCGCCACCCGGGCCCTGACGGACGAGATGACCCTGTGGGCGACACCGCGCGGTGTGGGTTCCTACCTGTCGTGCGCCTCGCACGCGAGGGCGCTGGCGGCGCTCGGCCGCGGCCGGTACGAGGACGCCTACCGGCACGCGTGCGCCATCAGCCGTGCGGGGGAGCTCGCCTCTCACGTCCCCCCGGCCCTGCTCGTCGTCATGGATCTCGTCGAGGCCGCGGTCAGAACGGGCCGGGCCTCGGAGGCGACGGCTCATGTCGCGGCGGCACACGAGGCCGGCATCGCCGCGATCTCGCCCCGCCTCGCCCTGCTCGTGAAGGCGTCGGCAGCCATCGCCGCCGCCGACCACGAAGCGATCGACCTGTTCGAGGAGGCGCTCGCCGTACCCGACACCGACCGCTGGCCCTTCGAGCTGGCCCGGGTCCGGCTCTCCTACGGCGAGCGCCTTCGCCGGGTGAAATCCACCACGGAGGCGCGCACCCAACTCGCCGACGCGATCGACACCTTCGAGAGACTCGGCGCCCGCCCCTGGACGGCCCGGGCGGGCAACGAGCTGCGGGCGACCGGCCTGTCCGTCGGAGCCGCCGGGGTCACCGGGCCGGCGTCACTGACGCCACAGCAACGCGAGATCGCCCTGCTGGCGGCGGCCGGCCTCACCAACAAACAGATCGCCGAACGCCTCTTCCTCTCCCCCCGCACCGTGGCCGCCCACATGCGCCAACTCTTCCCGAAGCTGGGCGTGGCCTCCCGCGCCGCACTGCGCGACGCGTTGGCGGACCTGCCTCCCGGCTAGGACGGCATCGACGTTCAGAAGATGCCCTGCCCCGGAACCAGGATGCCCTTCGGGTCGTACGTCTTCCTGGCCTCGGCGAAACGGTGCCAAACCGGCCCGAAGTGCCGCTTCCAGTCGGCGTGTTGGAAGGGGATCGAGCCAACCGGGTACTGCGTGCCGCCGGCGGCCGCGACTGTGTCGTACGCGGACCGGTTGGCGCTCAGCAGTCGTTGCACGGTCGCCGTGTCTTCTGGCGGCGCGGCGCGGAGGACCGCGAACAGGTAGGGCATCGGGTCGTCGGGCATGCGCAGCAGCGGGGTGTGGAGGTGCTCGCGCAGCAGGGGGTACAGGAGGACGACGCCGGGTCCGAGGTCGGCCGGGGTGAGCGCGTCCAGGAGGGTGGCGGTCACGTCGGCGGTGCTACGGCCCGGCAGCAGCACGTTAAGCCAGGGGTGGGCGTAGGCCCACAGACCCGCTTCCTTCAGGGCGGCGACGGAGGCGGCCAGCCGGTCGAGGAAGTCGTAGTACCCGAGGTCGGTGATCTGCGCGCCGGACGTGACGTAACGCAGCCCCCGTAGGAGGGCCGTGTCGTCGGGGGTGTCCCCCACCGGCGGCCCGTAGGCGACCGCCTCGATGGCGAACTGGTTGAAGGCTCCGGCGGTGTCCGCGCCGACCTGGCCCTCCAGGTAGGCGAACCGCCCCTCGGTGGCGAGGAGTTGCTGGTCGTCGAGGAAGGTCCGCAGGTCGTCGTACGGCAGGAGGTAGTGCCGTACGGTCTCCGGGGCCGGGACCAGGCGCAGGGTGGCACCGACGATCACCGCGCACTGGCCCAGTCCGGCGAGCACGGCGTGGAAGAGGTCGGGGTGGCGGGTCGGGGAGCAGCGGACCAACTCCCCTGCGCCGGTGACGACTTCGAGTTCGAGGACGTTGTCGACCTGTGCGCCCTGCTGGTGGCTCTGGCCGCCCAGGCCGCCGACGGACAGGGTGCCGCCGACGGAGAGTTCGAGGTAGTCGGTGAAGACGGGCGGCGTCAGACCGTGGGCGATGGCCGCCTTGGCGACGTCGCTCCATTTCGCACCCGCGCCGACCGTGACGCGTGAACTCCCTGTCTGTACAGGGCCGATGGAGGAGAGCGGCTCGGTCTCGATGATCAGGCCGCCCTCGACCTGCGCCTGTCCGTTCGTGCCGTGGCCCTGTCCGCGCGGGGCCACGCCGAGTCCGTGCAGATTGCAGAACCGCACCATCGCGACGACGTCCCGCACGGAGCCGGGCCGCAGCACCGCGGCCGGACGACGGTGCACGATGTGCCCGAAGTCGTCGGCGTCGGCGGTGAGCGAGGCGTCGTCGGTGTGGAGCGTTCCGTCCAGATGAGGGACGGCGGCGAGCGGTCGGCCGGGGTCGGTCACCGCCCAACTACGCGTGAAGGGATCAAAGCCGATCACCACGGCTGAGCCTGCGACCAGGCCGCGCAGTGCGGTGCGTCGAGACGGGGTGCGGGGCATGTGGTCCTCCTGAGACCGTCCGGGTGAAACGATCAACGACGGCTCAGTCTAGGCACGTTGGGGTTCGGAGAAGGGTTCCGTCACGGCGAGTTCCCGGACCGGTTCGGCACTTGCCGTGGCGACCCGACCTTGCTAGTCGTCGCCCTGGCTGCCCGGGTTCATGCCCCGACGCCGCTTCTTCTCGGAGCTACGCAGGAGTTCGCTCGCGGTGAGTGTCACGGTGGCCACGACACGGGCCCACCGGGGCCCACCGCGCTCGGCCCACACCACACACACGCACCCGCCGACGAGGAGCGCCAAGAAGCCGAGCAGCACTGCAATGATCATGTTTCCCACCCCTGTTGCGTACGTACGGTCCGACGACGCGTACGTTCCTGACGATCTTCTCAGCCCCGGACCGGTCGACCTGGGTCATCCCTCCCGCATCCACGCCCGCGTGCCGAACGAGGCGGATGCCCGCGAGGCCACGACGGCTGCCGCCCGCAGCGCCTCGGCGAAGCCCTCCGATGTCAGGCGGGCCCGGAGGGCGAGGTGATACGCGAGGGCCCCGTGCAGAACGTCGCCCGCGCCCAGCGTGTCCGCCACCGGCACCGCAGGTACGGCCACCGTGCCGTCGCCACCCGGCCCCGCCCACTGGATGGGGTCCGCTCCCCCGGTGACCGCCGACCAGACGACCCCGTGTTCCCGCAGGAAACGGAGCGTGTCCGTAGGGGTGCTCGTGCCGGGTGGGTGGAAGTCGGCCGAGCAGACCGCCACGTCGATCAGAGGCAGCAGGTCCTGTGTGCCGGACTTCCAACTGCCGCCGTCGAAAAGGGTCTTACGGCCCAGGGCGCGCGCCGAGCGGGCCGCGGCCACGGCCAGTTCCATGTGGTGGCCGTCGAACTCGACGATGTCGCAGGCCGCCACCAGGCCGTCGAGGTCGTCGGGCGGGGCGAGCCGGTGTGCCGTCGCGTTGGTCGAGGCGACGGCGCGTTCCCCGGTGGACGCGGTCACGAGAACGGAGGAGACCGCAGGCGGTTCCGCCGAGTCGGCGGCCAGGTCGGAGACGGTCACGCCCAGCGCGCGCAGGTCGGCCGCCACCCCAACTCCCAACGGGTGGGCGCCAATTGCTGTCAGGAGCGTGGCCGCGCCGCCCAGGTGACCGAAGGTGACGGCCGCGTTTGCCGCCGGGCCGCCCGCGGCGACCGTCTGGTCCCGGGCGGTGAGTTTCTCGTTCGGGCCCGGCGCGTGGTCCACCAGCTGGATGACGTCCAGGGTGCACAGCCCGACGAACAGTCCTGTGGGGCGTCCTCTCTCCACCGACAACCTCCTCGCGCCATTTACTAACAATTGGTTGAGCAGTTCAGGCTGATAAATCTACTGTTAGTAACCATGAAAGTGGACAGTCCGTACGACACCGCTCGGCTCGCCTCCGACCTGCGGCTCGCGGTGGGCCGTGTGACGCGGCGCCTGCGTCAGGCGCACGCCGTGGGAGACGTCTCACTCTCCGGAGTCTCGGTGTTGGCCCGGCTCGCCCGCGACGGCTCCGAGTCGCCGACATCGCTCGCCGAGGCCGAGCGGGTACGCCCACAGGCGATGGCGAGCACGCTCGCGCTGCTCGAACAGCGCGGGCTCGTCCGCCGTAGCCCCGATACCGCTGACCGGCGTCGGAGCATCGTGGCGATCACGGACGAGGGACACGCCATGCTGGCCGAGCGGCGCACCGAGTCGGTCCACCGCCTCGGGGCCGTCCTCGACGAGTTCACCGCGGAGGAGCGCGCGACCCTCGCGTCGGCCCTGCCCCTCCTCGACCGGCTGGCGGAGCGACTGTGACCGAGCGCGCGCACATACCCGGCGACGGACAGGAGAACGGGGGCGGCCGACCGTCGCTGTTGGGCGCCGTGCGCTCAGGGCGTCGCAAGGACACTCCTGTCGGGCCGAACTACAAATGGGTCGCGCTGTCGAACACCACGCTCGGCGTGCTGATCGCCACCATGGACGCGTCCATCGTGATCATCTCGCTGCCCGCGATCTTCCGCGGCATCGGCCTCGACCCGCTCGCGCCCGGCAACATCGGCTATCTGCTCTGGATGATCCTGGGCTATCTGCTGGTCTCGGCAGTCCTTGTCGTCGTGCTCGGCCGGCTCGGTGACATGTTCGGCCGGGTGAAGATCTACAACATCGGCTTCCTGATCTTCGCGTGTGCGTCCGTCGCGCTGTCCCTCGACCCGTTCCGCGCGGGAGCGGGGGCCATGTGGCTGATCCTCTGGCGCGTCGTGCAGGCCTTCGGCGGGTCCATGCTCACCGCCAACTCGGCCGCCATCCTGACCGACGCCTTCCCGGCCCGGCAGCGCGGCATGGCCCTCGGCATCAACCAGATCACCGCCCTCGCCGGACAGTTCCTCGGCCTGCTCGCCGGTGGTCTGCTGGCCGTCGTCGACTGGCGCGCGGTGTTCTGGGTCAGCGTGCCGATCAGCATCACCGGCACGATCTGGTCGTACCTGAGCCTGCGCGAGACCTCGGCGGGCCGCCCCGGCCGCATCGACTGGCTGGGCAACCTCACCTTCGCGGCAGGCGCCGGAATCCTGCTCGCGGGCATCACCTACGGCATCCAGCCCTACGGCGGCAGCGCCACCGGCTGGGGAAACCCGTGGGTGCTCGGCGGTCTGATCGGCGGTGCCTTACTGCTGCTGGCCTTCTGCTACATCGAGACGCACATCGTCGCCGAACCGATGTTCAACCTGGCCCTGTTCAAGGTGCGCGCCTTCGCCGCGGGCAACCTGGCCGCCCTGTTGACCGCCATCGCGCGCGGTGGGCTGCAGTTCATGCTGATCATCTGGCTGCAGGGCATCTGGCTGCCGTTGCACGGCTACGACTACGAGGACACCCCGTTGTGGGCGGGCATCTTCATGCTGCCGCTCACGGTCGGTTTCCTCGTCGCCGGGCCGGTGTCCGGATACCTGTCGGACCGGTTCGGCGCCCGGATGTTCTCGACGGTCGGGCTGGTCGTCGTAGCGCTCTCCTTCCTCGGACTGCTCGCGCTGCCCATCAACTTCGACTACGGGATGTTCGCGGCGCTCCTGCTGCTCAACGGGCTGGGCCAGGGCATGTTCTCCGCGCCGAACACGTCGTCCATCATGGGCAGCGTGCCGAGCGAGTACCGGGGCGTCGCCTCGGGCATGCGGTCCACCTTTCAGAACTCGGGCACGGCCCTGTCCATCGGCGTGTTCTTCTCCCTGATGGTCTCCGGGCTCGCGTCCTCGCTGCCCAGGACGCTGAGCCACGGACTGCAGGCGCACGGCGTACCGGCCGGCGCGGCCGAGCAGGCGGCGTCGCTGCCTCCGGTGAGCACGCTGTTCGCCACGTTCCTCGGCAACAACCCCATCCAGCACCTTCTCGCGTCCAACGGAACCCTCGGCCACGTCACCGCCGCCCAGCGCGCCGTCCTGACCGGCCACACCTTCTTCCCCCGACTGGTCTCGGGACCGTTCCACCACGGCCTGGCCATCGTCTTCAGCGTCGCCGCGGGCATGGCCCTGGTCTCCGCGGTCGCCTCGGCCCTGCGCGGCGGCCACCGGACCGACCCCGAGCCCGAACCGGCACCGGCCGATCGGCCACCTGCCCCCGCAGAGACGCCCGAGACTTCACAGACGGGGCCGAACGGGCCGTCGTAGGGCCCGAGTTGGTGACAAATGCCCGGCCCGCCGGAGGCGTCAGTGGTTCAGGTGGGCGAGTACCAGGTTGGGGTCGTGGGCGGTGACGTAGGCCGCGCTCAGGACATAGGCCGTGTCGCCGCGCAGGGCGATCGAGGTGGGGTTCTGCAGGCCGTCGGCCGGGGTCAGCACCGTGGTGGGGCTGCCGTGCGGGGCGACGAGCACGACCTCGCTCGAACCGTTGAGGGTGGCCAGCAGTTGGTCGCCACGGCCGGTGAACGCGAAGTCGTCGATCCCCGGCAGACCGGTCACCTCGGTCCGGACCCGGCCCGCGCGTCCGTCCCGCAGCACGGGGATACGGAGGACGGTGCCACGGTCCAGGTTCGTGCCCCAGAGCGCCCCGCCCCGGATCTTCAGGCCGTTGGCGCCGAGGAAACCGGTCGACGACAGTTCGGGGGCGGTGGACCAGGCGGTGGGTGTGCCGCCGGAGACGGGCACCTTCCAGACGGTGCCGAGTACGGAGTCGGTGGCGTAGAGGGTGTGTGAACGGGCGTCCAGAGCAAGGCCGTTGGGCAGCCCGGCCGCGGGCAGCGCGGCGATCCGCTCCGGGGTGCCGCCGGGGCTCAGCCGCCATACGCCGGTGAGGTCTGCGGTGCCGGTGGCGTACAGGAAGTACAGGGTGCCGTCGTGGGCCCGGACGATGCCGGAGGTCAGGGCGAAGCCCAGGACGGGGGTGTGGACCCCGCCGTCCGCGGGTGCGGGCAGGGCGGCCAGGATCTGCGTGGTGCCATGAGGTGAGAGCCGCGCGATCTGGCGGGCGGCGGCGAAGGTGACGTAGGCGCTGCCGTCCGGGGCCAGGACGACGTTCTCCGGTGTCTGCCCCTTGGCCAGGTCGAAGTGGCGTGCGATACGGGCGTCGCTCAGCGGCGCGGAGGCGGCCGAGGCGGGAGCCTGGCCGAGCGCCACGGCGGTGGCCGCGACGAGGACGGCCATGGACACGGCGGACCGGGTGAGCTTCTTGAGCATGGGTCGGCTCCTTGGTACGGGTTGGTTGGTTCTGTGGTCAGTGGTTTTCGGGCATACGGCAGCGACGTGCCGACGCGGTGGTGCGGTGAGTGAGCGGACAGGTATCGAGCGCGGGTCAGTCCGTGGCGGCCCGGGAAGGCGTCCGCGCCGACTCGGTCGATACGACGGCCTGGGCGAGGAGAGCCAGCGCCGCCCGTGAGGACGAGCCCGCCGGGGTGGTGGCGACCACGACGCTGGTGCCACGCCCGAGACCGAGGGTCTGCTGGACGACCGTCAGCGGGCCCACCAGTGGATGCCGCATCTCGTACGAGGCAAGCATGTACGACTTGACCCGGTGGTCGGCCCACATCAAGGCGAACTCGGCGCTCTTGGCGCTCAGTTCACCCACCAGCGCGTGCAGCGCCGCGTCGTCGGGAAACCGGCCCGCGACCAGGCGGAGGTGTCCGACCACCGCCCTGGCCTTGCTCGGCCAGTCCGCGTACAGGTCACGGGTGTGCGAGTCCAGGAACACCAGTCGGGCCATGTTCGGCCGCTGGGCCGGCCGGTCCGGGGCGTCAAGGTCCAGGTGACCGGCGAACAGGGCGTGTCCCAGGCGGTTCCACGCCAGCACGTCGCTGCATCGGCCCAGCAGGACGGCGGGCGCGTCTCCCAGTACGTCCAGCAGTTGGGTGTTCTCTTCCGTCAGCCGTTCCGGCGCGAGCCGCCGGGCTCGCGGACGCTGTCTGCCCGCGTGGGCCAGGTCGTGCAGGTAGCGCCGCTCGGGCTCGTCGAGCCGCAGGGCGAAGGCCAGCGCGTCCAGCACCTCGGGTGAAGCGCTCGGCGCCTGTCCCTGTTCCAGCCGCGTGTAGTACGAGACGCTCACCCCCGCCAGCAGCGCCAGCTCCTCGCGTCGAAGCCCCGGCACGCGCCGCCGCTCCCCGTACGTGGCCACTCCCACGTCCTCAGGACGGAGGTGGGAACGCCGAGCCTTCAGAAAGTCCCCGAGCTGCGTTTTCCCTTTCACGGAGCTCAGTATGGGCAACTGCCGCGCGCGCAGCCTGACCCAACTATGGATAGGCAACGGCGGGTTCGGCTCACCAGGCCGCTCGGCACGCTGCCGGCCGCACCCGTCACTCCGTGTGAGGAGGATTGACATGGACTCATTGTCGATTCGACAGTGTCGGCGTGACTTCCTCTCCGGTCCGGCCCGACGGACATCCGCTGCGTGTGCTGTGCGAGTCCGTGCTGTCGCGCATCGAGGAACTCAGCGTCGTCGTCACCGACGACATCAGGCGCGAGATCCCCTCGTACGCGGCGTTCCCGCTGGCCGAGCAACGCCGGACTGTGCGCAACCGGCTCCAAGCCCTCCTGCGGGGTCTCGCCCTCGATGTGGAACCGACGGCCGAGCTACTGCTGGAGATTCAGGCCGAGTCACGCAGGCGGGCGTACTACGGTCTGGCCGTCCAGGACGCGCTCGCGACCTTTCACATCGGCGCCCGCCGGCTGTGGGACGAACTGCGAGCGGCGGCGCAAGGTACAGCGGCCGAGGACGCCGCGATCGAGCTGGTCGCACCGCTGTGGTTGTGGGTGCAGTCGACGAGCGGCGTCGTCGCGGACGCCTTCGCGGACGAGGCCGGGTCACGGTACGGGCGCGAGGCCGGTCTGCGGCAACGCTTCCTCGAACTGCTCCGCACCGGCGGGACACCCCGCGAGCACACAGCCGAGATCGCCCGTGAACTCGGATTCGACCCGGACGGCGACTTCCGGGCCCTGTGCACGCCGGCTGCCCCGTGGGCCGCGCAAGGACACCTTGGCCTGCTGCAACGTACGGCACGCCAGCTTGCCGGAAATGTCTCCTGCGGGCTGAGCGGGCAGCTGATGGTCGTCATCACCCAGCGAGTCGACCCGGCCGACCTGGCCACCCGCGTGATCAACCTGGGCGGCGACAACGCGCGCGTGGGCGTCGGTCTCGACCGGTCCGGGCTCGCAGGCGCGGAGATGAGCATCGCCGATGCGGAGCGCGCCCTGGCCGTCGCCGAACAGGGCGGTCGCGCCACGTCGTTCGAGGACGTCTGGCTCCAAGCGAGTCTCGTCGACAGCCGGGAGCGACTGCACCCCCTGTTCGCCGAAGTCCGTCGGGTCGCGGGCGAGCAACCCCTGTTGGCGGAGACCGTCATCGCCTTCGCCGACGCCGGGTCGTCGCTGGCCCATGCCGCGGCCGCCCTGAGCATCCACCCCAACACGGTGGCCTACCGGCTCGGCCAGTGGCGCAAGCTCACCGGCGCCGATCCGCGCACCTTCGCCGGGCTCCTCCGCTCGGTCGTCGGCATCACCGGCTGACGGCGACTGTGGAATCCACAAGAATCTGCCCCACCACTCCATGATCACGCCGAAGACTGCCGACCGGGCGCTTCCTACACTCCGTAACTGCTGACTGCTCACCGCAGTAATTCCAGAGCAATGAACGGAACAGGAATGGCAGACAAGGACCCGAGTTCCTACGTGATGGGTAATACATCCGAGGAGGCGGACAGGCTCGGCATACAAGCCGCGCTGTACGACAGGCACACCGAATACCTCCTGAGGACGGCGGGCCTGAGGGAGGGAATGCGCGTTCTCGACATCGGCTGCGGTACGGGCGAAGTGTCACTGGCCGCCGCACGCGTGGTCGGCTCAAGTGGCCGTGTTCTCGGCGTGGACATGGACCCGGGAGTCTTGGAACGCGCGCGGGAAAATGCGACCGCGGGCTCCTTCCGGAATGTCACCTTCGAGCAGGGAACGCTCCCCGATCTCGAAGTCCCCGAGCCCTTTGACGCCCTTGTGGGACGACTGATTCTGATTCATCTCGACGATCCGGTGGCAACGGTGAAGGGGCTGACGCGGTTTGTCCGTCCCGGTGGTGTTGTCACGTTCCAGGACTTCAATATTTCGCGGACTCGCGCCATACCCGCGGTACCCGTGGTGACGGAGTCCGTGGCGTGGATCTGTGCGGCGCTCCGACAAGGGCGCCGCGACCCCGACATGGGCGAGCAACTGGCCGAAGTACTACGGCTTTCGGGCCTGTCCGATCCGAGCGTGGCGGTTGCCGTGCCCACTGGCGGTCCCGACTCGGCGGCGGTCACCCTCATCGCCGAGTCGACGCGCAGTCTCCTGCCGGTGATGGAGCGCGGTGGAATCGCCACGGCACAGGAAGTCGACATCGACACACTGCGCACTCGTATGGTGCGGGCGTGCACGGAGGTGCAGGCAACGGTGTACGTCCCTGAACTCGTAGCCGCGTGGGCAGAAGTGCGATAAGGCCTGTTGCATACGTCGGTTCGGCATACGTCGTCCGCAGCCGTACCGGCGCCCGGGAAAACTGGTTGACCGGCTGCTAGTGTCCTGAGTCGTTAATTCGTGTGCAGTATGCGGCGAGGGTGTCGAGTATGTCGTCGGCGGTCTTCGTCCAGACGAACGGCTTGGGGTTCT
>NZ_JBFAJJ010000017.1:0-223999 GCF_040655155.1 Streptomyces sp. NPDC050508
TCGACGGCCGGGCCATGCGGGTCGGGGCCAGTTTCGGCATCGGATGGGCCCACTGCGGCGCGGTCGAGTCCCACTCCCCCACTCGGGGCCAACTAGGTTGACGCCATGGGACTCTTCGACAGGCTGACCGGAACCCGCCGCCCTCCGGCCGGCCTCGCACCGCTCCCGGCCGAGGAGGTACGGGCAGCCCTGCTCGGCCTCGACCGACCCAACGTGCCCTACGTCGTCCGCTACGGCGCCGCGGAGCAGGCCGACCTGGTGGCCGAGTGGCGGATCACGGAACCCGCCTGGCAGCGCTTGTTCGTCGAGTCCCAACTCACCCACGCCGTCCGGATCCGCATGCGACTGAACCGCCACGACCACGAGGTACGCGCGCTCGAAGAGCAGCGTGAGGTGACCCGGGTCGGGAATCCACCAACACTCCGGATCGCATCGGGATACTCACGCGGACCGGACCGGACCGTCACCCGCCAGTGGACCGTAGGACGCGGGGCCGGCGGCCACCTCGAAGCGACGGAGACGTTCCGCTTCGACGCCGCGGAGCTGCGCGACGCCCTGCGGGACGCGGTCCTCGCGTCGGGCTGGACTTGGCGTTCAGTGGTCTTCGGCGGGCTGTGAGGTTCGCACGTCATTACGCTCGCGGCTCGGACTCCTGGGCGATCCGGACTTCGGGCGACTGGCCATGTCCGGGCTGCCGGCGCTCAGCATCCGCACACGCGAGCCGAAGCCGGAGTCGGGGCCGACCGAGCAACGTCAACCGGGCCGCGACATCAAGGTGGGCCTGAAGTTCGTCCTCCAATACCCTGCCCTGCTCGCGTCGCTCTCCCTGGGCGGACTCATCCGTGTCGTGGCCCGGTCGGGCTTCCAGCAGGCCCTGACCTCGCACCGGTCCTGGGCCGGATGCGCGCGACGGCCCGGTTCGTGTCCTGGGGCGGGATTCTGCTGAGCGGCGCCTCGGGCTCGGTATTCGGCGCGGCGGTGACCCTGTGGATCGGCGCGACCGGCATGACGCTGAGCGTCCTGCCGAACATCCTGTCCCCGCTCCGCGCCCTGCGCTCGCTGCCGACGCGTGGCGAGCTCGGCCCCGTGGGCTGAGAGTTCACCCCGCCGTCAGTCCTTCTTCGCCTCGTCCCCGGCCTGCGCGGCGAGCCTGTCCACCAGTTCCTGGGCCTTGTCGACGGCGGTGTCGATCTTCTCGCTGTGCTTGCCGTCCGTCTTCTCGTCGAGGAGATCACCGGCCTTCTCCAGACCGTCGGCGATCTTGTCGCCGTGGTCCTCGGCGATCTCCTCGGCCTTGTCCTTGAGCTTCTCCAGATCCCGCAGGTTGTCGAACACGACAGGTCCCCTTGCTCCAAGTGGGCTTGTGCGGTCAGGACATGGTCGTCACGCCGGACCCCGAAGGACAAGGTGGCCCCCACGCGGATGCCCCGGCGGTCGGGGGCGCGGGGCGGGCGCGTTCGGGGCGTATTCGTCCCGGCCCACCCCACCAACCCGCGTTACCGGGGCGCGGAGTTCAGCGGCCGGGCCCACCGGGGCTGTTCTCGGCGGACCTGATCTCGTCGGCGGCGAGCCGCAGATCCCGCCAGTCGTCGACGGCGAGCCGGGCGTATCGGATCAGCCACGCGAGGTCACCCCGGGAGCAGGTCAGGATGTCCTCAACCACCTCATCGCCCGGCGTGACCTCGCCGTAGCAGTCGTGCCATGCGAACTCGACCAGTTCCAGCAGGTCGAGCGCCACCGGAGCCGCGTCCTCCCCGAACACCGCCCCGACCCTCGCCTCGCGTTGCGCCCGACGGGCCGTCCTTCCCACTGCCACAAGCCCCTCCACCTGTCGGACACGATCTCGACAGGACACACACTCGCACGGCGATCGCCCCCACCTGAAACATTTCTGTGGGCCCACCGCATCAGTACAAGTGAGGGCGGTGCCGGCAACGGTCCACCGAGCAGGGGGAATCAGGGGGAACAGGTATGAGACGACAGGGGCGTTCCGACGGGTACGCGGAGTTCGCCGCCGCACGCGCCGGGCATCTCTATCGGTCCGCCTGCCTGCTGACGGCCGGGGACACGCATCTCGCCGAGGACCTGGTGCAGGAGACCCTCGGCCGGCTGTACGTCGGCTGGGGGCGGATGTCCCGCGTCGGCAACCCGGCGGGGTACGCCCAGACCGTCCTCACCCGTACCTACCTCGCCCATCAGCGGCGCCGCAGCAGCACGGAGCGCGCCACCGACGTCCTGCCCGACCTGCCCGATCCCGGTGCCCCCGGCTCCGACACACCCCTGCGGCTGACCCTGCTCCAGGCCCTCTCCCGGCTGCCCGCCAAGGACCGGGCCGTGGTCGTCCTGCGGTACTGGGAGGACCGGTCCGTGGAGGAGACCGCCGACGTCATGCACGTCAGTTCGGCCGCCGTACGCACCCGGTGCGTCCGCGCGCTCGGCCGGCTGCGCGAACTCCTCGGCGAGAACCTCGACGAATACGCCCGCCCCTGACCGCCCCTTTCAACCCTCACGCCAACTCCCCTATGCGAAACGGTGGTTCGCCATGCCCGACGCACACTCCAGCGATGCCGTCGACCCCTTCGAGACACGGCTCGCCGCCGGCCTCCGGGACGCGGGCAACGCCTTCGAGACCGACCGGGCCGCGCTCGCCGCCACGGGCGAGCTCAAAGGACGACGGCGCCTGCTACGACGCCGGAACGCCGCCGTCATGGGCGGCGCCGCCGGTATCGCCCTCGTCGGCATCGGCGGAGCCCTGCTCCTGCCCAGCGGCAACGGCCGTACGACACAGAACTCCACGGGCTCCGCGACGACACCGGCGGCCACCTCCGCCGCCGCCCCCGCCCCCGTCTCCGGCGACGCCCTGACCCGTACGCTCGAACACCTCCTCGCCAACGGCAAGTTCGGCAAGTTCTCGAAGGTCGAGACCAGGGGCACGGACGAGGGACCGGCGCCGTACGTCCAACTCGTCTACGACGACGGCAAGGGCGCGTCGGCCATCAGCCTCGGCCTGGGCCGGATCCAGCCGGGCGGCGACGACGCGCGCCAGGTCACCACCTGCCCGGGGAAGGCGTTCACGCACTACGACGCGTGCGGCACGAGCAAGTTGGCGGACGGGTCGGTGGTCATGGTCCTTCAGGGGTACGAGTATCCGGACCGGCGCGTGGACACCAAGTGGTGGAACGCCGAACTCGTCACCCCGCAGGGCCAGCACGTCAGCGTCAGCGAGTGGAACGCCGCCGCCGAGAAGGACGCGCCGATCAGCAGGCCCCAACCACCGCTCTCAGCGGCGCAGTTGAGGAAGCTCGCCGCCTCGACCGCCTGGCGGAAGGCCATCGACGCGATTCCCCAGGACACGACGACCCCGGCCGCGCCACCGAGCGCGAGCGGGACGGCCACCGCGCTCGCGATCACCCCGACGCTCAAAGCCCTGCTGCCGAAGGGCCTCACGGTGTCCGAGAGCGGTGCCGACGACGACCCCGAGTTCGGCTATCTCGTCGTCGACGACGGCAAGGGCAGGAGCCTCGTCCAGATCAACGTCCAGCCCGACATGTCGAACGTCGAGGGCGACCTGTTCGGCTCCGGCGCGGAGGTCCTGTCCGACGGCACGAAGGTCGCCGAGCACCAGGGACCCGGCGAGAAGGGCGGCACGGGTGTCGTCATGTGGACCGTCGACACGATCCGGCCCGACGGAAGGCGTGTCGTCGTCAGCGCCTTCAACTCCGGCGCCCAGGACACCGCCGCGACCCGCAAGACCCCGGTCCTGACCATGAAGCAGCTCCGCGAGATCGCCCTGAGCCCGAAGTGGCGGTAATCCGGCCGGCCACTTTTGGCGCCCTTGACCTGACCATGCCAACACATCAACATAGGCGCCACACAGGAACACCCCACCCGCACGCCGTACTTCACGCACGTCGCACTGAAACACCCCCCAACTCCAGCAAGGAGATTTCATGCGACTTCGTATACGCGGCTCAGGCGCCCGGAGCGGCAGACGCACCGCCGCGCTCGCCGCCCTGATGGCCCTCGCCCTCGCCGCCCCCGTCGCGGAGACGGCCACGGCGGCCAGGGCCACCGCCGACAGCGCACGACAGGCATCCCCGGCCGCGGACGACATCCGCCAGTACGAGATCCACGTCGACCACAACACCCCGGTCACGCGTACGGCCATCGCGGCGGCCGGCGTCACCGTGGACGAGTCCGACGAGGAGACCGTGGTCGTCTCCGGCCGCGCCGCCCAGATCAAGCAGCTGCGCCAACAGGGCTACGAGGTCTCGCTGTTGGGCTCCGCCCCGGACCGCTCCTCGGCCGCGGACGCCGCACGGCTCCTCGACTTCCCCTCGGCCGACTCGAAGTACCACAACTACGCCGAGGCGAACACGGAGATCGACCAGCGGCTCGCGGCCTACCCGGCCATCATGAGCAAGCGGGTGATCGGCAAGTCGTACCAGGGCCGGGACATCGTCGCCATCAAGGTCAGCGACAACGTGGCCACCGACGAGAACGAACCCGAGGTCATCCTCACCTTCCACCAGCACGCCCGCGAGCACCTGACCGTCGAGATGGCGCTGTACCTGCTGCGCGAGCTGGGCGCGGGCTACGGCACCGACTCCCGCGTCACGAACATCGTGAACAACCGCGAGATCTGGATCGTGCCCGACCTCAACCCGGACGGCGGCGAGTACGACATCGCGACCGGCGCCTACCGGTCCTGGCGCAAGAACCGCCAGCCCAACTCCGGTTCCAGCAACGTCGGTACGGACCTCAACCGGAACTGGAACTACAAGTGGGGCTGCTGCGGCGGCTCTTCGGGCTCGACCTCGTCCGAGACCTACCGGGGCGCGTCCGCCGAGTCGGCGCCCGAGGTGAAGGTGGTCGCGGACTTCGTACGCAGCCGGGTCGTCGGCGGGAAGCAGCAGATCACCGCGGGGATCGACTTCCACACGTACAGCGAGCTGGTGCTGTGGCCGTTCGGGTACACGTACTCCGACACGGCGACCGGGATGACCGCCGATGACGCCGCCGCGTTCAAGGCGGTCGGGCAGAAGATGGGCGCGAGCAACGGCTACACGGCCGAGCAGTCCAGCGACCTGTACATCACGGACGGTTCGATCGACGACTACCTCTGGGGCAGTCAGAAGATCTTCGACTACACCTTCGAGATGTATCCGACGTCCAGTTCCGGGGGTGGGTTCTACCCGCCCGACGAGGTCATCGAGCGGGAGACCTCCCGGAACCGGGACGCGGTGTTCCAACTGCTGGAGAACGCGGACTGCATGTACCGGTCCATCGGCAAAGAGGCCCAGTACTGCGGCTAGTTGGTCCTTCAGCCGGTCCTTCAGCTAGTCCTTGCGGACCTCTGCCTCGGCCTCGGCGAGGACGGCCTCGTCCACCTCGTCGGGTCCGTCGGCCTCGTCCTCGTCGCCGTCGTCGAAGTAGGCGTCGAGAACCGCGTCCAACTGCGTCTCCCACTCGGTGAACCGGCTCCTGGCCGCCGCCTCGATCTCGATCGGGTACCAGCGGCGGTCAGGAGTGTGCACCGTGATGGTGAAACGCTTGCCGAAGCGCGGGGTCTCGGTCTCGACGGCGCCGATCTCGTCCCAGCGGAACTCGCACGCCTGGTCGTCCAGGCGCAGTCGTACGCCCTTCCCGTCCGCGACGATCTCCGCACGCCGGTCGGAGGCCTCGAAGACGGGGCCTTCGGACTCCGGGTCGGCGTCATCGGCCTCGGCCTCGTCGGCGTCGTCTGCCTCGGCGACGGTCTTCTCGACGTCCGCCTTCTTGACGTCCGCCTTCCCGACCGCCGACTCCGAGGAATCCTCCGACGCCTCCGGCTCCTCCGCCTCGGCCTCCGCGTCCTCGACCTCCGCGTCCTCCGGCTTCGCGTCCTCCGGTGCGTCGGAGGACACGGCGGGTGCGGTGAGCCCCGGGATGAAGGCCGGGTCGAATCCGGCACCCTTCACGGGCTCGCCCTCCAGGGGCTGGCTGCTCGAACCTATGCGCTGCTCCACAGCGGGCAGTATGGTCGACGATCCTGTGCCGCACACAGCCAGCCCCAACTTTGTTATCAGACGCCTACAAGAGGCTTACACGAACACACTGAGCACAGCGGCCACAACGAACCCCGAGACGGACAGCACCGACTCCAGCACGGTCCACGTCTTCAGCGTGTCCCGCTCACTGATCCCGAAGTACTCGGCCACCATCCAGCTGCATCCATCAGCGCGCTCCGCGCGCGGGCACCGTCATTGACGTGCGAGGCGAAGATCGAGCCCGCCGAGATGGACCCGACAGCCATCACGCACCACAGCCCCAGCGACCGTCGACAGCCGGCCACAACCCACACCGGCCGGCCGCGACGATCACCAGAACCCGGCACCTACACGAACAGACTCAGCACCGCCGCCACAGCGAACCCCGAGACGGACAGCACCGACTCCAGCACGGTCCACGTCTTCAGCGTGTCCCGCTCGCTGATCCCGAAGTACTTGGCCACCATCCAGAAGCCGCCGTCGTTGACGTGCGAGGCGAAGATCGAGCCCGCCGAGATCGCCATGATGACCAGGGCGACGAAGGCCTGGGAGTGGTGGCCCTCGGCCAGCAGCGGGGCGACGATGCCCGCCGTCGTGACGATCGCGACCGTCGCCGAGCCCTGTGCGACCCGTAGTACCAGCGAGATCAGGTACGACAGGACGAGCACCGGCAGGCCCACGTCGTGGAAGGTGTCCGAGAGGGCCTGCGCGACACCGCTCGCCTTGAGGACGGCGCCGAAGATCCCGCCCGCGCCGACGACCAGCAGGATGTTGCCGACCGGCTTGAGGGACGCGGTGGAGACGGTCTCCAGGGACTTGCGGGACCAGCCTCGACGTAGACCCAGGAGGTAGTACGCGAGGAGGAGCGCGATCGTCAGGGCCACGAACGGGCTGCCGAAGAACTCCACCACCGAGCGGCCGGTGGACGGGTCGAAGGCGATCGACGAGAAGGTGGCCGCGAGGATCAGGACGAGGGGCGTGCCGATGATCGCCAGGACCGTGCCCAGCGACACCGGCTTCTCCTGCGGTACGACACCGGACGCACGCTGTTCGTCGATGACCGCCTGCTTGGCCTCGGCCGCCGCCTCGACCATGTCCTGCGGTACGGCGACGAAGATCCGCTTGCCGATCCAGGCGGCGTAGGCCCACGCGGCGAGTACGGCGGGGATGCCGACGACGATGCCCATGAGGATGACCCAGCCGAGCTGGACGTGCAGGAGACCCGCGGCGGCGACCGGGCCGGGGTGCGGCGGCAGGAACGCGTGGGTCATCGACAGGCCCGCGAGCAGGGGCAGGCAGTAGAGCAGGATCGACTTGCCGCCGCGCTTGGCGGCGGCGTACACGATCGGCGCGAGGACGAAGATGCCGACGTCGAAGAAGACCGGGATGCCGAAGATCAGGCCGGTGAGGCCCATGGCGAGGGGGGCTCTCTTTTCGCCGAAGAGATTCAGCAGCCGGGTCGCCAACACCTCGGCGCCGCCGCTGACTTCGAGGATCGCGCCGAGCATCGTGCCCAGGCCGATGATGATCGCGACATGGCCGAGGATGCCCCCCATGCCGGACTCGATGGTGGAGACGGCGTCCGAGCGCTGGACGGTGCCGAAGAGTTCGGTGACCGAGAGTCCGGCGAGCAGGCCGACCGTTATGGAGACGGCGAGGAGGGCCACGAAGGGCTGGAGTCTGACCTTGATGATCAGGAAGAGGAGGAGCGCGATGCCGAGGGCGGCGACCGTCAACAGGCCTGCCGTGCCGTCGAGCAGGAGGAGCAGGCCTCCGGTGTGGGGTGGTGGGGTCACGGGGGCGGTGGCGGCGAGCGGATAGGACATTTGGGGGTCCTCTACGTAAGTACATCGGGCTTTCGGGCAGGGGAGATCGCGGTGCGGCACCCCGGGGGGTACCGAACCGGTTTACGGTGTGCGGGAGTTGAGGGGGCGTCAGCCCGGCCGACCGGTCAGCTCAGGACGGCCAGCGCGTCGATCTCGATGAGCAGCCCCGCGGGCAGGCCGACGTAGACCGTCGTGCGCGCGGCGGGCACCTCGGCGCGGTTCTCGAAGTACTCGTTGTAGATCGCGTTCATCTCGGCGAAGTGGTCCACGTCCGTCAGGTAGACGCGGATCATCATCGCGTCCTCCCAGCTCGCGCCGCCCTCCTCCAGGATCGCCTCGACGTTCGCGAGGGTCTGGAGGGTCTGCTCGCGCAGGGTCGGGCCGGCCGGTGTGGGCGGCCTGCCGTCCTCGGCCGGGAGGAAACCGACCTGGCCGGCGACCTGGAGGATGTTCCCCTTGCGGACGCCGTGCGAGAACTTCGCGGGCGGGGTGGTGTGGGTCTTCGGCGTGAGCGCGGTCTTCTCGGTCATGAGCTTGCTTCCTTGACGGGGGTTCGGCCGGAGTACTCCCCGGTGATGGCGTCCGCCGTACGACGGACCAGTGGGAGCAGGGTGAGGAGTTCGTCGGCGGTGACGACGACGTTGGGCGCGGAGACCGACATCGCGGCGACCACGCGTCCGTCGGCGCCCCGGATCGGTGCGGCGACGCAGTTGATGGACTCTTCGTGGCCGCCGAGGTCGGTGGCCCAGCCCTGTTCCCGCACCTTCTCCAACTCCCGCACGAAAGCAGGGGCGTTGGGGGTGGAGCGGGCCGTGTACATGGGGTATTCGAGCTTGTCGGCGAGCACCCGGCGCTCGCCCTCCGGAAGGTCGGCGAGCAGCAGCTTCGCGACGGCGGCGACCGTGATCGCGACCGGCTTGCCGATCCGCGAGTACATGCGCACCGGGTAGCGGCTCTCCACCTTGTCGATGTAGAGGACCTCGTTCTCCTCGTACACCGCGAGGTGGACGGTATGACCGCACTGCTCGTTCAGCCGTACGAGATGGGGGTGGGCGATCTCGCGGATGTCGAGGTTCTCCATCGCCTCCTGGGCGAGGGCGATGAGGCGGGCGCCGAGGCGGTAGCGCTGGTCGGACTGGCGGTAGACCAGGCCGTGCTCGTGCAGGGTGCGCAGGAGGCGCAGGGCCGTCGACTTGTGGACGTCGAGGCGCTCGGCGACCTGGCCGAGGTCGGCGGGGCCCTCGGCGAGCAGCGGCAGGATGCTGAGCGCGCGGTCGACGGTCTGACTCATGGCGTACGTACCTCCTCGTCGGCCCAGTCGGCGGCGTCGGTCCAGCCGGGGCCGAGTCGAAGTCTCCCCCACGCCCGGTCGTCCAGGGCGACCAGCCGGTCGGCGTGGTCGCGGACCGGGGGCGCGGCGAGGTCGCCGGGGACGGTGAGGGCGGCGGCGGCCGTGAGGTGGCCGTGCCGCAGCCGGTCCCGTACGGGAAGTCCCCGCAGGGTCGCGGAGAGGAACCCGGCGGCGAAGGCGTCCCCGGCGCCGACCGCGGCGACGACGTCGACGTGCGGCGCGGGCACGAAGGTGACGGCGTCCTTGTGGAAGACGGTGGCGCCGCGCCCGCCCTGCTTGACGACGAGTGTCTCGGGGTCGGGGAACGCGGCCCGTACGGCATCGGCCCCGACCAGCCCCCAGACCTCGGCGGCCTCGTCCTCGCCGACGAACACGAGGTCGGCGCCGCGCGCCAGCTCCAGCAGCACGCTCGGCCCGTCGGCCGAACCCCCAAGCGCGGGGCGGTGGTTGACGTCGAAGGAGATCAGCGGGCGGTGGGCGCGGAGCGCGGTCAGCTCACGGACCAGGCCGAGACAGTCGCCGGACAGCATCGGGGTGATCCCGGACAGGTGCAGCACCCGCCCGGCCCGTACGGCGGCCAGGTCCACGCTCCTGACGGACATGGCGGAGGCGGCGGATCCGGCCCGGTAGTAGGCCACCTCGTGCGCGTCGGTGGCCCGGTCCCCGGCGGTGCGGAAGTAGATGCCGGTCGGCCGCGCGGGATCACGTCGTACGGCGGACACGTCCACCCCGTACCCGCCGATGGTCTCGACGAGATGATCACCGAAGCCGTCCGCCCCCACCCGGCTGACCCACCGGACGGTGTGCCCGGCGGCGGCCAGCACACAGGCGACGTTCGACTCGGCGCCGCCGATGGCGCGGTCGAAGGAGGGCACATCGGCGAGGCGGCCCGGGCTGCTGGGTAGGAACGTGACCATGGACTCGCCCAGCGCTACGACGTCCACGACGTCACGGGCGGCGGTGGACTGTCCGTCGGCGGTCACGATGGTGATGGCTCCTCGTCACTGCACCGGTTGGCGGCGGCTCCGTTGACCCGGTGTTGGGCGAGATGTTAGACAGCGGTAAGCGATATACGCAATGAAGGTTGCAGAGATTGCAACGATCCAGCTCAGGGAGGCCTCATGGTCCGCGACACCGGTACCGAAGCGCTCGCCCGGCTCGCCGGGGAACGCGTCGACCACCGTTTCAAGGGCCTCCCCCCGGACGCGGACGGCGTCACCGTCGCCGAGTTGTCGGCCCAGCGCCGCAACCTCTTCACCGACGGCTTCACCACCCCCGTCCTCGCCCTCTCCGCCGAGCGCCTGGAACACAACCTCCGCCTGATGGAGACCTACGCGACCCGCCACCACCTCGCCTTCGCCCCGCACGGCAAGACCTCCATGGCCCCCCAGCTCTTCCACCGCCAACTCGCCCACGGCGCCTGGGGCATCACCCTCGCGGTCCCCCACCAGGTGCGCGTGGCAAGGGAGTTCGGCATCGACCGCATCTTCCTCGCGAACGAACTCGTCGACCCGGCAGCCCTGAAGTGGATCTCGTCCCAGCTCGACACCGACCCCGACTTCCGCTTCATCTGCTACGTCGACTCCGTGCGCGGAGTCGAGTCGATGGACGCGGCCCTGCGCGGCGCCGCCCGTCCGCTGGACGTGGTCGTCGAACTGGCCGCCGGCGAGGGCGCCCGCACCGGCGTCCGCACGGAGGCGGAGTGCGCGGCCGTCGCGGACGCGGTGGCCGACGTAGGGACACTGCGGCTGGTCGGGGTCGCCGGGTACGAGGGCGAGGTGCCGCAGGCCGACCCGGAGCGGGTGCACGCGTGGCTGCGGCGGCTGGTCTCGCTGGCCGTGGAGTTCGACAAGGGCGGGCGTTTTCAGGGAGTTGACGAGATCGTCGTCAGCGCGGGCGGCAGCGCCTGGTTCGACGCGGTGGCCGACGTCTTCGCCGAACTGCCCGAACTCTCGCTCCCCGCACTGAAGTTGCTGCGCTCGGGCGCCTACGTCTCGCACGACGACGGCCACTACCGCGAGATCACCCCCTTCACCCGCGTCCCCGAGGAAGGCGCCCTGGAGCCCGCGTTCCGGCTCTGGGCGCAGGTCGTCTCCCGCCCCTCACCCGAGCAGGCCTTCGCCAACGCGGGCAAGCGGGACGCGGCCTACGACCTGGACCTCCCCTTCGCCCAGGTCGTCCGCCGGGACGGCACCGAGCGCCCGGCGACCGGTGTCGAGGTCAGCGGACTGTCCGACCAGCACGCCTGGCTGCGAACAGCCCCGGACGCGGACCTTGAGGTGGGTGACTGGATCGGGATGGGGCTGTCCCACCCCTGCACGTCCTTCGACAAGTGGCAGTTGATCCCGGTGGCAGAGGCGGACGGGACGGTCGTCGACTACATCCGCACGTTCTTCTAGGAGGCACCGGCATGGAGGAACTCGTCATCCGGGACGCGGACGTCGTCGACGGAAGCGGTGGACCGTCGTACCGCGCCGATGTGGTCGTCGACGGCGGCAGGATCGTCTCGATCGTCCAGGAGGCCGCGGCGGCAGGCTGTCAACGCCCCAAGGCGCGCCGGGAGTTGGACGCCGAGGGGCTGGTCCTCTCCCCCGGCTTCATCGACATGCACGCCCACAGCGACCTGGCCCTGCTCCGCGACCCGGACCACAGCGCCAAGGCGGCGCAGGGGGTGACCCTCGAAGTCATCGGCCAGGACGGGCTGTCGTACGCCCCCGTCGACGACCGCACACTCGTGGAGGTACGGTCGACGATCACCGGGTGGAACGGATACGGCGACGACATCGACTTCAATTGGCGGTCGGTGGGCGAGTACTTGGACCGACTGGACTCCGCTTTCGACGGCCATGGCATCGCGGTCAACGCGGCCTACCTGATCCCGCAGGGCACGGTCCGCATGCTCGCCGTCGGCTGGGACGACCGGGAGGCGACACCCCAGGAGCTGGACCGGATGCGGCAGTTGGTCGCCGAGGGCATGGAGCAGGGCGCGGTCGGCATGTCGTCCGGGCTCACCTACACCCCCGGCATGTACGCCAAGGACGCCGAACTCACCGAACTCTGCCGGGTGGTGGCGTCGTACGACGGCTACTACTGCCCGCACCACCGCTCGTACGGCGCGGGCGCACTGGAGGCCTACGCGGAGATGGTCGAGCTGAGCCGCGAGGCGGGCTGCTCGCTCCATCTGGCCCACGCCACCATGAACTTCGGCGTGAACGAGGGCCGGGCACCGGAGCTGCTGACCCTCCTGGACGAGGCCCTGGCGACCGGCGCGGACATCAGCCTGGACACCTACCCCTACACCCCGGGCTGCACAACTCTCGTGGCGATGCTGCCGAGTTGGGCGAGCGAGGGCGGTCCGGAGAAGATCCTCGAACGGCTCGCGGACGACGGGACGGCCGAGCGGATCCGCCACCACCTGGAGGTGGTCGGCTCGGACGGCTGCCACGGGGTGCCGATGGAGTGGGACACGATCGAGATCTCGGGAGTCGAGAATCCCGCGCTGGCGGACCACGTCGGCCGTCGCCTCGACAGCTGGGCCACGGCCCGCCGTCTCCTCCTGGCCGACCGGCTCGCCCCGTCGATCCTCCAGCACGTGGGCCACGAGGAGAACGTCCGGCAGATCATGCGGCACCGCGTCCACACGGGCGGCTCCGACGGCATCCTCCAGGGCGCCAAGCCGCATCCACGGGCGTACGGCACGTTCCCGCAGTATCTGGGGCGGTATACAAGGGAGTTGGGCGTGCTGTCACTGGAGGAGTGCGTGGCCCATCTGACGTCCCGCCCGGCGGCGCGCCTGCGCCTGCCGGACCGAGGCCTGGTCAAGGAGGGCTACCGCGCGGACCTCGTCCTCTTCAACCCGCAGACGGTGGCGGCGGGTTCGACGTTCGAGGAGCCGCGAACGCTCCCGAAGGGCATCCCCCACGTCCTGATCGACGGCCGCTTCGTGATCGAGGACGGCCGGCGGACGGACGTGCTGGCGGGGCGGTCGGTCCGTCGCAGTCCCGTGCGACGGAACGCCAACTCCCGCTCCTGACCTATGACTTGGGCGAGACCCCTTGACCTACGGCTTGGGCAGCGTGCAGGCGGAGGCGCTCAGGCTGAGCACGTTCGCCGCGGTGAAGCAGGCCGGGATGTTGTAGGTCTCCTCGGCGTAGTTGATGCCCTCGCGGACGGTCACCTTGCCGTTCTCGTCGACCTCGCACGGGTTGTTCTCCGTGCAGGTCTCGCCGTCCTCGTTGCCCGTGTTGTTGACGGCGACGACCTGGCCGGTGCTGGTGTCGATGACCGGGGAGCCGGAGGTGCCGCCGATGGTGTTGCAGGCGGAGGTGTAGCGGACCGAGTCCTTCCAGGTCCAGTCGCCCTCCTTGAGGCGGTACACGAACCCGTCGATGCTGCAGCTGTAGATCGTCTTCCAGTAGCCGGAGACGACCTTGATGGCCGTACCGGCCGTCGGGTGCGTGGCGCTCACGGTGAGCGGGCTGATGCCGTACGCGCTCTTGATCGCGGCGTACGTGGTGGTGGTGCGGTAGATCGTCACGTCCGTGTCGGTCATCGTCGAGTAGAGGACCTGGTTGGCGCGGAGCGTGGCGACCTTGGTGCCGGCCGAGTTGAGCAGGCCGAAGGTACGGCTGGAGGACTGGCCGGTGATGACCTCGCCGGCGGCCGGGAAGCCGGTCTCCAGGCAGTGGCCGTTGGTCATGACCAGTGCGGGGGCGGTGTCGGTCGAGTTCGGGAAGCGGACGACCGAGCCGGAGCAGTTGCTGAGCGAGACGGTGCCGGCGAAGTCGACGGTCACCGCGGCGGCCTTCGGCGCCACCTGGGGGGCGGCGACCGCGGGTGCCACGCCCGCCCCGGCTATGGCCAGGGTGGAGAGCGCGGCAAGGAGAGGCTTGTTCATGTGGGGGTCCCCTCTTACAGACGCGAGCGACCGGAGATCTTCCGGCCGCCCTCACGTCATTGTCATGCACATTCTCACGACAAGAGGGGGTCGCCGCAAGAAGCCCACGTGGCGGAAAACACGGCGCGAGAGCCGTTACCGGGCCGTAAGCTCACCGACATGCAGGTGATCCAGTCGACCAAGCTCTCCAACGTCTGTTACGAGATCCGCGGCCCGGTTCTCGAAGAGGCGATGCGTCTGGAGGCGGCAGGCCACCGCATCCTGAAGCTCAACACGGGCAACCCGGCGGCCTTCGGGTTCGAGTGCCCGCCCGAGATCCTGGAGGACATCCTCCGGAACGTGTCGTCGGCACACGGGTACGGCGACGCGAAGGGCCTGCTGGCCGCCCGCCGCGCGGTCGTCATGCACAACCAGACCCTCGGCATCGAGACGGACGTGGAACACGTCTTCATCGGCAACGGCGTCTCCGAGCTGATCGTCATGGCGATGCAGGGACTCCTCGACGACGGCGACGAGGTCCTCGTACCGTCCCCGGACTACCCCCTGTGGACCGCCGCCGTCTCGCTCTCCGGCGGCACCGCCGTCCACTACCGCTGCGACGAGCAGTCCGACTGGATGCCCGACCTCGCCGACGTGGAGCGCAAGGTCACCGACCGCACCAAGGCGCTCGTCATCATCAACCCGAACAACCCGACCGGAGCCGTGTACGACGAGGAGATGCTGCGCGGGCTGACCGACATCGCCCGCCGCCACAACCTCCTCGTCTGCTCCGACGAGATCTACGACAAGATCCTCTACGACGGCGCCACGCACACCGCGACCTCGAAGATCGCCCCGGATCTGCTCACTCTCACCTTCAACGGCATGTCGAAGGCGTACCGGGTGGCCGGTTACCGGGTGGGCTGGATGTCGATCTCCGGTCCGCGCGCGCACGCCGACTCCTACATCGAGGGTCTGACGATCCTCGCCAACATGCGGCTGTGCGCCAACATGCCCGGCCAGCACGGGGTGGTCGCCGCGCTCAGCGGCCGGCAGACCATCAACGACCTGGTGCTTCCGGGCGGACGGCTGAAGGAGCAGCGGGACGTCGCGTACGACCTGCTGACCCAGATCCCCGGCGTGACCTGCGTGAAGCCGAAGGGGGCGCTGTATCTGTTCCCGCGGCTGGACCCGCAGGTCTTCAAGGTCAAGGACGACCGGCAGATGGTCCTCGACCTGCTGCGCCGCGAGAAGATCATGGTCGTCCACGGCACCGGCTTCAACTGGTCCGAGCCCGACCACTTCCGGGTCGTCACACTGCCGTCGGTCGGGGATCTACGAGACGCGGTGACCCGGATCGGGAACTTCCTGGACGGGTACAGCCAGCCGTAAACCTCGTGGACCGGGTTTCTTCCGGCCAATATTTCGGCCAGCATAACTTTAGACGAGATCTAAGCTAGGATGGTTTCCTGTCTGAGCACAGGAGACCATGCCATGTACGAACCGATCCGCACGAAGTCGGTCCACAGCACGGTGGCCCGCCCTTCCTCCGACTTCCCTCATCGGTCGCGTGAGGAGGAACTGGATATTCAGCTTGCGGGGCATCTCGCCGCGCTGCTCGCGGTGACGGACGAACTGCGGGCGTTGGCGCCGTCGGACGAGCTGGATGTCGCTGCCGAGCGGCTTGCCGCGCAGCTGAGCCGGTTGCGCGGTGGCGCCTCGCCCAGCCGGGCGGCTGCGGCCTCTTCTACGGCGCGTTTGGATGCCCTGCATTTGAGGGCTCATGCGCTGGCCGGGCGGGCGTTGGTTGTTGCGGCGTCCCGGGCGGATACGGCTGCGGCGATTTTGTCGGCCGAGCGGATGGATGCGCATGCGGTGACTGCGGTCGCCTGAGCTGCCTCGCCCCTGAAAAAGCAGCCGTGTTGATCCGGGACCCCTCCGACACCTCCCGTTCATCCCTTTCCTCGGGGAATGTTGGGTTCCGCGAGCACGCTGCCCCTCGTGAGACGTATCGCAGGAATCGTCCTCGCGGTGTTGCTGATCGGCGGCGTGGTGGCAGCCGTCGTGGCGGGCCGGGACAACGGGGACAAGAGCACGGCAACGAAGACCGTGCGTGGCGTGATCGGTTCGGAGAAGGCGGACTTCTTCGCCGATCCCGACGTGGTGAAGGCCCTCGCCGCCAAGGGCTTCACCGTGAAGACGGAGACCTCCGGGTCCTGGGCCATGGAAGGGCTCAACCTCAAGGGGTACGACTTCGCCTTCCCCTCCAGCCAGGCCCCGGCCGACGCCCTCGCCGCCAAGTACAAGGCGCAGCAGCCACTGCCTCGGCCCTTCTACTCGCCGCTCGTCGTCGTGGCCCACCGCAGCGCCGCCCAGGTCCTCTCGGACAACGGGCTCGCCACTCTGGACACGAGCAAGGACCGCGGCACGTTGAAGATGGCCGCCTATCTCGACGCGGCCAAGCGGGACCTCACCTGGCAGCAGCTCAAAGGGGCTGACAAACATGGGGAGTTGACCGGCACCCTCTACATCGCGACCACCGACCCCGAGACCTCCAACTCGGGGGCCTTGTACCTCGCCGCCGCTTCCTACGTCGCCAACGGCGGGCGGGTGGCGGCCAGTAGCGCCGATGTCGACCGCACCGCGCCCCTGATGCACAAGCTGATCAGCGTGCAGGGTGCCCAACAGTCCAGCTCGGACGCGCCGTTCAGGGACTTCATCAGCGGCGCCGGCAATCCGCTGGTCCTCGTGTACGAGTCGCAGGTCGCCTCACTGCTCCTCGACAAGCAGCCGGTCGGCGACCTCGTCGTGCTCTACCCGGACACCACGGCCAACAGCGACCACACCGTCGTCCCGCTCACTCCCGAGGGCCGCGAGCTCGGTCAACTCCTCAGCAGCGACCCGACGTTGCGGAAACTCGCCGTCCGGCACGGGTTCCGGCCGCAGGGCGACACCGCCGAGTTCGTCGCGGCCACCGCCGCCCACTCCAGCTACCTCAACCAGACGCTGACCGGCGTCCGGCAGGCGCCCGTGCCCACCTCGAAGGTGCTGCACGACATGGCGCGCCGGGCGCGCGGTTGAACGGGGGGACCACATGAGCAGCAGCTTCAACATCAGCCAGAACAGCAGTGAGCACACTCTCAGCGGTGACGACGTCTTCACTCTCACTCCGCCGGAGGCCGTGAAGCCCGTGCCGAAGGAGAAGGCCGGCGGACTCGTGCCCGTCGATGACTCCGTCCGTACGGACATGGCTCAGAAGGCCGCCGCCTACGTCGAAGGGCTCGCCTCCCTCGACGCCCGCTCGCCCGAGTTCGCGGGCAAGGTCGGCGAGATCACCGCGCTCGGCGCCGGTGAGATGCGCACCGCGACCGCGCAGTCCAACCGCATGCTGGAGCGGACCGTGCGGAGCCTGCCGTCGAAGGGCGGGGACGCGCAGTCGCAGGTGGCAGGCTCGCTCGTCGAACTGCGGCGTGTGGTCGAGGACTTGGACCCGCGTGACCTGCCCGCCTCCAAGGGGCGCAAGTTCCTGTCCCGACTGCCCGGCGGCAACAAACTGCGCGACCACGTCGCCAAGTACGCCTCCGCGCAAGGCACGTTGAACAAGATCGTGGGCTCCTTGCGCGGCGGCCAGGACGAACTCCGGCGTGACAACGCGGCGTTGCAGACCGAGCGGGTCCGCCTCTGGGAGACCATGGGCAAGCTCCAGGAGTACGTGGTCCTCACCCAGGCCCTCGACACGGCCGTCGAGCAGCACATCACCGGCGTCGAGGCCGGCGATCCGGGCCAGGCCGACACTCTGCGCGCGGACGTCCTCTTCCCGGTCCGGCAGAAGCACCAGGACCTGCTGACCCAGCTCGCGGTGTGCGCGCAGGGCTACTTGGCGATGGATGTCGTACGGCGCAACAACGACGAGCTGATCAAGGGCGTCGACCGGGCGGCCACGACCACCGTCTCCGCCCTCCGGATCTCCGTCATGCTCGCCTCCGCGCTCGACAACCAGCGCAAGGTCGTAGACCAGGTCAACGCCCTGCGCGGCACCACCGAGGACCTCATCCGGGGCAACGCCGAGATGCTCTCCACGCAGAGCGGCGAGATCCAGCGCATCGCGGCCGACCCGGCGGTGGGCGCGGAGACGCTGCGTACGGCCTTCCAGCAGATCTACCGCACGCTCGACGCGATCGACACCTACAAGGTCCAGGCGACCGAGGTGATGGCGGCGACCGTGGAGTCCCTGACGTCCGAACTCCAGCACGCCAGCACGTACTTGGAGCGGAGCCGGTCGCAGAGCGCCCTGGAAGGCGGTCTCGGATGAGACGTCTCCTCGCGCTCGCCCTCGGCACGGCCGCGCTGCTCACCGCGTGCACGTCGGCACACGACACGAAGGCCGATACCGACAACGCCCCCAAGCCCGGCACCCTCCGCGTCCTCGCCTCCAGCGAACTCAGCGACATGACCCCGGTGTTCGACCAGGTCCGCAAGGACACCGGCATCACGATCCGCCCCACCTACATGGGCACCCTCGACGCGGTGGACCTGCTGGCGAAGGGCAAGGTCGACGGGCAGTACGACGCGTTGTGGCTGTCGTCGAACGACTATCTGCGGCTACGGCCCGACGCGGCGAAGAAGGTCGTGTCCGAGACCCCGATCATGTCGAGCCCGGTCGCGATCGGTGTGAAGACGGCCACCGTCACGGCACTGGGCTGGACGCCCGACAAGGTGACCTGGTCGCAGATCGAACAGGCCGTCCAGGACGGCAGGTTGACCTACGGCATGACGGACCCCGCCCGCTCCAACTCCGGTTTCTCGACCCTCATCTCGGTCGCCTCCGCCCTCTCCGGCGCCCAGTCGGCGCTCACCGACGCGGACGTCACCAAGGCGACTCCCCGGCTGAAGGCGTTCTTCAAGGGGCAGAAGCTGACCTCGGGTTCCTCGGGCTGGCTGGCGACCGCCTACCAACGCCGGGGAAACGTGGACGCGTTGCTCAACTACGAGTCCGTCCTCAAGGGCATCCCGGGCCTGACGGTGATCCGCCCGAGCGACGGAGTCGTCACCGCCGACTACCCGTTGACGTCCCTCGCCTCGACGGACGCCACGACCCGCGAGAACGTCCGGCGCGTGACGGCCGACCTGCGCACGGACGCCCTCCAGCGGCTCATCACCACCCGCACGCATCGTCGCCCGGTCGTCCCCTCCGTAGCGCCCGCGTCCGGCCTGGACACCAGCCGACGGCGTGAACTCCCCTTCCCCGGCAGCCAGTCCGTCGCCGACGGGCTCCTCGACTCGTACGAGAACAAGCTGCGTCGGCCGTCGCGGACCGTGTACGTCCTCGACACCTCGGGCTCCATGGACGGCGACCGGCTGTCCCGGCTGAAGAAGGCCCTCACCGCTCTGACCGGCGACTTCCGGCAGCGCGAGGAGGTCACGCTGATGCCGTTCGGGTCGGCCGTGAAGAGTGTGAGGACTCATGCGGTGAGCCCGAGTGATCCGCAGGCCGGGCTCGATGCCATCCGCGCGGACACCAAGGCACTCAGCGCAGCCGGCAACACCGCGATCTACACCTCGCTGGAGAAGGCGTACGAGCATCTCGGCACCGGTGGCGACACGTTCACGTCGATCGTGCTGATGACCGACGGCGAGAACACAACGGGCGCCAAAGCGAAGGACTTCGACGGCTTCTACCGACAACTCCCGTCCCCGCAGCGGGAGATACCCGTCTTCCCCATCCTCTTCGGCGACTCGGACAAAGCGGAGCTCCAGCACATCGCCGATCTGACCGGCGGCCGGCTCTTCGACGCCCAACAGGGCTCGCTGGACGGCGCCTTCGAGGAGATCCGTGGCTACCAGTAGGTTCCTGGGCTATCTGGAGTCCCGCAAGAATCTCACCGGCAGCGCGTGCGGACTGGTCGGGCTGGTGCTGACGTTCGTGGGGGTGGCGGGGCCGTACTGGCCGGTCGTGGTCGTGGGGCTGTACGGCGCGGGTGCGCTGATCGCCCCGCCGGAGCGGCCGGCGCTGCCCGACTTCCAGGACCCGTCGGCCCAACTGGAGGAACTGCGGGACGACTTCGAGAGGCTCGGCGGCTATCTCACCGGCGTCGAGCTGCCGCCCGCCGCCGCGGGCCGCCTCACCGAGCTGACCCAGCTCCTCGCCGGGCTTCTCGATCCGCAGGTCACGCACGATCTCGCCCAGGATCCGGAGGGCGTGCACATCCTGTCGCGGGCGATCCGGCAGGACGTACCGGAAGCGGTCGACACGTTCGTACGGACGCGGTGGTGGACCCGGTTGGCACCCGGCACCGAGCCGCCTGAGCGGCATCTGGAACGGCAGTTGACGGTGCTTCAGCAGGAGGCGCAGGGGCTGGCGGCGAACCTGCGGGAGGTGGAGGCGCGGCGGCAGGAGTCGCACACGCGGTATCTGGAGGACCGGGGGCGTTCTCAGAACGGCTGAGCGCTCTCAGAGAAGCCGAAGCAGGACGATCAGCAGGACGAGCGCGAACACCACGCCCATCACCTTCAGGGGGCCGAACCGGCTGCCCTGCGTGTCCCCCGGCGGTGGCGGTACCGGCATCGTCGGTCGCACCGGCAGGTTGAAGACGTCGTGTCCCGTCACCGCGGCCCGCGTGCACCACGGGCAGGTCGGGAGATGGGAGCCGTAGGTGTGCAGGGGGCGGGCGGGGCAGATCTGGACCCGAGAGCGTTCCTGGTCGAGGGCGCGTAGCCAGACCTCCGCGGTGGGGCGGGCGGCGGGGGCGTGGACGCCGGCGCCGAAGGCGGTGTGGGCCAGGGTGAGGAGGCCGGGCGGGAGGACCGAGGGGTCGACCGTGCCGCGCGGGATGACGACGGCCTCGGGGCGGACGACGTAGGAGACGCTGGCGGCGATGTTGTCCTTGACGGTGGACTCGGGGGTGCTGTCGTGCGGGACGCCGCCGAAGGGGTGGTTGCCGGCCGTGAGGAGCTGGTAGATCAGCACCGCCAGCGCGAAGTTGTCGCTCTCTTCGGTGGCCGCGGCGCCCGACTGGCGTTCCGGTGAGGAGTAGTCGGTGGTGTGCATCAGGCACGGGAAGTACTCGCCGGTGACCGGGTCGGTGAAGGCGATGGAGTCGCAGTCGAGGAACGTGACGAAGCCGTTGGCGTCGACGACGACGTTGCTGCTGGAGAAGTCGCCGATGACGAGGTTGTCGTAGTGCATGCGTGCCGTCATGAAGGCGAGGTTCCAGGCGACGCCGAGCAGGAAGCGCCAGTCCGCGCGGTCGCCGAAGAGGCGCAGGCGCTGGGCGCGGGTGAACAGGCCCACCAGTTGGACGTGTTGGGGTTCGCCGAAGCGGCGCATGGCGTAGCCGAGGAGCTCGCCCTCGGGGCTGCGGGCCATGGCGGTGGGCCAGGCGAGTTCGGGGGGTTGGTTGGCGTCGGTGGGGCGGGCCGTCAGCGGGGACATCGTGAGCATGCGGGCGAGGCGGCGCTCCAAGTCCGGGCCCGGGCGGTCTCGGTAGAGCTTGACGACGATCGTGTCGTCGCCCTCGACGGGGAAGACGGCGGCCTGTCCGCCGCCCTTGAGCGGGAGTTCGGCGAGGGTGACGGGCTTGCCGTCCAGGTGAACCGTGCGGCCGGTCACGGTGCCACCGCGCGCACGGCCCGCAGCAGGGTCTTGTCGTCGGCGTTGAGGCTGGTCAGCCGGTCAGATCGGAGGAGCGCGGCGAGGCTTTCGTGCGCGCTGTCGGTGACCGGTCCGGGGGTGTCGAGGGAGCGGAACACGGCTTCCACGAATGAGGTGTTGGGCTGCGGCGGGCCGCCGCCGGAGAGGGACAGGGCGGCCTGCGCGAGGCCGTCGGTGGACAGCAGGACGCCGTCCACGCGCGGGTCCGCCACGCAGTCGGTGCGCAGTCGGCGGGGTGCGTCGGGCGAGGTGAGGAAGACGGTCTCGTTGCTGTACTCGCTGACGGCGGGCGGCTGCGGAAGGAGGTGGAACTGCCGTTCCCCGTCCTCCGTTCCGGCACGTACGACGACGAAGCCGTCGCCGACGCTGAGATGGCCGAGCCAACCGGGGGTAAGGACCACGACGGTGAGAGTGGTCGCGTAGTCGGGGGCCGTACTGCCGTAGGTGTCCAGGAAGATCTTGCTGACGTCGTCGAAGGCCTCGGCGAGCAGCTCGTGGACCTCCTCGCCCGGCGGGCAGCCGGACGCGGCGGCGGCCCGGCGCCGGAAGTGCTCGGCTGCCAACTCTACGGCGTGCAGAGCCCCTTGGTCGGAGTGCGGGCGGCTGCCCGCGCCGTCCGCGACGGCGAGGACGGACACGGACGCGGAGGCCGTGTAGGTGCAGGCGTCCTGGCAGGGGGTGCCGGTACGGCGGTGCCGGTAGCCCTCGACGCTCAGGCCGTGGATGCGCCAGGGCGATTCGGCCACCGCTCAGCTCTCCCAGGCCGGGCGCTGCGTCTTGAACTGGCTGAAGATCTTCTCGAAGACCTCGTCGCCCGCACCCTTCTGCTCGGCGTTCGCGCTGGCCGACATCATCTGCAGCAGCTCGCGGAACGGGAAGCCCTGGATGCGCGCGTTGAACTTCGGCGCGAAGGCCTGCAACACCTGCTCGCCGCGGTCCGTGATGCCGCCGACGCCGATCGCGTAGAGCCGGAAGCGGCGGGCCTGTTGCTCCTCGGCGAGGACGGGCAGCAACCGGTGCCACGAGTCGGTCATATGGCCGGTGGCGTCGGTGGGGAGGCCGTCGGTGACCAGGCAGATCTGCGGGCGGTAGTACTGGAGTCCGGAGGCGCGCAGCTCCGCCTTGCGGGCGGCGACGACATGCATGGCCAGCTCCAGCGCCTCCGTCATCAGGGTCACGCCGGACGCGGTGAACCGGGGTGCCTGGAAGGCGTGCGCGGGCACGAAGGGGCTCAACGGGGTGCGCGGGTCGAGGAGTTGGGGTCCGCGCCAGGCGCCGACGCCCCGGCCGCCGAAGGTGATCACGGCGACCTCGACGCTGTAGCTGAGGGAGACGTCGTCGTGGAGTTCCCGGGTCCACTCGGCGAGCGCGTCGTTGAGCGTCTGGATCGGCGTACCGGCCATGGAACTCGACGTATCCAGGCACAGCACGAGCGGCAGCCGTTGCGCGTTGTTCTCGAACTCGATGTCGGCGTACTCCGCCGGCAGCGTGGGCGGATATTCGCTGTGCATGGGCTTCTCCTGGTGGCACGGGCGGTACGGGGGTCACAGAGCCTGCCTGACAATTCCCGTCGTCGCCCGGAGGGCGGCCTCGCGGCGTCAGGTGCGTGCTCTCGGCGTGCCCGGCGCAGATCCTCGTACTGGACGTACTCGGGTCTGCGCCGGGTGCGGCGAGAGTGCGTGCATGGCGCCGCGAGGCAGACGGGAATTGTCAGGCAGGCCCTAGCTGCCGCGGGCGTGATGCCGGGCGGCGGGCGGGAAGGCGTAGAGGACGTCGGAGTCGGGTTCGTGGGCGTCGGTGACCTCGACGTACGCGCCGGGCACGGGCGGTGTGCGCTCCGGCTCGGCCCACACCGCGCGGTACAGGACGTGATCGAGTTCGACGTAGCCCTGCGGGTGAAGTGCCGTACGCACGATGCCTGTTCGGGACGGGCCGGTGCGGGGGCCGACCCGGCGGCCGGGGGACGGAGCGGGTGCGGGGGCGGGGCTGACGGGTCGGAGTCTGGTGGTGGTCTCCTCGGCCCGGACCCCGACGCTCGCCACGGCCTCGGCCGGGGCGCGGGAGCGGCGGACGGCGAGGAGGAGGCCGAGGAGCAGGAGGAGAAGTACGGCGGTCAGGGCGATGAGCAGGGGGTGCAGGTAGTCGGTGGACTCGCGTTCTCCGACGGTGAAGGTGTGTGTGCCGAGATCGGCGACGCCCGGCTGCTTGATCAGTTCGCTGCCCGCAAGTGAGGACGACTGGCCCTTCTTCGCGGGCGCGAGTGCCTGGCACACCTCGTTGCAGGCGTGGAGGTCGGTCAGGTCCTTCAGCGTCTGGTTGTCGAGCCGGTCGATCCTGGCGTCGGGATCGACGAGGCGGTCGCCGGCCAGGACGAGCAGCGCGGTGCCGCCCTGCCCGGTGGAGACGCCGGCCGGGACCCGCACCTGGAGGTTGCTGAAGTCCGGCACCCCGTCGACCGCGGCGCGCCGTCGCGCCTCACTGCCGTCGTAGGCGAGGGACTTGTTCAAGGTGACCGTGACGGACCCGTCCCCGAGCTCGGCCGTCCAGCAGTCCAGCCGCGCCGGAAAGTCCTTGTCGCAGGGGTCGCCGGAGGCAGCCGCCGGCCCGACCGGAATCACCGCGATCAACAGGCCGAACAGCAAGGCAGTGAAGAACAACGTACGTCTCATGACGACCCCCCGTTGGCGCCCATAGTGGAGCCAACAGGCCGGTGGCCGAAAGGGGTTGACTGAGAATGCTCAATTCACTTCTACAGCTGGAAAACCTGATGACAACGGGTGAACATCTGTCGCGCCCGTTCCACCCAATCACTGGCCAGAACATCGAAATCGGCCTGGGAGATCCGGCAGGTCAGCGGAAGGTCGCAGACCCCGGCAAGACACGGACTCGGTCCACGCACGTCCCACACCGACAGCATGGGATTCAGCTGTTCGGTGTTCCACGCGTTCGACGCGGCGGCGGCGATCGCCAATTGATCCTTGCGCAGAGAATGACCGTCGGTGACAAAGGCGACAAGGAGTCTTTTCGTGGTCATGAAACGCACGGTGAGCATGCGCCCGGACGCCTCTAGATCGAATTGCAGGGAGACGGAATCGATATCGCTCTCGACGTGGTAATTCCGGCGAGCGCCCCAATTGTGCACCAACTGCCGCCAGGACGAACCGATGTCGTGGTCCCGGCCGGGCGGGATCGAGGCCTCAGGCGTCGCCACGGACCACCGCCTGCGTGATCATGTCGTCGGTGAGGCCCGCGTCCAGCAGCGCCTGCGCGTGCAGCAGCAGACACGACGGCACGGGGAGGCTGGTACCGCCCCCGCGCCGGGCCGCCAACTCGCTGCGGCGGACCTCGATCGTGCGGGCCACGGCGGGCGGCGGCCAGGCGGCAGCGCGTGGCTGCGCCAGCAACTCGCCCAGCAGCACGGCCAGTTGAGGTCGGTCCTCGGGCCGCTTGGCCAGACACCGGGTGAGCAGCGGCCGTAGCCCCGCCGGTATGCCGTCCAGGTCGGGTTCGCGGTGCACGACCCGCAGGCTCACCGCCTCCCCCGTGCCGAACGGCGGGCGGCCGGTCAGCGCGTACACCAGGACGCCGCCTAGGGAGAACACGTCGCTGGGCGGGCCGATCGGCGCCGCCGTCATCTGTTCCGGCGACATGAAGGGCGGGGTGCCGACCACGATCCCGGCCTGGGTGAGGCTCGGGGCGCCCTCGACGCGGGAGATCCCGAAGTCGATGACGCGGGGGCCGTCGGAGGCGAGCAGCACGTTGGCCGGTTTGAGGTCGCGGTGGACCAGGTTGGCCGCGTGGATCGCCTGCAAGGCCTCGACGAGGAACGCGCCGAGCCTGCGGACCTGCGCCTCGGGCAGCGGACCGTCCGACCTGACGGCCTCGGCGAGGGACGGTCCGGGCACGTACATCGTTGCCAGCCAAGGGAGTTCGGCCTCGGTGTCCGCGTCGACGACGGCCGCGGTGTAGGCGCCGCTGACAAGCCGGGCGGCGGCGACCTCGCGGGCGAAGCGCTCGCGGAACTCGCCCTCCGCGGCCAGTTCGGGCCGTACGACCTTCACCGCCACCTCACGCCCGGCCGGCGAACGGCCGAGATACACCCATCCCATCCCGCCGGATCCGAGCCGCCCGGTGATCCGGTACGGCCCCACGCTCAGGGGATCGCTGACCGGTGTGCGCACCCCGCTCACCTCACTTCGGGGTTCGTTGCAGGTTGTCCCGAGTGTCCCCCGAAATCCCGTCTTGGGCAGGGGAGATGCGTGAAATGGAAGGCATGACTACGCGGTGGTGTCCCGGTGGTGTAGGGGCAACGGGCAGGGCCCCGCACGCCGTTGTGCGGGGCCCTGCCCGTTGTACTGCCACCGCGGCCGGCCTGTGACGACATTGCTGGTCAGGGCACAATCGGCGGCCGGCCGCGGAGTATTCGGCGGGTCCAGGGCCTCCCCGGCGGATCGTGCCGGGGTCGCGGGGTCTGGCACGCACTCCCCCACTGCCTTAAAGGCGTGGGGGGACCCCCAGCGGCGTTGTCGTCGGTTGCCAACTCCCCCACGCTCGAACAACCTCGCGCGGGGGGACCCCCATCGCGTTGACGCCCTCCTCCGCCTTGCAGCTGCACGCACCAGACCCCGCTCGGCCTAGCTGATCAGGTAACGCGTCTTGGAGCCGACCCGATCCGCCGGGCAGGCCCTAGCCGAGGCGCTCCACCAGCGCGCGGTACTCGTCCCACAGTTCCTTCGGCGTGTGGTCGCCGAAGGTGTTGAGGTGGTCGGGTACCAGGGCGGCCTCCTCGCGCCACACGTCCTTGTCGACGGTGAGCAGGAAGTCGAGGTCCGACTCGGACAGGTCGAGGCCCTTGGTGTCGAGGGCGCCCTTGGCCGGCAGCACGCCGATCGGGGTCTCGACGCCCTCGGCGCGGCCGTCGAGGCGGTCCACGATCCACTTCAGGACACGGCTGTTCTCGCCGAAGCCGGGCCACACGAACTTGCCCGCGTCGTTCTTGCGGAACCAGTTCACGTAGTAGATCTTCGGGAGCTTCGCCTGGTCGCGGCCCTTGGCGACATCGACCCAATGGCCCATGTAGTCGCCCATGTTGTAGCCGCAGAACGGCAGCATGGCGAAGGGGTCGCGGCGCAGTTCGCCGACCTTGCCCTCGGCGGCGGCGGTCTTCTCGGAGGCCACGTTGGCGCCGAGGAAGACACCGTGGTTCCAGTCGAAGGACTCCGTCACCAGCGGTACGGCGGAAGCGCGCCGGCCGCCGAACAGGATCGCCGAGATCGGCACGCCCTTGGGGTCCTCCCACTCGGGCGCGATGATCGGGCACTGCGAAGCGGGCACGGTGAAGCGGGCGTTGGGGTGGGCGGCGGGCGAACCGGACTCCGGCGTCCAGGAGTTGCCCTTCCAGTCCGTCAGGTGGGCCGGAGTCTCCTCCGTCATGCCCTCCCACCAGATGTCGTTGTCGTCGGTCAACGCCACGTTGGTGAAGACGGAGTTGCCCCACAGCGTCTTCATCGCGTTGGCGTTGGTGTGCTCGCCGGTGCCGGGCGCGACGCCGAAGAAACCGGCCTCGGGGTTGATCGCGTAGAGCCGGCCGTCCTCCCCGAACCGCATCCAGGCGATGTCGTCACCGATGGTCTCGACGGTCCAGCCGGAGACGGTGGGCTCCAGCATGGCGAGGTTGGTCTTGCCGCAGGCCGAAGGGAAGGCCGCCGCCACGTACTTGGACTCCCCCTGCGGCGGGGTCAGCTTCAGGATGAGCATGTGCTCGGCGAGCCAGCCCTCGTCCCGCGCCATCACGGAGGCGATACGCAGGGCGTAGCACTTCTTGCCCAGCAGCGCGTTGCCGCCGTAGCCGGAGCCGTAGGACCAGATCTCGCGGCTCTCGGGGAAGTGCGAGATGTACTTGGTGGAGTTGCACGGCCACGGCACGTCCGCCTCGCCCTCAGCCAGCGGCGCTCCGAGCGTGTGCACAGCACGCACGAAGAAGCCGTCGGTACCGAGTTCGTCGAGGACGGGCTGTCCCATGCGGGTCATGGTGCGCATGGAGACGGCGACGTAGGCGGAGTCGGTGATCTCGACGCCGATCGCGGAGAGGTCCGAACCGAGGGGGCCCATGCAGAACGGGACGACGTACATCGTCCGGCCCTTCATGGAGCCGCGGAAGATGCCCTTTTCTCCCGCGAAGATCTCCCGCATTTCAGCCGGAGCCTTCCAGTGGTTCGTCGGGCCCGCGTCCTGCTCCTGCTCGGAGCAGATGAACGTCCTGTCCTCGACCCGGGCGACATCGGTCGGGTCGGAGGCGGCGTAGTACGAGTTGGGGCGCTTGATCGGGTCGAGCTTCTTGAAGGTGCCCTTTTGGACGAGCTCCTCGCTCAGTCGCTCGTACTCCGCTTCGGATCCGTCACACCAGACCACGCTGTCCGGCTGGGTCAGTTCTGCGATCTCGTTCACCCACGAGACCAGTTCTTTGTGCTCGGTTGGGATGACGGGGGGAGCCGCGATGTCGCGCGCCACGATTGCTCCTATGGTGAGGGATTTTGTCCTGGTTGCCCCGTGGGGGCCGCGACCCGGATGCTTCACGATGGTCGATCTTGGCGCTCATCCGGTGCCGACCGCACTCATTTGATCATCCGACGCGTCCGCCCATATGTCCAGAGGGCCTCACAGACGAGCGACGTGAGGATCGCCACGTATCGAGATGTTTTCCGTGCGTCACCATGGCTTCACCCCAGGTATCCGAACGTCCGCTACGCATGAGAGAGTGGCCACTTCCGACCCCTCATCTCGCCGCACTGATACGTAACTTACGGTTCCGTAGGTACGATTGAGCGCATGACTGCGTCCGTCCCCGACGCGCCCACGGACACGCCGACAGACGGCCACGGTCCCTCCGCGCTCTCTCTCCCCGACCACGTCAAACCGAAGTTGCGCGGCTGGCTGCACCTAGGCATGTTCCCGGCCGTCCTCATCTCGGGCCTGGTGCTCACCGCCCTCGCCGACACCCCGCGGGCCCGTATCGCCTGCGGGATCTTCGCCCTGACGGCCTGCCTGCTCTTCGGGGTCAGCGCGCTGTACCACCGGGGCGACTGGAGCCCGCGCATGGACGGCGTCCTGCGCAGACTCGACCACGCCAACATCTTCCTGATCATCGCGGGCACCTACACACCCCTGACGATGCTGCTGCTGCCGGGCGCCAAGGGCCAATGGCTGCTGTGGAGCATCTGGGGCGCGGCGGCGGCCGGCATCGCCTTCCGGGTCTTCTGGGTCGGCGCCCCGCGCTGGCTCTACACCCCCTGCTACATCGCGATGGGCTGGGCCGCCGTCTTCTTCCTGCCCGACTTCATGCGCACGGGCGGCATCGCCGTCCTGGTCCTGGTGGTCGTCGGCGGACTGCTCTACAGCGCGGGCGGCGTGATCTACGGCATCAAGCGCCCGAACCCGTCACCGCGCTGGTTCGGTTTCCACGAGGTCTTCCACTCCCTCACGGTGGCGGCGTTCCTCGTGCACTACGTGGGGATCTCCCTGGTGGCGTACCAGCACGGGTAGCACCTGAGACACCTTCTCTTCATGGCCACGACTTTCGAGTCGTGGCCATTTTTCATGCCCGGTTCCAATACCTGACAGTCGATCCCTGTTGACATGAACCACCTTTTGAGAGCTACTCTCATTTCATGGCTACTGTCACTCAATCCAACGCCGTGCGACGCGACCCGCGCCGCTGGTGGGCCCTCGGGGCCCTGGTCGCGAGCATGCTCACGCTCGGCTTCGACACGACGATCCTGAATGTCGCCCTGCCCACGATGGCGGGCCAACTCGGCGCCACCACCGGCCAGCAGCAGTGGATGGCGGACGCGTACGTGATCGTCTTCGCCGCGCTGATGCTCCCGGCGGGACTGCTCGGCGACCGCTTCGGACGGCGCCGGATGCTGGTCGTGGGGCTCGGCATCTTCCTCGCCGGTTCCGTGGCCGGCTCCCTTGCGAGCGACGTGAACTGGGTCATCGCGGCCCGCACGGTGATGGGCGTCGGCGCGGCCCTGATCACCCCGCTCGCCCTGTCCGTGCTGCCCTCCCTCTTCGGCCCCGACGAGCGCACCAAGGCCGTCGGCATCATCTCCGCGGCCTCGTCGCTCGGGCTGCCGCTGGGCCCGATCATCGGCGGCTGGCTGCTCAACCACTTCTGGTGGGGCTCGGTCTTCCTGGTCAACATCCCGATGGCCGCCGTCGGCATCGCCGCCTGCGTCTTCCTGCTGCCCGAGACCCGCGACCCCGCCTCCCCCAAGGTCGACGTCCTGTCCACCGCGCTCACCGCGGCCGGCCTCGGCGCCCTCATCTACGCGATCATCGAGGCGCCCGGCCGCGGCTGGGGCGACCCGCTGATCGTGGGCATGATCGTCGGATCCGCGATCCTGATCGCCGCGCTCGTGCTGCGCGAGCGGCGCATGGAACGCCCCATGCTCGACATGACCCTGCTCGGCCACCGCGGCTTCCTCTTCAACACGCTCGCCGCGACCCTGGTGATGTTCGTCCTGTCCGGCCTGCTGTTCGTGCTGCCGCAGTACCTCCAGGAGGTCCTCGGCAACGACGCGCTCGGCACCGGCGTCCGGCTGCTGCCCATGATGGGCGGCCTGATCGTCGCGGCCCGGGCCGCGCAACCCCTCGTCGCCAAGTTCGGCTCCCGTGCCGTGGTCTGCGCGGGCCTGGTGGTGCTGGCCTTCGCCGCACTGCTCGGCAGCCGTACGACGGTCGACTCCGGCTACGGCTTCACCGCGCTGTGGCTGTCCATCACCGGCTTCGGCTTCGGGTTCTCGATCGTCCCGGCGATGGACGGCGCCCTCGGCGCGCTGCCCCGCGACCGGGCCGGCAGCGGCTCCGGGCTCCTCATGACCATGCGCCAGGTCGGCGCCGCGATCGGCATCGCCCTGCTCGGCAGCCTGCTCGCGAGCACCTTCCGCGACCGCCTCGACGTCACCGGCCTGCCCGCGAAGGCGGCGGACACCGCCGGGGAGTCGGTCGTAGCGGCGCACATGGTCGCGCAGAAGACGGGCTCGGCAGACCTCATCGCCTCCGCGAACAGCGCGTACGTCCACGGCATGGGCCTGGTCCTGCTGGTGTGCGGCGCCGCGGCGCTCGTCACCGCCCTGCTGTCCGCGGCGTTCCTGCCGAACACGCCGACCGCGCCCACGGCGGAGAAGGAGGACGAAGACGCGGCCACGGCCGGGGCCATCGCCCTGGCGGATGCCGGACAATGAACAGCATGACGGCCGCACCCTCCCCCTTCAGCCCCGCCGACCGCCCCCAGCTGGGCCTCCGCGAGCGCAAGAAGATCAAGACCCGCGAGGCGATCCGTACCGCCACGTACGCACTGGTGAAGGAGCAGGGGTACGACGCGACGACGATCGAGCAGATCGCCGAGCGCGCCGAGGTGTCGCCGTCGACCGTCTTCCGCTACTTCCCCACCAAGGAAGACATCGTCATCACGGACGAGTTCGACCCGATCATCATGGAGGAACTCCGGGCCCGCCCCGCCGACGAACCATGGATGGTCACCCTGCGGTACGTGATGCAGAAGGCCATCAAGTACGGCATGAAAGAGGACGAGGAGACCTCCCGGCTCCGGACCCATCTGATGGTCCAGGTCCCCGCGGTGCGCTCACGCATGATGGAGAGCATGTCGGTCACCGGCAACATGCTCTGCGAGTCCATCGCCGAGCGCACCGGCCTGGACCCGGCAAGCCTGGAGGTCCGCGTCTACGCCATGTCCCTCGTCGGCGGCCTGATGGAGACGTCCCTGTACTGGGCGGAGAACGGCCACCGGGACGATTTCAAGGACCTCGTGGACCGCACGCTGAATGTGTTGGAGCACGGGCTTTCCGAATGAGCCGAGATGTACATCTGATACATTCGTGACATGAGCGAGCCGGTGATTGAGCCCATGGCCGACGTCCGCAAGCACCTGGCGGACGTCATCGACCGCGCCCACCGTGACGAGACCCCGACGATCATCACCCGGCGAGGCAAGCAGGAGGCGGTGGTCATCGACATCGACGAGTACCGGCGGCTGCGCGAACTCGAAGAGCAGGCCGAGGATTCCTGGCTGAACGGCTTGGCGGACGAGGCCGAGGCCGAGGGGCTGGAAGGCTCCGTCTCCGTTGAGGAGATGGCCGCCCTCCTCCGCTCCCACCACGCCTGATTCCGATGGGGTACGTCACGCGGTTCACGTCGCACGCCCAGCGGGACCTGCTCAAGATCTCCCGCCCCGACGCCCTGCGCATCCTCCACCGGCTCACGGAGTTGCAGAAGGCCCTCGACGCGAACGACACCTCGTCCCTCGACATCAAGGCCCTCCAAGGGCACAACGCCCGCTGGCGCCTGCGCGTCGGAGACTCCCGCGTCGTGTATACGATCGAAGACGGCCAACTGATCGTGTGGGTACTGTCCGCCGGTAATCGCCGCGACGTCTATCGAAACCTGTGAGCCCGGCGAGGGCGCACCCCAACAGGCGAGCGCCCTCGCCGAGTTCGCGGGTGACCGCTAGCTCTTCTTCACGTCACCCTTCCCGCAAGCCACCCCGTCCCTGTTCGGGTCGAGCCGCAGCGGGTCGTCCTTGCCGTTGACCTTCAGGCGGCCGTAGTCGTTCTGCTGGAGCCATGAACAGCGGGCCGCAGTCGTCGACTTGACCTCGGACGGGAAGACCGTCGGGACGCAGACGTTGATCGTGCCGTAGTGGCGGTCGCAGCCGGAGATGGTCGTGCTGACCTTCTGCGAGGTGCGCTTCTTGCCGGGCTCGGTGACGTTGCCCTTCAGGGAGTCCGCGAAGGAGTGGACGTGGGCGGAGGCGGTGTCTGCGGTGAGCGCCGAAGGGCCTTGCAGGTGGACCCACTTGGCCACCGACGGGACCCCGTTGGCGTCGACCGCGAAGAGCATGTACCAGCCGGGCGGGGCCAGGTCGGGGTTGCTCGTCACGTTCAGGTCGACCGTGTTGCCGTCCACCGAGAGCGGTAGATCGACGAAACGCTGGTTCGGGTCCGAGGAGTGCGTGACCGCCGCCGGGCGGATCAACTCGGCCTTGGCGATGGGCCGGTCGACGGTGATCGTCTGGGTGTCGCCGTACTCCCACTCGTTGTCGATGACCGAAGTGATCGTCGGACGCGTGCCCTTGAGGAGATACGGCGGGGTGTAGATCGACACGTTGTGGTTCCAGGTGCCGTTGCCCGGGTTGTCACCGGTCGACATCACCCGGCCGTCCGGCAGCAGGAACGAGGAGGAGTGGTATCCGCGGGCCTCGGGATCGGCGGCCACCGGATCGAACGTCGTGGTCGTCGGGTCGAAGATCGACGCCTCGTAGACCGGGTTCGCGCGGTTGTGCAGCCCGCCGCCCGTCTCCAGCACCGTGCCGTCGGGCAGGATTACGGCGGAGACGTACATCTTGCCCTGCGCGCCGGTCTCGGCCACCGGACCGTTCCCCAAGTCGACGGTCCCCTGCGGGATTTGGGGACCGACCGTGTACGTCGGGTTGGCGGCCTTGAGGTCGATGATGTCGGTCAGCCGGTTGGCGTCCGGGTTGGAGTCGATGTTGCCGCCGCCGATGGTGAGGACCTTCTGGTCCTGCGCCGGGGGCAGCAACACGCTTGCGGACTGGTCGCGTTGGTCCTTGTTCTGGAGCCCCGAGACCGAAGTGATCGTGTTCGCGTTGTAGTCGTAGATCGCGCTGCCCGTCCCCGGGATGTTGTTGCCGAAGACATGGCTGCCCGTGTAGAAGAGCCGGCCGTCCTGCATCAGGACCATCGACGGGTACAGCCCCCAGTACGACCACGTCTGGTTGACCTGCGACAACGGCAGCCACTTCTGCTGGGCGTCCGACCAGTACTCGGCCGTCACCGAACCCGTCGAGTCCTCGCGCAGCCCGCCGAAGGAGACGACGTCACCGTTGCCGAGTTCGGTCGCCGACGGGTACCAGTGGCCGTCGTTGAGGTCGTTCGTCCTGCTGTACGTCTCGGTCACCGGGTCGAAGATGTACGAGTCCTTGTACCCCTCGTAGCCGTGCCCGCCCGCGACCGGGAACGCCTTGTTGCCGCTCAGCACCAGCACCCGGCCGTCCTGCAACTGGATGTGCCCCGAGCAGAACATGTCCTTCGGCGTCGGGATCACCTTGTACGTCCCCGCGACCGGGTCGTACACCGCGCTCGTGAACGTCCCCGCGTCGAACTGCTCCTCGCTGTTCCCGGACCCCGCGATCAGCAGCACCTTGCCGTTGTTGAGGACGACGGAGTGCATGGAGCGCACCGGGTTCTGCGTCGGGAGCACGTCCCAACGCCCGTTCGCGCACTCCTCGGTGGTGGCCGTGCAGGTCGCGGGCGGGAGCGTGTCCGGAACCTGGTCCATCGTGTAGTCGTCGGTGGTCGCGGACCCGGTGCCGTAGACCGAGACACCCCAGGTGATGCGGTCGGTACCGGCCGGGACCTCGGGTGTGCGGACCGAGGCCTGGGTCCAACTGCCCTGCATCTCCAGGGTCTTGAGGTCGGTCCAGTACTGCCACCCGGCCGTCGCGTCGTGCCGGAACAGCGTGATGTTCGCGTCCGGCGTGGTCGTCTTGTACCAGAGCCCGAGGTCGTACTGCTTGCCCACCGTGACCACCGGCGCGCAGGCCGTCGACTCGGTGATCAGCGCCTTGCGGTCGCCGTCGACGCGCCGCGTGACGGTGACCTTCATGGCCTTCGAACCCGAGTGGGCATCCGAAGTCGTGGCGAAATCAAAGTCGTTGTCGCCCCAGCCGGACTTCTCCCAGCAGTACGGCATCCCGTCACTGCCCGCCGTCTCGAAGCCCGGGTTGAGGACGAGGTTCGCGGCCTCGGCGGACTGCGGCACGGCGAGCAGCAGTCCGGCGGTCAGCGTTCCCACCCCGAGGAACGCGGTTCTTCTGCGGTACTTGTTCACGCGGCTCTCCTAGGTGGTGCCGTACGACTCCCTTTGCGGCGCGGGAGGTAGACCAGTGCCTCGGTGCCGACGAAACGCAGGACGAAGGTCATGACCAGCGCCAGCGCGGTCGCCGACACGGCGCCCATGCCGAACTTGTGGATGAACAGGGCGATCAGCGGGATCCGCAGCACCAGGTCGGCGTTGGCGAGCAGCGCGAACCGGCCTGCCCGGTCCCACCAGTTGCGGTGCCGGCGCCGGTCGCGGAACAGCAGGTGCTCGATGAGATAGAAGTTCCAGGCCACGCCGAGCTGGTTGGCGAGGATCTCGGCGGGGACGTAGTGCATGCCGGATTTCGTCAGCGCCCACAGGCCGACCAGGTTCGGCAGGAAGCCGGTGGCGCCGATCAGGCCGAACACCACCATGCGCGCGACCGGCGAGGCGGTGCGCAGCCCGAGGAGGTGGCGGAGGAAGCGAAAGCCTTCCTGCGCCGTGGACTTGGACTCGCCGGCGAACCGGTCCTGGAAGACGAACGGCACTTCCGTGACCGTGCGCGGGCGGCTGCGTACGGCGAGTTCGAGCAGGATCTTGTAGCCGAGGGGCTTGAGCGCCTCCGCCGTCACCGCGCTGCGCCGGATCGCGAAGAAGCCGCTCATCGGGTCGCTGATACCGCGGAGTCTGCGCGGGAAGAGCGTCTTGGTCAGCCAAGTCGCCCCGCGCGAGACGGCGATGCGGTATCCGCCCGCCAGGCCCTCGCGGCTGCCGCCCTTGATGTACCGGGAGGCGACGACGAGCCCGGCGTTCGCCCGCTCACCCGTGCCCACCAACTCCGGTACCAGGGACGGCGGATGCTGCAGGTCGCCGTCCATGACGACGACCCAGTCGGACGTCGCCACCTTGATCCCCTCGACGACCGCGCCGCCGAGCCCGCCGACCGGCTGCTCCCGGTGCAGCACGGTCACCGGGAACGGGCAGTCCTGCGCCGCCTCGGAGATCACCTCGGGGGTGTCGTCGGTGGAGTCGTCCACGAAGACGACCTCGCAGGGCAGGCGGGTGGGCACCGATTCGGTGATCCGGTGCAGCAACTCCCGTACGTTCGCCGACTCGTTGAAGGTCGGTACGACGATGGTGACGGCGCCCGGCTCGGCGAGCTCCGCGCCGCGTACGGCCGGATCGCCCAACTCCCCGGGGACTGTGGACTCTTGGCTCATCGCTGGGCTCCCACGGTCTCGGACTGGATCTGCCGGATCTCGATGCGGTCGGCGCCGGTGCCGAAGGTGGCGACCGGGGTGGAGTGCTCGATCGCCGCCTTGACGTTGGGCAGGTCGACCGCGTCGCGCCGTACCGTCGGGGAGGCCACCACGTAGTCGATGTCCTTCCAGCCGTGCGGCATCGTCTTGGTGACGGCGGGGTCGAGGTCGGCCTTGTAGAACCAGATGACGCCGAGCCCGGGCCGGTACCCGGCGTGCACCAGGTCCAGCCAGAGCGCGTCGTCGACGAGGACGCGGGTGTCCTTCGGGTCGGCGACCTCGGTGGACAGCCACTGGGAGGCGGCCCGGTAGGGGGCGTTGGCGTCAGTGGTCATGGCGGTGCGGTCGCCGTCGTACCACTTCGGTACGACATAGGCACCGGCGGCGAGAGCCAGCACGGCGGCAAGGGCGTACCGGCCGCCGCTGACGTAGCGTCCCTCCCCCTCGCGCCGCCATCTGCGCAGTACCGCGTGGGCGACGGAGGCGGTGCCTCCGGCGAGGACGAGCGCGAGGAAGGGCAGCGCGCCGATGACGTACATCGCGGGCAGGTAGCCGTTGGGGCGCATGGCCACGGCGGCGAGGATCGCCACGGTCAGGGCCGGTCCGGCGAGCGAGCGGGCGGTGACCGACCAGCGCCAGGTGACCAGCAGGAGCAGCGCCCCGGCGAGGCCTCCGAGGGGCAGGACGCGGTCGTAGTACAGCCAGGAGTGGAGGACGCCGTACGACCCGGAGGCCTTGTCGAGGACGAAGCCCGAACCCGGCCTGGTCATCTGGTACTTGAGGCCGTCCCACAGGGAGACGTGGCCGCTGCCCGGCAGCAACTCGCCCTTGAGCAGGGCGAAGAGGGGGTACGAGGCGCCGATCAGGACGCAGGCGGTGATGGCGCCGGTGAGCGCGAACTTCCTGGTGTCCCGGTGTCCGTGGCGCCACATGGTCACTAGCAGCGCGGGCAGGATGACGAGCATCGTCTCCTTGGTGAGGACCGAGGCCGCGGCGGCCAGACCTGCCCCGAAGTGGTGCCAGAGGTGGCGACTTGGGGACGCGGCCAGGCAGAACGCGAGCAGCATCCACATCACGGCGATGTTGTCGAGGAAGATCTCCCGCTGGAGGATCACGGACAGCGGGGAGAGACCGAAGAGCAGCATGCCGAGCCCGGCCGCCCAGCGCGGCAGCGAGAGCCGACGGGCGAGGACGTAGACGAGGACCGCGCTGATCGCGCTGATCACCAGCATCGCGAGACGCATGGTGCCGACGGTCATCGAGTCGGGGCTGAAGTGCGCGGGGATCCAGGTGAGCAGGGCGATCTGGATCCAGCCGAGGGGCGGATGGTCGTACCAGTAGGTGTAGTGGGCCAGCCCGGTGCCCTGTTGGACGGCCCAAGCCTGGGCGAGGTAGGTGCCCTCGTCGTCGCTGAGTGTCGGGTAGTCGGCGATGTTCCAGCCCTGCACGACGAGGATCACCGTGAGGAGGAGGCCGCAGAGGAGGAGGTCGGGGCGGGAGGAACGGAGTTTGCTCGGCGGTGTTGTTCGACCCGCCGAACCGGTTTCAGGCGCAGGCTGCCGCTGCGCGGGGACCTTGGTGGTCACCGCGGGGAGTGTGGAAGTCACGCAGGAACGTCCTCTCGGATCACTGCGGTTTCGGTGAGGTGCGCGCCGACATGGGACGTCAACTCCCAGTCGTTCCGGCCGCGTTGCTCACGCCACACTGCGCGAATAGCGGCTCCGGCGAGGAGGACCTGGTAGAAGGGTCCGCCCACGACGAGCTTCAGATAGTGGACGGCGCGGACGCGCAGTCCGTACTGCTTGCCGAAGTCGTGCAGTCCGACGACCTCGAAGACGAAGGTCACCGCTGCGGTGACCAGCGGCAGGAAGGTGAGGAAGGCGATGCCGACCGGCACGTCCAGGAAGAGCGCGACCGCCGCGTTCAGCGGGATGACGACACCGGAGAAGGCCTGCAGGAACGGCGTCATCAGCGTGTAGCGGGCGAGCAACCGCTGCCCGAATCCCGGGAGTTGCTTCCAGTCCTTCTTCCGGTAGACCTGAAGGAAGCCCTGGTTCCAGCGAGTTCGCTGCTTCAGCAACGACATCAGCGAGCCCGGAGTCTCCTCCCGGGTCACCATGTCGGAGTCGTAGGCGACGACGACCTTCTTGCCGACGCTGGACAGCCGGACGCCCAGATCGCAGTCCTCGGCAAGGCAGTTGGGGTCCCAGCCGTCGGCCTCGCGCAGGACGTCGGTCCGCACGAAGACGGTGTTGCCGCCCAGCGGGATGAACCCCTTCTGCGCGTGCAGATGCAGCCGGGACCGGAACCAGAAGAAGTACTCCAGGCAGTTGCGCAGGCTGTACCAGCTGGAGTGGAAGTTGATGAGCTGCACCCCGCCCTGCACGACGTCCGCGCCGGTGGTCGTGAACGCGTGGTCGACGTGGGCGAGCAGCTCCGGATGGACCTGGTCCTCGGCGTCGAAGACCCCGACGACATCGCCGCGGCAGTGCGGCAGCGCCGTGTTCATGGCCTTCGGTTTGTTCTTCTTCTCGTGCGTGTCGACGACGACCCGGACGCGCGGGTCGCGTTCGGCGGCGCTGTCGGCCACCGCCGCGGTCTCGGGGTCGTCGTGCCCCACGATCACGATGATCTCGAAGTCGGTGTGCGTGGACTCCAGCAGCCGCTGGATGGTGTGGTCGAGCACGGCCTGTTCGTGCCGGGCCGGCAGCAGCAACGAGAACGAGACGTGCTCGTCCCCGTCCGGGCTGCTGAATCGGGTGGAGGCGAGCACTTCGGGCGTACGCCACGCGTGCATCTGCCACCACAGGGTGAAGGCGGCCATCCAGAACAGAGCAAGCGAAACAGCAGCGATGAAGACGGACGTCAACACAGATCCCCCCAGGATCCCCAATACCCCCTGGCGCGACGGTGAGTTACATCCGTCGCGTCACGGGGCCGAGACTATGGGCGACCTGTGAAGTGGGCGGGCGATTTCAGTGAAGACCGTGTTTCATCACAATGAGACCCGCACGTGCGCATTTCTCGCACTGGTCGCGTTTGGGATGGTTACGACTCCGGCGTTTCACCTGCTCAACGCGGTGCGCAGCCGCTCCGGGTCGGTCGTCGGCGCGTCACAGGTGAAGTTACGGCAGACATACGCCGCCGGTCCGCCATCGACCAACGGCCGGTCGGCGAGCAACGGGAGTTCGTCACTCCCCGCTACCCCGAAGGCGACCACCGCACCGGGCGCGGTCCCCAGAAGTGCCGTACGGTGCAAGGCTTTTGCACCTTCGTCACCGAGCGAGGGCCCTACGACGGCGACCTCACGCGGTCCGTCCAGATACGCCTCGGCGACGGCCAGCCCCCACCCGATGAACCGCGGAACGCGCGGCCCGAGCGCCTTCACGACCCCCAACGCCCGCTCGGCGGCGGTGCGATGGGGTTCGGCGCCGGTCTGAGCGGCATAGCTCAACAACGCACCCGCGGCAGCGGTCCACCCGGACGGGGTGGCGTTGTCGGTCGGGTCCTGCGGCCTGCGGATCAGCTGCTCGGCGTCGGCGGCGGTGTCGTAGAGGGCCCCCGACTCGTCGACGAACCCGGCGAGGACGTGGTCGAGCAGGAACCCGGCGAACTCCAGCCAGACCCCCTCCCCCGTGACGGAGGCCAGCGCCAGGAAGCCCTCCGCCACATCGGCGTAGTCCTCCAACACCCCGGCGTTCGCCCCGACTTGGCCGTCCTTGCTGGTGCGGGCCAGCTTGGCGTGCTGGTCCAGATGCAGCCGTACGAGGAGATCGGCGGCGGAGACGGCGGCCTCGACCAGGTCGGGGCGGTCGAAGTAGGCGCCGGTCTCGGCGAGCGCGGCGATGGCGAGGCCGTTCCAGGCGGCGACCACCTTGTCGTCACGGCCGGGGGCGGCGCGCTGCGAACGGGCGGCGAGGAGACGGCTCTTGACCGACTCGATCTTCTCGGCGTCGAAAACACCTTCGCTCTGCGGGAGTTGGAGGACGGACTGCCCTTCCTCGAAGGTGCCCTCATCGGTCACGCCGAAGTGGTGGGCGGCGAGTGCGGCATCCTCCTCGCCGAGGACCTCGGTGAGCTGCTCGGGCGTCCAGACGTAGTAGGCGCCCTCGACGTGCCGGCCGGTCCCGTCGTCGCTGTCCGCGTCGAGGGCGGAGGCGAACCCGCCCTCGTTCGTGCGGAGTTCACGCACCATGAAGTCGGCGGTCTCGACGGCGACGCGCCGGGCCAGCTCGGAGCCGGTACTGCGCCACAGGTGCGCGTACACACGACACAGCAGGGCGTTGTCGTACAGCATCTTCTCGAAGTGCGGGACGACCCACTCGCGGTCGACCGAGTAGCGTGCGAAACCGCCCGCGAGCTGGTCGTAGATACCGCCGCGCGCCATCCGCTCACAGGTGTCCTGAGCCATCTCCAGGGCACCCTCGGAGCCGGTGCGGGCGTGGTGGCGCAGCAGGAACTCGATCGCCATGGACGGCGGGAACTTGGGCGCGCCGCCGAATCCGCCGCGCTGCGGGTCGTACTCACGCGTGAGCCCGAGGAGCGCCTGGGCCAGCTCCTCCTTGCCGGGCGCCTCGGTGCCGCCGTAGTCGATCTCCCGCTGGGAGAGGTCCCGCACGATGTTCCCCGCGACCTCGGCGACCTCGTCCCGCCGGTCGGTCCAGGCGCTGCGCACCCCTTCGAGGACCTGCGGGAAGGAGGGCATGCCGTGGCGGGGCTCCGGCGGGAAGTAGGTGCCGAAGTAGAAGGGTTCGGCGTCCGGGGTGAGGAACACCGTCATGGGCCAGCCGCCCTGACCGGTGGCCGCCTGCACGGCCTCCATGTAGACGGCGTCGACGTCGGGGCGTTCTTCGCGGTCGACCTTGATGCTGACGAAGTGTTCGTTCAGATAGTCGGCGGTCGCCCGGTCCTCGAAGGACTCGTGAGCCATGACATGGCACCAGTGGCAGCTCGCATACCCGACGCTCAACAGGACGGGTCTGTTCGACTTACGGGCCTCGTCGAAGGCCTCGGTCGACCAGGGCCACCAGTCGACGGGGTTGTCGGCGTGCTGAAGCAGATACGGAGACGTCTCATGGGCCAGTCGGTTCACCGGTCCACTCTCCCACGGGCTCCGGCGCCGCGTAGAAGCGCAGGCTCATGTGGCGCGCCCCGTCGGGGGCGTCCTCACGGGTGCGGCCGTGACGGTCGAGCAGTTCCTGATACTCCCGCACGAAGGCGTGGAGGTCGTCCTTGGTCATCCAGGTGCCGGCGCGCTGCACTTGGGCCCAGCCGTCCGGTCCCCGGTACTCCTCGTGGGCGCGGCGGAAGAGTGTGGTGTCCACGTCGATCTTCAGCAGAGCCAGCCGCTCGGCCGCCGCGTACTCGTCCGGGGCCATCGTCGCCGGGTCCGGTGCGGTGTGACTGAAGGGCAGCGCCCGCCACCAGCGCTCGCGCCCGCCCGACTTCTCCGGGATCTCCTCAATGAGCCGCTGCTCGGCGAGTTTGCGCAGGTGATAGCTGGTCGTGCCGGAACTCTCGCCGAGTTCCCTGGCCAGCACTGTCGAGTTGGCCTCGGTGTGCTTGCCGAGGTAGTCGAGGATCCGGCGGCGCAGGGGGTTGCCGAGGGACTTGTAGAGGGCTGTGCGTTCGAGGCTCGTCAGCTCGGAGTGCGTCAGCTCCGAGCCCGTCGGCTCCGATTCGGGCGTGGGACCAGGCATGGGACCAACGGTAGCGGCCGCCGAGGCTCTTTGCCGAATAAGTTCTGCAGAATTTTATTTGCAGAATTTCCTCTGCGGTCCTACGGTGGAGGCATGCGAAGGAAATGGACCCTGATCCTGCTCGGCTCGGCAGCCCTGCTGCTGGTGCCGTGGATGGTGGTGCTGGCCCTGACCCTCCCCACCAGCACAGAGGTGCGGAACTGGTCGCTGGCCTGGATCGGCCTCGACGTCCTGATGGCGCTCGGCTGCGCCACAACCGCCCTGCTGGGCCTGCGAAGTGACCCCCGAGCACGGCTCACGGCATCGGCGACAGCGGCCGTGGCGATACTCGACGCCTGGTTCGACATAACGACGGCGCAAGCGGGCGGCGACTTCGTCCAGGCGTTGGCCTGCGCGGTGGGAGAGGCTGCGTTGGCGTGCGCCTGCGGGGTGGTGGCGTTGTCGAAGGGGCGTGTGGGGGTGCGTTGAGGTGGTGGAGGTGGGGGTGGGGCCCTCTGTCACTTGAGGGGGTGGGGCCCCTGCCACGTCGTGATCCTCAAGGGGTGGAACCCCAGCCACGTAGTGATCGTCGCCCTCTCGCGCTCACGCCTCCCCCGAAGGACACTCGTAGACAGAGGAGTTGCCGCCGAAGGGGGACGTGGATGCGGGACAGCCATCGGACCGATGCCGAGCGGCTGTTGGCTCGGGCCGTGGAGGAGGAGGTGCGGCGCTCCGGCGGGCGTACCGACGGGCAGGTGCTGCTGACGCGGTCCCGGGCCGCGCTGGACGCCATGGCGGAGACGGCGGCGGAGGAGTACGGGGCCTATACGGGGGCTCTCGACGAGGCGGCGGCCGGACAGCTCACCTTCGGGCAGCGCTATGCGAAGGAGGGCGGCGGAACTCCCTTGCTGGTGGCGGCCGTTGCCGCGGTCGCGGCGGTGGTGGCCGACCTGGCCCTCGGCACCGGAACAGGCACGGCGTTCGGCGCCGGTGTCACGGTCGGCGTCGTGGGTGCGGCGGCGACGGTGGTGAAGGTGACCGCCTCCCACCTGCCCGCCGCGCATCATCGCGCCGGTGCCGCGAGCCAGCCCGGTGGCCCGGAGCAGTTGCGGTTGCAGTGGCTGACGGCGCTGGAGGTGCGGGGCATCCGCCCGTTCCTGGACCAGCAGCGGGTGCTCGCCGCCTCCACCGGTCCGACGAAGAAGCCGGGGCCGCAGTTGCGCGGCACGGACAAGAGCGCGGCGGCCCGCAGACGGAGTGTGCTGGAGCAGTCTTTCGGTCAACTCCCGGAGCCGGTCGGCTCGTTCGCCGGTCGTCGGGCGGAGCTGGCCCGGATCCGGCAGCTGGTGCAGGCGGGCCGTGCGAGCACGGAGACCCGGCCGACGGTGGTCGTCCTGCACGGCGCGCCCGGCTCGGGGCGCACCACTCTCGCGGTCCGTGCCGCGCAGGATCTGCGGGACCAGTTCCGCGGGGCCTGTGTGGTGGACCTGCGCGGCGACAGCCCGGGAGAGACCCCGCTGCCCACCCGCGACGCCCTGCTGCACCTGCTGAACCGGCTCGGCGCACCCCGCGAACAACTGCTGTTCCGCGAGCGCTCCTCCCCCGACCAACAGGTCAAGCGGCTGGGCGAGTTGTACCACCAGCACCTGACGGGACTCCCGGTGACGATCGTCCTGGACGACGCCTCCGATGTCGCGCAGGTGGCCACGCTGGTGCCCGAGCGCTCGGACAGCCTGGTCGTGGTCACCGCCCGCAAGCCTCTCGACCTGCCCGCCGAACTGGCCGCCTGGGTACACCAGTTGCCGGTGGAGTCGCTGGACGCGGCGGGCGCGGAGGAACTGCTGGGCGCGGCGGCGCAGGACAGCTCGGGTCCCTACGACGCCGAATCCGCCGACCGGATCAGGCAGTTGTGCGGCGGGTTGCCGTTGGCGCTGCGGATCGCCGGTTCGTCCCTCGGCCCGCGCTCACCGCGCCGTCTGGCCACGGACCTGGGCGCGTACGGCCCGGTGGAGCCGGTCGAGCGGGCGCTGTGGATGCGCTACACCGACCAGTCGGACCAGGCCCGCAGGCTGCTGCGCCGGCTGGCACTGGCGGGCCGGGCGTCGCTGGGCGCGGCAGCGGCGGCTTCGCTGCTGGCCACGGACGAGACGGAGGCGACCCGTCAGCTGCAGGCCCTGTCCCGGGCGGGCCTCATCGACCACGTCCGCGGCACCCGCTACCGCCTGCACGACCTGGTCCGCGCCTTCGCCCAGGCCCGCCTCCTCGACGAGGAGGAACCCTCGGAGCGTACGGCCGCGCAGGAGCGGCTGATCGTGAACTACGCCGAACTGGCGGACTCCGTACTGCGGTTGGTCGACGGCAACATGTCGACGCGCTCGGACCGGTTCGGCCCGCACGGCTTCACCTCGCTCGACGAGGCGCTGCGCTGGCTGGACGACGAGTCGAGCTTCATCACCTCGACGCTGCGGCACGCGGAGGGCGTCGACCAGGGTGCCGTACTGAATCTGCTGGGCGCGCTGTGCGACTACTGCCTGTTGCGCGGCGACCTCTACCGCCTGGGCGAGATCAGCGAGTTGGCGCAGGCCGTCGACCAGGGGCTGCTGTTGCGCTCGGTGCAGTGGCGTACGGGTATCGCGGCCCGGCAGCTCGGCGAACTCGACAAGGCGCGCACCACCCTCACCTCCGTCGTCGACCTCTACATGGAGGCCCACCACGACGCGGGCGCCGCACGCGCCCTGTGCTCGCTCGGCATCACCCTCCACCACCAGGGCAACCTGACCGAGGCGGCGACGAGACTCCGCGAGGCACTGGACCTCCAGGCCGCCCCGCAACTGGCCACGGACCGCGCCTGGACGATGCACGCGCTGGCGGCGGTCGAGCGCGACCGCGGCCGACTCCCCGAGGCGATGCGGCTGCTCTCCGAATCCCTGGTCCTGCACCGCGCGGGCGAGTCGATGCACGGCGAGGCGTGGGCCCACTTCCAGCTCGGCCAACTCGGCCTGCGCATGGGCGACATACCGCGCGCGGAATCCGAACTGACCACGGCCCTCGGCCTCTACGGCCGTACCCGCGACGCCCGCGGCGAGGCCTGGGCGCTGACCCAGCTGGCCCGGGCCCGGCTGATCGCCGGCGACCCGTCCCCGGCGGTGGACGGCCTGCGCCAGGCAGCCGCCCGGCACCGCGACAACGAGGACGCGCGCGGCGAGGCCTGGACGGCCTACTACCTGGGCCAGGCCCTGGAGGAGACGGGCAACCTGGACCTGGCGGTCAGGGAACTCGAACGCTCACGGACGATGTTCTCCCGCATACGGGACGTCTACGGCCTGGCCTGCGCCCGGCACCACTCGGCGCGCGTGACCCGCGACCAGCGCGCGGCCCAGACGGGCTCCCTGCGCAACTCGGGCTTCGCGCGCCAGCTCCTGGTCGACGCCCGCGCCGACTTCCAGCGCATCGGCGTCGCCCACGGCGAGGCGTGGACCTGCCTGGAGCTCGCCGTCGTCGACGCGGGCAACGCCCGTACGCAACAGGCGCTGACGCTGTGCGACGAGGCGGTGACCCTGTTCACCTCGTACGGCGACCGCCGCGGCGAGGACTGGGCCCACTTCCTGCGCTCCACGCTCCTGCCGTACGCAGCCCCCGGCGGGGTCGAGGTCGGCACGGCGGTCGCCCAGGAGGAACTGGCCCAGCTCTCCCGCACCGGCCACCCGTCCCGCGACGAGAAACTCGACGACTACGTGGAGGCGTACCAGCTGCTGCTGGAGCGGGGGGTGAACCTGGAGGCGGGCTGGCAGGCGTGGCGGCTGGGCATGGTGCCGAGCCGGCACGCGCGGGAGGTGATGGGGGTGGCGGTGCCGAGCACCGCCTGACGCGGCCCCGAGCGGCGCTCGCGGGACGCGTCCCCCGGGCACCGCTCGCGCAGCCCGCCGGGTCGGCCGTCTCAGCCCTGCTTGGCCTTGGGTTCGGCCGGGACGGCCTCGGACCCTTCCTTCGGGTCCGGGGCCTCCTTGAAGTCGACCTTGTTCATCTGCTTGCTCATGGACTTCATCAGTCCCCATACGGCCAGGGCCATCACCGCGAACACGATGAAACCGAGGACGCCGGGGGTGACCTTGTTCTCGTCGACCTCGGCGAGGGGGACCAGGTGCGTCATTGCCAGGGCTGCGCTTGAGCTCATGTCAGGCATTGTCGCGGATGCCCGCAAAGAGGTCGTCCTCGGGGAGGGAGGTATCGACGAGGGACTTCGCGAGCTCGTACTCCTCGGTCGGCCAGACCTCCTTCTGGATGTCCATCGGGACCCGGAACCAGCCGCCGTCGGGGTCGATCTGCGTGGCGTGCGCGATCAGTGCCTTGTCGCGGATCTCGAAGAACTCGGCGCACGGAATGTGCGTGGTGAGCGTGCGCTCACGCATCGTCCCGGACTCGTCCCAGCGCTTGAGCCAGTCCCCGTACGGGGACTCCAGGCCCCGGTCCAGCAGCGCCTTGTGCAGTGCCTCGGTGCGCTGCCGGTTGAAGCCCTGGTTGTAGTACAGCTTCCGCGGCTGGTACGCCGGGCCGTACTCCCCCTCCGGGTACTTCTCGGTGTCCGCCGCGCCCTCGAACGCCACCATCGAGATCTTGTGGGTCATGATGTGGTCGGGGTGCGGGTAACCGCCGTTCTCGTCGTAGGTGGTGATCACCTGCGGGCGGAAGGCGCGGATCTGCTTCACCAGTTCGCCGGCCGCCTTGTCGACGTCCTCCAGCGCGAAGCAGCCGTCGGGCAGCGGCGGCAGCGGGTCGCCCTCGGGCAGGCCCGAGTCGACGAAGCCGAGCCACTCCTGCTTGATGCCGAGGATCTCGCGGGCCTCGTCCATCTCCTTCTTGCGTACCTCGTGGATGTGCTCCTCGATGTACTTGTCGCCCTGGAGCTTCGGGTTGAGGATGGAGCCGCGCTCCCCGCCCGTGCAGGTCACGACCAGCACGTCCACCCCCTCGGACACGTACTTCGCCATGGTGGCCGCGCCCTTGCTCGACTCGTCGTCGGGGTGCGCGTGGACGGCCATCAGTCGCAGCTGGTCAGTCAAGACTCAAATCCTCGTAAGTCGGCGCCCGCATGAACGGGTGCAATTCAACAGGTGCCGTCCCGGAGGGACGTCGTTGAGGGGTGGCGGTCGGGTGGCGGGTGGGAGGCTTCTATAGTGACCGAATCGGGGGGCGAATAATTCCGGGGCCCTGTTTCGGGAGCCCCTGGCCCGGGAGGACGATCATGAGTACGGCGAGTACGCGACTGCCCGAGGGCCGCTACGGCCGCTCGTCGGACGAGCGTGCCGACCACAAGCTCAAGGTCGCCGGCGCCGTCCTCGCGGCGGGCCTGCTCGTCCTGGTCGGGTACTTCGCCTACCACTATGTCGTCGAGGCGAAGATCAGCGCCGAGGTGATCACCTTCCAGGCCTCGGGCAACGAGGTCAAGGTGCATCTGGAGGTCCACAAGGACTCCGGGACCAGCGGCTACTGCACCCTGCGCTCCCAGGCCGCCGACCAGTCCGAGGTGGGCCGCGCCGACTTCCACTTCGACGGCTCCGCGACCCGCATCGACAAGGTCGTCACCCTGCGCACCACGGCCAGGGGCACCACGGCCGAGTTGCTGGGCTGTCACTCCGACTGACGTCACCCTCGTTACGTAGGCGTTGACCTGCGTTGACGTATTTCTGACGGCTTATGTCCTCCCCCTGACGCCGTTGAATTGTTAGGCTCGTGGTTTCGCCCTTCCATGAAGGAACATTCTTCTGGGTAGGGCGATGCTTTGTATTCCCAGTACCTACGAGGAGCACCTGTGACCCAGACCAGCGAAGACGTCACCTGGCTCACGCAGGAGGCGTACACCAAGCTCAAGGACGAGCTGGAGTACCTGTCTGGTCCCGCGCGCGCCGAGATCACCGTGAAGATCGCGGCCGCTCGCGAGGAGGGCGACCTGCGCGAGAACGGCGGGTACCACGCGGCCAAGGAGGAGCAGGGCAAGCAGGAGCTCCGCATCCGCCAGCTGACCCAGCTTCTGGAGAAGGCCAAGGTCGGCGAGGCTCCGGCGTCGACGGACGGTGCGGTCGCGCCCGGCATGGTCGTGACGATCGCCTTCGACGGCGACGAGAGCGACACGACGACCTTCCTGCTCGCCTCGCGCGAGTACGCGAGCGCCGATATCGAGACCTACTCGCCGCAGTCCCCGCTGGGCTCCGGCGTGCTCGGCCACAAGGTCGGCGAGGAAGCGCAGTACGAGCTGCCCAACGGCAAGAAGGCCTCGGTGACGATCCTCAAGGCCGAGCCGTACAACGGCTGACCCGCGGGACCGGTCCTGGTCCTTCGCCTTTGACGAGCCCCCGGCGGCCTTACGGCGCCGGGGGTTTCGTCATGGGTCCTGCTCGGGTCGGCGCCCTGCGCGTGCCCCTCAGGCCGTCGCCGAGCGGTACTTCCGTACCGCCAGCGTCCGGAATATGAGGATGATCAGCAGCGAGTAGATCAGTGAGGCCCACACCGGGTGCACCATGGGCCAGGCGTCCGAGGGCGACTGTCCCGGGTTGGCGAAGAGCACCCGGCAGGCCTGCACGGTGGCGCTGAAGGGGTTCCACTCGGCGATGTGGCGCAGCCACGGGGTCATGTGGCTGGTGTCCACGAACGCGTTCGAGATGAAGGTCACCGGGAACAGCCAGATCAGTCCGCCGGAGGTGGCCGCCTCGGGCGTCCTGACGGTGAGGCCGATCAGGGCGCCGATCCAGGTGAACGCGTACCCGAGCAGAAGCAGCAGGCCGAAGGCGCCGAGGACCTTGCCGGCATTCGTGCCCCCGTCCGACCCGACCCGCCAGCCGACCAGCAGGGCGACTATCGCGAGGACCAGCAGCGTGAGCGCGGTCTGCACGAGGTCGGCGAGCGTCCGCCCGGTCAGCACCGCGCCGCGCGCCATGGGCAGCGAGCGGAACCGGTCGATGAGCCCCTTGTGCATGTCGTCGGCGATGCCCGCGCCGGAGCTGGCGGTGGCGAACGTGACGGTCTGCGCGAAGATGCCCGCCATCAGGAAGTTCTTGTAGTCGGTGGCGCTGGTGCTACCGCCGATCTGCATGGACCCGCCGAAGACGTAGGTGAACAGCACCACGAACATGATGGGTTGAATGAGTCCGAAGATCACCATTTCGGGAATCCGCGACATGCGAATCAAGTTCCGGCGGGCGACGACCAGCGAGTCGTGCACGGACTGGCCCAGCGCGCTGCTCGGCGCCGCGATCGGCGACGCATCGGTAACGGCACTCACTTCGCGGCCTCCTTCTTGTGCTTGCGGTCCTTGGGGTTCTGGTTCGCTTCCGTGCCGTTCTCCTCGGCCTTCTCCTCCGCCAGGTGGCCCGTCAGGGAGAGGAACACGTCGTCGAGGGTGGGGCGGCGCAGGCCGATGTCGTCTATCTCGATGCCGCGGGAGTCGAGCTCGCGGATCACCTCGGCGAGGAGCTTCGCGCCGCCGGTGACGGGCACGGTGAGCTTGCGGGTGTGCTCCTCGACGGTGGTGTCGCCCTTGCCGAAGCCGAGAAGGATCTCGGAGGCGATCGCGATGTGGTCGCGCTCGTGCACGACGACCTCGACGCGCTCGCCGCCGGTGCGGGCCTTGAGTTGGTCGGAGGTGCCGCGGGCGATGACGCGGCCGTGGTCGACCACCGCGATGTCGTGCGCGAGATGGTCGGCCTCCTCCAGATACTGGGTGGTCAGCAGCAGCGTCGTGCCGCCGGAGACGAGCTGTTTGATGACCTCCCACAGCATCTGGCGGTTGCGCGGGTCGAGGCCGGTGGTCGGCTCGTCCATGAACATGACGGGCGGGGAGACGACGAGCGCCGCCGCCAGGTCGAGCCGGCGGCGCATGCCGCCCGAGTAGGTCTTGGCCGTACGGTCGGCGGCGTCCGCGAGGTTGAACTGGTCGAGCAGCTGCTCGGCCCGGGCCTTCGCGTCCTTGGCCTTCATCTGGTAGAGCTGGCCGACCATCTGCAGGTTCTCCCTGCCGGTCAGGTATTCGTCGACCGCGGCGAACTGGCCGGAGAGGCCGATGGAGCGTCGCACCTCGTTGGGCTGCTTGAGCACGTCGAGGCCGGCGACGAGCAGCTTGCCGCTGTCGGGGCGCAGCAGGGTGGTCAGACAGCGGACGGCGGTCGTCTTGCCCGCGCCGTTGGGCCCGAGCAGGCCCAGCACGGTGCCCTGCGGGACATCGAGGTCGACGCCGTCCAGAGCTTTCACATCGCCGAAGGTTTTCACCAGGCCTTCGGCATAGATGGCGCCTGGCATATCAGTCTCCACGTCGTCGGGGATTCTTCGGAAAGCCTAGGTTTGTGCCGTTTTTCGCGCAGAATGAGCAGCACGAGACACACCATAACGCGATGTATCGCGTCTCTCAACGGATTTTCTCGAACGAGTGACAGGACAGGTGACGGGACGAGTGGGCGACGGGCCCTGACCTCAGTCGATGACCGTGTACCCCGCGTCGCGCAGGGCGTGGCCGACCTCGGCGCAGTGCACCGGACCCTTCGTCTCCAGGTGCAGCTCGACCTCCACCTCGGTGAGCCCGAGCCGTGGGTCGGTCCTGACGTGGCTCACATCGAGGACGTTAGCGTCGACCACTGACAACACCCCGAGAAGCGTCGCGAGGGCACCCGGCCGGTCCGTCAGCCGCAGCGTCACGGCCAGGTAGCGGCCCTGCGCGGACATGCCGTGGCGCAGGATGCGCTGGAGCAGCAGCGGGTCGACGTTCCCGCCGGACAGCAGGGCGACGACCGGTCCCTCGAAGCTGCGCGGATCGCTCAGCAGGGCCGCGACCGGGCTGGCACCGGCCGGCTCGACGACCAGTTTGGCCCGCTCCAGGCACAGCAGCAGCGCGGTGGACAGCTCGTCCTCGGTGACCGTGCGGACCTCGTCCACGAGATCGGCGACGATCCCGAACGGGACGTCACCGGGCCTGCCGACCTTGATGCCGTCGGCCATCGTCGCCGGATTCCGGATCGACACCGGGTGCCCGGCCGCCAGTGAGAGCGGAAAGGCGGCGGCGCCCGCCGCCTGCACGCCCACGATCCGTACGTCGGGCCGAAGTGCCTTCACGGCGACCGCGACACCGGCGGCGAGTCCTCCGCCGCCGATGCCGACGACGATCGTGCGCACCTCGGGGCACTGGTCCAGGATCTCCAGGCCGACCGTGCCCTGGCCCGCGATGATGTCGGGGTGGTCGAAGGGGTGGATGAACACCGCGCCCGTCTCATGGGCGTACTCCTGCGCGGCGGCCAGGGTCTCGTCGACCACCTGGCCGTGCAGGCGTACCTCGGCGCCGTACTCCTTGGTGGCACTGATCTTCGGCAGGGGGGCGCCCTGGGGCATGAACACCGTGGAGCGCACGCCGAGAAGTGCGGAGGCGAGGGCGACGCCCTGGGCGTGGTTGCCGGCGCTCGCGGCCACGACACCGGCGGCGCGCTCCTCGGGCAGCAGTCCGGCGATACGGACGTAGGCGCCGCGCAGTTTGAACGAGCCGGTCCGCTGGAGGTTCTCGCACTTGAAGTGCACCGGCGAGCCGACGAGCTGGGTGAGGTGCCTGCTGCCCTCCATCGCGGTCACCCGCGCCACGCCCGTGAGCATCTTCTGGGCGCCGCGCACATCGTCGAGGGTGACGGGTCGCAAGGAGTCAGCCGTGCTGTAGCTCATGACTCAAGCATCGCAGTTCACAGGCGCCTGTCTCGGCTGTGACCAAGCTCCGAGACTGGTTTGCGCAGCGCCGGTACGGGCCGCCTTCCATCCGCGTACCCTGTCCCCCAACCCAGCACCCCCTTCATGAAGCGAGCCTCCGGCCATGCCCACAACACCTGAAATGTCGATGGACATGACGACCGTCGCTGAACCCGGTCTCCTCGACACGCTGCAGCACGAGGTGGCGGTGTTCGCCCGCCGTGCCGAACAGACCCGGCTCGGCGGAGTCGGCCAGGTGCGCAACTCCATGGACCGCGCCGCGTATCTGCTGCTCAACCGCCTCGACAAGGAAGGCCCGATGGGCGTCAAGGCGCTCGCCGCGAGCATGGGCATCGACTCCTCGACGGTCACCCGGCAGGTGGCCCCGCTCGTCGACACCGGGCTCGTGAAGCGCACTTCGCACCCCGAGGACGGCCGCGCGGTGGTGCTGCAGCTGTCCCCGCGCGGGCAGTCGCGACTGGAAGAAGTCCGTTCGTCCAGGCGTCAGTTGATGGACGAGTTGACACACGACTGGGCGCCTGAGGAGCGCGAGGCGTTCTGCACGCTCCTCACGCGCTTCAACACCGCTCTCTCCGCCCGGATGGCGGTGCCGGGCACCGAGACGCCGTCGGCTTCCTGACGGGCACGGGCACACGCGCGTGGTGCCCGACTCCCGCCCCTTGGTTCCGAACCCTTGACCTCACGACGGCCCTGGCCTCATATGAAACCGGGTCCTTCAGGGGGGAGGCATGGTGCGCGAACGGCAGGTGTCCCAAGGCGCCCGCCGGGCCCGGGAGTTCGAGGCGTTCGTCGCGGGCGCGGCCGGGCGGCTGCTGCATGCCGCCACGCTGCTCACCGCGGAGGCCCCGGACGACAACCCGCGCGCGCAGCGCCTGCTGACGCTGTCCCTGGCGCACACGTACGCGTGCTGGGACCGGCTGCGCGGTGAGGATCCGTACGACCGTGCCCGCCAGTACCTGGCCACCCGTTTCGCCCGCGGGGCCTGGCACCAGTACGGCGGTCTGGGCCGGGGGCGCCCCCACCCCGGCAGCGCACTGGGCGCCCTCGCGCCCCAGGAGCGGCTGATCGTCGTCCTCAGGTTGTACGAGGGGGTCGCCGAGGAGCAGGCCGCAGCACTGCTCGGGCTGCCCGTGGAACGGGTGCGGACGATCTGCGACCGGGCGACGGCGACACTGCTGCATCCGTCGCGGGGTCCGGCACCGAAGGTGGCGGGAGCCAAGGTGGTGCCGTCATGAGGCCGCCGAGTGGAGGTACGCGCGCGTGAACAGGCCCGAGCGGGAGGCGGCCGTACGGCGGATCATGGAGCGGACTCCGCCGCAGGTGCCGCCGGAGCTGTACGGGGAGATCGTGCGCCGCGGCGGCCGCATGCTGCGTCGCAGGAGGGCCGCCCGGCGGCTGATGTGGCTGCTGCTGTGGGTGGGGGTCGTGGCGTTCACCGTGTGGGCGTTGATGGCCCATCCCTGGGTGGAGCCGCCGTCGGAGACGACTCCACCGCTGACGGGTTGGTGAGACCTGCGGCCGACAGGTCCTAGGCCGTGTCCGCAAAGTCCCGCCTGCCCCGCGACGCCCGGCACGCACTCTCGCCGCACCGGGCGAAAGCCCAAGTACGTCCAGTACGAGGGCTTCCGCCCGGCACGCCGAGAGCACGCACCGGACGCCGCGGGGCCCGCCCTTCGGGCGGACGACGGGACCTTGCGGACACGACCTAGCCCAGGGCCTGCTGCAGGTCCTCCAGGAGGTCCTGCACGTTCTCGATGCCCACGGAGAGGCGTACGAGGTCGCCGGGTACCTCCAGGGCCGAGCCGGCGACCGAGGCGTGTGTCATGCGCCCCGGGTGCTCGATCAGCGACTCGACACCGCCCAGGGACTCGCCGAGCGTGAACACCTTGGCGCGGTTGCAGACCTCGACGGCCGCTTCCTCGCCGCCCTCGACCTGGAAGGAGATCATGCCGCCGAAGGCCCGCATCTGCTTGGCGGCGACCTCGTGACCGGGGTGCTCCGGGAGGCCCGGGTAGAGAACGCGCGTCACGCGTGCGTGCCGGGTGAGCATGTCGGCGACCTTGGTGGCGTTCTCGCTGTGCCGGTCCATGCGCACCGACAGCGTCTTGGCGCCGCGCAGCACCAGCCAGGAGTCGAAGGGCCCGGCGACCGCGCCCATCGCGTTCTGGTGGTACGCCAGTTCCTCGCCGAGCGTCTCGTCGGCCGCGATCAGCGCACCGCCGACGACGTCCGAGTGGCCGCCCATGTACTTGGTCAGGGAGTGCACGACGACGTCCGCGCCGAGGGCCAGCGGCTGCTGGAGGTAGGGCGTCGCGAAGGTGTTGTCCACGACGAGCTTCGCGCCCGCGTCCCGGGCGATCTGCGCGACGACCGCGATGTCGGTGATGCCGAGCAGCGGGTTGGACGGGGTCTCCACCCAGACGACCTTGGTCTTCGGGGTGATGGCCGCCCGTACCGACGCCGGGTCGCTGGTGTCGGCGACCGACCACTCGACGCCCCACCGGGAGACGACCTTCGCGAACAGGCGGAACGTGCCGCCGTACGCGTCGTTCGGGATGACGACGTGGTCGCCGGGGCTGAGCAGCGTACGCAACAGGCAGTCCTCGGCCGCCAGTCCGGACGCGAACGCGAGGCCGCGGCGGCCGCCCTCCAGGGCGGCGAGGTTCTCTTCCAGGGCGGTCCTGGTGGGGTTGGCGCTACGGCTGTACTCGTAGCCGCCGCGCAGGCCGCCGACGCCGTCCTGCTTGTAGGTCGAGACCTGGTAGATCGGCGGGACCACCGCGCCGGTGAGGGGATCGGCGGTGTTGCCCGCATGGATCGCGAGGGTCTCGAAGTGCTGACTGATGTGCCTGTCGCTCATGGGGCCGAGCGTAGTGCGCCTGCGGGGTGGACGACGATCCGGAGGTTTTCCACAGGGCCGCGGGGCGGGGCGGCGGAGGTTTTCCACAGGACGGTGGACCGGGTTCGCCAATTGTCGGACCCGTCTGGTTCGCTTGAGGCATGGAGATTCTCTGGGTCCTGATGGCGCTGGTCATGATGGGCTTCGTGCTGATCCCGTTCCTGCGGCGCAGGCGCGGGATGATCGAGCAGGTCTCGCCGGGCCACCCGGACGCCGCGGACCCGGCGACCTACGGCTTCGTGCGCGAGGAGGAGCTGGACATCCGCATGCCCGGCCCCGACCAGGACCTGCTGGACGTCCTCGACCTGGTGCAGCGCACCCAGGACTACCGCGCGGCGATGCAGCTGCTGGCCGGCACCGAGATCGCGGGCGAGCTGCGCTGGCAGCGCGTGCAGGCCTTCGCGGGCGCCGCGTCGCTGGAGCTGCAGCAGCGGCCCGGCGGGGTCAGCGAGACGCCGGGCGGGCAGTGGCTGCGGGTGTGGCGGGCCGAGCACCCGAAGGACGCGGGCGGCGCGGCCGTACACGCGGAGTTCCTGGTGCAGCAGGCATGGCGTACGTCGACGCGGGGGACGGACGAGTTCCGGATCATCATGGAGGAGGCGCGGGACGCCTGCGGACAGGCGGCTCTCCTCTCCCCCGGTGACCCGGTCCCGTACATCATCGAGCTGTCGGTGGCCCGCGGACTGGCGTATCCGCAGCCGGAGTTCGAGCAGCTGTGGCTGAAGATCCTGGACCGCGCACCGGCCCACATGGGGGCGCATCTGGCGGCCCTGCACTACTGGTGCGAGAAGTGGCACGGCTCGCGCGCGCTGGCGAACTCGTTCGCGGAGGCGGCCGCAGCCCGTGCCCCCCAGGGCTCCCTCCTGGCCGCGATGCCGCTCTTCGCGGTGTTCGAGCACATCCCCGAGGTGAACCTCGTCAGCAGCTTCTACCAGAGCGAGGTCGTGGAGAAGGCGATCCACGGCGCGCTCTTCGCCGTCCACGCGGCCCGCCCCGACGACCCGATGCTGGCGCACGTCCGCCATCTGCTGGTCTTCTTCCTGGTGCGCGCGGAGCGCTGGTCCGAGGCGATGAACCAGCTCATACACATCGACGGCCACGTCGGAGCCCTGCCCTGGACCCTGTCCCCCGACCCGGCGGCGGAGTTCGCGGTCTACCGGGCGCTGGCGGTGGCGGGGTACGAGGCGAACGGTGGGAGTCCGGCGAGCCTGCCGCACTGATCGGGCGGAATTCTCGGAGGGGCTCGCCCGTTCAGCGGGTGCGGACCCTCGTTGAGGCCCGATTGGAGATCGTATGTTCCTGCACAGTCGTACGCCCCAACTGCCCACCCCCGAACAGGCGTTGCAGGGCCGGCCGACGCCGGTGTTCACGGTCCCCGATCGCCACACCGTCCTCGGCACCCCACTCCTCGGCCCGTACCCCGAGCACCTGGAGATCGCCGATTTCGGAATGGGCTGCTTCTGGGGTGCGGAGCGCAGGTTCTGGCAGCTCCCGGTGGGCGTGTGGACGACGCTGGTCGGTTACCAGGGCGGCTACACGGAGAACCCCACGTACGAGGAGGTCTGCTCGGGCCTGACCGGCCACACCGAGGCGGTCCGGGTGGTCTACGACCCGAAGCTGATCTCGTACGAGAGGCTGCTGAAGACGTTCTGGGAGTCCCACAACCCGACCCAGGGCTTCCGCCAGGGCAACGACGTGGGCACGCAGTACCGCTCGGCGATCTACCCCCACACCCCCGGCCAGGCAGCCGCGGCGGAGGCCTCCCGGGTGGCCTACCAGCAGGTCCTCACGGGCTCGCGCTTCGGCACGATCAGCACGGAGATACTCCCGGCGGAGGGCCGGGTGTTCTACCCGGCCGAGGCGTACCACCAGCAGTACCTCGACAAGAATCCGGCGGGCTACTGCGGGATCGGCGGGACGGGGGTCAAGCTGAGTGACCCGTTCGGGACGAACTGGGGGGCGTCCTGCCCGACGGGTGTCGCTCCGGCGCAGGGGGCGTAGCCGTACCGGCCTGAGTCCGGCCAGGCCGGTCGGACCTCGCCGATCCGGAGGGCCGGCGCCGTCGCACTCCGGCCGGAATCCCACCCACCGCACCTTTCGCGAGGTCATCGTCCGCCCGCGGCGCACCTGGCGGCACATGTGATGTGTCGCGACGCGGGCCCGCATGAGCAGCACCACGACAAGAATCCGACGGAGTATTGCGGGTTGGGTGGGACGGGTTCAAGCTGGGGCATCCGTTCGAGACGAACTGGGGGACGTCCCGCTCGACGGGCGTCACTCCGGCACAAGAAGCGACGGACGAGTAACCCGCTCGTCGCCCACAGCTCATCTCAGTTGATCATCAGAAGCGAAGGAAGCCGCTGGTAGGGCTGGGCCGACGAACTGTTGAGCACCGTCGCGGGGAACAAACGCCGTCTCAGCCACCCGTACCTGGTCGAAGCATGGCGGATCCCGCCGAACTCCACGTCGGTGGCCGCAATTCGGCACCTTCATGGCCGGAGATTCCCGGGGTGTGGCGAAAGTCCACGGAACGCCCGCACTGAAGCTTGTTCCCGTCGGGTCGTTCAGCCCATGGTCCGGGCCGACCAGGATGCCCAGAGCTCCACGAAGCGCTTCGCCTGTCATGGCAACGCAGAGCGGGATGGGGAGACAGAGCATGACAATCACAGGACTCCTGCTGTCGGACAACCGTGGGCTCTCCGCGCCCGTCGATCTGAACGGGCCCGGGCACTACGTGCACTGGGGCGTGATCCAGTTGTCCGTCTCGAACCTCGTGGTCATCGGTGTGATGGTGGTTGTCTTCGTCGCCGCCTTGCTGCTGCCCTTTCCCGGAGGCCGCAAATGAGCGACCGGGGTGAGCCCAGTGCGGCCGACACACCGCAGAGGAACGAGTCCGCCTCGGTCGGCTGGACCGGAGCGGTGCGGCGACGGGCGGTTGCGGCCCTGCCCCCGGACAAACTGCTCCCGGACACCCAGCCGGCCTACATGGCGTCATGGATCTACGTCTTCGGCGTACTCACCGTGGCCTCGCTGATCGTGGTGCTCGTCACCGGCGGGGTACTCGCGCTGGAGGGGCCCGCGTGGTGGCATGTCTCGGGGACCGGGAAGTACGTGAACGGCCTCCACCTGTGGAGCGTCGAGCTGTTCATGTTCTTCATGGTCATCCATCTGTGGGGCAAGTTCTTCATGGCCGCCTGGCGCGGCCGGCGGGCCCTGACCTGGGTCACCGGCGCGGTGTGCTTCTTCGCCTCGATCGGCACCGCCTTCACCGGCTACCTCGTCCAGCAGAACTTCGACTCGCAGTGGATCGCCGGGCAGGCCAAAGACGGGCTCAACTCGGTCGGTATCGGCGCGTTCTTCAACGTGCTGGACTTCGGGCAGATGCTGATGTGGCACATCGTGCTGCTCCCGTTCGTCCTCGGTGTGTTGACGGTCTGGCACATCCTGCTGGTCCGGCGGCGCGGAATCGTGCCGCCCATCGGGGCGACCGATCCCGCGGACAGCGCCACGGCCACGGCCCCGGCCGCGCCCCCGTCCGCCCCTACGCCCGCACCGGGGGAAGTGTTGTGATGAGCCGACGCCCAGAGCCGTCCGCGGTGCCGGACCCGGCCGACTTCCCCACCAGGCCGTACGACCTCGTCAAGGAGTTCACGATCGCCTTGGTGGTGGTCGCGCTCCTGACCGCCGGTCTGGCCGCTCTCTTCTCCTCGCCGGACGACAAGCCGGTGACACTGGCCTCCTGGTCGCGTGCGGACGGCGCGGACTTCACGGCGACCGCGGTGACCGAACTCGGTGGCACCAGCGGAACGGCCGAGTACGGACCGCCGTACAACCACACGTCCGACGCGGCACAGAAGCTCGGCCCGCTCGGGCTGCAGAGCGCCGCCGGGGTCCGCATCCCGATCGACACCGCCAACGACTTCGTGCTCCGCCCGCTGACCAAGGCCCCCGAGTCGCCCGGCGTCCGCGCGGGTCTCGCCACCTGGTCCGCAGCTCCGGCCTCCCGGCAGCAGTCGTGGACCAAGGCCTACTCCGACGCCCTGGCCAAAGCGCCCGGCGGCGACCCCGCCAAGGTCGCGGGCGGCGACTACGGTCCGGTCCCCGTCCTCACGACGCGCCTTCTGGGCCTGGCCAGGTCCGGTGCCCTGGACGGGCAACTGCAGGCCGAGGGCACGTTCTACCAGACGGACTACACCCGCCCCCTGCTGTTCCTCTCCGACGGCTCCTACCTGGAGTCCCTGGCCCGAGCCCAGCACCTGGGCGGCGACCAGTGGGGAATGATGAACGAGACCGGAAGCTACCCCGGCCAGGCGTGGCTGTGGCTCTACACGTTCTGGTACCAGATCGACCCCTTCAAGTCGTCCGGCAACGCCGACGCCCTGGTCTGGGGCCTGATGGCTCTGCTGAGCCTGGGCCTGGTGCTGGTCCCCTTCATTCCCGGCGTGCGGTCCGTCCCGCGCTGGACGCGTGTACACCGGTTGATCTGGCGCTCTTACTACCGTGAACAGGAGGCTGCGGTACGGGCCCGGCAGTCAGGGGGCTGAAGCACGACCGCAGGTGCGCGTCGTGCTGCCGGCCATGGTCGACGGTCCAGTAAGGCCGAGGTGCCGAGGTACTGAAGAGCCGTGGAACCGGCCGACCCCACGCTGTACGCCATGGAAGAACCCCAACACAGGATCCGTGCGGCCTGCTCGACAGGGCAGGAGACCGTCCTCGCTGTCGAGATCAGCCGTGACGGCTTCGAGCGGGCGCTGCGGCATGCGTGCCTGTCGAGTTACGTCCGCGGGGTGCACCCCGAACGAGCCACCTGGCAGCGTCAGTTGAAGCGTGCGCCCACCCGCGTACAGTGGGACCCCGAGCGGGACCTGCACCTCCGACCCCTGCCGTACCGGTCCCTGCAACTGGGTCACTCCGGTGAGGCCGTACGACGCCACGCAGACGAACGGACGGTCGCCATCCGCGACGTCACCCCGCTCGCCCACGAGATCCACGCCCTCGTCAACGGTGGTGAGTTGGACTCCGCCACGCGGCTGCCGCCCCAGGAACTCCCCTATCCCGCTGGAGACGAACCTCTTGCCCACCTTCTGGAACGACGGGTCGACCCACCCGACCGTCGACCGCGGCCGACGGGTCACACGGCAGCACAGGCTCGCCGGGACCGGGGTGTCCTGCCCGATCGGCGTGGTGTCGGCCGATGGCTGACGGCTCCGCGCCCACTGCGCAGCAGGCGTTCACCTCGCTGATGCGGACACGGATCGCTCCCGGTCTGCGCGCGCTCGGCTTCAAGGGTTCGGGGCAGACGTACGAACTGCCCCATCTGGAGACCTGGGCTCTCATCGGTTTCCAGAAGGCCGCGCACAAGACGGCGGGGCAGGTCGAGTTCACCCTGAACGTGACCGTGGCCGACAAGCTCGGCTGGGCCCAGGCCCGCAGGCGTCAGCCACATCTGCCCGCCCGCCCCAGCCCGAACACCGTGTACGGCCCGGCCGCCTGGCACAGCCGCATAGGCCGGCTCCTCCCCGTGCACCGCGACACCTGGTGGACCATCTCGGCCACGACCGACCCCGAGCCTGTTGCCCGCGGTGTCATCACGGCGGTGACGGAGTACGCGCTACCGGCCATCCGGGAGCGGCGGCATTCATGAGTACCGGCCTGCGGAGTTGCTGAGTTGCTGAGCTGACAGACGGGCGCTCTGCGCCGTAGTGAGCGCAAGTGAACGTGGGCGCTGCGACATGCGTGCCTGTCGAGTTACGTCAGCGGGGTGCATCCCGACCGGGCCGCTCGGCGGCGTCAGTTGAAGCGGGCGCCCGCTCGCCCACGAGATCCATGCGCTCGTCAGTGAGGGTGAACTGGGCTCCGCCGCCCAACTGCTGCCCCAGGAACGCCCGTACCCACTTGGACACGAACTCCTTGCCCATCTGCAGGGATGAGGGATAAGCGATGAGGGATGACGGACCGGTGAGCCCTGGCGACGCGTCGAAACGCCATGTGTCAAGCATTTCGGCCTCGTTCAGAAAGTACGGCGGCCACGCCCGCCCCGCCCTACGATCCCGCACATGCTGATGCGTCGGACATTACGGATGATCATCGTGCTCGCGCTGGCTCTCGCCGGAGCGTTGGGGGGTGGGGTCGGGACGGCACAGGCCGAGGGGAGCCGGGCCTCGTACGATCGGCAGTTGTTGTTCTACAACCACTCCTACGGCGTCTTCGACCGGGAGACCGCCGACGCCATCGAACACTCCGACTACCTGCGGAAGTTCGCCAACTTCCAGGTCCGCACCACGACCGGTACCGGCGGAGAGACCTGGACCGGCCGCTATCTGATGGGCCGCGAGACCTACCTGGAACTGTTCGGAGTCGGTGACGTCCCCGGCCAGGACGGCACCCTCGGATCCGCCGGACTCGGTCTCTCGGTCGAACGCGAGGGCGACCTGGCGACGGTCGAGGAACGGCTGAAGGACGAGGGGGTCACCGAACCCGTCGACTTCCTCCAGACCCGGGACTTCGGTGATGGTGTGCCCGTGCCGTGGTTCGACGCCGTTCTCACCACCACCGAGTACGACGCCTTCGACGCCTGGGGGATGGAGTACCGGCCGGAGTACTTCGCCGACCCTCGCAGCAACACCGAGCCGCCGAGTTTCCCTGGTGACGTCGGCCGGGAGCGCTACCTCTCCGACGACTACCGCACCCACCTCATGCGTGACGTGACCTCTGTGCGGATCGCGGTCACCGCGGGCGACCTCGCCGACACCGTGCCGCTGCTGCGGGCCGGCGGGTTCACCGTCCGGAACGTGACGGGCGGTGGCGTCGTCGCGGAGGGCGGCGGCACCACGATTCGCCTCGACGTCGTCCCGCGCGAACAGGCGGGCTACCAGGAGGTCGACATGTCACTCAACCGGCCCGTGAAGGACCGGCATGTGGAGCGGATCGGCAACTCGACCCTCACCGTCGGCCCCGGCAGCCGTGCGGTGTGGACGTTCGCCAAGAACGGCACCACCGCCTAGACAGTGCGTGCGCCCCCTCGACGAGGGGGCGCACGCCTCTCGCCCGGCCCCGCCTCGTCGTCAGCTCTCCGCGCGGGCGGGCAGACGCCATCCCGGGCGCGGGAAGTGGCAGGTGTAGCCGTCCGGGTAGCGCTGCAGATAGTCCTGGTGCTCGGGCTCGGCCTCCCAGAAGGGGCCGACCGGCTCCACCTCGGTGACGACCTTGCCCGGCCACAGTCCGGAGGCGTCCACGTCGGCGATCGTGTCCTCGGCGATCCGCTTCTGCTCGTCGTCCGTGTAGTAGATCGCCGAGCGGTAGCTGAGGCCGATGTCGTTGCCCTGGCGGTTCTTGGTGCTCGGGTCGTGGATCTGGAAGAAGAACTCCAGGAGCGCGCGGTAGTCGGTCTTCTCGGGGTCGTAGAGGATCTCGATGGCCTCCGCGTGCGTGCCGTGGTTACGGTACGTCGCGTTCGGTACGTCACCCCCGGTGTAGCCGACCCGGGTCGCCGTCACGCCCGGGAGCCGACGGACCAGCTCCTCCATACCCCAGAAGCATCCGCCCGCCAGTACGGCCCTCTGCGTCTGCGCAGCCATTGCGACCCTCCAATATCTGTCTGCTCGGTCACTCGGGCTGCTCGGCTCGCACACCACCGGCATCCCTTACCCAGTGTCCTCAACGCATGAGGGCGCCGAGCGATTCCGTGCGCGTGAGGCCGTGGCGAAGGAGCCGAACCTGTCCTCGGCCGCGTACGCCACCATGCGGGCGGGGACCTCGGGCGGGGTAGTACTCGCGAGGGCGTCGCCGAGTACGGCCGCGTCCATGATCGCCTGGTCCGCGCCCTGGGCCACGAACGGCACCATCGCGTGGGCGCTGTCGCCCAGCAGGGTCAGGCGTCCGAGGTTCCACCGTGCGAGCGCTGCTGCTCGCACGATGCCCCCGCACCCGTCAGGGTATCGAGGCGAACTCCGGTGCAGTACAAGGCATTTGAGGCGTCAGGACGCGGGGTTCGCGAAATAGATCACCAGGGTCTGTTCCGGCTGTTCGGCCAGGTGGAAGGCCGTGTAGGTGTAGGTGGTCGGGGTGGTGCGGCCCGGCGGGCGGAGGCGTTTGTGGCCGCTGTGGCGGGCCTGTACCTCGTACTGGGGCCACCAGGCGCGGGCTTCCGGGCTGTGTGCGTGGAGTTCTTCGATCAGGCGGGTGTAGCGCGGGTCGGCGGGGTGGCGGCCGGACAGCGTGCGGAGGCGGGCGAGCAGGCCTCTTGCCTCGGGTTCCCAATCGACCAGGACGTGTCGGGCCAGGGGTTCGAGGAACACCCAGCGGAGGAAGTTCGGGGGACGGTCCGTGGGTGCGGTGAGGTTCGGGAAGAGGGCTTCGGCGGGCTGGTTGTGGGTGAGTACGTCGTAGTTGCCGTCGATGATGTACGCCGGGTGCGGGTTCAGTAGGAGCGGTACCGACGCCACCTCGGTGGTGAGGGGTTCGGAGGGCTCGGGGTCGGTCGGCGGGGTGTGGTGACCGGCCAGGCGTAGCAGGTGGTCGTGCTCGTGGGGGTTGAGGCGGAGTACGGCGGCGAGGGAGCCCAGTACCTGTTCGGAGGCTCGGATGTCCCGGCCCTGTTCCAGGTACGTGTACCAGGTCGCGCTGATCCCGGCGAGCAGGGCGAGTTCCTCACGGCGGAGACCCGGCGTACGGCGGCGGCCGGTGTGCGGGAGGCCCACCTCGTCCGGGGTGAGGCGTGCTCTGCGGCTGCGCAGGAACGCGCCCAGTTCCTGGCGTTGGTCCGGCTGTTTCGGATGGCTCGGATGGTTCGGCATCTTGTGTGGCAGCCCTGATTCCAGAATAAACACGGTCTGGATACCAGGTTAAGCGCGTTCCAGACTGGGGCCAAGTGAGCAAGCAAGAAGCAACGGGAGGCACACCATGTCCGGAATCGATGGATCCGATGGATTCGATGGAATCGACGGCAAGGTCGTGGCGATCACCGGTGCCGGCAGCGGTATCGGTGAGGCGACCGCACTGCTGCTGGCCGAGCGGGGTGCCCGGGTGGTGCTGGGTGGGCGCCGGGTGGAGCGGCTGGCGGAGGTGGTGGCGCGGATCGAGAAGGCGGGCGGTGTCGCCGTACCGATCCGGACCGATGTGACCCGGCGGGACGACCTGCACGCCCTGGTCGCGCTGGCCCGCGAACGCTTCGGGCGGCTCGACGTGCTGTTCGGCAACGCCGGGGTCGGTCCGATCTCGCCCCTCGACGATCTGCGGGTGGACGAGTGGGACGAGATGGTCGACGTGAACGTGAAGGGTGTGCTGCACGGAATCGCCGCCGCGCTGCCGGTCTTCCGCGCACAGGGCTCCGGCCACTTCGTCACCACCGCGTCGACGGCCGGGTTGCGGGTCGTGCCGAACATGGCCGTGTACGCCGGCACCAAGTTCGCGGTGCGGGCCATCTGCGAGGGGCTGCGTCAGGAGGCCGGCGACTGCGTGCGGGTGACCACCGTCTCGCCCGGGATCATCGCCACCGACTTCGCCGAGGCCTCGACGAACAGTCAAGTCAGGGCGCAGATCAGCGAGATGAGGGACCAGTTGGCGATCCCGCCCGACGCGATCGCCCGGGCCGTCGCGTTCGCCATCGAGCAGCCGGCGACGGTCGACGTAAACGAGATCGTTGTACGCCCCACCGCCCAGGCCTGAATCCGACGTTGGGCAACGCGCCCTCAGTACCGCACGGCGCTCAGTACCGCGCAGCGCTCTGCGTCAGCGGCGGATACACCGCACTCGGTACGCCGTCCACCGTCGCTCCCGCGTACTTGAGCATGTCGCCGACCTGCCGGTTGAGGGCGTGGGGAAAGTTGAGTGTGGGGGTGGTCGCCTCGTCGAGGGTGGTGGTCTGGGCCGGAGTGAGGCGGACGTCCAGGGCCGTGAGGTTGGCTTGCAGATGGGCCGGGGTGCGGGGGCCGATGAGGGTGGACGTGACACCGGGGCGGGCCTGGACCCAGGACAGGGCCACTGCGGCGGAGGTCGCTCCGGCCTCCTCGGCCACCTCCGCGAGGGTGTCGATCACCTTGAACTGGGCGGCAGTTGGCGCGCCGAGGAGGGCAGCACGCCTGGTGTCGGCGGGAGTTGAGTGTGCACGCGTGTATTTCCCGGACAGGTAGCCGCTCTTGAGCGGGCCCCAGGGCAGCACGGCCATCCCGGCGTCCTGGGCCAGGGGGATCAACTCGCCCTCGATGGTGCGTTCCAGGAGGGAGTACTCCATCTGGAGTGCGGTGACGGGCGTCCAGCCGCGCAGCAGCGCCATGGTGTGGGCCTTCGCGGTGAACCAGGCCGGGGTGTCGGAGAAACCGACGTAACGGATCTTGCCGGCCGTCACCAGGTCGTCCAGGGTGCGCAGGGTCTCCTCGACGGGCGTGGAACGGTCGTGGCTGTGCAGCCAGTACAGGTCGATGTAGTCGGTGCGGAGGCGGCGCAGCGAGTCCTCCAGCTGGCCGATGATCGCCTTGCGGCTCGCGCCGCCGCCGTTGGGGTCGCCGAGGTGGAGGTTGCCGTAGAACTTGGTGGCCAGGACCAGTCGGTCGCGCAGGCCGGGGTGGGCGGCGAGGTGGTCGCCGAGGATCGCCTCCGAGTGGCCGTTCGTGTAGAAGTTCGCGGTGTCGATGAAGTTGCCGCCGCGGTCGAGGTAGGTCTGGAGGATCTTCTCCGACTCCTCGACGCTGCTGCCGAAGCCGCCGTCCTCGCCGAAGTTCATCGCCCCGAGGCAGAAGGGGCTCACCTTGAGGCCGGAGCGGCCGAGGCCGACGTATGAGTCGAGTGCGTTCGCTGCCATGGAAATGCTCCTGTGGAGAGTGGGTGGGAAGCCGACTCTTCGAGCAGACCACTGTGAGCAGCGGGATCGTTAGGGCGATCCCACCTGGCTCTTGCACGATCCTGCCCGATCGCTCGTCCGGCGGGCGGTTGTCACCCGTCATTCCGGGTGCTTGGATCGAGGGTGTACCTGAATGATCCGGACGTTCTCCTGGACGAACTGCGTGCCCTGATCGACCGGCACGCGGGCCGCCCGCTGGCCGTCGACGGTCTGAAGGTGTCCAGGGCGGACCGGCCGGAGGATCCGACGGCCAGCATCGCCCGCCCGGTGCTGGCCGTGGTCGCGCAGGGCTCGAAGCGGCTGACTCTGGGCGACCGTGTCTACGACTACGGCGCCGGCCAGTACCTCGTCGTCTCGGTCGATCTGCCGGTCGCCGGTCACTACACGCGGGCCAGCCCCGAGGAACCGTTCCTCGCGTGCGGTCTCGCCCTCGAACCCGCGAAGATCGCCTCGCTGCTGCTCGACGCCGGGGCCGACCCGCTCCCCCGCCGGTCGACCCCGCACGGGCTCGCCGTGTGCGACGCTCCCCTCGAACTCCTCGACGCGACAGTCCGGTTGCTACGACTGCTCGACCGTCCCGGCGACGCGCCGGTGCTCGCGCCACTCATCGAGAAGGAGATCCTGTGGCGGCTGATCACCGGTGAACAGGGCGCTCTCGTACGGCAGATCGGGCTCGCCGACAGTCAACTCACCCACATCAGCAGGGCCATTCGCTGGATCCGCGACCACCACACGGAGACCCTGCGCATCGAGGACCTGGCCCGGCTCGCCGGGATGAGCGCCTCCCCCTTCCACCGGCACTTCCGCGCGGTGACCGCGCTGACCCCGATCCAGTTCCAGAAGCGGATCCGGTTGCAGGAGGCCCGGTTGATGCTGTTGAGCAGCGCGGCGGATGTCGCCGACGTCGGCTTCGCGGTCGGCTACGACAGCGCGTCCCAGTTCAGCCGCGAATATCGCCGTGCGTTCGGCAGACCACCGGGGCAGGATGCGGTACGGCTGCGGAGCGAGGTGGCGGGCACGCGCTCATGAACGGCGCCGTGGACAGGGGGAGTTGAGAATGGCCGTCTTCGTCGGCGTCCGGGGTTTTCTGCAGTGCGACGAACCGCAGTTGGCCGAGCTCGAACGGATCATCCGCTCACCCGAGGTCGACTACCCGTACAACGAGGCGTGGGCCCTGCCCGGCCGCCACTACAACTGGGTCCACTACGTCTTCTACGGCGCCGACATCCACGCGAATTCGGTGGAGCAGATGCTGGAGCTGCTGCGGACCATCGCCCGTATCCCGCCCTCCGACGACGACAACGACCACGTGACGGGGCTGTTCCACGCCAGCCACGAGATCGAGGGGATGAGCGAGTGGCAGATCCGTGACGGTGGCGTGCACATCGGCCCCGTCGGCGACCGCCTTCGCTATCTCGACGAATGACGAACGGCAACCCGGACGGCAAAAGAGTGTGACAGGGACAAGAGGACGGGATTTGATGCGTCCGTGAACGAGCCCAGCGAGCCCACCGGACCCAGCACCTTCCTGATCGGCGGCGGATGGGCCACCCCCGTCGTCCACGAACCCTTCCTGCGCGCCGCGAGCGACTCGGCCGGGTCCGTGCCCCGTATCGCCTGCGTGATCGTCGACGAGGGCGAGAGCGACGGGGACCGCCAATTCGCCCGCTACGACGCCGCGTTGAGGAGCGCCGCCGACTGCACACCCGTACCGGTGCTGGTGCCGATCGGCGGGCGCTTCGACATCGAGGTGGTCTCGGACGTCGACGGGCTGCTCGTGTGCGGCGGGTTGACCCCCGCCTACCAGGACGCCTTCGCCGACTGCCTCGACCGGTTGCCGCGCCTGCTCGCCGAACGGCGTGTCCCGTACGCCGGGTTCTCCGCCGGGGCCGCCCTCGCCGCACGGTCGGCCGTTGTCGGCGGGTGGCTGCTCGACGGCGTTCCGGTGTGCCCGGAGGACACCGCGGAGGACCTCGACGAGATCGCCGTACGGCCGGGGTTCGGGCTCGTGCCCTTCGCCGTGGACGCGCACGCGGCGCAGTGGGGGACGCTGCCTCGGCTGATCGCCGCCGTCACCCGCCACCGGCTCCCCCACGGCGTCGCCGTCGACGAGAACACGCTGGTCGAGGTGGCGGCGGACGGTCACGCCCACGTCTCCGGTCTGGGACGCGCGCACTCCGTACGGCCCACCGGCACCGCGGACGGTGGCGTGCTCGTACGGTCCTACGGGGCCGGCGAGTCGTTCGTGACCGGGAACGCGTAGCGCTGCGGGCCGACGGCCTCCTCATGCGCGGGCCACTCCGACGGCAAGTTAAGGTAAGCCTTACCTGGCCAGTGATCGGAGAGACAGTGATAGTGCGTGCGTTCAAGAGGAAGGCGGTCACGGCGGTGGCCGCTGCGACCGTCGTCGGAGGGTTGCTGGCCGGTTGCTCGTCGTCCTCCGCTGACAACGATGCCGAGAAGTCCGGGTCGGGCGAAGGGCAGCAGAACAAGGTGATCGGTGCCTCGGAGGGGCCGTCCGCCGCGCCCAGCACTCTCGCGACCGGCATGGGGTCGGACACCGACACCGATGGGACCTTCCCCCGTACTGTCACGCACTTCGAGGGCAGGACAACCATCAAGTCGAAGCCCACGAAGATCGCCGTGCTGAGCACCGGGCAGCTCGACGACCTGCTCTCCCTCGGTACCGTCCCGACGGCCACCACCCGCGCCGACAACGCCGGACTCGTCCCCGCCTACCTCGCGGACGCCTTCCCCGCGGACAAGTCGAAGCTCGCCGCGATGACGGACGCGGGCACGCGCCAGGCGCCCAACCTGGAGACGCTGGCTGCCGCGAAGCCCGACCTGATCCTCGCCAACGACTCGCTCGGCGACCTCTACCCCAAGCTGTCGAAGATCGCGCCGACCGTCATCACGGCCGGCAACGGCATCAACTGGAAGCGCGATCTGCTCCTCGTCGGCGACGCGATCGGCAAGGGCCAGCAGGCGCAGAAGCTGCTCGACGGGATCGTCGAGGACGCGCACGAGAAGGGGGAGGCGCTGTCGAAGACGTCCGTGTCGATGCTGCGGTTCACGCCCGGCCGGACCCGGATGTTCGGTGTCTCGTCCTTCACCGGGTCCCTCGCCGTCGACATGGGCCTCGACCGGCCCAAGTCGCAGCAGTTCAAGGCGATTTCGCAGGACATCGGCGCGGAGAGCATCGACAGTGCGGACGGTGACTGGATCTTCTACTCGGTGCAGGGCGACGCGGGCAAGACGGATGCCGCGAGCGTGCTCGCTGGTCCGCTCTGGAAGTCGATGAGCGCGGTCAAGGCCGGACACGCCGTCAAGGTCGACGACGACCCCTGGTACCTCAACGCCGGGCCGACCGCCGCACGCCTGGTCGTCCTCCAACTCGCCGAGGACATCAGCAAGTAGAGAAGCGAGCAGAGGGACAGCGGAGAGTACGCAGTGAGCGTCAAACGCCTCGCCTGGCCGGCGGCCACCCTCGCGGTGGCCGCCGCCGTGCTGCTCAGCCTCGCCGTCGGCACCCGCCCGGTCCCCCCGTCCGAGGTGCTCAACGCGCTTCTGCACGGCGGGAGTTCACCGGACGCGTTGGTCGTACGGTCGCTGCGGCTGCCCCGCACCGAGATCGGGCTGACGGCGGGCGCGGCACTCGGCGTCGCGGGCGCCGCACTTCAGGCCGTCACCCGCAATCCGCTCGCCGATCCCGGCATCCTCGGCCTGAGCCAGGGCGCGGCGGCCGGCGTCGTCCTCGCCATCGCGACCGGGCTGGCGAGCGGTTTCGGCGGCTACGTCTGGTACGCCTTCGCCGGTGCCGTCCTCGCCGCCTGCCTCGTCTACGGCATCGCCGCGCGCGGCCGGGGCGGGGCGTCGCCGGTGAAACTCGCCCTCGCCGGTACGGCGTTGTCCGCGATGACCGCGGGCGGTACGACCGTCGTCCTGACCTCCAGCTCGGCCACCCTGGACCAGTTCCGGTTCTGGCAGGTCGGCTCGCTGAGCGGACGGGACGCCGACACCGTCGTACGGATGCTGCCGTTCCTGGCCGTCGGGGCGCTGCTGGTCCTCGCCTGTGCGCGCGGGCTCGACGCGCTGGCCCTCGGGGACGAGACGGCGCGGGCGCTGGGGCATCGGGTGGGGGTCGTCCGGGGGTGTGCGGCGCTCGGGGCGACCCTGCTGGTGGCGTCCGCGGTGGCCGCCGCCGGGCCGATCGCCTTCGTCGGCCTCGCCGTCCCGCACCTGGCCCGCCGGCTCACCTCCGGCGGGCACCGCGCCCTGCTGCCGCTGTCCGCGTTGCTCGGCGCGGCGCTGCTGGTCGCGGCGGACACGGCGGGCCGGGTCGTGCGGGCGCCGGCGGAGGTGCCGGCCGGGGTGATGACGGCGCTGGTGGGTGTGCCGGTGCTGGTGGTGCTGGTACGGCGGAAGGGAATGGCCTCGTGAGCGGGACCGTCCGCGCCCCAGAGGGCGACCGCGCACACGGCACCCACCGCCCCGCCGGTGTCACCGTCCTCCGCCCGACTTCCACCATCTCCCTTCTCCTGCACCGCCGTTCGGCCCTGGTGGCCGCAACTCTGGTGCTGGTGCTGGCCGTTGCGATGACCGCCGCCGCTTGTCTCGGGCAGACGTACATCTCGCCCGCGGAGGTGTGGCACACGCTCCGTACCCATTCCGGGCAGTACGATCTTGTCGTCCTGGAGTTGCGGGTGCCGCGGATCCTGCTGGGCGCGCTGGTCGGGGTGGCGCTCGGACTCGCGGGGGCGCTGGTGCAGACCGTCACCCGCAATCCGCTGGCCAGTCCGGACGTCATCGGTGTCGGACACGGTGCCGCCGCCGCGACCGTGCTGGCGCTGTCCGCCGGGGTCGTCGACTCCCCCGGCGCCATGCCCGTCGTCTCCGTCCTGGGCGGGCTCGCGGCTGCCGCGCTCGTGTACGTGCTGGCGTGGCGGCACGGGATGCAGCCGAGTCGGTTCGTGCTGACGGGAGTCGGGATCGGCGTCGCACTGTCGGCCGTGGTCCAGCTGTATCTCTCGGACAGCGAGCTGGAGGCGGCCGAGACGGTCAAGCTGTGGCTGACCGGTTCCCTCAACGGGCGGGGCTGGGAGCAGGCGGGACCGCTCGCCGTCGTACTCCTCGTATGCCTGCCCGCGCTGGTGTGGGCGAGCCGGGCCGTACGGCCGCTCGGGCTCGACGCCGACACCGCGGCCTCGCTCGGGGTGCGGGTGGACCGGACGCGGCTCGCACTGACCGTGCTCGGGGTGGTGCTGGCCGCCACGGCGACCGGCGCGGCCGGACCGATCGGCTTCGTCGCGCTGACCGCACCGCAGTTGGCCCGGCGACTCACCCGTACACCTCAACTGCCGTTGGTCTGCTCGGCGTTGACGGGTGCGGTGATTCTTGTGGCGGCCGATCTCGCTGCCCGGACGGTATTGCCCCCGCTGGAGGTTCCGGTGGGGGCGCTCACCTCGTTGGTCGGGGGGCCGTATCTGTTGTGGCTGTTGGGGCGGAACAGGGTGGGCGGCTGAGGTTCGTCGGCGACTGCGGGTGCGTCGTGGTTGCTCGCGCCCACGCGGCGGAGCCGCATATCGATACAGCCCCGCGCCCCTAAAAGGCGCCTGGCGTTCCCCTACCCAGGGGCGCGGGGAACTGCGCGACCAGCCCCCACGGGCCCGCACTCGACAGCGCACCGGGTCCCGCAGCAGCGCGGCTCCGGGACCCGGCTTGAAGCGACGCCGTCAGATCGTCGCCGTGTCGATCACGAACCGGTACCGCACATCACTGGCCAGCACCCGCTCATACGCCTCGTTGATCTGGTCCGCGGAGATCAGCTCGATCTCGGCGCCGAAGCCGTGCTCGGCGCAGAAGTCCAGCATTTCCTGGGTCTCCGGGATGCCGCCGATGCCGGAGCCGGCCAGGGTCTTGCGGCCGCCGATCACGGAGAACAGGTTGAGGGAGACGGGCTCCTCGGGGGCGCCCACGTTCACCAGTGCGCCGTCCGTCTTCAGCAGCGAGAGGTACGCGCCGAGGTCGAGCGGGGCCGACACCGTGGAGATGATCAGGTCGAGGGTGCCCCTGAGGTCCTTGAAGGTCTGCGGGTCGCTGGTCGCGTAGTAGTGGTCGGCGCCCAGCTTCAGGCCGTCCTCCTGCTTGCTCAGGGACTGCGAGAGGACGGTGACCTCCGCGCCGAGCGCGTGCGCGATCTTGACGCCCATGTGGCCGAGGCCGCCCATGCCGACGATCGCGACCTTCTTGCCGGGGCCGGCGTTCCAGTGCTTCAGGGGCGAGTACGTGGTGATGCCGGCGCAGAGCAGCGGCGCGGCCACGTCGAGGGAGATGCCCTCGGGGATGCCGAGGACGTAGTTCTCGTCGACGACGATCTTCTCGGAGTAGCCGCCGTAGGTGGGCTCGCCGTCCTTGCCGACGGAGTTGTACGTGCCGACGTTGCCGCCGGTGCAGTACTGCTCCAGGCCCGCCTTGCAGTTGTCGCACTCACGGCAGGAGTCGACCATGCAGCCGACGCCGACGCGGTCGCCGACCTGGAACTTGGTGACGCCGGGGCCCACCTCGGAGACGATGCCGGCGATCTCGTGGCCGGGGACCATCGGGAAGGTGGCCTCGCCCCAGCCCTCGCGGGCCTGGTGGATGTCCGAGTGGCAGATACCGGCGAACTTGATGTCGATCAGGACGTCGAACTCGCGGACGGCCCGGCGCTCGATGGTGGTGCGCTCCAGAGGAGCCTTGGCGGCGGGGGCGGCGTACGCAGCGACTGTGGTCATGCCGGAACACTCCTAGGGGGGATGCGCGCCCGGCCGCCTTCTGACCGGGCACGATGCCCAGCTTGCCCGAAAGACCGGCGGCTACCCAGGCCACGCCTCTGCGTATGTCCGCTGTGCCTACCACCAGCGAGGTCAGGCTCTTGGTCGTACGACCGGGAATACTGGACCGTATGGACGAACAGCCCGGATCCGCCACCGAACCCGCAGCCGGCGCAGGTCCGCCCCTGGACCGGCGTGCCGAGCTGAGCGAGTTCCTGCGCACCCGGCGGGCCCGGCTGAAGCCGCAGGACGTGGGGCTGCCGGACTTCGGGCGGCACCGCAGGGTGCCCGGGCTGCGGCGCGAGGAGCTGGCGCAGCTGGCCGGGGTGTCGGTGGCGTACTACACCCGCCTTGAGCAGGGCAACGGACGGAACGTGTCGGCGGAGGTCCTCGACGCGATCGCCCGCGCGCTGCGTCTGACGGACGCCGAGTCCGCGCACCTCACCCACCTGGCGAAGCCGAAGCAGCACAAGAAGAAGCCGTCGGCCCCCACCCAGCATGTGCGGGTGGCGCTACGGCAGCTGCTCGACACGATCGACACCGTCCCGGCGTACATCACGGGCCGGCGCACCGACATCCTGGTCTGGAACCGGATGGCCGCGGCGGTCTTCGGCGACTGGTCGGAGCTGCCGCCGCCGGAGCGGAACTGGGCGCGGCTGGTGTTCCTGCGGCCCGAGTACCGGGACCTGTTCGTGGAGTGGGACCAGAAGGCCTCGGACATCGTGAGCGTGCTCCGGATGGACGCGGGCTGCCATCCGGACGACCCGCGCCTGTCCGCGCTGGTGGGTGAACTCTCCGTGAAGAGCGAGGAGTTCAGGCGTCTGTGGGCCACCCACGACGTCAAGGAGAAGACCTACGGCGTCAAGCGCCTGCACCATCCGCTGGTGGGCGACCTGACCCTGCACTTCGAGGGCTTCCGCCTGTCCGACGACTCCGAGCAGGCCCTGATCACCTACCACGCGGAGCCGGGCTCCCCGTCGGCCGACGCCCTGCGGCTGCTGGCGAGCTGGGGCACGGACGCGACCCGGGCGGGGTCGTCGGCCGCACAGCCCTCCTGACCCCGGCTCCTCCCCCAGCCCGGGCTCACTCCGTGACGCCCAGGTCCGCCCGCATCAGCCGCCGCATCGCGGCGAGCCGGGGCTCGGCCTCCTTCAGGTCGAGCAGCGTCTCCTCGGCGCTCTCGCCGTCCCGGGTCAGACCGCGGTCGAGCCGTTTGACGGCTGCGTCGGTGGCGGCGAGGACCTCGTTGACCGCGCGGGAGGCGTCCAGGACACGTTCGGGCACGATCATCTGCGCCTCGGCGTAGCGGTCCCGGTGGTCGCGGCGCGCCTCCTCCAGCTGGTCGCGTTCGTGCTCGGTGTAGACGCCGTCGCGGATGCGGTGCAGGGCGTCCTTGAGGAGCGTGTGGAACTGGCGCGAGGAGCGGTTCATCGCTGTGTAGGCATCCCGGCGCTCCTCGAACCTCCGTACTCGTTCGGCGAGTTGGGCCTCCTCGGTACGCTGCCTGGCGGTGAGGCGCTGACTGAGGACGGGCGCGAAGAGCGTCCCGAGCACGCCGACGACGGCGGTGATCATGGCGGTCACGGCGACGGTCATGCGGTGACCCTACGGCCCTCCGGCACGGCGCTGTCACCCCTGATAGGGCGGCATCGACCCCCAACTCCACTGCGGCACGGGCTGTTCCGCCGGCGGCTGCGCGTCCGGGCCGGAGAAGTACACCGCCAGCCGCGTCCCCCACTCCACGTACGCGACGAACGCCGAACGGAACTCGGCGTCCGTCGGCAGGCCCGCGTCGTCCGCCGCGTCCTGGATGAGCGCCACCCAACGGCGGCGCTGGGGCTCGCTGATGTGCTTGCCGAAGTGTTTGGCGACCATGTGGCCGTGGCCGCCCTGGGTCTCGGAGTACGTCGTCGGGCCGCCGAAGACCTCGCCGAGCCAGAGGGCGACGTGTGCGGCGTGCTCGGGCGCCAGGTCGGCGAAGAGGGACGCGAGGAGGTCGTCCTTGAGCACCTTGTCGTAGAAGACCTCGGTCAGTCGGGCGAAGGCCTCGGCGCCGCCCGCCCAGGTGTACAGGGTGGGGACGGCGGAGCCGTTGCCACGGACCGGTGTCGGCTCGTAGTGGCGCATCTCCTCGATGTTCTCGACGTACGGGCCGATCTCGGCCAGGAACGGCGGGAACAGCTCCGACCTGCGGAAGCCCTCCAGGTGTGCCTCGGTGGACGTCCAGGTGATGCGCAGGACGAAGTGCTCGGCGTCCTCCTCGCAGCGGGCCAGTTCGTACGACACGCACTGCGGGGCCGCGGCCAGTTGACGTGCGGCGCGTGTGTAGGCGGCCAGGAACTCCGCCGACCGCTGATCGGGGATGCGGTACCGGATGTACTCGACGGTCTGGGCAGTCATGGGGCCACGGAAACACGAACGGCCCGCCGGAAGCTGCACTTCCGCCGGGCCGTTCGCTGTGGGCCTACTCGGGTACTAGCGGCTCACTTGCCGTAGTACGCGTTGTAGATCGAGATCGTCGACTTGTTGCCCTTCTTGTCGGCGATCTTCGCGTGGAAGGAAATGGCCTGGCCCTTGGCCGGGTTGGTGACGGTGATCTTGCCGTTGACCACGGGGACCTTCTTCCAGGTCTGGCCGTAGTCGTACGACACCCACACGCCGATGGACTGGAGGTTGCCGCCCGCTGCCGCGCCCTCGACGGTGATCGGGAAGGTCGCCTTCTTACCGGCCGCGACGCGGCTGTCCAGTCCGGTCACCGCGTTGAAGCGGGCCGTGGAGATCGGCAGCTTGGCGGTGCCCGAACCGGTCGGCTTCTTCGAGGAGAACGTCCAGCTCGCGTCGATCCGCGTGGAGGCGGCGGCGACCTTGACGCTCCGGATGACCGAAGTGGTCAGCTTGTACGAGGCGTTGCCGGCCGGGACCTTGAACACGGAGTCGCCGAACAACGGGTCCTTGTTGGAGCCGACCTTGGTGCCGTTGCGGTACAGGGTCGTGTTCACCGAGGTGAACAGCGACGAGCCCGCGTTCTTCTGGGAGTCGGCGAACAGCGGCACGAGTCCGGAGATCTCGTTGCCGGTGCGGTACACGCCGTAGTTGGCGTCGAGGTGCGGGCCGAAGACCGCCGTGTTGAAGGTCTTGGAGTAGGTCTGGCCGCCCTTGAAGTTCTGCAGGCCGTCCAGTACGTAGTAGGCCTCCGTGATCGGGAAGCCGTCGGCGTCGAGCCCGCCGTCCTGCTCGAACTCCAGTGACCACTGCACCCCGTTGATGGTGGAGAGGTGCAGCGTGCGGGTGCCGGGCAGCTTCTGCTGGATGCCGACGGCGGAGCCGCCGAAGCTGCCGGGCAGGAAGCCGAACGCGGCGACCGAACCGGTCTTGCCGCTCGCCGCGGCACCCAGGCCGGTCTTCACCGTGGCGAGTTCACTCGCCTTGTAGTGCTTGGTGAAACCGGTGGCGAGCTGCTTGACCACGGCACCGGTCGTGGTGTCGTACTCCTGGTCGTCGCCCTTGGTGAAGTGCGCGTCCCACTGCTCGGACAGCGAACCGTCGGTGATCTGCGGACCGAGGTGCGCGCTGCGGAAGTTGGCGTACGAATCCAGGAACCAGCTGAAGGAGGCGCCCCCGTCCGCCGTCGTGATCGAGTAGCCCGGTGACGCGAAGGCCGACTTGGCGGCGGTGTCCGGCACCGTGACGTCGACCGGCTTGGCCTTGCGGGCGTCGACCGTGACCGAGGTGTCCTTGGTGATGTCCAGCTTGGGCTGGGCGAGCCAGTCGGAGCCCTTGGTGAAGTCCTCCGGGTCCACGAAGATCCCGGCGTCGAGGACGTAACCACCCTTGGGGACACGGACCTTGACGGTGCCCGAGGCGTCGTACGGGTTGAAGAAGCTGCCGCTGCCGAGGCCGGACATGCCGGCCACCGAGGCGCTGTAGTACTTGGCGGGGCTGCCGTCACGGTTGATGAACTTCAACGTGAGGTCGTACGACTGCACTTCGCGCACCACGGCCGCGGCCGTACGGACGCTCTGTCCGCCGCCCGTCGCCGTCACGTACGCGGAGTAGGCGCCGTCGAGCGTCCCGCCCAGCTTGGTGTTGACGGTCAGGCCGACCGAGGCCTTGCCGCCTGCCGGTACGGTCACCGACGTCTTGGCGAGCTTGAAGAAGCCGGAAGGAGCCGTCTGGCCCTTGGGGTTGGTGGCGGCCACGGCGAGCTTGAGGGTGACGGCCGTGGTGCCGAGGTTGCGGTAGGTGACCTGCTTGGTGACCGGGGTGTCGTCGGTGTGCGGCCACTGCTGGATGCCGAAGCTCTCCGAGACCGGGTCGGCGATCACGTTCTGCTTGATGGCCTTGTCGACGGCGATACGGCCCGAACCCTGCTGGAACGGCGTGTAGTTGCCGCCCTTCGCGGACCCGGTGAGCGCGCCCTTCAACTCGGCGTAGCCCCAGGTCGGGTGCTCCTGCTTGAGGATCGCGGCGGCACCGGCGACATGCGGGGTCGCCATCGACGTACCCGAAATGGTCAGGTAGCCGGGCGGGTTCTCGCCGACCTCCTTGTCGATGACGCTGCCCGGCGCCGCGGCGGCGGTGATGTCGACGCCCGGCGCGGTGACGTCCGGCTTGATGGCGCCGTCGCCGACGCGCGGGCCGGTGGAGGAGAAGTCGGCGAGCTTGTCGTTGCCGTCGACCGCGCCGACCGTGATGGCCGCGTCCGCGCTGCCGGGCGAACCGATCGACTGCGGGCCCTCGTTGCCCGCGGCGATCGCGAACAGGATCCCCTTCTCGGTGGAGAGCTTGTTGACCTCCGCCTCCAACGGGTCGATCTCCGGGGTGTCCTGGCCGCCGAGGCTCAGGTTGACGATGTCGGCGCCCTCCGCGGCAGCCCACTCCATGCCGGCGAGGATGCCGGAGTCGTCACCGGAGCCGCTGTCGTCGAGGACCTTGCCGTTGAGGATCTTCGCGCCGGGCGCGACGCCCTTGTACTTGCCGTGCGACATGGCGCCGGTGCCCGCCGCGATCGACGCGACGTGCGTGCCGTGCCCGAAGTGGTCGTTGGCGTCGGCGGCGGTGGAGAAGTTCTTGGACTCGATCACCTGGGTCTTCAGGTCCGGGTGGTCGGCGTCGACTCCGGTGTCCAGTACGGCGATCTTGACGCCCTTGCCGTCGTAGCCGGCCGCCCACGCCTTCGGGGCGCCGATCTGCGGCACGGACTTGTCGAGGCTGGCCCTGCGGACGCCGTCGAGCCAGACGTGCGCGATGCCGGAGGCCGCCCTGTCGCCGTTGGTGACGGCGGCCCACAGCTCGGAGGTGTCCTGCTTCGGGGTCTGGACGGCGTCGGCGTTCAGGGTCTTCAGCGACCGGCGCAGCGTGCCCGCGTCCCGGACGTCGGCCTTGGTGGCGGTGGCGGCGCCCTGGTAGCCGACGATGACCTTCAGGCCGGCCTTCTGGGAGGCCCGCTCCGCCGACTTGTTGAGTTCGGTGACGTCGAACAACCGCTGGTCGAGCTTGCCGGAGGCGACCAGCTGGGCCGCGTCGGCGGGTATGACGAGCGTGTGCCCGTCGATCTTGCGAACCTGAACTGGTATGTGTTCACGGCCCTTTGCGGCCTGCAGGCCCACGACCCGGCCCTTGGCGTCGACGGTGACGCGGTCGCCGGTGATCAGGGTGATGTGATGGCTGCCTTTGAGCTGGGCCTGTGCGGCAGCGGCAGCGGCAGCACGCGGTTCGGCCTTCGCCGACGCCGGGCTGGTCATACCGGCGGCGAGGGCGACGGCGGCGGCCGTGGCGACACCGGCCGCGCACGCTCTCTTCACTTGTCTGCGCAAAACTCCCCCTGGAGCTGAAGTGCCGGGCGAATTCCCCGTTCACCCGACCGGGGGAAGGCCCGCACGCGCGTGCGCGACACCCCCCGGAATACGCAGTATGCCGAGGGGTGATCACCCGCTCAAGAGATGAGAGGAGAGTAAGAAAGCACAACCGTGAACTGTTACGCGCCTGCCCGCACTCCGTTACGCAGTCGTCGGGTGAAGCCCGCCGAAACTCCGGTAGAGAGCCGCCGAGTCACGGCACCCGACGGCCGAACTCCCTTGCACCACACCCGAGTTACTTGGAAGCCGCGTTCTCCTTCACCGTGATCTTCCCCTTGCGGATGGTGGCGAGGCGCGGGGCCTTCTTCGCGATGGCGGAGTCGTGGGTGACCATGATGAAGGTCAGCCCGTGCTCCTTCCACATGCGCTCCAGTACGTCCATGATCTCGTCGCGCATCGACTCGTCGAGGTTGCCGGTCGGCTCGTCGGCGAGCAGCACCTTGGGCTGCTTGACGAGCGCGCGGGCGATGGCGACACGCTGCTGCTGTCCTCCGGACATCTCGCCGGGGAGGTGGTTGGCCCGCTCGCCCAGGCCGACCGAGACCAGCGCCTCGGCGGCCCGTTCACGCCGGATCTTCGCCTTCATGCCGAGCGGTACGAGGGCGGTCTCGACGTTCTCCTGTGCGGTGAGCGTCGGGATCAGGTTGAAGGACTGGAACACGAAGCCGATGTTCTCGCTGCGCACCTTGGTGAGCTTGGCCTCGGACAGTTTCGCCAAGTCGACGCCGTCCAGGACGATTTCGCCTGCCGTGGGGCGGTCGAGGGCGCCGATCATCTGGAGCAGGGTGGACTTGCCGCCGCCGGTCGGCCCTTGGATGACCAGGCGGTCGCCGTCGCCGATGGTGAGGTCGATGCCGTCTAGGGCGTGGACGGTTTCCTTGCCGCGTGAGTAGAGCTTGGTGACGCCTCTTAGTTCGTACATGGTGCAACTCCTGGGGAAGTAAAGGGGGTTGGGGCCCGTCGTGGGACGGGCCCCGTTGCGCCGTTTTCGTCTGCAGCGCCGTCGTGGCTGGTCGCGCCCGCGCGGCGGAGCCGCAAATTGACACAGCCCCGCGCCCCTGAAGGAGCGCTGCAGTTACCGCTGTTGACCAGGTGCTCGCTACTCGACTCGGCGCAGGGCGTCCGCCGGGCGGAGTCGAGACGCTCGCCAGCCGCCGAAGGCGCCGGCGATCAGGCCACCGGCGACGGCCAGGCCGACCGCGAGCACGATGGTGGTGGCGTTGACGGGCGCAGTGAGCGCGACGTCCAGGGTCTTGGCCGCGGCCTGCCGGCCACCGCCGAAGCCACCGCCACCGCCGGGTCCGCCGCCCGCCCGGGCGCCGCCACCGGCCGTGTTGCCGAGGGAGGCCGACAGGGTCGGGCTGATCGCGGTCACGACGTACGCGCCCGCCAGGCCGAGCGCGATACCGAGGACGCCGCCGACCAGGCCGTTGACGATGGCCTCGCCGACCACCTGCCGGGTCACCCGGCCCGACTTCCAGCCGAGCGCCTTCAGCGTGCCGAACTCACGCACCCGGCGGGATACCGCGGAGGAGGTGAGCAGCCCGGCGACCAGGAACGCGGCGATCAGGACCGCGATCGACAGCCACTTGCCGACGCTGGTGGCGAGGCTGGAGGCGGTGGACAGGGACCCGGAGACGGTGTCCGCGAGATCGGCGGACGTGGTGACCGTCGTACCCGAGACATTGCTCTGGATGGTCTTCTTGACGGCCGAGATCTGCTTGGAGTCGGTCGCCTTGACGTAGATCGTGGTGACCTTGTTCTTGTCACCGCTCAGGGTCTGCGCCTGCGTCAGCGGGATGTACAGGTTGGCCGCCGCGTCACCGCTGGTGGCCGTGGCGATACCGATGACCTTGTACTTGACGCTCTTGATGGTGACGGTCGAACCGACCTTGAGCTTCTTCGTCTTGGCGTACGCCGAGTCGGCGACGACGACCTTGGAGTTGGCCTCGGCGGTGGTGAAGGTACGGCCGCTGGTGATCTTCGAGGAGGTCAGCGGGCCGAGTGCGGGCTTGGTGACGTCGGTGCCGTAGACCGTGTACGCGTTGATGTTGAAGTTGGCGCCACCACCGGTGACTTGGCCCTGCGGAGCGCCGGTGGCGCCACCGCGGTTGCCGCCGCCTCCGGTGCTGCCGCTCCCCTGGCTCTGCTGGAACTGGCCGCGGGTGAACTGGCCGTCGACCTTGACGACGTTGAGGCTGAGCCCGCCGACGGCGTCGGACACCCCCTTCTGTCCCGCGACCTTGGTGACGGTGGTGGAGGCCAGCGTGGTGAAGCCCTGGACCATGACGCGGTCACTGCTCTGCGTCTTGGTGTCGTCGTTGTTGCCGGCGTCGAACTGGAACCGCGGCTGCTGCGAGCCGCTCGCGGTGGGCGTGGCCGCCTTGGAGACGGTCATGTCCGTACCGAGTCCGTACAGCGACTGGAGGACCTTGTCCTGAGCCTTCCCCATGCCGGAGGACACGGAGTTGACCACGATGACCAGCGCAATGCCCAGTGCGAGGCCGGAGGCGACGACGAGGGCCGCTTTTCTGCGGCGGCGCAACTCGCGCCTCAAGTAGGTGAAGAACATGGCCGCAAGCTAGGTACAGCGCGTGATGATGCCATAAGGCCGACATAAGAGAACGATGAGAAGGCTGTCCGTGGGCAAAGAATGAGCCTGCGCGGGGCTGTCAACGGGGGTGCGGGATGGCAGGTTTTACGGCGTTTGCGCAGCCGTCCCGAGGGTGCCGGCGTGTGCGCGTTGCGGTGCGCGATGTGCTGGTGTGATGATTTCCCTCATGTCTGATCGCGGGGGAAGCGGCATACAGGACAGCGGGAAGTCCGGGGACATACCCCGGTCCCGCCTCTCGGACTACGCGGAGATGAGCGAGGCGGAGGCGCCTCCCGCTCCAACCCGTGACCCTGCCCCTGAGCCTCTGAGCCTCTGAGCAGTGACGTTGCCGCACGCGGCCGGCATGAATTCGCCGTACTGCTGGGCGAGTTCCGCCGTACGGCGGTACTGGTCCCCACGGACGAGGACGACGCACCCCTGGTCGGCGATTTCGGCGGTATCCGGTGGATCTACGCGTTTTCGAACGAGTCGGCGCTGGCGAGGTTCGCGATCGCGAGGGGTGAAGGCGGGCGGGAGTGGCCGTATCAACGGCTGCTGGGCGCCCGTTTGTTGGACGCGGCGGTGCCGGCTGTGAGTGCTGTGGGTGCGCCGTGCGGAGTGGCCCTGGATGTGGGCACCGAGGGCGAAGGGGCGCTGTTTCCACCGGTGTCGGGGATCGTGCCGGAGGCGGCGGCGCTGGACGCGGACACAGACGCAGACGCAGACGCAGACGCAGACGCGGAGGGGATACGGGGATGAGCGGGGACGCGGGCGAGGACATCAAGGCGGCCGGGCTCGACGAGATAGCGCAGGGGATCACCCTGGTGCTGGGCGAGTTGAAGGACCTGGGCATCGACAGCCTTGCCGGAGCGGGCCGCGGATTCTCGGAACTCGCCCTCTCCGGGCTGGAGTTGGGCAACGAGGAGTTGCTGTCGGAGTTCACGTCGTTCTGCGAACGCTGGGAGTGGGGCGTGCGCGCGCTGGTGATCGAGGGCAACAACTTCGCGACGGGCGTGGGTCTTTCGGCAGGGACTCTCTACGAGACGGACCAGTACGTCGAGGGCACGATGAAGATCGTGGTGAACGCGGGGATGGGCAACCCGTACGCGTCGGAGGACGACGTCACCAAGCAGGGCTGGGGCGACCTGGTGCGCAACAACGAGTACACGGGCGGCGTGGACTACAGCGCCGCGTCGATGGACAAGGCGCTGGACAACAGCGAGCAGGCCTACAAGGACGTGGCGCGGGACGTGATGACCTCGCACACGATCGGCCCGCTGGGCCTCAACCCGGCGAACCTGGCGAGCGCGGCGGGACTGAGCGGAGACGAGTACAACGACATGCTCGACGGCCCGTTGGGCCCGTCACCGGAGGAGCGGGCGAAAGCGGCGGAGGCCGCGCAGGAACAGGCTCGGCAGGGCGGCGGGGACGCGGGCTGATGGGGATCGGCGATCTGGTCAACTCCGGTCTGAGCGAGGTCGGCCATGTGGTCGACGCGGGCAAGAAGCTCACGGGCGAACTGGTCGACAAGGGCACGGATGCCGCCGGCGACGCGCTGGACAAGGTCGGCGCACACGACCTCGCGAACAAGGTCGAGAACGCGGGCGACCGCATCGCCTCGGACCTCGGCGCGACCCCGGGCGAGCAGCAGTTGGGCCAGAGCGACCAGCCCAAGGACCTGGTCCACGGCGACGCGAAGGCGATCCGGGCGACGGCCAAGCACCTGACCGACTTCTACGCGGCCTTCGACAAGGTCGGCGACGGCATGCGCAGGCTCAACTCGTCGTCCTGGCAGGGCGAAGCGGCGAATACCTTCCGCGAGAAATTCGCGATGCACCCCACGAGGTGGCTCCAGGCGGCGGACGCCTGCGACGCGGCGGGCAAGGCGCTGTCGTCGTACGCGGACACGGTGGAGTGGGCGCAGGGGCAGGCGCGGGACGCGATCGATCTGTACGGGCCGGGGAAGAAGGCGTCGGACGCGTACAAGGCGAAGCTGACGGCGGCCACGGACGCCAAGGGCAAGCAGCAGGAGCCGTCGACGGACCCGGGCGCAGCCGCCGTACAACGCGCCCACGAGATCCTGAACGAGGCCCGCCGCCAACGCGACGAGGCCGGCCGCACGGCAGCAAGCGCGGTCCGCAAGGCCCTCGCCCACGCCCCCGCCGAACCACCCCCACTGACCCAGCTGAAGGCGGACGCGATCGACGGCTACCAGGCCGTCAACACGGAGATCCTGCACTTCGACGCCGGAGTGGTGAAGGGCACGGCGGGCATCCTGAACTTCGCCCGCGGCCTCAACCCGATGGACCCGTACAACCTGACCCACCCGGCGGCGTACGTCCAGAACGTCAACATGACGCTGGCGGGCCTGGTTTCGACGGGTGCGCATCCGGAGCGGGCCGCGAAGACGATGCTGGAAGACTTCATGAAGGACCCGTCGGAGGGGACGGGACGGCTGCTTCCCAATCTCTTCGGAGACGGGGCGGGGTTGGAGGCGGCGTTCGGGCGGGCCGCGCTCAAGGACGGCGCGGAGAGTGCGGTCGAGACGGGGGTTCAGCGGTCGGCTAAGGATGCGGCCGGGGACGCGGCGGGCGCCGGGCGCAAGGGCGCGACGGAAAACCCCGAGGCCACCAGCCGTCGCCCGGAGGAGACGGTCTGCGAGAGGGACCCCATCGATGTCGCCACGGGCCACATGGTGCTGCCCCAGACCGACGTCTCCCTGCGGGGCTCACTGCCGCTGATCCTCAAGCGCTCGTTCAACTCGGCCTACCGGTCAGGCCGTTGGTTCGGGCCCACGTGGTCGTCGACGGTGGACCAACGCCTGGAGATCGACTCCGAGGGCGTCGTCTTCATCGCCGAGGACGGCCTGCTGCTGGCCTACCCACACCCTGCACCGGGCCTGCCCACCCTCCCCGGCCACGGCCCGCGTTGGCCGCTGAACCGAGAGGACGGCGGCTACACGATCACGGACCCGGAATCCCGCCGGGTGTGGCACTTCACCGACCACACCGACGACTTGGCCGTCCTGGAACAGATCGACGACCGCAACGGCAACTGGATCACCTTCGAGTACGACACTGAAGGCACCCCCCTCGGAGTCACCCACAGCGGCGGCTACGAGCTGAAGTTCACCACGGCGCACGGACGCATAACCGCCCTCACCCTGACCGGGGCGGCGAGCGACGGCTCGGCCCAGGAGATCCTCCGCTACGGCTACACCGACGGCCACCTCACCGAGGTGACCAACTCATCCGGAATCCCACTCCACTTCGGCTGCGACGAACACGGCCGCATCACGTCCTGGACGGATACCAACGGCAGCCGCTTCGACTACGTCTACGACGACGAGGACCGCTGCACCCATCAGTCGGGCGTCGCAGGCCACTTGAACTCCACCTTCACCTACGACACGACCGACCCGGAGACAGGACACCGGGTCACCGCCATCACCGACTCTCTCGGCCACACGGCCCGTTACCAGGTCAACGACCGCGCACAGGTGACAGCCGAGATCGACGAGACGGGATCGGTCACCCGCTACCGCCGCGACCGCCACAACCGCCTCCTGTCCCGGACCGACCCACTCGGCCACACCACCGCCTTCCACTACGACGAGACCGGCAACCTGCTCACGGTCACCCGCCCCGACGGGCGCGAGGCGAGGGCCGAGTACAACGAACTCGGCCTGCCTGCAAGGCTGGTGAACCCGGACGGCACGGTAGTCCGCCAGACATACGACGACCGCGGCAACCGCACCTCGGTGACGGACTCCCTCGGCCACACCACCCGCTTCACGTACGACGCGGCGGGCCACCTCACTTCCGTGGCCGACCCGCTCGGCCAGACCACGACCGTCCACTGCGACCGCACCGGCCTCCCACTGGAGATCACGGACCCGCTGGGCGGGGTCACTTTCTACGAACGTGACAGTTTCGGCCGACCTGTCACATTCACCGACGCACTGGGTGCGGCGACCCATCTGGAGTGGACGACCGAGGGCCACCTGTCCCGCCGCACGGCACCGGACGGCACGACCGAGTCCTGGACGTACGACGGCGAGGGCAACTGCACAAGCCACACAGACCCGTTGGGCGGCATCTCCCACTTCGAGTACACACATTTCGACCTGTTGACGTCCCGCACGGGCCCGGACGGAGTGCGCCACGAGTTCACCCACGACACCGAACTGAACCTCACCCGGGTCACCAACCCACAAGGCCTGACCTGGAGTTACGCCTACGACCCGGCAGGCCGCCCGATCGCGGAGACGGACTTCGACAACCGCACCCTCACCTACACCAACGACCCGGCGGGCCGCCTGACCACCCGCACGAACGCCCTCGGCCAGTCGATCGAGTTCGAGCGCAACGCACTGGGCCAGGTGATCCGCAAGAACGCGGCCGGCCAAGTCACCACGTACGCCTACGACATGACAGACGGACTGGCCCAGGCAACCGGCCCGGACACCACCCTGACGATCCTGCGCGACCGCCACGGCAGAGTCCGCTCGGAGACGGTCGACGGCCGCGAACTGGCGTACGGCTACGACGAGTTCGGCCGCCCCGCAGCCCGCACAACCCCTTCCGGCGCCACCACGACCTGGACGTACGACGAGTCCGGCCGCCGCACCGGCATGACGGCCGCGGGCCGTTCCATCGACTTCACGTACGACGAGGTGGGCCGCGAACTGGCCCGCCGGGTGGGCGAAACGCTCACCCTGGAGCACACCTTCGACGCGGTCGGCCGCCTGACGACCCAGTCGGCAACGGGCTCAACCGGCCGCTCCCTCCAACACCGCGCCTACACCTACCGGGCCGACGGCAACCTGACCGCGATCGACGACCAGCTCTCCGGCTCGCGCCGCTTCGACTTGGACGCGGTCGGTCGGGTGACGGCGGTCCACGCGGCGAACTGGACCGAGCGGTACGCGTACGACGAGGCGGGCAACCAGACGCAGGCTCACTGGCCGACGGGGCACCCAGGCCAGGAGGCGACGGGCGGCCGCGCCTACACCGGCACCCTCATCACCCGCGCAGGCAACGTCCGTTACGAACACGACGCCCTCGGCCGCATCACCCTGCGCCCCAGAAGACCCGCCTGTCCCGGCGGCCGGACACGTGGCGCTACGAGTGGGACGCGGAGGATCGCCTGACGTCAGTGACGACTCCGGACGGCACGCGCTGGCGCTACACATATGACCCTCTCGGCCGCCGCACGGCGAAGCTCCGCCTGGTCGCGGACGCCGAAACGGTCGTAGAGAATGTGCTGTTCACCTGGGACGGCACCACCCTCTGCGAACAGACCACCACGTCCACGGACCTCCCCAACCCGGTGATCCTCACCTGGGACCACCAGGGCCTGAGCCCCATAGCCCAGACAGAACGCATCACGACCGCGGACGCCCCTCAACAGGAGATCGACTCCCGCTTCTTCGCCATCGTCACCGACCTGGTGGGCACCCCCACCGAACTCATCGACGAACAGGGCGACATCGCCTGGCACACCCGCAGCACCCTCTGGGGCACAACAGCCTGGGCGGCCAACAGCACCACCTACACACCGCTCCGCTTCCCGGGGCAGTACTTCGACCCCGAGACGGGGCTGCATTACAACTACTTCCGGCATTACGACCCGGAGATCGCTCGCTACCTCAGCCCGGATCCACTCGGACTCACACCTGCACCGAACCCGGCAACTTATGTCGCCAATCCGCACACATCCTCCGACCCCTATGGACTTGCGTCATGCCCGCAAGGCGAAAAGGGCAATCCGTTCAAAACTCGTACGGATGCAGAGAAAGCAGCCTTCGATCTGGCCGGAGTACCTTACGGGACATCACCTGACGCCGAGTGGACCGTTATGGGTAACGTAAAGCTGGAGAACATGCCGGGACACGTCTATTCACCAGAGCCGACCCATTGGGGAAACTTCCGACAATTCGAGACGGAGGACGGATCCCGCGTTGTCGTAGAGCACACGCATGATCCGGCGGGGCCACACTTCCATGCAGGTGCACCCAAGGGTTTCAATGCAGAGGACCGTTCCCGGAACTGGGTCAACTTCGGCTGGGACAATACCAAGCAAGGGTATGGGACCATGGAACGGTACCGCCAATTGGACAAGCCTGGCGGTGACCACCACTTTTTCTTTGAAGAATAGCGTTACGGAGTTCACTGTGGATGCATCAATCGTTTCCCGACTGCAGAACGCGGGGCTGGAGGTGATTTCCTCTTTTGCGGGTACTGAAGGGCCATCTGCAGAACAAGCATTCCAGCGCGTTGTTCATATCGACGCCAAGCCTGCCCAGCGAATCACGATCAGCGCCGCGAATTCAGCTCTCCAGGTCAACTCATCTTGGAGGTCTCAGGCACTGAGCGCCGGGGTAATTTCCGATGACGGATCATTCTTGGTGGCTGTCGGACTAAAGCATCCATGGGTTCAGGTAAGACTGACGGAAACAACTGACATCTCGGCTCTAGATGGAGCCGCCGATGAACTCCTCTTCGTAGCCCGTTCCATTACTGGCCATCGCGTGTGCGCGGCGACCACCGAAGAGGGTGAGTACTGGATTCTTGTGCTGGATTTTCCTCAGCCGTAGTCAAGCAGGCATCTCGCTCAACTCGCACCACACTGTCTTCCGGTCAACCCCCGGCTCCACGCCCCACCTCACCGCCAGCGCATCAAGTAGCGCCATTCCCCGACCGTGTTCGTCCGTCGCGCCCGCCCGGAGCAGCAGTGGCAACGCGCGCGGGTCCGGATCGGTGACCTCGATGCGCGTGTGGCCGTCATCCGTACCGAGGACGCGGACAGTCACCGGGGTCCCTTCCCCAACATGGTCAATCACGTTCGTCACCAACTCCGTTGCGCAGAGGCGGACGTCGTAGGTGTGGTGGCGGAGGTGGTGGCGCAGTTCCGGTACGGCCTTCGGAGTGGCGAGCAGGCGCAGTTCGAAAGTCACCGTTCCGCCGCCTTGCGGAGGGCGGCGGCGAGTTCGCGGGCGGTGGCGGTGTTGCAGTTCCCGAGCGCGACGAGGCCGGCGTACAGGATGTCCACGCCGAGGGAGGGGAGTGTGATGCCGTGCAGGGCGAGGGCGTCGCGGAGTTCCTCCACGCAGAGGGTCGTGTCGTAGGGGGTGGACATGAACGGGTGCCTCCTGTGCGCTCTGTGACGAACTCCTCACAGACTGGCGTTCCGCTGGCTACCGTAAAAGAGGTTTCGCGTTCGCGACCGGGGCTGCGGAGGAGGGCAAGTGGTGGCACGGGGCAAGGACATCGACGGGTCGATGAGCGTTCCGACCTTCTACGGCAAGGAGTTGAGGTGGAAGCGGGAGGAGGCGGGGCTGTCGTTGGACGCCTTCCTGAAGGGCAGCTTCTACAGCAAGACCTACCTCAGCGACATCGAGCACGGCGAGCGAAGGATGCCGCTGGATCTGGCTCAGCACGCGGACCGGGTGTTGGGGACGGACGGGTTCTTCGAGCGGAACTGTGAGGATGTGCGAAAGGCGCGGAAGGGGGCCCACGCCGAGTACTTCGCCGACGTCCTTGAGTTGGAGGAGCACGCGAGAGAGGTCGAGGAGTGGGATCCGTCCCTGATCCCGGGCCCCCTCCAACTGCCGACATACGTTAGGGCCGTTGTCCTCGCGTCGCACCCCACGTACTCCGAAGAGGCGGTGAGGGAGAAGGTCGAGGCGCGGCGCAAGCGCGCCTGGCTCTTCGAGGATCAGGAGGCGCCCGAGAGCTGGCTCGTACTCCACGAGGAGATCCTCACGAACCCGATCCTCCCACCCGGTGACATGGCCGAACAGCTCGCCCATATCGCAGAGGTGACGCGTAAGCATCGCCGGTCCATTCCGCAGATCCTTCTGCGGAACTCAGGGGCGCACCCGTTCATGATGGGCGCCACCAGGTTCCTGAGCTTTGCTGACGCCCCGCCGATCATGTACACGGAGGGGATGTACAGCGGCCAGTTGATCGACGATCCGGCACTCGTGGGCCAGTACTCGAAGGCATACGGTCGACTCAGGGCCGCTGCGCTACCGCCCGAGGCGTCTCTTAGGCTCATCGAGCAAGCAGCAGAGGACTACCGAAATGGCAAACACGCAGACCGACTTGAGTGAAGCTCTCTGGTTCAAGAGCAGCTACAGCAACGAGAGCGGCGGGGACTGCGTAGAGGTCGCCCACAACCTCCCCGGCCTCGTCCCCGTACGCGACTCAAAGGCCCCCCACCGCCCCGCCCTCATCCTCACCGCCCCCGCCTGGGCCCCCTTCATCGCCTCCCTGAAAGCCACGTGAAGGCGAACCACCTCCTGGAACTGCTCCGGCAGATCACCGACTTGGACGACCCCGCCGTGCGCGGACGTGGTGCCGATGAAGTGACTGACTGGATCCGTTCCTACACGTCGGCCGAAGCCGTCACCTTGGCGACCGTGCTCTCCGCGACCGCGGCCCGCGAGCGGGACCACACCGCCCTGGAGGCGCAACTCCACGCCCTCTTGGAGCTCACGTCTACCGGTCACGTGGAGGACGCGCACATGGCTCATCTGCGCGAGATCGATGTCGCTGAACTGCCCGCCGAGTTCCAGGGATACATCACTGACCTGGACCGGAAGTAACAACGCCCACCAACGCCGAAGGCGACCGCCCACCCGCTGGCAGCCCCCTTCATCACCGCACTCAAGACCCCTGTTGACGAGTCGGGGTTGCTGCGGGCGCCGTAGCCGGTATCGTCGTCGGTGAAGAGGAACGAGCCCCCGCCACGGCGGGTATCCGCGACAGGGGCTCAGGCTCGCTCAGGAGCCTTCGGAGGCCCCTAATTTTGCTGGGGGCCTCCGGCTACCTGGCGATCCACCAGAGCCACCACCTCCTCACGTGCTTGGCCCACGATTCCGGCAGCAACCGGGTGAACCGACACACAAGAGTCAGCCTTGGCTTGGCATGACGTCCCATGGGTGCGCCTCCCTTTTCTCAGGGAGGCGGCCTTTTTTGTACCCGGAGCCGCCTCGCTTCGGGCCGGGCCCCGAGGGGACGGGACCCGGAACAAGGGAGGCGCACCCGAGGGCGCGTCATATGACGGATATTACCGGCAACTCACCTATGCCACGGACCACTTGAGCCAGGCAACGAAAAGGCGGCCACCCCCAGTCAGGGGCAACCGCCTTCAAGCGAACCGGAGTTGGCAGGTCGAGTCAGATCAGACCGCCGACCCCGCCTTCCACTGAGCCCAGTCCATGTTCCACCCGTTCAAGCCGTTGTCGGGAGACACCGTCTTGTCACCGGTGTTGGAGATGACGACCACGTCACCCACGATCGAGTTGTTGTAGAACCACGCCGCCGGCATGTTCTTGTCGCCCGCGCCCTTCACGTCCTGCAGGCCGACGCACCCGTGGCTGGTGTTGACGCTGCCGAACACCGACGGCGAGCCCCAGTAGTTGCCGTGGATGAACGTGCCGGAGCTGGTGAGGCGGATGGCGTGCGGGACGTCCTTGATGTCGTACTCGCCCTTGCCGTCGTCGTCCGTGAAACCGACCGTCGCGCCGTTCATGCGGGTCTGCGTGAACTTCTCGGACATCACCATCTGGCCGTTGTACGTGGTGTGTTCGGGCGAACCGGCCGAGATCGGGATGGTCTTGACGACCTTGCCGTCCTGCTCGACCTTCATCTGCTTCGTCTTCGCGTCCACGTACGAGACCTGGTTGCGGCCGATGTGGAAGGTCACCGTCTTCTGCTGCACGCCGTAGACACCGGAGGCGCCCTCGACGCCGTCGAGCGCGAGCTTCAGCGTGACGGTGGAGTTCTCCTTCCAGTAGTCATCGGGGCGGCAGTCCATGCGCTGGGTGTTGAACCAGTGGCAGACGACTTCCTGGCCGCTGGTGGAGGTGACGGTGACGCCCTTCTGGACGGCGGCCTTGTTCGTGATCGCCTTGTTGAAGTTGATCGAGACGGGCATGCCGACGCCGACCGTGGAGCCGTCCTCGGGAGTGAAGTTCCCTATGAAGCTGTTGGCCGGGGAGACCGTGGTGAACGAGGCGTTCTCGTGGGCGGCGAGGCCCGCGGAGTCCTTGGCGGTGGCCGCGACCTTGTAGGTGGTCGAGCGGTCCAGCTGCGCGCTGGGCTTCCAGCTGAGCTTGTCGGCGGCGATGGTGCCCGCGACGGCCTTGCCGTCCGCCGTCGTCATCGTCACGGCCGTGAGCGTGCCCTTGCTGACAGTCACCGCGGCCGAGTTGTTGATGGAGGCGTTGTCCGAACCGTCCGCAGGCGTGATCTTGATCTGGGCCTCGGAGGACTTCTTCGCCGCCGCCTCGTCGGCCTTGGACTGCGAGCTCTGGCTCGAATCGCTCCCGGACGACTTGTCGTCGCTGCCGGAACACGCCGTGAGCACGAGCACACCGCCGAGCAGTGCGGACGCAGCCACCAGGCTCTTGCGCCGCTTACTGTCCGTCATCACACGTTTCTCCATCGTTGCCGAATCCCCGAAAACCCCGAGCGCCCCGTTAACCAGTTTCTTAAGAAACCAACGCTACGACTGGTGCGCCCCGTTCCGCTTGTCGCCCACATGTGGGGCACGCCACGTCCACCGTGGCCCCCGGAACCGTCTGTGGCGCTCGGAACCGTACGGACGACGAAACCCCGGACGGCGGTTGCCGTCCGGGGTCACTCGCTCCCGCGCACGGCTCAGCCGGCCACTGCCGTCCCGTCTGCATCCTCATCGCCGTCGACATCATCCTCGTCGAGGTCCCAATCCGGCGAATCCGGGTCGTAGTCGATCTCCTCACTGCTCCACGAGGCCTGGGCCAGCTCGACCCCGGGCATCTCACTGACCAGGTCGAACGGGTCCACGAGATAGGCGAGGGCCTCGGCGGTGTCTTCCGTCACAGCGTTCTCGGCGTGCCCGCGTTCGTCGCCGGGCAGCTCGGGATCGTCGGCGATCTTGGCCAGCGCGGCCTTGGTCACGGCGTCCTCGTTCTCGACTTCAAGAACGAGTTCGACACGAAGGCGTACAAAACGTGATGTCTCTGGGGTGCTCATGCCGGGAGCGTACGGCCCACAGCTCCCGTGACTTTCCCGCGACCCGCACAGTTCATTAGCATCGCTCCACACGGCCAATTCGCCAGCGCCACAAGGGGATCGATATTCCGTGTCAACCGCTCGCCGAACGATGCTGACCGCCACCGCCGCGGGCACCCTGCTGGGCGCCCTCTGGTTCGTCCCCTCCGCCAACGCGACGGTGACCAACCAGGCCAGAGTGGAGACTTCGGCGACCCCGACCTCGCAGGTCACCCAGCAGGCGAGGGTGACATCGACGGCCGTCACCCTCTCCTCCGACGACACCCGACTCGCCGACACCGGAAGCCCGAACACCACGCCGTACATCGTCGGCGGCACGGTGTTCCTCGGCCTCGGCGCCGGTTTCGTGGCGTATTCGGTACGACGGGAACGCCTCGGCTTTTAAGTTGCTTGACGTTTCCTTGACTTAAGCTTCATAGTCCGCTCATGAAGAGATCATCGGGCATACGCCTGTGCGCCACCGTCGCGGTGAGCGCACTGTCGCTGGCCCTCATCACCGGCTGCTCCGACGGCGGTTCGGACGACGCCAAGAGCAACACCGCGAACTCCGCCCAGGGTTCGCAGAAGAACAACGCCAAGGCGCTCACCGCCGCCGAGTTGAAGAAGCGGATCCTCGCCCAGGGCGACGTCGACGGCTACAAGGTCGCGGCCGGCGAGGCGATCCCCGGCGGCAGGAGCGGCATCAAGGGCGACGAGAAGTGCAAGCCCCTTCTCTACGTCATGAGCGGCGTCGCCCCGGCCGAGGCGCCCGCGGAGACCAACCGCATGGCCACCGCGGACAAGAAGCCCTCGGCCACCGCCTCCGCCGACCTGGAGGACATGAGCAGCGCCGACGTCGAGAAGGCCCTCACCGACTCCATGAGCGTCGACCTGACGATGGTCGGGCTCTCGTCGTACGACGGTGACGGCGCCGAGAAGGCCTTCAAGGCCGTGTCCGACGCGGTCGCGGGCTGCGCCGGTGGCTTCACGGGGACGGCCGGCGGCGAGAAGCAGAAGTTCACCAAGGTCAGCACCGAAAAGGGCGCGGGGACCGGCGACGAGTCGGTGGCGTACGCGGCGTACGGCGAGCCGGACGCAGCGGACGGCAAGACGCCCGTCGCGCACGCCGAGGTCGTCCGCCACGGGAACGTCGTCGCGACGTACTACACGATGAACATCGGCGCGATGGTCGCCGACAAGGCCTACACGGTCCCGGCCGCGGTGGTCACGGCGCAGTCCGCCAAGCTGAAGTGACGTACAGGGCCCGGCCGTAGCAACGACCGGGCCCCAACAGCCCTACAGCAACGGCCCGTTGGCCAACTCCCTTACCGCAGCGGCCCGGTGACCTTCTCCACGGCCTCGACGACGTGCCCGCCCCGCACGAACGCGTCCGCCGCGGCGAGGTCCGGCGACAGGAACCGGTCCGGCCCCGGGCCCTCAACTCCCGCCGCACGTACGGCGTCAATGACCGCCCGCGAGGCCGGCGCCGGAGCCAGCCCCTCACGCAACTCCACCGCACGCGTGGCCGCATACAGCTCGACGGCGATGATCCGGGTGAGGTTGTCGACGGCGGTGCGCAGCTTGCGCGCGGCCGACCAGCCCATGGAGACGTGGTCCTCCTGCATCGCGGAGGAGGGGATGGAGTCGGCGGAGGCGGGCACCGCCAGCCGCTTCATCTCACTCACCAGCGCGGCCTGCGTGTACTGGGCGATCATCAGCCCGGAGTCGACACCGGCGTCGTCCGCGAGGAACGGCGGCAGCCCGTGCGAGCGGTTCTTGTCGAGCAGCCGGTCGGTACGGCGCTCGGCGATCGAACCGAGGTCGGCGATGGCGATGGCGAGGAAGTCGAGGACGTAAGCCACAGGCGCGCCATGGAAGTTGCCGTTGGACTCCACCCGACCGTCGGGCAGCACAACGGGGTTGTCGACGGCCGACGCCAACTCCCGCTCGGCGACGAGCCGTGCGTGCGCGATCGTGTCCCGGCCCGCACCGGCGACCTGCGGAGCACACCGCACCGAGTAGGCGTCCTGGACGCGGGGCGCGCCGTCCTGGTGGTGCCCGGTCAGCTCCGAACCGGCAAGCACGGCAAGCATGTTGGCGGCACTGGCACCCTGCCCCGGGTGCGGGCGGATCGCGTGCAGCTCGGGCGCGAGCACCTTGTCGGTACCGAGCAGCGCCTCCAGACTCAGCGCCGCCGTAACGTCGGCGGACTTGTAGAGCATGTCCAGATCGGCGAGGGCCATGACCAGCATGCCGAGCATGCCGTCGGTACCGTTGAGAAGAGCGAGCCCCTCCTTCTCCCGCAGTTCGACGGGCGCGATACCGGCGTCGGCGAGCAGCTCACCAGCAGGCTTCACGACCCCGACCGGACCCTCGGCGTCACCCTCGCCCATGAGCGTGAGCGCACAGTGGGAGAGCGGCGCCAGGTCACCGGAGCAACCCAGAGAGCCGTATTCGTGGACGACAGGCGTGATCCCGGCGTTGAGCACATCGGCCATGGTCTGCGCGACCTCGGGCCGCACACCGGTATGCCCCGAGCAGACGGTCTTGAGCCGCAGGAACATAAGCGCCCGTACGACCTCCCGCTCCACCCGCGGCCCCATCCCAGCGGCATGCGAACGAACAATATTGCGCTGCAACTGCGCCCGCAGTTCCGGGCTGATGTGCCGAGACGCCAACGCCCCGAACCCGGTGCTCACGCCGTACACGGGCTCCGGCTTGGCCGCCAGCGCGTCCACGATCTCCCGCGCCGCCGCAAGCGCCGAGACGGCCTCACCGGAAAGCTCGATCCGGGCGCCCCCACGCGCCACGGCGAGGACGTCGGACGCGGTGACCCCGGACGTCCCCACCACCACAGTGTGCATATCCATATTCAGGAGCGTACGCACTGAATGCAGCGGTGTCACTACCGGGTCACCGGTTAGACCCTTACAGATAGGTCACTGGGCCGAGCGGGCCGGCAGTCGCGTACGGCGGCAAGGCGTCGTGTCGGGGGGTGTCCGCCCGCAGCGGTTGGCGCGTCAACACCCCCACATTCTTGAGTGACCGATTCCGCGCCGTTCCGAGGACGGATACCCCCCGACACGGCACCGACCCACAACGCACCCCAGGCGAACAACCCACACACCCGCACCCGCCCATCACGCCCGCCGCCCCCGGAACCGCCGCCGCTCGGCAGGCATCTCCGGCGTAGGGGAGTCCGCAAGCTGCACCACAGGATCATCCGGCCCGTCCCGCCCGGCGACCACCGGCTTGTCCGCACGGAGCGCCTTCGCGCGGTACTGGGCAGCGTCGGCCAGCCGGAACAACCGCCGCCCGGAACGCACCACCCCGATCGGATCCTCGGTCGACGCGACCCCGCACGCAACACCCTCACCCAGCTCCAACTCGGCCGCGCGGCGACACAGTTCAACGGCCGCGTCGACCACCTCATCGGCCGGCGGCCCGACCGCGAGCAGGCAGAACTCGTCGCCGCCGAGCCGCGCCGCGAGCGCGCCCGGCAGCATGGCTCCGCACAACGACAGCACCGAACCGAAGCGTTCGAGCAGCCGGTCCCCCACCGCATGCCCCCGGGTGTCGTTGACGCGCTTGAGCCCGTTGAGGTCGCACACCACCAGGCTGACCACAACCCCGTCGCGCCGATGCCGCTCGATCGCCTCGTCGAGCCGCACGTCGACGGCACGACGGTTGGCGAGCCCGGTGAGCGCGTCCGTGAAGGCGAGCCGCCGCGCCTCCTCCAGCCGCTCGGTCTGCGCGATCCCGGCCGCGACGACGGAGGCCAGCACGGTCGCGAAGTCGGCGTCCCCCCGGTCGAACACGGCCGCACCGACCGGCCGCGCCACATACAGCTCACCCCACGCCCGCCCGTGCAGCACGATCGGGGCGACCACACAGCATCCGCGCCTACGACGCCGTAGGGCCGCCACGCGTTGGTGGCAGTAGCCGGGGCTGCCCGCGGCCGGGCCCTCGGCGGTCTCGACCCAGGCGTTGGGCTCACCGCCGCCGGCCCACCGCTCGTGCAGGAACTCGGTGATCTCCGGGAACTGGTGCACCGGATAGGTCTCGCCGTCCGGGAACTCCTCCTCGCCCGCGGCCCGCTCCCCCACGTTCACCAGGACCCGCAGCCGCCCCAGCTCCCGCTCCCACACGGAGAGGGCGGCGAAACTCCCGGTCAGCGCCCGGCACGCGCCGGACGCCGCCGCCCGCCAGGACTCCCGCGGGGTGTGCGCCGCCGCCATCCCCTGCGCCAGCTCCACCACGGCCGCCAGCCGCCTGTCCTCACCCATCACTCCAGGCTAGGGACATTGAGGACATATAGGGATATCAATGCGGCGAACGAGTACCTACTCCCCCGGCCACTCCGGCTTCCGCTTCTCGTTGAACGCCGCCACGCCCTCCGCCCGGTCCCCCGAGAACGCCACCGACCGCCACGCCGCGTCCTCGACCTCAAGACCGGCCCGCAGATCCAGCCCGTGCCCGAGCCGCAGCGCCCGCTTGGCCGCCCGGAGCCCGACGGGCGAGTTCGCGGCGATGCGCGAGCCCAGCGCCAGCGCCTCCTCGCGATCCTGGCCGGCGTCCACCAGGACGTCCACCAGGCCCAGTTCCGCCGCCTCCGCCGCCTCCAACCGCCGTGCGGTGAAGATGAGTTCGGCAGCGCGGGCCGCGCCCACCCGCCGGGGCAGCAACTGCGTACCGCCGCCCCCGGGAATCACGCCCACCGAGACCTCCGGCAGCCCCACCACGGCGGTGCGGTCCGCCACGATCAGGTCGCAGGACAGGGCGAGTTCGAAGCCGCCGCCCAGCGCGAAGCCGTGCACGGCGGCGATCGTCGGCATCGGGAGTTCCAGGACCCCGGTGTACGCCGCACGCGCGAGCGGGCGCTGTCGTACGAGTTCCGCATCGCTCAACGAGTTGCGCTCCTTCAGGTCCGCGCCCACGCAGAACGCCCGCTCGTGCGAGGAGGTCACCACGGTCACGCGTACGTCCCGGTCCGCCGCCAGTGCAGCGCACGCCTCGGCGATCGAGCCCGCCATCGCCGTGGAGACGGCGTTCATGGCCTTGGGCCGGTCCAGGACGAGTTCCGCGACGTACCCGTGCCGCCGCACCAGCACGAACTCCCCGAACCGCTCCTCGGACCGCTCCGCACTCATGACAGCCTCCTGGTTAACGTGGGTTAACAGAACTCGCCCCGATCATCGCACGGGCCTTCCCCGTTCGGGTGACATCCCGCCCAACTCCCGCCGCACCGCCCGTAGAAGCGCATAACGTGCGGGCGCCACACCACAGGGGAGAGATCATGACGACGACCACGAAGGCGGAGCGGGCCGAGGACACCGCGGACATAGAGCCGCCGCCCCTCCCCCGGTCCCCGCGCGGCCGGCACCGCCGTCCCCGCCCGCGCAAGATCCTGTTCGCCGTCGGAGGGCTCGCCGTGGCCGCCGGTGTGCTGAGCCTCGTACGGCTGACGCCCGAGTCGGGAGTCGGCGGGCTGGGTACGGCAGAGGCGGACCCCCGCCCGGACCCGGGCACCGGAACCGGCGACGGCACCGACCGCCCGGCCAACGCGGCCGCCACGATCAGCGCCGACCCGACGGCGATCCCCTCGGCGACCTCGGTGATGGGAGGCGTGAGCGCGACTCCGACCATGACCTCCGGGGTCGTACCGACTCCGTATGCGACCGCGGCACCCACGGCCGCCGCGGACCCGACGACCATTCCCGAGACGGCTACGGCCACCACGCCCCCGCCCGCACCTCAGGAACCGGCCCCGCACCGGACGTCGACCACGGCACCCGCACCCGCCTCAACGCCCACGCCCACGCCCACCCCGAGCCGAACCGCCAACTCCCCTGCCCCCGCGCCGAGTCGGCCAAGCCTCTGCGTGCCGATCATCGGCCTCTGCGTGGACGAGGTCCTACGCCGGTGACGAGTCCCGGCGCGTGAGCAGCCACGGCTCGACCACGCCGAGGCCGCGCACCGGGCGCTGCCACATCGGCTGGAGCGCGAAGCGATAGGTCGGGGGTTCCTCGCCCTCCTTCTCGGCGGTGGCCGCGGCTTCGGCGGCCTCCGCCTCGGAGGCGGGAGCCTCACCGCTGCGGATGAGTTCCTCCGCGAAGTCGCTGTCGACGAGGACAGCGTCGCGAGGCGCTATCGAGGTGAGCCGGGAGGCGAGGTTGACCGTCGTCCCGAAGACGTCGCCCATGCGGGTCGTGACCGTGCCGAAGGCCATGCCGACGCGCAGTTCGGGCATGGTCTCGTCGTTGGCCATGGTCTCGATCAGGCGCAGCGCGATCTCGGCGGCGACTCCGGCGTCGTCCGCGGAGAACAGGACCTCGTCGCCCAGGGTCTTGATGAGACGGCCACCGCGCGCTGCCACCAGGTCGGCGGCGGTGGTCTCGAAGGCCTCGACGAGCTCGCCGAGTTCCTCCTCCTCCATGCGGCGCGTCAGCCGCGTGAAGCCGACGAGGTCGGCGAAGCCCACCGCCAGCCGCCGGTCGACCATCTCCTCGTCGTCACCGGCCTGAACGACCCGGCCCGCCGAGGCGGCGAGCTGGCGCCGCCAGACGTAGACGAGGAACTCCTCCAGCTCGGGCAGCAGCAGCTCGATGATCGGGTACGTCACCTCGGTGCGGGACATGCCCGGTTCCGGCGGCTCGGTGAGGCCCTCCAGGAACGAGTCCATCTGCCAGCCGGCCAGCCGCGCGGTGGTCTGTCCGGTGGAGCGGGCCACCTGCACCGCCATCGCCTCGCTCAGCAGCCCCGCCTCGACGAGACCGGCGAGGCGTCGCAGCGCGAGGACGTCCGCCTCCGTGAACGCTTTGGCCTGGCCGACGTCGGCGAAGCCCATGGCCCGCCAGAAGCGGGTGGCCAGCTCCATGGAGACACCGGCGGTGCGGGCCGCCTGGAACGGGGTGTAGCGGCGCTCGGCGCCCAGGATGAGCCCTTCGAGGCGCAGCGCGAGCGGGTCCTCACCGGAATCGCCGGAATCCGCGGCATCGGGGTCCACCCGGCCGTCCGCGTCCGCGCCGGAGCCCGTGTCGTCGACGGTCACGCCTGCTGCCCTTCCGATCTGCCACGGTCAGGTATCGACCGGGCCCAATGCTACGGCAGGTGTGGGCCAGCTCACTCCGTGAGTCACACGGACAGAGCCGCCACAAGAGCGGTCGGGGTCACGCGGGGCGCAGGTGGACGATGTCGCCCGCCCCCACGGGCTCCTGCACGCCGTCCTCGGTAGCCAGTACGAGGCGCCCGTCGCCGTCGATCGCGACGGCCTCGCCGGTGATGGACCGGTCCCCCGGCAGCTCGGCCCGTACCAGCCGCCCGAGCGTCGAACAGCCGGCCGCGTAGGTCTCCTGGAGGCCGCTCGCGGCCGGGTCGCCGCCCGCCGCGCGCCACTTGTCGTACCAGTGCTCCAGGGACCGTAGAACCGCCCGAAGAAGGGGATCGCGGTCCGTGGTGACCGCCCCGGCCAGGGCCAGGGAGGCCGCCTGGGGCACGGGCAGCTCGTCCTCGCGCAGGGTGACGTTGATGCCGACGCCGACGATCACGGCGTCGTCCCCGGCGCGCTCGGCGAGGATGCCGCCGGCCTTGCGTTCCTCGCCGTCGACAGTCACCAGGAGGTCGTTGGGCCACTTGAGTGCCGTGTCGACGCCGGCCGACCGGGACAGGCCCGTCGCGACGGCGACACCCGTAAGCAGCGGAAGCCAGCCCCAGCGGGCCACGGGGACGTCGCTCGGCTTGAGGAGGACCGAGAAGAAGAGGCCGGAGCGGGCCGGTGCCGTCCACTGCCGGTCGAGCCGTCCCCGCCCGGAGGTCTGCTCCTCGGCGACCAGGACGGCGCCCTCGTCCGCCTTGCCCGCGGCGGCCAGGGCGACGAGGTCGGAGTTGGTGGAACCGGTGCGCTGCACGACGTCCATGCCGGTCCACAGCCCGCCCGCACGCACGAGCCCGCGCCGCAGTGCGCCGGGGTTGAGGGGCGGCCGTTCCAGATCGGACCAACGGCTGCTGTCGTCTGAGGCATCTCGCGGCGTCATGCAAGCCACCCTAGGTGTGTTGTACGCCGCACTGCCGATCGGTAGGCCCGCCACTACTCTACGGATGAGTAACCCGTCCCCCTTTTGAGCAGGCAGGGAGCCGTAATCCCGATGTCCGAGCCGGAAGCGCCTCAAGAGATCGACATTCACACGACCGCCGGGAAGATCGCGGATCTTCAGCGCCGTACCCAGGAGGCGACGCACGCGGGCTCGGCACGGGCGGTCGAAAAGCAGCACGCCAAGGGCAAGTTGACGGCCCGTGAGCGGATCGACCTGCTCCTCGACGAGGACTCCTTCGTAGAGTTCGACGAGTTGACCCGGCACCGCTCCACCGACTTCGGCCTGGAGAAGAACCGCCCCTACGGCGACGGAGTCGTCTCCGGCTACGGCACGGTCGACGGCCGCCCCATCGCCGTGTTCTCCCAGGACTTCACGGTCTTCGGCGGCGCGTTGGGCGAGGTCTACGGCCAGAAGATCGTCAAGGTGATGGACTTCGCGCTGAAGACGGGCTGCCCGGTCATCGGCATCAACGACTCCGGCGGCGCCCGCATCCAGGAGGGCGTCGCGTCCCTCGGCGCGTACGGCGAGATCTTCCGCCGCAACACCCACGCGAGCGGCGTGATCCCGCAGATCAGCCTGGTCGTGGGCCCGTGCGCGGGCGGCGCGGTCTACTCTCCCGCGATCACCGACTTCACGGTGATGGTCGACCAGACCTCGCACATGTTCATCACAGGACCGGACGTCATCAAGACGGTCACGGGCGAGGACGTGGGCTTCGAGGAGTTGGGCGGTGCGCGCACCCACAACTCGGTGTCGGGCGTGGCCCATCACATGGCGGGCGACGAGAAGGACGCGATCGAGTACGTCAAGCAGTTGCTGTCGTACCTCCCGTCCAACAACCTCAGCGAACCCCCGGCGTTCCCCGAGGAGGCGGACCTCACCGTCACGGACGAGGACCGCGAGCTGGACACGCTCGTCCCGGACAGCGCGAACCAGCCGTACGACATGCACACGGTGATCGAACACGTCCTGGACGACGCGGAGTTCTTCGAGACCCAACCACTCTTCGCGCCGAACATCCTCACCGGGTTCGGCCGGGTCGAGGGCCGCCCGGTGGGCATCGTGGCCAACCAGCCCATGCAGTTCGCGGGTTGCCTGGACATCGACGCGTCCGAGAAGGCCGCACGCTTCGTCCGCACCTGCGACGCGTTCAACGTCCCGGTCATCACGTTCGTGGACGTCCCCGGCTTCCTGCCGGGCGTCGACCAGGAGCACTACGGCATCATCCGCAGAGGCGCGAAGCTGATCTACGCCTACGCGGAAGCGACAGTCCCTCTCATCACGGTGATCACCCGCAAGGCCTTCGGCGGCGCCTACGACGTCATGGGCTCCAAGCACCTCGGCGCCGACCTCAACCTGGCCTGGCCGACCGCCCAGATCGCCGTCATGGGCGCCCAGGGCGCGGTCAACATCCTGCACCGCCGCACGCTCGCCGAGGCGGACGCGGCCGGGGAGAACCTGGAGGCGGTACGCGCCCGCCTCATCCAGGAGTACGAGGACACCCTCCTCAACCCGTACATCGCGGCCGAGCGCGGCTACATCGACGCGGTGGTCCTCCCCTCCGACACCCGCCGCCACGTCGTACGGGGCCTGCGCCAACTCCGCACCAAGCGCGAGTCCCTGCCCCCGAAGAAGCACGGCAACATCCCCCTGTAGAGGAGCCGCTGTGACAATCAAGGTCGTAAGGGGCAACCCGACCCCGGAGGAGCTGGCCGCCGCGTTGGCGGTGGTAAGGGCACGCGCAGCCGCGGCGGCGACCGCATCGCCGGGCGCCCCGAGGCAGCGCGACGCGTGGTCCGACCCGTCCCGCATCGCGAGCGCGAGGCTCCCCCACCCGGGGCCAAGTGCATGGACCCGCACGTTCTGGCCGGGCTAAGGGCAGCCCTCTAAAGGGGCGCGGGGCCGTGTCGATATGCGGCTCCGCCGCGTGGGCGCACGGGAGGACAATTCAGGGCACCGATTTAAGTACCCGTACTCAGGCGCCCTCCCCCGCCCAAGCCGCACGCTGGTGCCATGCTGTGGTCCGACCCCGAGAACGAACCGCCCGATGAACTGCGCCAGACGCAGCTCATGTTGCGGCGGCTCGGGGTCCTCATGGCACTCGCGATGGTGCTGGCGATGATCGTGATCGGCCTGACGTGAGCGTCCAGGATCACGCCGATACCCTGGCCGTATGACAGATCAGCCGCGCCGCCGTCTCGTGCTCGCCTCCCAGTCCCCCGCCCGCCTGGGACTGCTGCGGCAGGCGGGGCTCGACCCCGAGGTGATCGTGAGCGGGGTGGACGAGGACGCGGTCTCCGCTCCCACCCCGGCCGAACTGGCGCTGGCCCTCGCCGAGGCGAAGGCCTCCGTCGTGGCTGCCCGCCCGGAGGTGCACGGCGCGCTGGTGATCGGCTGCGACTCGGTGCTCGACCTGGACGGCGAGGCCCTCGGCAAGCCCGCCGACGCCGAGGAGGCCACCGCTCGCTGGAAGTCGATGCGCGGCCGGGCGGGCACACTCCAGACCGGCCACTGCGTCTACGACACGACGAGCGGCCGGTACGTCTCGGCCACCGCGTCCACCGTCGTCCGCTTCGGCGAGCCGACCGACGCCGAGATCGCCGCGTACGTCGCCTCGGGCGAACCCCTTTACGTCGCCGGGGCGTTCACCCTCGACGGCCGTTCGGCGCCGTTCATCGACGGCATCGACGGCGACCACGGCAACGTGATCGGCATCAGCCTGCCCCTCGTTCGGCGCCTGCTGGCCGAACTGGGCGTCGGCATCACGGAGTTGTGGACGCCCCAAGAGGGATGATCAGGAGGGGTTGGGGGCGGCCGGGGGGATGATCGGCGCCGGATCCTTGTCGAGCTGCGGCCTCTCGGGGTCCTTGGGCCCGCCCTCCGCCGGTGCCGCGTCCGAGGGGCCCTCCAGGCGGTCGTAGGTCATCAGGAGCAGGACGACGAGGCCGAGCACCACCACCATGAACACGAACGCGCCCGGGCCCACCAGGCCCCACGCGAACGCGCCCAGCAGGCCGTGCACCACGGCCACGCTGATCAGCAGGATGCGGCCGAGGCCGGCCGGGGCCCGGTCGCGCAGGGCGACGAGCAGGGCGACCAGGCCGCACAGGGCGAAGTACAGGCCGAAGACGACTCCGCCGGCCTTCGACGAGATCGACATCGCGTTCGGGTCGAGGCCTGCCAGGGACATGTCCTGGCGGTCGACGACGATCCCGAGGAACCAGTTCAGCGCCGCCACGCCGAAGGCCTCCACGAACAGGACGACCGCCACGATCCACGCCACCGGTCTGCGCACCACCGGCCCCCACCCACTTCCGACCACCGCTCGACCAAAGCTTCCGTTACCCCAAGTACGTTCGAGGCACCACGAACGCTACTAACGGGTAAACCCCGGGACAAGGGTTGTGTCGGGGGCAAAGAATCATTGGGCCATTCGTAGGGACTCCACAAAGAAACGGAGTGGGGCGCGGCACGCTCTCACAGAGACCTTGACCACATCGGAGGGCTAGGGTTTCCAGAAGGAGTCCTGCGTACCTAGGTGCGACAAGGGATTTCGCGGGTCGAGCGGGCCTCGTATCACGCTCCGTGTGGGCAAGCTCACCATTGGGGACGGGTCGATGCGCCGTGTCGGCAGTCCCTAAACTCGGCTTGTTTCAAGGAGGGAGCCTCAATCGTGCGCAAGGTGCTCATCGCCAATCGTGGCGAAATCGCTGTCCGCGTTGCCCGGGCCTGCCGGGATGCCGGGATCGCGAGCGTGGCCGTATACGCCGACCCGGACCGGGACGCTCTGCATGTCCGCGCCGCGGATGAGGCGTTCGCCCTGGGCGGTGACACACCGGCGAGCAGCTACCTGGACATCGACAAGGTCCTGAACGCGGCCCGCGAGTCCGGTGCCGACGCCATCCACCCCGGCTACGGCTTCCTGTCGGAGAACGCGGAGTTCGCGCAGGCGGTGCTCGACGCGGACCTGATCTGGATCGGTCCGCCGCCGCAGGCGATCCGCGACCTCGGTGACAAGGTCGCCGCCCGGCACATCGCCCAACGCGCCGGTGCCCCGCTGGTCGCCGGCACGCCCGACCCGGTGTCGGGCTCGGACGAGGTCGTCGCGTTCGCCGAGCAGCACGGGCTGCCCATCGCGATCAAGGCCGCCTTCGGTGGCGGCGGTCGCGGTCTGAAGGTGGCCCGCACACTCGAAGAGGTTCCCGAGCTGTACGACTCCGCGGTGCGCGAGGCGGTCGCCGCCTTCGGTCGCGGCGAGTGCTTCGTGGAGCGCTACCTGGACAAGCCGCGGCACGTGGAGACCCAGTGCCTGGCCGACTCCCACGGCAACGTGGTCGTCGTGTCGACGCGTGACTGCTCCCTCCAGCGCCGCCACCAGAAGCTCGTCGAGGAGGCGCCCGCGCCGTTCCTGTCGGAAGCCCAGGTCGCCGAGCTGTACTCGTCGTCCAAGGCCATCCTCAAGGAGGCCGGCTATGTCGGCGCCGGGACCGTCGAGTTCCTCGTCGGCCAGGACGGCACGATCTCCTTCCTTGAGGTCAACACCCGCCTCCAGGTGGAGCACCCGGTCACCGAGGAGGTCGCCGGCATCGACCTCGTACGGGAGATGTTCCGCATCGCCGACGGCGAGGAACTCGGCTACGGCGATCCCGAACTGCGTGGCCATTCCTTCGAGTTCCGCATCAACGGCGAGGACCCGGGCCGCGGCTTCCTGCCCGCGCCCGGCACCGTCACCACGTTCGCCCCGCCGTCCGGTCCGGGCGTGCGCCTGGACGCCGGTGTGGAGTCGGGCTCGGTCATCGGCCCGGCGTGGGACTCGCTCCTGGCCAAGCTGATCGTGACCGGCGCGACGCGTGAGCAGGCACTGCAGCGCGCGGCGCGTGCGCTGGAGGAGTTCCAGGTCGAGGGTATGGCCACGGCCGTCCCGTTCCACCGCGCGGTCGTCACCGACCCGGCGTTCGCCCCCGAACTCACCGGCTCCGCCGAGCCGTTCACGGTCCACACCCGCTGGATCGAGACCGAGTTCGTCAACGAGATCAAGCCCTTCGCCGCCCCCACGGACGCCGAGGCGGACGAGGACGCGGACCGCGAGACGATCGTCGTCGAGGTCGGCGGCAAGCGCCTGGAGGTCTCCCTCCCGGTCTCGCTCGGCATGTCACTGGCCCGCACCGGCCTCGCCGCCGGGGCCAAGCCGAAGCGCCGCGCGGCCAAGAAGTCCGGCCCCGTCGCCTCCGGCGACACCCTCGCCTCCCCGATGCAGGGCACGATCGTCAAGGTCGCGGTCGAGGAGGGCCAGGAGGTCAAGGAGGGCGACCTCATCGTCGTACTCGAAGCGATGAAGATGGAACAGCCGCTGAACGCGCACAAGTCCGGCACGATCAAGGGACTTGGCGCGGAGGTCGGTGCGTCCCTCACCTCCGGCGCCGCGATCTGCGAGATCAAGGACTGATCCGGCAGTACGTCCAGAGGTGCCCGGCCGACAGGAACAGCCTGTCCGCCGGGCACCTCTGTAATGTGACGGGACAGTGCCTAGGAGGGCAGGTAGGACCCATGGCCGACACAGCCAGGCCGCCGGCGGGGCTGCGTGCCGACGCCCGCCGCAACTACGAGCGGCTGCTCGCCGAGGCCCGCGTGTCCTTCGCCGCGCACGGCACGGACGCGTCCCTGGAGGACGTGGCCCGGCGTGCGGGTGTCGGTATCGGCACGCTGTACCGGCACTTCCCGAATCGGCAGGCCCTGATGAGCGCGGTGTTCGAGGACGCGGTGGGCGAACTCCTCGCGCGTTCCCGGGAGTTGCTGTCGGCGCCGCAGCCGTGTGTGGCCCTGGTGACCTGGTTGCGCGAGATGGTGACCCACGCGAGCGAGTACCGGGGGCTTTCCCGGGCGCTGATGGCGGTCGCCCATGACGGCACGTCCGCCCTCGCCCGGTGCAGCGACCCGATCCGTGAGGCGGGGGGTGCGTTGCTCTGCCGAGCGCAGGCCGCGGGTGACGTGCGCGGTGACGTCGAGATCGGCGACCTGCTGCAATTGACCCACGCGATTGCCCTCGCGGCTGAGGGCAACCCGGGAGACCCTGAACTGGCGGACAGGTTGCTGACGTTGACGTTGCGCGGGTTGAAGCCGTAGCGCTGGTTCAGTTTTCGGCTGCGGCGCCGTCGTGGCTGGTCGCGCAGTTCCCCGCGCCCCTAAAAGACATGGGCCGACCCGCGTTTTTAAGGGGCGCGGGGAACTGCGCGACCAGCCCCCACCGGCCCGCAAGCCGAAATCGAACCGATCAACGCCTGCGCAAATCCGCCACCCTAGCCGCACGCTCCCGTTCAGGAGACTCCCCGCCGAGGACACCCGCTGCCCTCAAGCCCGGTGCGCCACCCGGCACTTGACCCCGTCGCGGCGCCGGAAGGGGCACGTCCCGGCGGCGTTGCTCCCGCGCCGGGGCCTGTTCACCCCCCTGGTTTCCTGATGCGCCGGCCACGGCGATCTGCACCCCCTGGTCGGCCAGCGCCTGCAACTCCGTGGCCGCGCGGTCGTCGTGGCCCGGGGGCTCGTCGGTGACGAGGCGGGTGATGACGTCCGTGGGCACGGTCTGGAACATGGTGTCCGTGCCGAGCTTGGTGTGGTCGGCGAGGACGACGACCTCGGCGGCCGCCTGGACGAGGGCCCGGTCGACGGACGCCGACAGCATGTTGGACGTGGAGAGACCGCGCTCGGCGGTGAGCCCGCTTCCGGAGAGGAAGGCCCGGGAGACGCGCAGACCCTGGAGGGACTGCTCGGCCCCGCTGCCCACCAACGCGTAGTTGGAACCGCGCAGGGTGCCGCCGGTCATCACGACCTCCACGCGGTTGGCATGGGCCAACGCCTGGGCCACCAGAAGGGAGTTGGTGACTACGGTCAGCCCGGGTACCCGGGCGAGCCGGCGGGCCAGCTCCTGTGTGGTGGTACCCGCCCCTACCACGATGGCTTCGCCCTCTTCGACGAAGCTCGCGGCGAGATCGGCGATAGCCGTCTTCTCGGCGGTCGCGAGATGTGATTTCTGCGGAAAGCCGGACTCCCGCGTGAACCCGCCCGGCAATACCGCACCGCCGTGCCGGCGGTCGAGGAGTCCTTCTGCCTCCAGTGCGCGCACGTCCCGCCGTACGGTCACTTCGGAGGTCTGGACGACGCGGGCGAGCTCACGGAGCGATACGGCCCCATTCGCTCGCACCATTTCGAGGATCAATTGGCGACGTTCTGCAGCGAACACGAAACTGACAGTAACCCCAACGACCGTCTGCTTTCAGGTGTTTGCGCCGAATAACGGAAGTTGTTCGTACAGCAGGACGGGAAGTGGTATAGGGCCTAGTCTCGGCGCCTATGCCGTACGAATGGTCGACAACTCCCCGTGACCAGCGGGGAGTCCACTTCGACGTCAGACTTCGCCCGTCGCCTTCCGCGTGTGCAGCTGTCGGGCCACCTCGGCGATCGAGCCCGAAAGAGACGGGTAGACGGTGAAGGCGTTCGCGATCTGTTCGACCGTCAGGTTGTTGTCGACAGCGATCGAGATGGGGTGGATCAGTTCCGAGGCGCGGGGCGCCACGACCACTCCGCCGACGATGATGCCGGTGCCGGGGCGGCAGAAGATCTTGACGAAGCCGTCGCGGATGCCCTGCATCTTCGCACGCGGGTTGCGGAGCAGCGGGAGCTTCACGACGCGGGCGTCGATCTTGCCGCCGTCGACGTCGGCCTGGCTGTAGCCGACGGTCGCGATCTCGGGGTCGGTGAAGACGTTCGAGGAGACCGTCTTCAGGTTGAGCGGGGCCACCGCGTCGCCCAGGAAGTGGTACATCGCGATACGGCCCTGCATCGCGGCCACCGAGGCGAGCGCGAAGATCCCGGTCACGTCACCGGCCGCGTACACGCCGGGGGCGGTCGTACGCGAAACCTTGTCGGTCCAGATGTGGCCCGAGTCGCGCAGCCTGACGCCCGCCTCCTCCAGGCCCATGCCCGCGGAGTTCGGGATGGCGCCGACAGCCATGAGGCAGTGCGAGCCGGTGATGACACGGCCGTCGGCGAGGACGACCTCGACCTTGTCGCCGACCCGCTTGGCGGACTGGGCGCGGGAGCGGGCCATGACGTTCATGCCGCGGCGCCGGAAGACGTCCTCCAGGACGGCGGCGGCGTCCGGGTCCTCGCCGGGGAGGACGCGGTCGCGGGACGACACGAGGGTGACCTTGGAGCCGAGGGCCTGGTAGGCGCCGGCGAACTCGGCGCCCGTGACACCGGAGCCGACCACGATCAGCTCTTCGGGGAGTTCGGTGAGGTCGTAGACCTGGGTCCAGTTCAGGATGCGCTCGCCGTCCGGGCGGGCGTCGTCCAGCTCGCGGGGGTGACCGCCGGTCGCGATGAGGACGGCGTCCGCGACGAGCGTCTCCTCGGTGCCGTCGGCCGCCTTCACGATGACCTTGCGGGAACCGTCGATCGCCTGCATGCCGTCGAGCCGGCCCCGGCCGCGCATGACACGGGCGCCTGCCCGGGTCACGGACGCGGTGATGTCGTGCGACTGGGCGAGGGCGAGGCGCTTCACACGGCGGTTGACCTTGCCTAGGTCCACGCCAACCACGCGGGCCGCCTGTTCCAGCGGTGGGGTGTCGTCGGCGACGATGATGCCTAGTTCCTCGTACGACGAGTCGAAGGTGGTCATCACCTCGGCCGTCGCGATAAGGGTCTTCGACGGGACGCAGTCGGTCAGCACCGACGCCCCGCCCAGACCGTCGCAGTCGACGACGGTCACCTCCGCGCCGAGCTGCGCTGCCACCAGCGCCGCTTCATAGCCGCCGGGTCCGCCACCGATGATCACGATCCGAGTCACGTACCCCATTGTCCCGCACGCTTCAAGGTGCTTCCGCCCGGGTGCGGGTGCGGTGGGTGGTTCGCCCGTTCATCGTCGTGGGTCGGTGCCGTGTCGGGGGGTATCCGTCCTCGGAACGGCGCGGAATCGGTCACTCAAGAATGTGGCGGTGTTGACGCGCCAACCGCTGCGGGCGGACACCCCCCGACACGTCACCTTCTCGCCGTACGCGGGTGGCGGGCCGCGCGGTGCGCCGCCGTTTCGAATCCCGTGTCCCGGGCACCTCGGTGGTCCTGAGTACCGACGGTTACGGGAGTGGCGGGTGTGTCGGCTGCCGTACTCTCGAACCATGTCGCTCTACGCCGCGTACGCCGGCAATCTCGACGCGCGGCTGATGACCCGCCGCGCCCCGCACTCGCCGTTGCGCGCCACGGGCTGGCTGAACGGGTGGCGGCTGACCTTCGGCGGCGAGCACATGGGCTGGGAGGGCGCCCTCGCGACGATCGTGGAGGCCCCGCGCTCCCAGGTCTTCGTCGCGCTGTACGAGATCGCCCCGCCCGACGAGGAGTCCATGGACCGCTGGGAGGGCGTCGGCCTCGACGTCTACCGCCGCATGCGGGTCCGGGTGCACACCCTGGAGGGCGAGGAACCCGCCTGGGTGTACGTCCTCAACGGCTATGAGGGAGGGCTCCCGTCCGCCCGTTATCTCGGCGAACTCGCCGATGCCGCCGAGTCGGCCGGGGCGCCGCACGACTATGTGATGGAGCTGCGGAAGCGGCCCTGCTGAGCGCTTCCCACACATAACGCCCGTCACAGCTCTCGTTGGAAACGACAAGACAACGATCGCCATCCCGTGCGCTCTGTCATCTACGCGCGTAGGCCCAGACCAGCTACGCTCATCCGCGTGAACGCATCTCTTCTTCCGGACGACATCCAGGGCGACCCCCATGCCGCCGCTGACGCCGCCGCCACGCGCCTGCGCGAACTGACGGGCGCCGAGACCCACGACGTCGCTCTTGTGATGGGCTCCGGCTGGGGACCGGCCGTCGACGCCCTCGGCGTACCCGAGGCCGACTTCCCCGTCACCGAGCTGCCCGGTTTCCCGCCGCCGGCCGTCGAGGGCCACGGCGGTCGCATCCGCTCGTACGGGATCGGTGACAAGCGCGCGCTGGTCTTCCTCGGGCGTACCCACTACTACGAGGGCCGTGGTGTCGCCGCCGTCGCGCACGGTGTGCGTACCGCCGTCGCCGCCGGCTGCAAGACCATCGTGCTGACCAACGGCTGCGGTGGGCTCCGCGAGGGCATGCGGCCCGGCCAGCCTGTGCTGATCAGCGACCACATCAACCTCACCGCCACGTCCCCCATCATCGGCGCCAACTTCGTCGACCTGACGGACCTGTACTCCCCGCGGCTGCGCGCCCTGTGCAAGGACATCGACCCGGCTCTGGAGGAGGGCGTCTACGCCCAGTTCCCCGGGCCGCACTACGAGACTCCGGCCGAGATCCGCATGGCCCGGGTGATCGGCGCGGACCTGGTGGGCATGTCTACGGTGCTGGAGGCCATCGCCGCGCGCGAGGCGGGTGCGGAGGTGCTGGGTATCTCCCTGGTGACGAACCTCGCCGCGGGGATGACCGGTGAGCCCCTGAACCACGAGGAGGTTCTTCAGGCCGGCCGGGATTCCGCCACGCAGATGGGGTCACTGTTGGCCCAGGTGCTCGGCCGGTTGTAGGCACCGCCCCCCAGGGGGCTCCCGCCCCCTGGAACCCCCGGATGTTTCCCACCCACCCACCCGTTCACCGTCCGCCAGGAACCTGGCGTACCACCCCCACGAGAGGTTGACCCGACGTGCACGACGACGATCTCATCGCGCGGGCCAGGACCTGGCTCGCCGAGGACCCCGACGCGGACACCCGTGAGGAGCTGGGCAAGCTCATCGAAGCCGGGGACGTCGCCGAGCTCACCGAGCGCTTCAGCGGCACCCTCCAGTTCGGCACCGCCGGCCTGCGGGGCGAACTGGGCGCCGGGCCCATGCGGATGAACCGCGCGGTCGTCATCCGGGCCGCCGCCGGACTCGCCGCGTACCTGAAGACGAACGGGCACACCGACGGAACCGGAACCGTCGTCATCGGCTACGACGCCCGCCACAAGTCCGCCGACTTCGCCCGCGACACCGCCGCCGTGATGGTCGGCGCGGGGCTGAAGGCCGCCGTACTGCCTCGCCCCCTCCCCACCCCCGTACTCGCCTTCGCCATAAGGCACTTGGGCGCGGTCGCCGGCGTGGAGGTCACCGCCAGCCACAACCCGCCCCGGGACAACGGCTACAAGGTCTACCTCGGCGACGGCTCCCAGATCGTGCCCCCGGCCGACGCGGAGATCGCCGCCGAGATCGAGGCGGTCGGCTCGCTGCATGACGTCCCTCGCCCGACGGACGGCTGGGAAACCCTCGACGACAGCGTCCTCGACGCCTACCTCGCCCGTACCGACGCCGTCCTCGCCCCGGACTCCCCCCGCACCGCCCGCACCGTCTACACGGCGATGCACGGCGTCGGCAAGGACGTGCTGCTGGCCGCGTTCGCCCGCGCCGGGTTCCCCGAGCCGGTGCTCGTCGCCGAACAGGCCGAGCCCGACCCGGACTTCCCGACCGTCGCGTTCCCCAACCCGGAGGAGCCCGGCGCGATGGACCTCGCCTTCGCGCAGGCCCGCGCCACCGACCCGGACCTGATCATCGCCAACGACCCCGACGCCGACCGCTGCGCCGCGGCCGTGAAAGCAGATGGGGACTGGCGCATGCTCCGCGGCGACGAGGTCGGCTCCCTGCTCGCCGCGCACCTCGTGCGACGCGGCGCCCAGGGCACGTTCGCCGAGTCGATCGTCTCCTCGTCCCTCCTCGGCCGTATCGCCGAGAAGGCGGGTCTGCCCTACGAGGAGACCCTCACCGGTTTCAAGTGGATCGCCCGGGTGGAGGGCCTTCGCTACGGCTATGAGGAAGCCCTCGGTTACTGCGTGGACCCGGACGGTGTGCGCGACAAGGACGGCATCACCGCGGCACTTCTGATCACCGAGTTGGCTTCCGAGTTGAAGGCCGAAGGGCGCGATCTGCTCGATCTCCTCGACGATCTCGCCGTAGAACACGGTCTGCACGCCACCGATCAACTCTCCGTGCGCGTCGAGGACTTGACCGTCATCGCGGACGCCATGCGGCGGTTGCGCGAGCAGCCCCCGACCTCGCTCGCGGGACTGGCCGTCACCAAGGCCGAGGATCTGACCGAGGGGACCGACAGGCTGCCGCCCACGGACGGGCTGCGCTACACGCTCGACGGTGCCCGCGTCATCGTCCGGCCCAGCGGCACCGAGCCCAAACTGAAGTGCTACCTGGAGGTCGTGGTGCCTGTGGCCACGCATGCCGGCCTCCCGGCTGCCCGGGCCCAGGCCGCCGAGACCCTCGCGACGATCAAGCGGGACCTGTCGGCGGCGGCCGGTATCTGAGCGACTCCCTGTGGGGTGACGGTCGTGGTGGGGGGCCGCGTACTGGGCCCCTGTGGCCTACAGCCACCCCTGGCCGGCGGCCATTGCTGCCACCCACACGGTCGCGAGCAGGGTGGCGAGGGGCCACAAGGGGCGCCCTCGGTCGCGTTCGCTGCTGTCGCCGGTGGGGCGCAGGGCGGGGTCGGCGTGCAGGGCGGTGAGTTCGGCGGCCAGGGCGTCGTACGGGTGGGTCAGTCCGAACCGGCGCTGCAGCCAGGGCCAGCGCGGCGCCCCGACCGACCAGGCACCGTCCCCGCGCCAGCGGAGCTTCAGCTCGAAGGCATCCCGGCGGGCGGAGCGGAGGTCGTCCCAGGGGACGTGTGTCGGACGGCGCAGGCCGTTCAGCCACAGTCCGGTGCGGTCGGCCGTGATCCGCCAGCGGAGCTTCTCGGCGAGGACGACCGCACCGCCCACACCTCCGAGGAACACGACGACCAACTGCCAGGCGGACAGATCCCCCGCGATCCAGTAGATCCAGAGCCCCCACTGCGCTGCCAGCACGGAGGACAGCCAGTCGACCCCGCCGGCCCGCCATTGCCGTACCGGCTCCGGTGTCTGGGCCTGTGCCGTCGCGCGGGCCGCCTCGACGAGATCCAGGTGCTGCTCCTCGCGCGCCGCCGCACGGGCCGCCGTCCGCTCGTCCGCCGCGATCCGGCGCCGTGCTGCGCCTTCCGCCAGGGGGCGGACGGGTCCCGTCGACCACTCCACTACGGGCGGCTCACCGGGCTTCTCGGCGGCGCTGACGAGCAGCACCTCGGCGCCGTCGTAGGGCACGCCGTACAGGACGGCCTCCCGCAGCGGGCCGCGCTCGCCGTCGTCCTCCAGCCCGTCGAGGAGCTCGGCGAGTTCCGCCTCGCCGTCATCGTCGTCAGCGTCCGTTGTGTTGTCGTCGGACAGGTCCGACACGGGGACCGTGAACAGGGGGCGGAGTGCCGTCGTGTCGTCCGCCGCGAAGACCACGGCGTCGCTGTGCCAGTCCTTGTTCACGAGTACGCGCAGGACAGGGGCGGGCGCCCGGCGCAGTGCGAGAGCCCGCCGGCGGCCGAGGATCCCGGAGAGCAGCAGGGTGAGCCCGAGCCCGGCCACGAACAGGCCGCTCGCAGCCGCCCCCTGGCGGTCGCTCGCCCAGCGCCACAGACCGGAGGTGGCGAGCAGCGCGAGGCCGGGCACGCACACGACGACCCCGAACCCGATGAGGAACCGGCCCCGCCGCACCCGTTCGTCCGCGTCCGGCAGTACGGCCGTGCCCCCGTCGGCCGCCGCCAGGGCACTGTTCCGCTGCCGGGCACGCGCGCGTGTCCGGAACTCGGTGGCCGTCACGGAGACGACGAGCAGCAGGGCCGCCCACACCACCACCGGCCACGAGAGCGCGGTCACCCGCGCCTCCATCGCCACCGCTACCGCCGCGATCAGGGCCGGGGCGGAGAACCGTACGACCTCGGGCCGCCACAGCCCCCAGACGGCCTGCAGTGGCAGCAGCGCGATCAGATACGGGGGCAGGTCCGTCAGGGTCAGCAGGCAGAAGGCGGCGATCGCGGCACCCATGACCGCCTGTTCGACGGACCACTTCCGCGGCCGGACCGGCACCCACCACGGCACCGACGCCCCGGCCCACGCGCGCGTGTGCTCCTCGTTCCAGGCCGCGGATCCGTCGGGTATCGCGGAGACGGGCAGCCGCGGTGGCTTGCGAAGGCTCGTACGCATGGATCGACTTCCCGGAGACTCTGACCACGGGTGTGGTGACGGGCCTCGGCTCCGCCTCCGGGTGGGGGACCGCCGTCGCGGCCGAGATCGGGCCGGATCATGACCCAGAAAGCTGTGAGAGCGGGGGATGCGCGGGTGTCGCTCCGGTCAGCCCGTCGCCAGCAGGATCGCCAGGAGTACGGCACCGGCGAGCGCGGGCGCGATCACCTCGTACGCCCAGCGGACCGTGACCTCGCCCTGCGCCGACTCCGCCTGCTCCCGGGCCTCCAGCAGCTCGCGCAGCTCGGTCATGATCTGGTCGGACTCCGCACGCGTGGAACCGCCCGCTCCGGAGCCGCCCCGCAGCCCGGCACCGCCACCCATGCCCCCGCCGGAACCACCGGAACCGCCGAAGCCGCCGAGCCCGCCGCCCACGCCTCCGAAGCCGAAGCCTCCGGCCTTGCCGCCCCGGCCGCCCTTGCCGCCGCCCGCCGCCTCCGCCGCGGCCCGTGCCTCGCGCCGCGCCGCCTTCTTGCGGCCGCGGAGCGAGACCGGGATCGCCCACAGCTGGAACTTGGCGCCGGACTTGGCGACGACCTCGTTCGAGAGCCCGGACCGCAGCGAGGCGACCTCGCCCCACGGCAGCACGACGAGCCGGAAGGGGTTGCGGACGCGCAGCCGGTCCTCGTTGGCGTACACCGCCGGGCGGAGCGTGAAGGCCACCACCGTCGGCACCGCGAAAATCATTCCCGCGAGCGCCAGCCACGGGGCGCGGCCGTGTCCCGACACGAGCGCGTCGATACCGAGCCAGCAGGCGATGGCGAGCAGCAGGACGCCACCGACGATGCCCATGGGTGACCGGTAGATCCTGTCCTTGGACTCGGGCACCGGGGGCTGTGGAGCGGGTGACTCGTGCTGCGGGGTCGTCATGGTGCCGATTGTGCCTCAGGGGTGCGGCTGCTCGCCGTCGGGGTGATGTGCGTTTGCGACTGCGGGTGCGCTGTGGCTGGTCGCGCAGTTCCCCGCGCCCCTTGGGTGGGACCACTTGCCCGGGGTGTACAGCTGCTACGCGCGTAGATATGCTCGTCTGGTGACCATGCCCACCACTGCACCCACAGCACACGCTCTCGGCGACGTCACCGCGTCCGACAGCACGCTGCGCCGCTTCCTCCACGGGCTGCCCGGCGTCGACGCGGTCGGCCTGGAGGCGCGTGCCGCCTCGCTCGGGACCCGTTCCATCAAGACCACCGCGAAGGCGTACGCCATCGACCTCGCCATCTCGATGGTCGACCTGACGACGCTGGAAGGCGCGGACACCCCCGGCAAGGTCCGGGCGCTCGGCGCCAAGGCGGTCCGCCCCGACCCGACCGACCGCACCAGCCCCTCGACCGCGGCCGTCTGCGTCTATCCCGACATGGTGGCCACCGCCAAAGAGGCCGTCGCCGGTTCCTCCGTGAAGGTCGCCTCCGTCGCCACCGCCTTCCCGGCCGGCCGCGCCGCGCTCGACGTGAAGCTGGCCGACGTGCGCGACGCGGTCGCCGCGGGCGCCGACGAGATCGACATGGTCATCGACCGCGGGGCGTTCCTCGCGGGCAAGTACATGAAGGTCTACGACGAGATCGTCGCCGTGAAGGAGGCCTCGGGCGCCGCCCGTCTGAAGGTCATCTTCGAGACGGGCGAGCTGTCGACGTACGACAACATCCGCCGTGCCTCCTGGCTCGGCATGCTCGCCGGCGCGGACTTCATCAAGACGTCGACGGGCAAGGTCGCCGTCAACGCCACACCCGCGAACACCCTGTTGATGCTGGAGGCGGTCCGCGACTTCCGCGCCCAGACCGGCATCCAGGTCGGCGTGAAGCCCGCGGGCGGTATCCGTACCTCCAAGGACGCCGTCAAGTTCCTGGTCATCGTCAACGAGACGGCGGGCGAGGACTGGCTGGACAACCACTGGTTCCGCTTCGGCGCGTCCTCGCTCCTGAACGACCTGCTGATGCAGCGTCAGAAGCTGGCCACCGGCCGCTACTCCGGCCCCGACTACGTGACGGTGGACTGATCCATCATGGCTACTTTTGAATACGCACCGGCGCCCGAGTCCCGCTCCGTCGTCGACATCGCGCCCTCCTACGGCCTGTTCATCGACGGCGAGTTCACCGAGGCGGCCGACGGCAAGGTCTTCAAGACCGTCTCCCCCTCCACCGAAGAAGTCCTCTCCGAGATCGCCCAGGCGGGCGAGGCGGACGTCGACCGCGCGGTGAAGGCCGCCCGCAAGGCCTTCGAGAAGTGGTCGGCACTGCCCGGCTCCGAGCGCGCCAAGTACCTGTTCCGCATCGCCCGGATCATCCAGGAGCGCAGCCGCGAACTGGCCGTCCTGGAAACCCTGGACAACGGCAAGCCCATCAAGGAGACCCGCGACGCGGACCTCCCCCTGGTCGCCGCGCACTTCTTCTACTACGCGGGCTGGGCCGACAAGTTGGACCACGCCGGCTTCGGATCGAACCCGCAGCCGCTGGGCGTCGCGGGCCAGGTCATCCCCTGGAACTTCCCGCTCCTGATGCTGGCCTGGAAGATCGCCCCGGCGCTGGCCACCGGCAACACGGTCGTCCTGAAGCCGGCAGAGACGACCCCCCTCTCGGCCCTCTTCTTCGCGGACATCTGCCGCCAGGCCGGCCTCCCCAAGGGGGTCGTCAACATCCTTACGGGATACGGCGATTCGGGCGCCGCGCTCGTCGCCCACCCGGACGTGAACAAGGTCGCCTTCACCGGCTCCACGGCGGTCGGCAAGGAGATCGCGAGGACCGTCGCGGGCTCTCGCAAGAAGGTCACCCTCGAACTCGGCGGCAAGGGCGCGAACATCGTCTTCGACGACGCCCCCATCGACCAGGCCGTGGAGGGGATCGTCACCGGCATCTTCTTCAACCAGGGCCAGGTCTGCTGCGCGGGCTCCCGTCTCCTCGTACAGGAGTCGATCCAGGACGAGTTGATGGACTCGCTCAAGCGGCGGCTGTCCACGCTCCGCCTCGGTGACCCGCTCGACAAGAACACCGACATCGGCGCGATCAACTCCGCCGAGCAGCTCGCGCGGATCACCACACTCGTGGAACAGGGCGAGGCGGAAGGCGCCGAGCGCTGGTCCCCGGCCTGTGAACTCCCGTCCTCCGGCTACTGGTTCGCCCCGACGCTCTTCACGAACGTCACCCAGGCGCACACGATCGCCCGCGACGAGATCTTCGGCCCGGTGCTGTCCGTGCTGACCTTCCGTACGCCCGAGGAGGCGGTCGCGAAGGCCAACAACACGCAGTACGGCCTCTCGGCGGGCATCTGGACCGAGAAGGGCTCCCGCATCCTCGCGGTCGCGAGCAAGCTGCGCGCGGGTGTCATCTGGTCCAACACGTTCAACAAGTTCGACCCGACCTCGCCGTTCGGCGGCTACAAGGAGTCGGGCTTCGGCCGCGAGGGCGGTCGCCACGGCCTGGAGGCGTACCTCGATGTCTGACACACGACTGTCCGTCTTCAAGACCTACAAGCTGTACGTCGGCGGGAAGTTCCCGCGTTCCGAGAGCGGCCGGGTGTACGAGGTGACCGACTCAAAGGGCAAGTGGCTCGCGAACGCGCCCCTTTCCTCCCGCAAGGACGCCCGCGACGCGGTCGTAGCGGCGCGCAAGGCGTTCGGCGGCTGGTCCGGCGCGACGGCGTACAACCGCGGTCAAATCCTCTACCGCATCGCCGAGATGCTGGAGGGCCGCAAGGACCAGTTCGCGCGTGAAGTCGCGGACGCGGAGGGCCTGTCGAAGTCCAAGGCCGCCGCTGTCGTCGACGCGGCGATCGACCGCTGGGTCTGGTACGCGGGCTGGACCGACAAGATCGCGCAGGTGGTCGGCGGCGGCAACCCGGTAGCGGGCCCGTACTTCAACCTCTCCTCCCCCGAGCCGACGGGAGTAGTCACCGTCCTGGCACCCCAGGAATCCTCCTTCCTGGGCCTGATCTCGGTCGTCGCCCCGGTGATCGCGACCGGCAACACGGTGATCGTCATCGCGAGCGAGAACTCCCCGCTCCCCGCACTGTCGTTGGGCGAGGTCCTGGCCACCTCCGACCTGCCCGGCGGTGTCGTCAACGTCCTCTCCGGCAAGACGGCGGAGATCGCCGCACCCCTGGCCGCACACCAGGACGTCAACGCGATCGACTTGGCCGGCGCCGACGACGTACTGGCGAAGGACTTGGAGATCGCAGCGGCCGACAACCTCAAGCGAGTCCTCCGTCCACAGCCTGTGGATTACACGGAGACCCCGGGCATCGACCGCCTGACAGCCTTCCTGGAGACGAAGACGGTCTGGCACCCCACGGGTTCACTGGGAGCAGGCGGCTCCTCGTACTAGGCAGGCCGAAGGCCACCGCCCAGGGGCGCGGGGAACTGCGCGACCAGCCACGACGGACTCGCACCCGGCAACGAGTCCGCAGTTCCCCGACCGACCCCGCAGCTCAACCCCCGAGCAGCCCCGTCACCTGCCCCACCACCGGCATGCTCCCGATCGACTGAGCCTCAGCCACCGGCCCCGTCAACGCCTGCGAAGCCAGCGGCTGAAAGTCGGCGAGCTGGGTCGCAACCCCGTTGTCGAGGGGATCAACACCCGTCCCCGCGAGCGGATTCGGCTTGAGACCGGCGACCGGCCCGGTGACGTAGCCGACGGTGCCGGTCATCGCCTGGAGGCCCGCCGCGGGGTCGATCTTGCCCAGAGACGTGGGCCGCGTCCGCATCACGTCCACCACAGGCGCGGTGTCCGCGGCGGCCGACGCCGCCCCCGCACCGAGGGCGACTCCGGCGGTCGCGAGGGCGACCAGGGCCCGCTGGGCGGTCGGGTGCTGGGGGGACGTGTGTCGTGCCATTGCTGGTGCCACCTTCTGGTGCGCAGGGTAATCAGGTCAGCACGAAGGGTAGTTGACGTGTGATGCGCGTTCCACTGACGACCCGCGGGGTCGGCAGGACGTACGGAATACGTCAAACTGGTGTCCCGTGAGCATCCTTTCCCCGTCACCGGCCCGTGTCGTGCTGCTGTGCGGCCCCTCGGGTTCCGGCAAGTCCCTCGTCTCCGCCCGGTCCGGTCTGCCCGTGCTGCGGCTCGACGACTTCTACAAAGAGGGCGACGACCCGACGCTGCCGCAGGTGGCGGGGAGTTCGGACATCGACTGGGACCACCCCGACTCCTGGGACGCGGACGTCGCGGTCACCGCGATCGTCGAGCTGTGCCGCACGGGCCGTACGGACGTGCCGGTCTACGACATCTCGCTCAGCGCCCGTACGGGCACGGAGGCGGTCGATGTGGGCCGGACCCCGTTGTTCATAGCGGAGGGCATCTTCGCCGCCGAGGTCATCACCCGCTGCCAGGAACTGGGGGTCCTCGCGGACGCGCTGTGCCTGAGCCGGGGTCCGATGCGCACCTTCCGGCGCCGGTTCCTGCGGGATCTCAGGGAGGGCCGCAAGTCCGTACGGTTCCTGCTGCGGCGCGGCTGGCGGCTGATGAGGCTGGAGCGGTCGATCGTGGCCCGGCAGACCGGACTCGGCGCGTACGCCTGCGACAAGGACGAGGCGCTGGGCCGGCTCGCCGCGGCGGCGGTGGGCCGGCGCCCGGCACGGACGACTCCGGCGCCCTCCGCGCCGTAGAACCAAAAAAAGCGGGACTGGACGGACCCCCCGGCCCTCCAGTCCCGCTCTCCCCGTTCCCCCGTGGTACTTCCCCCGTGTTTCCCCCCATGGTCCCCGTGACCCCGTCGGCGCCCCCCGGCACCGATCCCCCGTGGCCCCCCGGACCTCCCCCGTTACTTACTCCCCCCAACCCTCAGGCGACAAGCTCCCCGAAGGCGTCCTCCTCGTCACGGCCGAAGCTGAGGACCTCGTCCTCACGCATGCGGCGGAGCGACCGCCAGATGCTGGACTTCACCGTGCCGACACTGATGTCGAGGATCTCCGCGATCTCCGGGTCCGTGCGGCCCTCGTAGTAGCGGAGGACCAGCATGGTGCGCTGGAGTTCGGGCAGCCGGGCCAGCGCCTGCCACAGGACCGCGCGCAGTTCCGTGCCGCGCATCGCGTCCGTGTCGCCGGGCGTCTCCGGCAGTTCCTCGGTCGGGTACTCGTTCAGCTTGCGGCGGCGCCACGCGCTGATGTGCAGGTTCGTCATGGTGCGGCGGAGATAGCCCCCGACCGCGGCCTTGTCGCTGATCCGGTCCCACGCCTTGTACGTCGAGAACAGCGCGCTCTGCAGCAGGTCCTCGGCCTCGAAGCGGTCGCCGGTCAGGTGGTAGGCGGTTGCGTACAGGGAGGCGCGGCGCTCCTGGACGTAGGCGGTGAACTCCGCCTCCGACAGCGAACGACGCTCCCCCGTCTCCTCCCCGTACGCGCTTCCCCCGTGCGCTTCCCCCGTGTGCGCGTCAACCACCGTCATGTAACCGGTGTGCTGACGCCCGGCACCGCGAACGCACCCCCGCCCGCTCACGGCACCGGACTTCTCGGAACCCCGGGTGACGTCGTGCAGACGCGTGATGACTGCGTTGTTGCTGGTGCTGTGCAGCGTGTTCATCTCGCGCCCCCCGTAGTGGACTTGCCCGGTGTTCGGATGTTCCGGCTCGGTTCCTTCGTGGTTCCTTGCCTGTGCCGAAAATCCTGCCGGGGCCACTTCATGGACGTGTCCCCCGACTGTCACAGACCTGTCACAGGGGTAGGTCTCTGCGGCCCTCCTCAGAAAACGGACAGTCCGGTCACAGAAAGGAGCGCTACGGGTGCTTACACGTACAGGTGTCGAAACCGCACCCCGCCATGGGCCAGAATGAGCCCCGTGCCTTCCCTGTTGCTGATCGAGGACGACGACGCCATCCGGACGGCCCTGGAGCTCTCGCTGACGCGCCAGGGACACCGGGTTGCCACCGCTGCCAGTGGCGAGGACGGTCTGAAGCTGTTGCGTGAGCAGCGGCCGGACCTGATCGTGCTGGATGTGATGCTGCCCGGCATCGACGGTTTCGAGGTGTGCCGTCGTATCCGGCGCACGGACCAGCTGCCGATCATTCTGCTGACCGCGCGCAGCGACGACATCGACATCGTCGTCGGGCTGGAGTCCGGCGCCGACGACTACGTGGTCAAACCCGTGCAGGGGCGGGTGCTGGACGCCCGTATCCGGGCCGTGCTCCGGCGCGGGGAGCGAGAAGCCAACGACGCGGCGTCGTTCGGTTCCCTCGTCATCGACCGGGCCGCGATGACCGTCACGAAGAACGGCGAGGACCTGCAGCTCACGCCCACCGAGCTGCGGCTGCTCCTGGAGCTGAGCCGGCGGCCCGGACAGGCCCTGTCCCGGCAGCAGTTGCTGCGTCTGGTGTGGGAGCACGACTACCTCGGTGACTCGCGTCTGGTGGACGCGTGTGTGCAGCGGTTGCGCGCCAAGGTCGAGGACGTGCCGTCGTCCCCGACCCTCATCCGCACCGTGCGCGGGGTCGGTTACCGCCTGGACTCGCCTCAGTGACCGACGCACCAGGGGGGATCCGCGGCTGGCGCCCGGGTCGTAAGGGAGTTCTGTGGCGGCTGCGGTTCACCAGCCTGCGGCTGCGGTTGGTGGTCGTGTTCGGTCTGGTCGCGCTGACCGCCGCCGTGTCCGCGTCCGGTATCGCCTACTGGCTCAACCGCGAGGCGGTGCTCACCCGCGCGCAGGACGCCGTCCTGCGCGACTTCCGGCAGGAGATGCAGAACCACGCGAGCGCGCTGCCCATGCCGACCACGCAGGACGAACTGATGCGTACCGCGGGCCAGATGGCGAACAGCAGCCAGCGTTTCAGCGTCCTGCTCGTCGCCGAGGACACGAACAAGCAGACGGTCTTCGGCAACTCGGGCGGCCTGAACGGCTTTTCGCTGGAGGACGTGCCCAAGTCGCTGCGTACGGCGGTGAACAAGCAGCAGTCGGTGACCGACGGCAACAAGGAGCCGTACCACCTGTACTGGCAGCGGGTCACCGAGCACGGCACGCCGTATCTGGTGGCCGGTACGCGGATGATCGGTGGCGGTCCGACCGGCTACATGCTCAAGTCCCTTGAGCCGGAGGCGAAGGACCTCAACTCCCTTGCCTGGTCGCTGGGTATCGCCACCGGGCTGGCGCTGATCGGTTCCGCGCTGCTCGCGCAGGCCGCCGCGACGACCGTCCTCAAGCCGGTGCACCGGCTCGGTATCGCCGCGCGCCGGCTCGGCGAGGGCAAGCTCGACACCCGGCTGCGGGTCTCCGGGACCGATGAACTCGCCGAGCTGTCACGGACGTTCAACCAGACCGCAGAGGCGCTGGAGAAGCGGGTCGCCGACATGGCCGCCCGCGACGACGCCTCGCGCCGGTTCGTCGCCGACATGTCGCACGAGCTGCGCACTCCGCTGACCGCCATCACCGCCGTGGTGGAGGTCCTTGAGGAGGAACTCGACGCCGAGACGGGCAGCGTGGACCCGATGATCGAGCCCGCCGTACGCCTCGTCGTCAGCGAGACCAAGCGGCTCGGCGACCTCGTCGAGAACCTGATGGAGGTCACCCGCTTCGACGCGGGCACCGCCCGGCTCGTCCTCGACGACGTCGACCTCGCCGACCAGATCACCGCCTGCATCGACGCCCGGGCCTGGCTGGACGCCGTGGACCTGGACGCCGAGCGCGGCATCCACTCCCGGCTCGACCCGCGCCGCCTCGACGTCATCCTCGCCAACCTCATCGGCAACGCCCTCAAGCACGGCGGCTCGCCGGTCCGGGTCTCGGTCCGCCTGGAGGACGACGACCTCGTCATCGCGGTCCGCGACCACGGCCCCGGCATCCCCGAGGACGTCCTGCCGCACGTCTTCGACCGCTTCTACAAGGCGAGCGCCTCCCGGCCGCGCTCCGAGGGCAGCGGCCTCGGCCTCTCCATCGCCATGGAGAACGCCCACATCCACGGCGGCGGGATCACCGCCGCCAACTCCCCCGACGGCGGCGCGGTGTTCACCCTGCGCCTGCCGAGGGACGCCTCGGCGCTCATGGAGGAGACCGACAAGGGCGAGGGCGAAGGGGACGGCTCGGACGGCTCCAAGGGGAACACGCCATGACCGTACGACAGTTGATGGGTCTGCCCCTGCTCGCGCTGCTGCTGACGGGGTGCGGGATCCGGGCCACGGAGGTGCCGACCGACTTCGGGCCCGCGCCCTCCAGGGTGCGCTGCACGCTCACCGAACCGGACGTGTCGACGCAGGCCGCGCGCGGGGTGCCCGTGCAGGTGTTCCTGCTCTGCGGGTCGTCGCTGGTGACCGTCGACCGGGCCGTGCAGGTGCCGGACGGTACGGCGGACGCGCAGCGGCGGGTGATCGTGGCCCAGGGGCTGCTGGACCAGCTCGCCGAGTCGCCGTCGTCGGGCGAGCAGGAGGCCGGGTACACGACCGACGTGCGCGGCGGCATGTCCGTGAGCGGACCGCGTGGCAGGGATCCCAAGGACGCGCTGCGGCTGAGCAGTCCACCGGCCGACCTGACGTCGTACGCGCTCGGCCAGATCGTCTGCACGTTCTCCGACTCGGCCGCGGCCGAGGGCGACGGCTCCGTGATCCTCGGCGGCCCGGACAACACACCGCTGCGCCGCTACGAGTGCACCGACGACGTCCGCTCCGACCCCGGCACCAAGGCACCGCCTTCCAGCGAGGTCACGGGCGGCTGAAGCCGCGAACGAGCAATGAAAAGGGGGTGTGGCGGAAGCCTCACCCTGGTGCTTGGCCGCTACCCGGAACCGATCGTGCCGGAGGGGGCGTCTTGTGGGGCGTGCAGCGTCAAGGCTCCATCGGCGGCAGTGCCGCGATTCGCGTCCGTGTGACAGGGGGTGTCCTCCTCGTCGCACACCTCGTGCTCGTCGCCTGGGTCACGCTGCGCCCGAGGGACGTCCCCTGGGTGATGCCGCCGAATCTGCACCCGCTGGCCAGCATCCGGGCCGATCTGGCCATGGGCTGGCCGGAGGGAATGAAGCGGATCGGTGAGGGCCTCGCGCTGCTGGCCCCGCTGGGCGTCCTGCTCCCGATGGCCAGCGGCAGACTCCAGGTCTCCCCGCTCGCGTCCCTCATCCGTACGGTCGCCGCGGGCGCGCTGATCTCCCTGGGCATCGAACTGCTGCAGACCGGGGTGCCCGGTCAGGTCGTGGACATCGACTCGCTGCTCATGAACACGGTCGGCGTGGCCCTCGCGCACGCCGCGATCGTCCCGGCGGCCCGTGCCTGGCTCCGCCGCAGGGGCGAGAGCGGACGCCCCGTGGCCGTCCTCCAGGAGGAAGCGACTCAGGGACGGACCCCGACGATTCCCAGGGTCGGCATCGCACCGTAGAGCGACGCCCCGCGGGCTGCGGCTCCGTAGCGTTGAGGGCAGATGAGGCAACCGCACGGGGGGCCTCGGACAACCGCTCGCGAAGGAGTAAGTCATGACCGCCATTGCCCGCCCCACCCAAGGCCGCATGATCGGCGGAGTGTGCGCAGCGCTGGCGCGGCGCTTCGGTACCTCCGCGACCACGATGCGGGTGATCTTCCTGCTCTCGTGTCTGCTGCCCGGGCCGCAGTTCCTGCTCTACATCGCGCTGTGGATCCTGTTCCCGTCCGAGGACAAGGTGCGCACCGAGGCCTGGTGACGCTCCGGCCCCCGGCCGCCGTCCACGTACGCCGATGGGGCGCACCCTCGTCCAGGGGTGCGCCCCATCGGCGCGTTCAGGGGGGCGGGGCTCAGCCCAGCGGGACGCCGTTCAGCGGCAGGCCGTGCGTGGGCAGGCCCGTCTGCGACAGCGGCAGGCCGCCCAGCAGTCCGGCGACGGGCGCGGTCGGGCCGTCGGAGAGGACCTTCTCGGCGGCCGGCTGCACGGCGGAGAGACCACCGGCGAGCGCGGGCTGTGCCTGGCTCAGCGCCTGGCCGGCACCCGGCAGCGCCTTGGTGACGTTCTCCGCGGGCAGCGTGTGGGTCACGGTGCCCAGCGCCTGGGTGGCGTCCGGAACCGCCGGGGCCGCGCTCGCGGCACCCGCGCCGACGGCGGCGAAGGCGGCACCGAGGGCGGCGACACCGAGGGTCTTGGCAGCAGACTGCTTCATGGTGAATGCGTCCTTGAATGGGATGACGGGGATGTGAGCGGTCCAAGACCGTAAACACGCGAAGGCACCCGCCGCAAACATCGAAATGCGGACGGATTGTGAACACCCGCCCGCATTCCCTGCCGCCTGTTCGACCCCGTTCAGCTCTCTTCGGATACAGAACCGCTGGTGGAAGCGGTCTGCCGGAACAGCCATTCGGATTTGAGTTCGGCGTATCCGGGCTTGATCACGTCATTGATCATGGCCAGTCGTTCATCGAAAGGAATGAATGCTGACTTCATAGCATTGACGGAGAACCACTGCATGTCGTCGAGCGAATAACCGAACGCCTCGACAAGGTGCTCGAATTCCCGGGTCATGCTGGTGTGGGACATCAGGCGGTTGTCGGTGTTGACCGTGGCCCGGAAGTGGAGCCTGCGCAACAGCCCGATGGGGTGCTCGGCGTAGGAGTCGGCGGCACCGGTCTGGAGGTTGGAGCTGGGGCACAGCTCCAGCGGGATGCGCTTGTCCCGGACGTACGACGCGAGCCGGCCGAGCTTGACCGAGCCGTCGTCCTGGATCTGGATGTCGTCGATGATCCGCACCCCGTGCCCGAGCCGGTCGGCGCCGCACCACTGCAACGCCTGCCAGATCGACGGCAGCCCGAAGGCCTCACCGGCGTGGATGGTGAAGTGGTTGTTCTCGCGCTTCAGGTACTCGAAGGCGTCCAGGTGCCGGGTGGGCGGGAACCCGGCCTCCGCGCCCGCGATGTCGAAGCCGACGACGCCCAAGTCGCGGTAGCGGTTGGCGAGTTCGGCGATCTCCAGCGCACGGGCGGCATGCCGCATCGCGGTGAGGAGCGCCCCCACGCGAATCCGCCGCCCGCTCTCCCGCGCGAGCAACTCCCCTTGCCGGAAGCCCTCGTTGACGGCCTCGACGACCTCTTCGAGGCTGAGCCCGCCGTCGAGGTGCTGCTCGGGCGCGTACCGCACCTCCGCGTAGACGACACCGTCCTCGGCGAGGTCCTCGGCGCACTCGCGGGCGACCCGGATCAGCGCGTCCCGGGTCTGCATCACGCCGACGGTGTGCGAGAAGGTCTCCAAGTACCGTTCCAGCGAACCGGAGTCGGCGGCCTCGGCGAACCACACGCCGAGCTTGTCCGGATCGGTCTCGGGGAGTTCGGTGTACCCGGCGTCCCGGGCGAGTTCGACGATCGTCCCCGGGCGGAGACCGCCGTCGAGGTGGTCGTGCAGCAGAACCTTCGGCGCCCGGCGGATCTGGTCCGGCGTCGGGGTGTTCGGGATGCTCTGGCTCGTCATTTCCGCACTCTAACTCCTACGCGCGTAGATCACCTGTTGTACGAATCCGTCGATACGTAACGGTGACCGCGCGGAAGGATGGCGTACACGCTCACTTCTGACACTGTTCTGTCATGGCACAGCAAGCGACGCCGGTCAGGACGGCCCGGCTGGGGAGGGCGCTCGGCCCCGAACCGACCTCGGTGAGCGGCGTGGTGCTGCTGCTCCCCGGCGGCGACGAGGTCTCCGCCCGCAGGCCGTCCCCCCTCATGGCCACGGCCTCCGTACGGACGTTGGGGCGCAGACTGGCCCGCGCGGGCGCGGGTGACGGGCTCGCCGCGCATGTCGTCCACTACCGCTGTCGCGGCTGGAACGGCAGCGAGGCGCATCTCGCGCACGACGCGTCCTGGGCGGTGGACGAGGTCGTACGGCGGTACGGGGACGTGCCCGTGTGTCTCGTCGGGATCGACATGGGCGGGCGAGCGGCGTTGCGCTCCGCCGGGCACGAGGCGGTCAACTCCGTGGTGGCGCTGGCTCCTTGGCTGCCCGAACAGGATGTGGCGGCGCCACCCGAACCGGTGAAGCAGCTGGCGGGGCGGCGGGTGTTGATCGTGCACGGCACGAACGACGAACGGACCGATCCCGAACTGTCGTTCCGGTTGGCGTCCCGGGCGAAGAAGGCGAACCGGGAGGTGTGTCGGTTCGAGGTGCACTCCGACGGGCACGGGTTGCATCAACACCGGCAGGAAGTGCATGCGTTGACGGAGGACTTCGTGATGGGGGCGTTGTTCGGGCGGGCGTTTTCTCGGCCTGTTGAGGATGCGCTTCAGGCTCCGCCGCCTTTGGGGTTGAGGATGCCGTTGGCTGCGGGGTTTGGGCGGTCGCTTCGTAGGGGTTGAGGGTTCGTTGCGGGGTGCGGGTCCGGTGGGGGCTGGTCGCGCCCACGCGGCGGAGCCGCAAATTGAGACAGCCCCGCGCCCCTGGGTGGGATGCGCCTACGTTGGGAGCAAGTTGCCCTTTCTTGCGAGTAGGAACTGCTTGAAAGCCGCCACCGGGGGTGTGTCTGGGTGGCCGTCCAACCACGCCACGCCGATCTCCCTCACCGCCCTTGGAGCTGTGACCGTCAGCTCCGCAACTCCCGGGCGGGGTACGGCTGGTGGAGGGAGGAGGGCTACTCCCAGTCCCGCCGCCACCAGGCCCCGTAGGGTCTCCGCCTCCTCTCCCTCGAAGGCGATCTTCGGGCGGAAGCCGGCCTCCTTGCAGACGGCGTCGGTGATGCTGCGGAGGCCGTAGCCCGGTTCCAGGGTTACGAAGGTCTCGTCGGCTGCCTCTGCGAGGCGGATCCGCTTTCTCGTCGCCAGGCGGTGGTCGGCCGGGACGACGAGGCGGAGTTTCTGTACGTCGAGGCGGTGGGCCACGACGTCGGGGGCGTCGAGGGTGGGGGCGGTCAGGAGGCACAGGTCCAGTTCGCCCGCGCGAAGGCGTTCCAGCATGGCCTCGCCGTAGTTCTGGACGAGGCTGAAGCGGACGCGGGGGTGGTCGGCGCGGAAGGCGCGGATGAGGCCGGGGACGGTTTCCGAACCCAGGGTGTGGAGGAAGCCGAAGGCGACCTTGCCGGTGGTGGGGTCGGCGTCGGCGCGGACCTCGTCGGCGGCCTTCTCGATCTCGGCGAGGGCGCGTTCGACGGAGGTGAGGAAGGTGCGGCCGGCGGGGGTCAACGACACCGTGCGGCCTCTGCGCGCGAACAGGTCGACGCCCAGGTCCTGTTCGAGGCGGACCATGGCGCGCGACAGGGTGGACTGCGGGACCTGCATCTCCTGTGCGGCCCGGGTGACGTGCTCGGTGCGGGCGACTCCGGCGAAGTACGCGAGGCGCGGCGCGAGCAGCGCGACGATGTCTTCTGTGTCACCGGACGGTGACAGATGAGCCTGTGACCTCTGTTGATGCGCCATGGGAACGATTATGGCGTTTCCGTGCATTGGACGGATCAGCGGGAGCGTACGTAACTTCGAAGCATGTCTCCCGCCGATACCGGGGCGTCCACGATCGTGGCCGCCACCACCCCCGTCCCCGACTCCGACTCACGGCTGACGCCGGGTGGTCCCGGCTATCGCCGGATGAGCTTCGCGCTCTTCCTCGCGGGTGTGGCGACCTTCGCGCTGCTGTACTCCACGCAGGCCCTGCTGCCGCTGATCTCGTCCGGCTTCGGCGTGAGCGCGAGCGCGGCGAGCTGGACGGTGGCGGCGGCGACCGGCGGGCTCGCGGTGTTCGTCCTGCCGATGAGCGCGCTGTCGGAGCGTTTCGGACGTCGTACGGTCATGACCGCGTCGCTGGTGGTCGCGGTGAGCATCGGGGTCCTGGTCCCGTTCGCGCCGTCGCTGGGCGCGCTGGTGGCGCTGCGGTTCCTCCAGGGCGCCGCGCTGGCGGGGTTGCCCGCCTCCGCTACGGCGTATCTGGCGGAGGAGGTCCGGCCGAAGGCGCTGGTGACGGCGATCGGCCTGTTCGTGGCGGGCAACAGCGTCGGCGGGATGAGCGGCCGGGTCATCACCGGGTGGGTCGCGCAGGAGTGGGGGTGGCGGGTCGCCGTCGCGGTGATCGGCGTCATCGCGGTCGGCTGCGCGGTCGCCTTCCGGCTCCTCCTCCCCGCCCCGAAGCACTTCACTCCGGGCTCGCTGCGCCCGCGTGTGCTGGCCCGCACGGTCCGCGACCACCTCGCGAACCCGCTGCTGTGCCGCCTGTACGCGATCGGCGCGCTGTTCATGACGGTGTTCGGCGGCGTCTACACGGTGATCGGCTACCGCCTGACCGAGGCCCCCTTCTCGCTCCCCCAGGGCATCATCGGCTCGATCTTCCTGGTGTATCTGGTGGGGACCGTGTCGGCGTCCACGGCGGGGCGGTTGGTCGGTCGGCTGGGGCGGCGGGGTGCCCTTTACCTGGCGGGCGGTACGACGGCGGCGGGTCTGCTGGTCTCCCTGGCCGACTCGCTTCCCCTGGTGCTGCTGGGCCTGGTGCTCATCACGGCGGGCTTCTTCGCGGGGCACGCGGTCGCGTCCTCGGCGGTCAGCAAGACGGCGACGACCGGGCGGGCGCAGGCATCGGCTCTCTATCAGTCCGCCTACTACATCGGGTCCAGTACCGGCAGTACGGTCGGCGCGATCGCGTTTCACGCGGGGGGCTGGGCCGGGACGGTGGGCGTGGGTGTGCTGGCGGTCCTGGGGGTCGTGACGATCACTGTGCTCGGCTCGCGGGCGGCGCGGGTGGAGCGGGCACTCACTCCGGCCTGACCTGCGCGTTCGTCCACTCCACGCGCCATTGTCAGTGGGCTGCGGTAGCTTCCGGGGTGTGGGGCGCAAAGACGCGCCGCGCACGACAGGACGGCCACAGGGGTGGGTGGGCGAGACCATGAGTGACAGCGCTGTGACTACGACGGACGACCTCGACATCAGGCTGGAGAAGCACCGCGTCGAGCTGACCGGGTACTGCTACCGCATGCTCGGCTCCTCCTTCGAGGCCGAGGACGCGGTGCAGGACACGATGGTCCGCGCGTGGCGGAACTACGAGAAGTTCGAGGGACGGTCCAGTCTGCGGTCCTGGCTGTACCGGATCGCCACCAACGTCTGCCTGGACATGCTGTCCGCGGGCAACAAGCGGGCGCGGCCCGTCGATCTGAGCGACTCCACCCCTCTCGCGCAGGCCGCGCTGTCGCCCCGCCCGGACAACACGTGGCTGGAGCCGATGCCGGACGCGCGGGTGCTGCCGAGCATCGTGGACCCGGCGGAGGCTGCGGTCGCCAAGGAGTCGGTACGGCTCGCGTTCATGGCCGCGCTGCAGCAACTGCCGCCCAAACAGCGGGCGGTGCTGATCCTGCGCGAGGTGCTGGCCTGGCGGGCGAACGAGGTGGCCGAGCTGCTCGACACCTCCGTCGCGTCGGTCAACAGCGCGTTGCAGCGGGCCCGGGCGACGCTCGCCGAGCGGGACGAGAAGGCGGCCGACGCCGCCGTGTCCGATCCGCTCGACGAGGAGCAGCAGAAGCTTCTGGAGCGGTACGTCGCCGCCTTCGAGGGCTACGACATGGCCGCGCTGACGGCGCTGCTGCACGAGGACGCCATCATGACGATGCCGCCGTTCGACCTGTGGCTGACCGGCCACGACGACATCACGGGCTTCATGACGACGATCGGCGCCGCCTGCGAGGGCTCGCGCCTGATCCCGGTGCAGGTGAACGGTCTGCCGGGCTTCGCCCAGTACAAGCCGGACCCGGAGGCGGGCGGCTTCAGCCCCTGGTCGGTGCAGGTCCTGGAGATCTCAGACGGCCGGCTCACCGGGTTCCACTTCTTCCTGGACACGAAGCGCTGGTTCCCGCTGTTCGACCTGCCCCTCCACCTCGAAGCGGAGTCCGACCAGGTCGAGGAGGGCGCGTAGCACGGGGGTGGGGGCGCGGAGTCCGATCCGGCCGCCCCCGGTCCGCCTGGCGGTGAGTTGCAGCCGGGCCAGGAGGTCGACGGTCCCGAGCCCCGGCGGGCCGGGCCCCACGACCTCGACCAGGACCACTCCGGTACCGGTCGCCGCCAGCAGCGCCCGCACCTCGTCGCACAGCTCCGTCTCCTCGTCACGGGTGACGGGGCCGGTCGGCACGAGTACTGCGGGTGTCATGGCGTCCACGATCGGTAGACCGGGTGGGCGGTCGTAACTCATCGGGGGCGACCGCCTAGGTTTGCTGTATGCCCCACGGATCAGCCCCGCCCTGGATACCCGACGGCCTCCCGCGCGCCGAAGTCGCTGCCGAGGGGGTGCCGTGCAGGGGGTGCTGACCGGCTTCGCCGTCATCGGTGTCGTCATCGCCGTCGGCTATGTGATCGGCCGGCGCGGTTCCCTCGGCGAACACGGCCGTGACGTACTGACCAAGCTGGCCTTCAACGTGGCGTCCCCGGCCCTGCTGTTCACGACCCTCGCGCGGGCCGACCTCTCGGTGGTCTTCTCCAGCTGGCTGCTCGTGACGGTGCTGAGCACGGCGGCGGTGGCGGGCGTGTTCGTGACGGTGGGGGTCGTACGGGGCTGGGGTGTGGGCCGTACGACGATCGGGGCGTTGTGTTCGAGCTACGTCAACTCCGGCAACCTCGGCATCCCGATCTCGGTGTACGTGCTGGGCAATGCCTCGCTCGTGGCGCCGGTGATGCTGTTCCAGCTCGTCGTGGTGAGCCCGCTCGCGCTCACGATCCTCGATCTGTCCGGCGCGGGTGAGAAGGGGCCTTTGTGGCTACGGCTGCTCACGCCGCTGCGGAACCCGATCGCGGTGGGTTCTCTTGCCGGGGTCGTGGTGGCGGGGAGTGGAGTGCGTGTTCCGGATCCGGTGATGAACCCCCTCACCCTGATCGGGAACATGGCAGTGCCGGCGGTGCTGATCGGGTTCGGTATTTCCCTGCGGGGCAGTGCGATGCCTGCGCGGGGCGTCGAGCGGTGGCCGGTGTTGTTGTCGGTTGCCCTGAAGTCGGTGGGGCAGCCGGTGATCGCCTGGGTGTTGGCGGTGGGGGTGTTCGGGATTCACGGGGCGGCTCTGCTGGACGTGGTGGTGACGTCGGCGCTGCCTGCTGCGCAGAACTTGTACACGTACGCGAGCCGGTATCGCGTGGGTGAGGGGTTGGCCCGGGATTCAATCTTGCTGTCCACGGTGCTGTCGGTGCCGGTGTTGGTGGGGATCGCTGCGCTGCTTGGGTAGGGCGGGGTTGTGTTTCGTCTGCGGGTGGGTTGTGGCTGGGCGCGCAGTTCCCCGCGCCCCTGGGTGGGCAGGGGGAGCCGGAATCGAAAGGCCGGCCCCGTCGCCCTGGGTAGGCACCCGAGCCCGGAACCGAAAGCCCGGCCCCGCGCCCCTGAAAGCCGTAGAGGGCCGGAACCCGAAAGTCCCAGCCCCCCTCGCTGCGCCCACAAAAGCCGTAAGCGGGCCGGAACCTGTCAGCCCCAGCTGCCTCCCCGCGCCTCTGAAGGCCGGAAGGGGACCGGGATTCGAAAGCCCAGCCCCCTCCCCTGAAAGCCGTAAGGAGCCCAGTACCTGAGAAGGCCCAGCCCCGCACCCCTGAAAGCCGGAAGGGGGCCGGAGCCCTGCAAGCCCCAGCCCCAGCCCCCTCCCCCGCCCCAACCACCGATCAGGCGATGCGCTCCAGCACCACCGGCGGAGCCGTGAAGTTCGTCCCCGTCGCGCCGATGTCGTAGGAACTCTCCACCGCCTCCAGCGCGTACTCGAAGCGCTCCGGCGTATCCGTGTGCAGCGTCAGCAGGGGCTGGCCCGCTGTCACCGTGTCGCCCGGCTTGGCGTGCATTTCCACTCCCGCGCCCGCCTGCACCGGGTCCTCCTTGCGCGCACGCCCCGCGCCGAGGCGCCAGGCGGCGATGCCGATGTCGTAGGCGTCGAGGCGGGTCAGGACGCCGGAGGACGGGGCCTTCACCACGTGCTGCTCGCGCGCCACCGGCAACTCCGCGTCCGGGTCGCCGCCCTGGGCCGCGATCATGCGGCGCCAGACGTCCATCGCGGAACCGTCGGCCAGGGCCTTCGCCGGGTCGGCGTCCTTCACGCCTGCCGCGTCGAGCATCTCTCGGGCCAGGGCGATCGTCAGCTCGATGACGTCCCAGGGGCCGCCGCCTGCCAGGACCTCTACCGATTCGCGGACTTCGAGGGCGTTGCCTGCCGTCAGGCCCAGCGGGGTACTCATGTCCGTCAGCAGCGCTACCGTCTTCACGCCGTGGTCCGTGCCCAGGCCCACCATCGTCGACGCCAACTCCCGCGCGTCCTCGATCGTCTTCATGAACGCGCCCGTGCCGACCTTCACGTCCAGGACCAGGGAGCCGGTGCCCTCTGCGATCTTCTTCGACATGATCGACGAAGCGATCAGCGGGATCGCCTCGACCGTGCCCGTCACGTCCCGCAGCGCGTACAGCTTCTTGTCCGCGGGGGCCAGGCCGTCGCCCGCCGCGCAGATCACCGCGCCGGTCGTGTCCAGAACGTGCAGCATCTCCTCGTTGGAGAGCAACGCGCGCCAGCCGGGGATCGACTCCAGCTTGTCGAGGGTGCCGCCGGTGTGGCCGAGGCCTCGGCCGGAGAGCTGGGGGACCGCTGCGCCGCAGGCCGCGACCAGCGGGGCCAGGGGGAGCGTGATCTTGTCGCCCACTCCGCCCGTCGAGTGCTTGTCTGCCGTCGGGCGGGAGAGGGACGAGAAGTCCATGCGCTCGCCGGAGGCGATCATCGCGGCGGTCCAGGTGGCGATCTCCCGGCGGTTCATGCCGTTGAGGAGGATCGCCATGTTGAGGGCGGCCATCTGGTAGTCGGCCACCTCCCCGCGGGTGTACGCGTCGATGACCCAGTCGATCTGCGCGTCGCTGAGCTCACCGCGGTCCCGCTTGGTGCGGATGACGGAGATGGCGTCCATCGAGACTTGCGCCATGGCTTGGCTTTCCTTCCGAACGTTCAGAAAATGTGCGGCCCCGCTGAGAGGGATGAGCCAACTCAGCGGGGCCGCACGGGAGTTACCTGGTGAGATGGTCCGGCCCGAAGGCCTGCGGGAGCATCTCCGAGAGCGCGAGGATCCCCGCCGGTGTGTCCAGAAGCAGACCCGGGCCCCCGAACTCGTACAACAGCTGCCGGCAGCGGCCGCACGGGACGAGGATGTCGCCCTTGCCGTCGACGCAGGTGAAGTGCGTCAGCCGGCCGCCGCCGGTGCGCTGGAGGTTGGACACGAGTCCGCACTCGGCGCACAGGCCCAGGCCGTACGACGCGTTCTCCACGTTGCAGCCGGAGACCGTGCGGCCGTCGTCGACCCGGGCGGCGACCCCTACGGGATAGCCCGAGTACGGCGCGTACGCGTGGGACATCGCTTCCCGCGCCTCGGTGCGCAGTTCGTCCCAGTCGACGGACAACTCGGCGGCGGGCGAGGTCACTTGCCCTGTCCCTTCCGGTACGGCAGGCCGTCCGCCTTCGGCATCCGCAGGTGCTGCGCGGAGAGCGAGAGCACCAGCAGGGTGACGATGTAGGGGCTGGCGCCGACCAGTTGGGTCGGGACGTCGTCGGTGGTGGCGTACCAGACGAACATCAGGGCGCCGAGGACGGCGGTGACGACGGCGGGGACGTACCGCTTCTTCCACACCATGTACGCGCAGCCCGCGACCAGCAGGAAGCCGAGCAGCAGGATCAGCGCGTGCACGTTGGTGGAGCCGCCGCGCAGGTTGAGGCTGTCGGTGTAGCCGAACAGGCCCGCGCCGAGGGCGAGTCCGCCCGGCATCCAGTTGCCGAAGATCATCGAGGCGAGGCCGATGTAGCCGCGGCCGCCGGTCTGGCCGTCGAGGTAGACGTTGGACGCGACGATCGACAGGAAGGCGCCGCCGAGGCCGGCGAAGCCGCCGGAGATGATCACGGCGATGTACTTGTACTTGTAGACGTTGACGCCGAGGGACTCGGCGGCCACCGGGTTCTCACCGCAGGAGCGGAGACGGAGGCCGAAGGCCGTGCGCCACAGGACCCACCAGGTGGCAGGTACGAGGGCCACCGCGATGACGGTGAGCGGGGAGAGGTCGGTGATCAGGCCGCCGATCAGGCCCGCGAGGTCCGAGATCAGGAACCAGTGCTTCTCGTTGAGGGTGTTCAGCCAGCTCGACAGTCCCGGGATGTCGAAGGTGCCGAGCGAGTCGATCGGCGGGGACTGCTTGGCGGAGCCCTGCTCGGTGTTGGCGAAGGTGAACTTCGACAGATAGCGGGTGGTGCCGAGCGCCAGGATGTTGATGGCGACACCGGAGACGATGTGGTTGACGTTGAACGTCACCGTGGCGATCGCGTGCAGCAGCGCGCCGAGGCAGCCGCCGATGATGCCGAACACGACACCGGTCCACGGGCCCCACTGGTAGCCGGCCCAGGCGCCGAACCAGGTGCCGAGGATCATCATGCCTTCGAGGCCGATGTTGACGACGCCCGCGCGCTCGGCCCAGAGGCCGCCGAGACCGGCCAGGCCGATCGGCACGGCGGCGCGAAGGGCCGTGGACATCTGGCCGGTTGACGTGATGCCGTCCGCGCCCGTGATGAGGCGGACGATCGACGTGAGGATCAGGGCGCCCGCGATGATCAGCAGGAGCACGGGGAGCGAGAAACGGCGGCCGCCCTTGCCGGGCTGCTGCGCCTGCGGCTTGGCGATGGTCGCGGTACTCATCGGGCCGCCACCTCCTTCTTCTCGGAGTTGTTCCGGGCGGCAGCGGCGAGTTCCTCACCGACGCGCTTCTGCTGGCGGCGCAGGCCCCAGGTGCGGACGACCTCGTACGAGATGACGACCGCGAAGACGATCAGGCCCTGCATGATCGTCGCGATCTCCTTCTGGTACGCGACCGGGGTCGCGTAGTCCAGGGCGGGCGACGCCTTGTCGAGGAAGGCCCAGAGGAGGGCGGCCAGCGCGATGCCGCCCGGGTTGTTGCGGCCGAGGAGGGCGATGCCGATGGCGGTGAAGCCGAGGCCCTCGGGGAAGGTGAGGCTGTAGGTGTGGCTGTCGCCGAGCAGCAGCGGCAGACCGGCGAGGCCGGCGACACCGCCGGAGATCAGCATCGCGGTGAGCGTCATGCGCTTGGCGTCGACGCCGGAGGCCGCGGCGGCGGACTCGGACTCGCCGGTGGCGCGCAGGTCGAAGCCGAAGCGGGTGCGGTTGAGGACGAGCCAGTACAGGACGCCCATGATCGCGGCGAGGAAGACCAGGCCGTAGATCTCGCCGACGTCCGAGCCCAGGTCGATGCCCGGGATCCAGCCGGACTTCTTCATGATGCCGGTCGTCATGTTGTTGCCGACCTGCACGCCCCAGGTGTTGGTCTGCGTGAGGTAGAGGATCAGGCTGGTGGCGATCGCGTTGAGCATGATCGTGGCGACGACCTCGCTGACGCCCCGGGTGACCTTGAGGACACCCGCGATTCCGGCCCAGAAGGCGCCGGTGAGGACGGCGACCAGGAGCAGCAGCGGCACCTGGAGGACGGCCGGGAGCGCTACGTGCGCGCCGACGACCGCGGTCATCACGGCGCCGAGGCGGTACTGGCCGTCGACGCCGATGTTGAACAGGTTCATCCGGAAGCCGAGGGCGACCGCCAGGGCGGCGATGTAGTACATCGACGCCTGGTTGATGATCAGCACCTGGACGTCCGAGTACCCGATCTGCTGGAGCATCAGGTGGTACGGCTCGATCGGGTTCTTGCCCGAGGCGAGCAGCACGACCGAGGTCAGCAGGATCGCGGCGACCAGCGCCATGACCGGGCCGGCCACGGCGAGGAGCAGGCGCTCCTTGTCGAACTTCTTCATCGGGCCTCGTCCTCCGGGGCGGTGTCGTCGGCGCCGTCTTCTGCGGACTCTTCGACGTGTTCGAGGTGACCGGACGCGGCGCCGGTCATGGCCGAGCCGAGCTCCTCCGGTGTGACGGTGGCCGGGTCGGCGTCGGCGACCAGCCTGCCGTCGTAGATCACGCGCAGGGTGTCCGACAGGCCGATCAGCTCGTCCAGGTCGGCGGAGATCAGCAGCACGGCCAGGCCCTCGCGGCGGGCCGCGCGGACGTGGTCCCAGATCGCGGCCTGCGCGCCGACGTCCACACCGCGGGTGGGGTGGGCGGCGATCAGGAACTTGGGCGTGTGGCTCATCTCGCGGCCGACGATCAGCTTCTGCTGGTTGCCGCCGGACAGGGAGGCGGCGGTGACGTCGATGCCGGGGGTGCGGACGTCGTACTCCTCGACGATCCGGCGGGTGTCGGCCTGGGCGCCCTTGATGTCGAGCCAGATGCCCTTCGCGTTCGGTTCCTCGGTGACGTGGCCGAGGATGCGGTTCTCCCAGAGCGGGGCTTCCAGGAGGAGGCCGTGGCGGTGGCGGTCCTCGGGGATGTAGCCGATGCCCTTTTCGCGGCGCTTGCGGGTGGCCCAGGACGTGATGTCCTCGCCGAGGAAGCCGATCGTGCCGGAGTCGGCGTTCTTCAGGCCGATCAGCGCGTCGATCAGTTCGGTCTGGCCGTTGCCCTCGACGCCGGCGATACCCATGACCTCACCGGCGTGGATGGTGAAGGTGACGTCGTCCAGGACGCGCTTGGCGGTGCCGCCGACGGCCGCGTCGCCCAGCAGTCCGCCGGCCGCGGGCTCGGACTCGGCGCCCAGGGAGGCGCCGCCGGCTGCGTAGACGGTGAGTCCCTCGACCTCGATGACGGGGGTGTCGGTGACCGTCGACTCCGCCGTCTCGGGGGTGGGGAGTTCGCTGCCGACCATCATCTCGGCGAGCTGGCGGGGGGTCGTCGCGGAGGGGACGGCCGTGCCGACGGTCGTGCCGCGCCGGATGACCGTGATCTCGTCGGCGACCGAGAGGACCTCGCCCAGCTTGTGCGAGATGAAGATGACCGCGAGGCCCTCGGACTTCAGCTCGCGCAGGTTGCTGAAGAGGGCGTCGACCTCCTGCGGCACCAGGACGGCGGTGGGCTCGTCCAGGATCAGGGTGCGGGCGCCGCGGTAGAGGACCTTGAGGATCTCGACGCGCTGCCGCTCGGCGACACCGAGGTTCTCGACCAGGACGTCCGGGCGGACGTTCAGGCCGTAGCGGTCGGAGATCTCCTTGATCTTCTTGCGGGCGCCGCCGCCGATGCCGTGCAGCTTCTCGCTGCCCAGGACGACGTTCTCCAGGACGGTGAGGTTGTCGGCGAGCATGAAGTGCTGGTGGACCATGCCGATGCCGCGGGCGATGGCGTCGGCGGGGGACGAGAAGGTGACGTGCTCGCCGTCGACGGCGATGGTGCCCTCGTCCGGCTTCTGCATGCCGTAGAGGATCTTCATGAGGGTCGACTTGCCGGCGCCGTTCTCGCCGACGAGGGCGTGCACGGTGCCTTTGCGGACACTGAGGCGGATGTCGCTGTTGGCGACGACCCCCGGGAATCGCTTGGTGATCCCCACCAGCTCGACCGCGATCGTCGACTGATCGCCGAGTGGAGGGTTGCTGGACGCGTCGATGGCGAACTCTCCTCGTGGAAAGGGGCCTCTCTACGCGCGTAGCGCCCCTGCTTTAAATAGTGCCCGGACCTGATCGTCTTTTGTCTGGCATCCGATCCGTTCCGAGCATTCTGCCGCGCGAACGGGGCGTGGGCAGACATCCTCCCCACACCCCGTTCCGTGGCCGTAACGCTGTCATTACAGCGCTCTTTTGGCCATGGTCGTGACTGGCCTAGAACCAACGGTTCAGGAGGTCTTGACCTTGATCGAGCCGTCCTTGATGCCCGCCTCGGCCTTCGCGAGGGCGGCCTGCAGGGTGGCGTTGTTCTTGAAGGTCGGGTTCGAGTCGGCCAGGCCGACCGCGCCGTTGCTCAGCGAGCCGCGGATCTCGCCGCTCAGGGGCTTCTTGTCCTTGATGACGGACTTGGAGAGGTCGTAGACCGCGCCCGCGACGTTCTTCAGGGCCGAGGTGAGGATGTACGGCTTGTACTTGGCCAGCGCGGCCTGGTTGTACTGGTCGGAGTCGACACCGATCGCCCAGACCTTGTGCGCGGCGGCGGACTTGATGACGCCCTGGCCGGAGAGACCGGCGGCCGCGAAGACCACGTCCGCGCCGGCCTCGATCTGACCGTCGGCCGCGGCCTCGCCCTTGTCGGGGCTGGCGAAGCCGCCCTGGGCGGGGGTCTGGGTCAGGTACTGCGCCTTGACCGTGACACCCTTCTTGGTGTCCTTGACGCCCTGCTCGAAGCCCGCCTCGAACTTGTGGATCAGCGGGACGTCCACGCCGCCGACGAAGCCGACCGTGTTCGACTTCGTGGTCAGCGCGGCGGTGACGCCGGCCAGGTACGAGGACTGCTCCTCGTGGAAGACCATGTCGGCCACGTTCGAGGCCGTGATGGTGTTGTCGTCGATGATGCCGAAGGTGATCTTCGGGAACTTCGCGGCGGCTTCCTTGACGGCGGGGGCGTAGGCGAAGCCGACACCGATCACCGGGTTGTAGCCGGACCTGGCGAGGGTCTCCAGGCGCTGCACCTTGTCCGCGTCGGACTCGTTGTCCTGCGGCTCGACGTCACGGCCGCTGACGCCGAACTCCTTCTCGGCCTTCACCAGACCCGCGTAGGCGGCGTCGTTGAAGGACTGGTCACCCTTGCCGCCGACGTCGTAGGCAAGACCAATACCCTTGGACGTGCCGGAACTGCTGCTGCTGGAGCTGGACTCGCTGGACGAGCTGCCGCAGGCGGAGACGGTTACTGCAAGAGCTGCGGTTGCAACGCCTGCAACCGCGATTCGGGACACCCGGCGCATGGAACGAGACTCCTTCGTGCAAGCGCCCAAACCAGGCGCTGGTTCCGCCGCAGCGTAACGCGCGTAGACCAGAGGGAAAACCCCATCTGTCCGGTCCGTTATAGAGCTGTGGCCACAGATGGTGGCCAGCGTACGGACAGCCGAGCGCCCCTTGCGGGAAGCAAGGGGCGCCTGGCTGCAACGATGCCCGGAGGGGCTAGTCGAAGACCCTCGTCATGGAGCGTCGTACTACTTCGTGTTGACCGTGATCTTGCCGGAGACGATGTCCGCCTTCGCCTTGTCCACCGCGGCCACGGCGGCGGTCATGGCCTTGTACTTCGGGTTGGAGTCGGCGAAGCCGACGCCGTCGTTGTCGAGGCCGTAGCGGATCACGCCGGTCTTGGGCTTGCCCTCGTAGACCGACTTCACCAGGTCGTAGACCGCGCCGCCGACGTTCTTCAGGGCCGAGCCGAGGATGGAGTCCTTGTACTTGGCGAGCGCCTTCTGGTTGTACTGGTCGGAGTCCACACCGATGGCCCACACGCCCTTGGCGGAGGCTTCGGAGATGACGCCCTGGCCGGACAGACCGGCGGCGGCGTAGATGACGTCCGCGCCCGCGTCGATCTGGCCGCTCGCCGCGTCCTTGCCCTTGTCGGGGCTGGAGAAGCCGCCCTGGGCCGCGGTCTGCGTCAGGTACTGCGACTCGATCTTGATGCTCGGGTTGACGGACTTGGCGCCCTGGTCGAAGCCGGCCTCAAACTTGTGGATGAGGGGGACGTCCACGCCACCGATGAAGCCGATGTGGTTCTTCTTGGTGGCCTTGGCCGCGGCGACACCCGCCAGGTACGAGGACTGCTCCTCGTGGAAGACGAGGTCGGCCACGTTGGCGGCCTGGTCCTGCTCGTCGTCGATGATGCCGAAGGTGATGTTCGGGAACTTCGCCGCGGCCTCCTTGACGGCCGGCGCGTAGGCGAAGCCGACACCGATCACCGGGTTGTAGCCGGCCGTGGCCAGGCTCTCCAGGCGCTGCACCTTGTCCGCGTCGGACTCGTTGTCCTGCGGCTCGATGTCGCGGCCGGTGAGCTTGAACTCCTTCTCGGCCTTCTGGAAACCGGCGTACGCGGCGTCGTTGAAGGACTGGTCGCCCTTGCCGCCGACGTCGTAGGCGAGGCCGATGCCCTTGCCGGTGTACTTGCCGGACGAGGACGAGTTGCTGCCGCTCGCCTTGTCGGCGGTCTTGCTGGAGCTACCGCACGCGGTGGCCGCGAGGGCGATGACCGTGACGGCCACCGCAGCTTGGGAGAACTTCGTCCTCCGAGATGTCTGACGCACAGCAAGCACTCCTTCGTCCCCACGGCACCGTCACCGGACCGCTTCCCCAAGCCGCCGCCTCTGTGGCGATTTCCGCGCACAGTAACGCGCGTAGACGAGGAGGGGAACGGGGTTTCTCCTTGCCGTTACCGGATCGTGCCGCCGCCGCGTTACGTTCACGCGCCGGTGGTTACACCCGGGTGACACAAGGGGACGTAGGGGTACCGAACGGGCACCCCTGCGCCCCCGTCGTGTTCAGATCGCGCCGTCGATCAGCGCGGCGGCGGTGAACAGCTCCACGCCGGCCGTGATCGCGGACTCGTCGGCGTCGAAGTCGCCCTGGTGGAGGTCCCGTACGGTCCGCTCGCCCGGTGTCCGCACGCCCAGCCGGGCCATGGCGCCGGGCACGTGCTCCAGGTACCAGGAGAAGTCCTCGCCGCCCAGGCTCTGCTCGGTGTCCTCGACGGAGAGCGGGCCGCGGCGGGCGATCATGGCGTCCCGCAGCAGCTCGGTGACGTGCGCGTCGTTCACCACGGGCGGCACCCCGCGCACGTAGTTGATCGCGGACTTGGCCCGGTGGAGCCCGGCGACCTCGTCGATCGCCGCGTGCACGATGTCGGGCGCCTGCCGCCAGGCGTCGAGATCGAGACACCGTACGGTCCCCGACAGCTCGGCGTGCTGCGGGATGACGTTGGGCGCGTGGCCGGACTCGATGCGCCCCCAGGTCACGGAGACCCCGCTGCGCGCGTCCATCCGGCGGGAGACGATCGCGGGCACGTCGGTGGCGACGCGGGCGGCGGCTGTCACCAGGTCGGTGGTCAGGTGCGGCCGGGCCGTGTGGCCGCCCGGTCCGTCCAGGGAGACCTCCAGGCGGTCGCAGGCGGAGGTGATGGGTCCGACCCGCAGCCCGATCCGCCCGCTGTCCACCTTGGGGTCGCAGTGCACGGCGATGATCCGCCCCACACCCTCCAGCACCCCGCACTCGATGGCGTCGGCAGCACCGCCGGGCAGGACCTCCTCCGCGGGCTGGAAGAGCAGCCGTACGGCACGCGGCAGGAGGCCCTGCTCGTGCAGCCGGGCGAGCACGAGACCGGCGCCCAGCACGACGGTGGTGTGGATGTCGTGGCCGCAGGCGTGGGCACGGTCGGGCACGGTGGAGCGGTACGCGCACTCACTCTTCGTGTCCGGGATGGGCAGGGCGTCGATGTCGGCGCGCAGCGCGAGCATGGGTACGGCGCTGTCACGCGGCCCGATGTCACAGACGAGGCCGGTGCCGATGGCGAGGACGCGCGGTTCGAGACCGGCGGCTTCCAGCCGTTCCTTGATCGCGGCGGTGGTCCGGAACTCCTGATTGCCCAGCTCGGGGTGCATGTGCAAGTCACGCCGGAACGCGACGAGTTCGGCACGCAAGGCCTCCGGCAGGGTGCCCGGGAGCACATTCCCGACGGATTCGGCCTCGGACTCTGCCTCGGATTCCTCGGACTCTGGTGACATCAATTGCTTCACCCTCTGAAGGGTAGGGCGCCCGGGTGGTCAACTGACCCTCGATCAACAAAAGTTCAACCCGTTAGTCGAAGAAAATCTGACCGTCGGCCGCATAGCTGCTTACGGGGATGGGTACACTCCCCGTTCCTTCTGGGATACCACGCCTCACCACAGCACGGCTCGCCCCGTCCGCATCACGGACACGGTCACGCAACGTGTCCCTTGGTAGGGTCCGCCGTCGTGACCGACCCGAACGCGGCCCTGACCGCGGACTTCATAGAGTCCACCCGCTCCTCCTACGACACGATCGCGCCCGCGTACAGCGCCGAACACCCCGACGGTCTGGGCGAGGGCCCCGTCGAATCGGGCCTGCTGACCGCCTTCGCCGAGCTCGTCCGTACGGCGTCGGGCGAGGCACCGGTGGCCGACGTGGGCAGCGGGCCCGGATATGTGACGGCGCGGCTCAACGCCCTGGGCCTCCCCGCCTTCGGCATCGACATCTCGCCGCACATGGTGGCGCTGGCCCGCGAGGCGCATCCCCAACTCCGGTTCGAGGTGGGCTCGATGACGTCCCTGGACGTACCGGACGGGACCCTCGGCGGGTTGATCGCCCTCTACTCGACGATCCACATCCCGGACGACCGCCTGCCCGGCGTCTTCGCCGAGTTCCACCGGGTCCTGCGCCCCGGGGGCTACGTCCTGCTCGCGTTCCAGGCCTCGGAGGGCGAGCACATCCACATGACGGAGCGCTACGGCCTGGACATCGCGCTCGACTACTACTTCCGCACCCCGGCCGAGGTCGCCACGTCCCTCACGGAGGCGGGCCTGAGCCTGTACGCCCAGGCCCGCGTCGAGCCCCAGGGCCAGCAGAGGTGGGGGCGCGCCTTCGCGCTGGCTCAGAAGCCGACGGGTTCCGCCTGAGCGCCGACGGTGAACAGCAGGGGTGACCTCACCCCGAGCCGGGCGGCACAGTCGGCGACGGCCACGGCCGGCCAGCCGACCGCGTCGCAGGACCACTCGGTGAGGTCACCGCGCAGTGTCGTGCCGTGCAGGGGCGGGCCGGTCCAGAAGCTGTCGCGGAACGGCGGCGGCAAAAGGGCGTCGCCCCGCACGGTGACCTCGTGGTCCCCGCACGTGAACACGCCCTGGTCCAAGTCCCGCAGATCCTGGACGAGTTGACGCGCGACGGCCGGGATCACCGGATCGCGCCCGCTGTTGATGCGGACGTCCACCGGGGTCCTGGCCGCCGGGTCGCGCTCACCGAACCACTCGACGGTCCGCAGGGACGGTACGGCGGCGTAGGCCGGCCGTGCCGCCGGGTCGATCCCCTGTACCGGCAGCAGCACCTGCACCGCGGCGAGCCGCACCGTGCCGATCCGCGCCGTCACGTCCTGGGCATGGCGCAGGAACGGCTGGACGGGGAGCGGCCGTTCGGCCGTCACAGGATCGGCCTCGACCTGGAACCAGGGGACCCGTCCTGCGCCGGGCGCGGCCTGTGGTTGGCTCCACCCGGACCGCCTTACGCCTTACGCGGCCGTCACCGCCGACAAGCGATGCACGTCCCGCGCCGTCCCCGTGACCCCCGACAGGAACCCCTGCGCCCGGGGCGAGGCATTCTCGGTCAGCCACGCGGGGTCGATGTCGCACACCGCGACCCGAACTTCCGTGCCCACCAAGGCCAGCGGCAAGGTGTGGACCACGGTTGACGGGAAGCTGAGGATCGTGCGGCCGATGGGACCCCGGCGGGCGATCAGTTCCAGTGGGAGGTCCGGGCGGACGATCTCCAGGCCCGTCTCAACCGCCAACCGGTGGAGTTTCTCCGTGCTTTCGCGGCGGTGGGCGAAGTAGCGGGTCGCGCCGTGGGTCTTGGCGAGTGCGGCCACCGCCTCCAGGTAGCGGTCGACATCCACCACGCCCGTCTCGACGAGCGACGTGCCGACCATGTCCGCGCCCTTGGTGATACGGGGCGGGCCGAAGGTGGCGCGGGTCCAGGCGAACTCGTTCGCCGTGATCGTGACGCCCTCGGGGGTGGTCTCGATCGGCATGGAGGAGAAGATCTCCACCTTGCGGCGGGCGCTGGGCGTGAGGCGGCGGCGGGCCGAGGACGACACCGGAGCGAAGATCAGGTCGCGCGGTCCGGGGCGTCCGCCCTTGCGGTGCCAGCGCACCAGGCGTTCCCCGCTGGCGAGTTGGGCGACGAACTCCATCGTCGCCGTGCCGTCGTCGACCACGACCAGCTCACGTGCCTTGGTGATGGTCAGCAGGAGTTGTACGTAGCGGGAGAACGGGTCGCCCATGACGATCCGGTCCGCCCGGCGGAGGAGTCGTGTCAGGCCGCCGATGGTCTGGAAGGGGGCCGAGGGTCCGCCCCGCGCCTCCTCCCAGCGCACGGTGTGGCCCTCGTCGCGGGCCAGGTCGGCCATGCGGCGCAACTGGCCGCGGGTCATCGGGTCGGTCGGTGACAGGACCACGAGGGTGAGCCCCCCGCCGGGTGCCTCCTCGGCCCGGAGCGCACGGAGGTGCGCCCACTCCAGCACGTTCAGAAGCTGTACCGGACTCTCCACGAACGCGAGAGTGTGGGGGGTGAGGCCGGCGGTGCCGGCGTGGGGGCTCATTGTCGTACGACCGTCCCGTGACCGTAAGTGACGCTGGCGCTGGCTCTTAATGGCTCAGACTCAGACCGAGACCGGCTCGCCCGCTGCCGCGGCGATCTCCGCCTCGGCGACGACGCCGTTGACGCGGCGCAGCTTCTTCATCGGGCCGAGCTCCGAGTCGTAGACCTTCTTGACGCCGTCGCCGAGGGAGGCCTCGATGGTGCGGATGTCGCGGACGAGGCGGGTCAGGCCCTGCGGCTCGACGGAGGCGGCCTGGTCCGAGCCCCACATGGCGCGGTCGAGGGTGATGTGACGCTCGACGAAGGTGGCACCGAGCGCGACCGCGGCGAGGGTGGTCTGCAGGCCCGTCTCGTGGCCGGAGTAGCCGATCGGGACGTTGGGGTACTCGGCCTGGAGGGTGTTGATGACGCGGAGGTTGAGCTCCTCGGCCTGCGCCGGGTACGTCGAAGTGGCGTGGCACATCAGGATGTTGTCCGAGCCGAGGACCTCTACCGCGTGGCGGATCTGCTTCGGCGTCGACATGCCGGTGGAGAGGATGACCGTACGGCCGGTCGCGCGGAGGGAGCGCAGGAGCTCGTCGTCCGTGAGGGAGGCGGAGGCGACCTTGTGGGCCGGGACGTCGAACTTCTCCAGGAAGGCGACGGCCTCGGTGTCCCACGGGGAGGCGAACCAGTCGATGTTCTTGGACTTGGCGTACTCGTCGATCTGGCGGTACTCGTCCTCGCCGAACTCCACGCGGTGGCGGTAGTCGATGTAGGTCATGCGGCCCCAGGGGGTGTCGCGCTCGATGTCCCACTGGTCGCGCGGGGTGCAGATCTCCGGGGTGCGCTTCTGGAACTTGACGGCGTCGCAGCCGGCTTCGGCGGCGGCGTCGATCAGCTTGAAGGCGTTCTCCAGCTCACCGTTGTGGTTGATGCCGATCTCGCCGACGACGTAGACGGGGTGGCCGGGGCCTGCGGTCTTCGAACCGAACTGGCGCAGACGGGAGTTGTTGCTCATGACAGCGGGTTTCCTTACTTGGTGAGGGAATCGAGAGAGGGGCCGAGGATCCAGCTGGCGATCTCTCGGACAGCGCCGTCGCCACCGGGCACGGTGGTGACCGCGCGTGCGGCGCCGCGTACGACGTCGTGGGCGCTCGCGACCGCCACGGGCCAGCCCACGAGGGCGAAGCACGGGAGGTCGTTGACGTCGTTGCCGACGTAGAGCACGCGCTCCGGCGCGATGCCCTGCTCCTCGCACCACTGCTTGAGTGCGAGGTCCTTCCGGTCGATGCCGTGCAGGACCGGGAGTTGGAGCTTCCGGGCCCGGGCGGCGACGACCGGGTTCTGCTCCGAGGACAGGATCAGCATCTTCAGGCCGGTCTTGCGCAGGGCCGCGATGCCGAGGCCGTCTCCGCGGTGCACGGAGACGAACTCGCGTCCGTCGGAATCGATCAGCACCCTGTCGTCGGTCTGGGTGCCGTCGAAGTCGAGTACGACCGCGTCGATGTCGTCGGCGGTCGGGAGTGAGCCGGGGCGGTCCGCGTCGAAGAGCGGGGCCAACGCCCTTGCCCTGGCCAGCTCGTGGGGATCGTCGATCTCCAACACGCGGGCGGGGTCGGTCCGTACGAGTTCCGTGCGGCCGAAGAAGCGGTGGCCGACCTTGCGGAAGCCGGCCGCGTCCATGCCGTAGACGGCGCCGGTCTCCAGGAAGTCCTGGGGGCGGTCCTGGCGGCGCGGGCGGAAGGACTTGTCGTGGTTGACGCCGTAACCGCCGCTGGTGACAGGGGGGTTGGCGACCTTCGTGGCGCCCCCGACCTCACCCGTGCGGGTCGGCTCGACGACCGTCGTCGCCTCGTCGTCGGCGTCGCGCCACACGAAGCCGTGGAAGGGGGCGACGGTGTGGGCGGTGTCGGCGCCGTTCGCGACGATCGCGTTGACGATGCCGTCGACGTCCTCGCGGACGATGAAGGGGCTGGTGCACTGCACGAGCAGGACCACGTCGACGGCCGCGCCGTGCAGCGCCTCGTGGGCGTCCATGGCGTGCAGGACGGCGGCCTCGGAGGTCGCGGTGTCACCGGCGATGGCGGCGGGCCGCAGCACGACCTCGGCGCCGGCCTGGCGGGCGGCGGCGGCGATGGCCTGGTCGTCGGTGGAGACGACCACGTCCGTGACCAGCCGGCTGGCGCGGCACTCACGTACGGCGCGGGCCACCAGCGGTACTCCGCCGACAGGGGCGAGGTTCTTGGCGGGGACGCCCTTGGAGCCGCCGCGCGCGGGGATCACCGCGAGCACCCGGCGCACCGAAGCGCCTTGACCTGCTTGCGAGTTGGACATGGGCTCTACTCCCATGGGATGTGCTCCTTGAGCGGAAGTCTTGGCGTTCGCGGCTCTGGCGTTCACAGCTCCCCCATCCGGCGGATGACGGGCGCCACGCGCTGCACTCCGTGGCGGTAGGCGCCGCGCGCGGCCCGGCGCACGATCTGCCGGACGGGACCGGGCTCCTTGTCCGCGGCCGGGGCGCCGGGCAGCGGGGTGCCGTCCGGGCCGAGGTGGTGGCGGGCGAGGATGCCGGGCAGATAGCCGGGGGCGGTCTCGGGCGTGTAGTAGGGGGTGAGGGCCGGCATCCCGTCCCCTGCCAGCAGCTTGGCGATGCGCTCGCGGGCCGCGTCGAAGGCCGTCTCGTACGATCCGTCGGCGGCAACGCCCTGCCGGGCCACCCACTCCGCGTCCGGCACCGGCTTGTACCCGGCGTCGAGCTGGTCCCAGGAGGCGAGGCACCCGGAGCCCACGAAGTGGTGGTTGCCGAGCCCTTCGCGGATGCCGAGGTCGGTCAGCACGACGGTGGGGATACTGCGGTGCAGGGACTCCAGGGCGGCCGTCGAGCTGATGGTCACCAGGAGGTCGGTGCGGTCGAGCACTTCGCCCATGTGCCCGTACACCAGGCGGAAGTTGGCGGGGAGGTCCTTGCCCTGGACCAGCTTCTGGTAGGGCAACTCCTCGATGTGCGTGGTGTGTTCGCCGGGCTTGGAGCGCAGCTTGAGGAGGACCTCGCGGTTGGGGTGGAAACGGGCGTGCTGGATCGCCCTGTTGAGCAGGTAGTCGCGGTCCCGGCGGTTGTCGGGCACCGAGGGCTGCACGGCGAAGACGACCGTGTACGGGTCGTGCTCGCCGGTGTAGGTGTCTCCGCCGAGGAACGGCAGGGCGACCTCGGTGACCGCCGAGGAGTCGGCGCCGACCCCGTCGTAGACGGCCTTGAAACGGTCCGCGTCCTGGCGGGAGTTGGCGAGGACGAGGTCCGCGCCGTGCCGCAGCAGCAGGCCGTCGGCGAGCTTCTCGTAGACGACGCCGACATAGCCGGTGACGACCACAGGGCGCTCGGTGCGTCCGTCCCAGGCCCGCGCCAGTCCGTGCAGCATCGCCTGGACCCCGCCGCCGACGAGGGAGAGGACCAGGAGGTCGTACGGCTCCTTCTCCATGGCGCGCAGGAACTCGACGGCGGTCACCTCGCGGAGGGAGTCCGCGGTGACGCCGACTTCCTTCAGCTGGCGGGCTGTTGGGGTGGCACGACCCCGCAGGAGGTATCCGTCCAGAGAGATGTCCGAATTCGGCGGAGCGATGCGGTTCGCGGTGAGCGAACCCCATTTCCACCGGGTGTCGGAATCCGCGAGGACGGCGACTCGCAGGGTCTGCGTTGCACTTGCTGGCACACCGAAGACGCTAGGAAGCCATTCCGTTGTTCGGCCCAACCAGAAGGCAACAGACGGTTAACAGCACGCCTCCGAATGGCGAATCGGGGCGCCCTGGGCGCGAAAACCTACCCGCTTCATAGGTTCGCCACGTGGCGTTCATCCAATATCAAGGTGAAGGTAAAGACGGATGGCGGACGGCCACCTAACGTCGTCTGCGTGGTCAAGCTCTCCGTCATCGTGCCGTTCTACAACGTGCAGCAATACGCGCCCGACACGCTCAAGAGCCTGCGGGCGAACGCGCGCGCGGACTTCGAATTCATTCTCGTCGACGACTGCTCGCGCGACGGGACACCCGACATTCTCGCGCGTGCGGAGCGCGAGTTGCCAGGCGCGGTGCATGTCCGACACGAGAAGAACGGAGGACTGGCGACCGCGCGCAACACCGGGATCGACAAGGCCCGGGGGGAGTATCTGACGTTCCTCGACGGGGACGACTGGCTCGCCCCCGGTTACTTCCCCCAACTGGTGGACGCCATCGAGGAGTTGGGCTGCGACTTCGTGCGCACGGACCATGTCCAGTGCACCGCGCGGGCCCGCACCATCAACCGCGTGCCGCACGGTCGGCGCGGGGTCGTGATGAATCCGCGCGAGGCGATCCTGCCCGCCGACCGGTCCACCTCCGTCGACTACGCGTACGCCTGGGCGGGGATCTACCACCGCAGGCTGGTCGACCGCGGCCTGCTCCACTTCACCGACGGGCTGCGCACGGCCGAGGACCGGCCGTGGATCTGGAAACTGCACCGGGAGGCGGAATCGTTCGCCGCGGTGAACCTGCTCGGCGTCTTCTACCGGCGCGGGGTCGCCTCCTCGCTCACCCAGATCGGGGATGTCCGCCAACTCGATTTCATTCGCGCGTTCGACCAGGTCATCGAGGAAACGGCACAGGACCGGGACGCGGACAAACTGCTCCCCAAAGCCGTTCGCACATATTGCGCAATCATTTCCCATCATCTGGGATCCATCGAAAGGTTCGAGCCGGCGGTGGCGAGAAAACTGAAGTCGATGAGCGCCGTCGCGCTGCGGCGTATGCCGCAGGACGTGGTGGACGAGGCGCTCGACTCCATGGACATCCAGCGCGCGACGAGGCTGCGCCGACTGCGCCGCCGTCCCGCCGCCGCGGGGGCCGCCGCGTGACCACCCAGATCTTCCTGGCGTCGACGCTGTACGGCACCGCCACGCTCGCCGCCGCCCTCGACTCCGACTGCTTCCGCCCGGCGGACCGGCGCATCCTCCTGGTCTGCAACAACGCGGCGACGCCCGAGACCACGCCCGGCCTCGACGAGGCGCCCGGCTTCGAGCGGCTGCGGGAACGCTTCGACGACGTGCTGTCGTGGAACGAGACCATCTCCCCCTTCCACCCCGGCGGTTGGGGCCCGCGCCTCGACGACGTCCCGATGTGGGAGCGGCATCTGCGGCTCCTGTGGAACCTCGGCGACGACGACGTGGAACTGGCCGTCGAGTCGATCCAGGTCAACCCGGCGATCGGCGTCTCCCAGATCTTCACCGGCGCCCCCGTCACCGTCTACGCCGACGGCCTGATGAGCTACGGCCCGACCCGCAACAAGATCGACCCGCTGGTCGGCACCCGGGTGGACCGCCTGCTCCACCTGGACCTGGTGCCGGGCCTGGTCCCGCTGCTCCTCACCGAGTTCGGCGTCGAGCCGGAGCTCGTCCCGACCGACGCCTTCGTGAAGGTGCTGTCCGAACTCGGCGACACCGCCGAGGAGTTGCCCGCACTCCCCGACGAACCCGCCCTGCTGCTCGGCCAGTACCTCTCCGCGCTCGACATCCTCACCGCCGAGGAGGAGGAGGACCTCCACGTCCGGATGCTGCGGGGCGTGGTCCAACTCGGCCACACCCGCGTGGTGTTCAAGCCGCACCCCTCGGCACCGGCCCGCTGGTCGCGCGCGCTGGAGCAGGAGGCCGAGAAGCTCGGCGCCGACCTCACGGTCCTCGACACCCCGGTCCTCGCCGAGGTCCTCTACCAGCGGCTGCGCCCCGTCCTGGTCGTCGGCTGCTTCTCCACGGCCCTGCTCACCGCCGGCGCACTCTACGGCCTCCCGGTGGCCCGCGTCGGCACGTCCACGCTGCTGGACCGGCTGACGCCGTACGAGAACAGCAACCGGGTGCCGGTGACGATCGTCGACGCGCTGCTGCCCGAGCTGTCGGACCGTGCCGCGGTCACCGAGCAGCGCCCGGGCATGGACGTGACGGCGCTCAACGAACTGGTCCAGGCGGTCGGTTACGCGATGCAGCCGAAGATCTACCCGCAGCTGCGCCCGGCCGCCGAGGCCTATCTGACCCGGCGGCTCGACTCGCACACCTGGCGCTACTTCAAGCGCAAGCGCCTCACCTCGCTGGCACTGCCCGGCGCGGTACCGGCCCAGCTCGCGTTCATCCCGCGCAACGCGACCGTGCGCCGGGTCGCCCGGCGGGCCCGCCTGCTGAAGCGGACCGTGAGCCGCTGACACCCGACTCCCCCGACGGGCCGGCTCTCCGGAGCCGGCCCGCGCTGTTTTCCGGGCTCCCTACACGGAGGCCGTTGCGGTGGCCCCCGGAGGTTGTAAACGCCAAAGCGAAACCTGGGTGAACGGCCAGGGACGGGGTGACGAAGGGTCGCGTCAGGGGCGTAAACCCGCCCGGATGTCGGACTAGTGTGCTGTGACCAAGCGAAGTCCCACCGAGGGGAAACCTGTGATCGACACGCCCGCGGACACTCGGGAAAACCCGACGGGCAACGTGATCCGCGCCGTCCTCCCGCCGACCGCCGACACGGTTCCCCCGTCCGACCCGCCGAAGCCGCCCAAGCGCCGGGAGACCCGCCTTCGCGCACTGGACGGGCTGCGGCTGCTCGCCGCGCTGATGGTGGCGGCCTACCACTACGGGGGCCGCGACGGCGAGGTCACCAAGGCGTGGGGCACCTCGCCGAGGCACCAGTTCCCCACCCTGCACTCGCTGTTCTCGTACGGCTGCCTCGGCGTGCAGGTGTTCTTCGTGATCAGCGGCTTCGTCATCTGCATGAGCGGCTGGGGCCGCCCGCTGCGCTCCTTCTTCGCCTCCCGCGCCTCCCGGCTGCTGCCCGCGTACTGGGCGGCGATCCTCCTCGTGACGGCCGTCTTCGCCCTGCCGATGGTGGCGTACAAGGCGGCCACGCCGAGCGACACGCTGGTCAACCTGACCATGCTGCAGATGCCGTTGGGCGTCGACCGGGTGCTGGGCGTGTGCTGGACGCTGTGGGCGGAGATCCGCTTCTACGCCCTCTTCGCCCTGTGCATCGTGCTGCCCGGTGCGAACCGGCGCCGCGTGATCATGTTCTGCGCCGGCTGGACGCTCGCCGCGGCGATCACCCAGGGCGCCAAGTCGCCGCTGCTCGACATCATCCTGATGCCCGAGTACGCGCCGTACTTCATCGGCGGCGTCGGCCTCTACCTCGTGCACCGCGACCGCAAGGACGTCTACGCCTGGGGCATCGTCGCCGTCAGCTGGCTGATCGGCCAGCACTACGCGGTGGCGAAACTGTGGCACGCGCCGAACGACACGGCCTTCTCCAACCGCTCCGCCTGGGGCATCGTCCTGGTCGTCACCTTCGGCTACGTCGCCGTCGCGGCGATCTCCCTCGGCTGGCTGGACTGGGCGAACTGGCGCTGGCTGACGGTCGCGGGCGCGCTGACGTACCCCTTCTACCTCGTCCACGAACACCTCGGCTGGGTCGTCATCAAGGCCTACCACCGGACCCTGGGCATCCCGTCGTACGCGACCATCGTCCTCACGGTCATCACCATGCTGGTCCTGGCCTGGCTGCTGAACCGCTTCGTCGAGAACCGGCTGACCCCACGCCTGCGCAAAGCCCTGTCGACCCCACGCGGCTGACGGTCCCCCGAAGATCTCCGCGCGTTCTTCGCCGTCGCACAACGGACTCACAGGAATTGGTTTTTCGTTCACCTCGCGGCCCGTTTGGCCGGGTGCCGTTGGGCAGATGCTGAGGAGTCCCGCACGGGCTCAAGCAGGCGAGCCTGTCCGTACCAGGGAGTGTTCTCCACGATGACCCTCGTACCAGGCACGATACGACCGCCCCGTCGGCTCGACGACGTTCCCGGCTGGTTCCCCGTTCTCGACCAGGTGCTGTTCGAGTGGTTCCTGGACCGGCAGGAGTCGGCGGGAACGCGGGGCGATCTGCTGGAGGTCGGGGTGTACATGGGCAAGAGCGCGATCTGCCTCGGCCGGCACAGCCAGGGCGGCGAGAAGTTCACGGTGTGCGACCTGTTCGAGGGCGACGCCCTGGACGACGCCAACCAGGCGGAGTCGACGAAGTCGTACGCCTCGCTCACCCGGCGCACCTTCGAGGAGAACTACCTCGCCTTCCACGACACGCTGCCCCGCGTCCTGAAGGGCCCCAGCAGCATCGTCCCGGGGGAGGTCACCCCCGCCAGCTGCCGGTTCGTCCACATCGACGCCTCGCACCTGTACGAGCACGTCCGCGACGACATCGGCGCGGCCCACGACGCCCTGCTGCCCGGCGGGATCGTGGTCCTGGACGACTTCCGCTCGGAACACACGCCCGGCGTGTCCGTGGCCGTCTGGGAGGCGGTGCTCACCAGGGGCCTGCGCCCGATCTGCCTGAGCACCCAGAAGCTGTACGGCACCTGGGGCGACCCCGGGCCCGTGCAGGACGAGCTGCTGGCGATGGTGCGGGGGCGCGAGGACTGTCACCTCAGCATCCAGCAGGCCGCCGGGCACCGCATCGTCCGCCTCAAGTCCAAGAAGGGCATGCAGGCCCCGCCGTTCCCGCCGTCCCGGTTCGCGCACCGCTCGGAAGAGGTCGCACCCGGACAGGTGTCGGCCGCGGCCCCGCTCCGTCGCCGTGGCACGGTCCGCGCCCGCCGTCTCGCGGCCGACGTGCTGCCGCCGATCCTCACGCGCGCGATCCGCAACGGCCTCAGCCGGTCCTGAACCGGGCCTCGATACCGGCGATCACCAGGTCGAGCCCTTCTTCGAAGTGCCGGCCGTAGTCCTCGAAAATCTCCGCGCCCGCCGCGGCCGACAACGGGAAGTCGGCCATCAGGCGGGCGCGTTCGTCCATGTCGTAGCCCTCACGACGTTCGTCCGGCAGCGGCTGGACGCCCTGTTCCTCGCTGACGAAACCGATCGTGTAGAGGTACGCCGTCGAGGTCGCGCGGACCGCCTGGGCGAGGGTGAAGCCGGCCTCCGTGAACAGGCGCAGGGTGTGTTCCATCTCCACGGCGTGCGGGGTGCCGGTGAAGCGTGAGCCGCTGAAGACCTTGGCGCCGTCGCGGTAGCCGAGCAGCGCGTCGCGCAGGCCCCGGTTGGACTTCAGCAGCAGCTCCTGCCAGGTGTCCCCGGGCGCGAGCGGGGCGTCCGCGACCATCCGGCGGTACATCTCCGTCGCCATCTCGTCGAGCAGCGCCTGTTTGTCCTTGAAGTGCCAGTACAGAGCGGGCGCCTTGACGTCCAGCTCCTTTGCGATGGCGCGCAGGGACAGCCCGTCCAGGCCGACCTCGTTCAGCACCTTCAGGGCGGTGTCCGCGACCCGCTTGCGGTCGAGGGGGATGCGTCGTTCCGTACTCACGCTTGACAGCTTAACAGCGTTAAGGGCACCCTCATGGACATCGCAACTTAACAGCGTTAAGGAGATGGGATCATGACGCGACACGTGGACGTACTGATCGTCGGCGCGGGCCCGACCGGCCTCGCCCTCGGCATCGACCTCGCCCGGCGCGGGGTGGACGCGCTGGTCGTGGAGAAGGCGAACGCCCTGTTCCCCGGCTCGCGCGGCAAGGGACTCCAGCCGCGCACGATGGAGGTCTTCGACGACCTCGGCGTGATCGACGCGATCCTCGCGAAGGGCGGCGTCTACCCGGCCGGGGTGGTCTGGCAGGACGGCCGGAAGGTCGGCGAGCACGAGATGTTCGACCCGTCCGAGACGGACCCCGACACCCCGTACGGCACCCCGTGGATGGTGCCGCAGTGGCGCACCCAGGAGATCCTGTCCGCGCGGCTGACGGAGCTCGGCGGGACGGTGGACTTCGGGCGTGAGGTCACCGGCTTCACCCAGGACGAGGCGGGCGTGACCGTCGAGTTCGCCTCCGGTACGGCGGTCCGCGCCCGGTACGTCGTGGCCGCCGACGGCGGTCGCTCGCTCGTGCGCCGGACCCTGGGGATCGGCATGACCGGCGAGACGGTCGACCCGAACCCGATGCTGGTCGCGGACGTCCGCATCACCGGCCTGGACCGCGACAACGTGCACGTCTTCCCACCGCACGGGGACGTCGGCTTCCTCGCCGTCTTCCCGCTGGCCGGCACCGAGGACTTCCAGGTCATCGCCCAGTTCCCGGAGGGCACCGACGTCGACCTCTCGCTCGACGGCATCCGCAGGACCGTGGCCGGCCGCACCCACCTCGCCCCGGAGGACGTGACGGAACTCCGCTGGGCCTCGGACTTCCGGCCGCGCGCCGCACTGGCCGACCGCTTCCGCGCCGGGCGGGTCTTCCTCGCCGGGGACGCGGCCCACGTCCACTCACCGGCCGGCGGCCAGGGCCTCAACACCAGCGTCCAGGACGCCTACAACCTGGGCTGGAAGCTCGGCGCGGTGCTGCGCGAGGGCGCTCCCGAGAGCCTGCTCGACACCTACGAGGAGGAGCGGCTGCCCAACGCCGCCGACATGCTCGGGATCTCCACCGGCGTCCACCGCGGCGAGGTACGGCGCGGCAGGGCCACCCAGCAGCTCGGCCTCGGCCACCGGGACCGCACGCTCACCGTGGAGACCCGCACGGGCCTGCCCGAGGACGCCCTGCGGGCGGGCGACCGAGCCCCGGACCGCACGCTCGACGGCGTACGCCTCTTCGACGCCTTCCGCGGACCGCACTGGACACTGCTGGCCCTGGACACGAAGTCTCCGGCGGCCGTCGGCGACTCGGTGCGCGTCGTGGAAGGACCTGCCACCGAGACGTACGGCACCGGCCTCTTCCTGGTCCGCCCCGACGGCTACGTCGGCTGGGCGGGCGACACGGAGGACGGCCTCGCGGAGTACGCGGACCGCCTCGGCCTCCGCGTCGGTTAGACCGAACTCGCCAGTGACAGCTTCAGCGCGAAGCCCAGGAACAGCGCCCCCGCCGCCGAGGTGGCTCCCGCCGCGAGCCGCCTGCGCCGGCGGAAGGCCGTCGCCAGCCGGGTCCCGCCGAAGATCAGGGCACTGAGGTACAGGAAGCTCGCCAGCTGCGCGAAGGCGCCGAGCACGACGAAGGACAGGGCGGGGTAGGCGTACCCCGGGTCGACGAACTGCACGAAGAAGGCGACGAAGAACAGGATCGCCTTCGGGTTGAAGAGACTCACGACGAAGGCACGGCGGTACGGCCGCTCCTCGGCCGCCTCCGCGGCGGGCGCCGGCTCCATGGCCGCCCGCTCCTTCCGGCTCCGCCACATCGCCCACGCGGCCCGCAGCATCCCGAACGCCAGCCAGGTCAGATAGCCGGCCCCCGCGTACTTCACGATCCCGAACAGCACGGCGTTCGCCTGCAACAGCGAGGCGACCCCGGCCGCGGAGAGCGTCATCAGCACGGTGTCCCCGCACCAGACACCGGCGGCGGCCGTGTACCCGGCACGGGTCCCGCGCCGGGCGGCGACCGAGAGGACGTACAGCGAGTTGGGGCCGGGCAGCAGGACGATCAGGACGAGGCCCGCGAGGTAGGTGGGGAGGTCTATGACACCGAACATGGGATCGAGTGTCGCACGGGAGCCGTGGCGCTCAGAAGGTGTCGTACGGGGGCGGACGGTTCAGAAGGCGTCCGTCGGCACATACGTCCCCCACACCTCCCGCAGCGCGTCGCACACCTCGCCCACGGTCGCCCGGGCACGCAGCGCGTCCTTCATCGGATACAGCACGTTGTCCGTGCCCGCCGCCGCCTTCCGCAGCGCGGCCAGCGCGGAGTCCACCGCCGCCCGGTCCCGTTCGGCGCGGAGACCCGCGAGGCGTTCGGCCTGCCGGGCCTCGATGGCCGGGTCGACGCGGAGGGGCTCGTACGGTTCCTCCGTGTCCAGCCGGAAGCGGTTCACGCCGACCACGACCCGCTCGCCGGAGTCCGTCTCCTGGGCGATGCGGTAGGCGCTGCGCTCGATCTCGCCCTTCTGGAAACCGTGCTCGATGGCACCGACCGCGCCGCCCAACTCCTCGACCCGCCGCATCAGTTCGACCGCGGCCCGCTCGACGTCGTCGGTCATCGTCTCGACGACGTACGACCCCGCGAAGGGGTCCACGGTCGCGGTCACGTCCGTCTCGTAGGCCAGCACCTGCTGTGTGCGCAGCGCGAGGCGTGCGCTCTTGTCCGTCGGCAGCGCGATCGCCTCGTCGAAGGAGTTCGTGTGCAGGGACTGCGTGCCGCCGAGCACCGCGGCCAGCCCCTGGACGGCGACCCGGACGAGGTTCACCTCCGGCTGCTGGGCGGTGAGTTGGACGCCGGCGGTCTGGGTGTGGAAGCGCAGCATCAGGGATTTCGGGTTCCGCGCGCCGAACTCCTCCCGCATCACCCGGGCCCAAATCCTGCGCGCCGCACGGAACTTGGCGACCTCTTCGAGGATCGTCGTACGCGCCACGAAGAAGAACGACAGCCGGGGTGCGAAGTCGTCGACGTCCATTCCGGCCGCGACCGCCGTACGGACGTACTCGATGCCGTCGGCGAGGGTGAAGGCGATCTCCTGCGCGGGCGAGGCGCCCGCCTCCGCCATGTGGTAGCCGGAGATCGAGATGGTGTTCCACTTCGGGATCTCGGCCCCGCAGTACTTGAAGATGTCGGCGGTCAGCCGCAGCGAGGGCTTCGGCGGGAAGATGTACGTCCCCCGCGCGATGTACTCCTTCAGTACGTCGTTCTGGATCGTGCCCGTCAACTGCCTTGCTGGTACGCCCTGTTCCTCGCCGACCAGCTGGTACATCAGCAGGAGGAGGGCCGCCGGGGCGTTGATCGTCATCGACGTCGACACCTTGTCCAGCGGGATCCCGCCGAACAGCACCCGCATGTCGTCCACCGAGTCGATCGCGACGCCGACCTTGCCGACCTCGCCGTGCGCGATGACCGCGTCGGAGTCGTGGCCCATCTGGGTGGGCAGGTCGAAGGCGACCGACAGGCCTGTCGTGCCGTGGGCGATCAGCTGCCGGTAGCGGGCGTTGGACTCCACCGCCGTGCCGAAACCGGCGTACTGGCGCATCGTCCACGGCCGGCCCGTGTACATGGAGGGGTACACCCCGCGGGTGAAGGGGTACTTCCCCGGCTCGCCCAGCTTCTCGGCCGGGTCCCAGCCGGCGAGGGCCTCGGGACCGTAGACGGGTTCGATCGGTGTTCCGGACTCGGACTCGCGCACCATGGTGGGCACCTCCGTTCACCACCATGCCGCGCCGTTCGCGACCCGTCATCCGGGGGTACGTCTCCGGGGTACGACGCCGGTGAGACGACAGGGGTCCGCGATGCGTACTACGGGCATGGGGAGAGTGATCGCCGCCGCGGCGGCCCTGTCGGCTCTGCTGGCGGTGTGCGGCTGCACGGTGCAGGGCACGGACGCGGACGGCAAGCACCACTTGCCCGTGCGCATCCAGCTTCCCGACAGCAGCACCACCAGTAGTGGTGGTGGTGACGCCAAACCCTCCGCCACCCCGAGCACCGTGTCCGCCGCGAACGTCCTGTGGTCCCGCGGCGACAGCGGCGGCGACGTACGCGAGCTGCAGGCGCGGCTGCGGCAGGTCGACTGGCTCTTCGACGGGCCGACGGGGACCTACGACGATCTCACCGAGGAGGCCGTCGCCGGTTTCCAGGGCAAGCGCGGACTGCCGAAGACGGGCGAGACCGACACCGTCACCTGGCAGCGGCTGCTGAAGATGACGCACAAGCCCGGCAAGTGGGACCTGTACCTGATGGGCGGCCAGCCGGCCGGCGCGCCCGACCCGCGCTGCCTCACCGGCCGGGTGCTGTGCATCGACAAGACGACGCGGACCCTGCGCTGGATGATCGACGGGCGGACGGTGTCGACGATGTCGGTGCGGTTCGGCGCGCAGTACACCCCGACCCGGGACGGTGTGTTCCACGTCTACTGGAAGGCCCGGAACTGGGTGTCCACGCTCTACCACTCCCCCATGCCGTACGCGATGTTCTTCAGCGGCGGCCAGGCGGTGCATTTCTCGTACGACTTCTCGATGCGGGGTTACGCGGGCGGCTCGCACGGTTGCGTCAACGTGCGGGACGAGGCGGCCATCGCGGAGCTGTTCGCCCAGGTGCGGACCGGCGACAAGGTCGTCGTCCACCGGTGACACCCGCGGGGCGGAAAACGTGCGGGGCGCGGACGGGACCGGGGGAACGTGTCCCGCCCGCGCCGAGTGCACGAGCCGTAGGTACGGGGGGAACCCCGGCTCTGTGCGACGGCCGATGACCAGTCGGCTCACTCAGTACTGCGCCACGACGGCCAGAAACGTCACACCCCGCGCGAAAAAAGTTCCACGAGTTACGGAAGCGCAGGTCAGAGCGCGCTGTACGTCGGACTCGGCGCCGGCGTCCGGGTGGTGGACGGCGTCTTCCGGACCAGCGGGGCGAAGGCCGAGGGCTCCGGGGTCGCGACCACACCGTTGCCCTTGTTGCCGCCGCCGCTACCACCACTGCCGCCGCTACCGCTGCCACTGCCCGGGGCGATCGGGGCTATCTGACCCTGGCCGTCACCGTCCTGGCCGCCGCTCTGGTCGCCCTGACCGCCCTGATCGTTCTGGTTGTCGCCCTGACCGATGCCGTTCTTGCCGTCGCTGTTGCCGTCGGTGCCCTTGTCGTCCGTGCCGGTGCCGGCGCTCTGGAGGAGGCCCTTGCAGTACGTCCACACGTGGGACGTACCGCCCGCCGCGCCCACCAGGATGCGCTTGCGGCCGGGGGCCAGGGACTTGCCGTCGCGCACGGCACGGCAGGACGAGGTGACGCCCTTCCACCAGCTGCCGGAGCCGAAGGACTTGTCGTCACCGGAACCGGCGGACGGCGTGGGGTTCGTGCCGCTCCCGGCGGCCTCACCGGAGGAGTCGCCGGAACCGCCGCCCGTCGTGGGCGTACCCGAGCCGCCGGTGCCGCTCGGCGGGGGCGAGACGAGGGTGCGGTCGGGGGGCGTCACGGCGGCGGAGATCGAGGCGGCGGGCGCCGGGTCGTCGTGGAACGGCGTCGGGAGGACTCCGGTGGCCGCCGCGACCGCGACCCCGCCGAGCATCCCGACGGCGACCGCGGCGGTCAGCCCGACCTGCACGCGTCTTCCCCAGCGAGGACCCGGAACGGTCGAGGCGGGCCGACCGAGCCGGACGAGCCCGGCGTCGGAGGACTGGGCACGACCGCGCCGGCCGAGGGCGGCCCGCTCGACATCGTTGCCGGTACGCACCGCCCGGAAGGCCGCCAACGCGGCTTCCTCGCCCGGGAGTTCGGCCTTCCCCAGCGAGTGCTCCACGGACAGCGCACCGAGGGTCTTGGCGAGCCGCTCGGCCTGGTCGCGGGCGGCCGGATCGACGGCTTCGAGGGACTCACCGCGCAGCAGGAGCTCGGCGGTTTCGCGGTCCAGCCATCTGTACTGCTCGTCGGCCATCACATGTCCTTCTGCGTCCGCGCGCGCGTATGCGTCACTGTGGCGGACGTCACCGTGCGGTCGCGCGGCTTTCGCTGGGGTGGCAGGGCGTCGAGGGCCGCGGCCGACTCCGGGTCGCCGCCGAGCAGCTCCGCCAGCCGTTTCAGCCCGCGGTGCGCGGCCGTGCGGACGGCGCCGGGCCGCTTGCCGAGGGTCTCCGCGGCGGTCTTGGCGTCGAGTCCCATGACCACCCGCAGGACGACGGCCTCGGCCTGGTCCTGCGGCAGCTGGGCGATGAGGGAGAGGGTGCTGTCGGTGGCCAGGGCCTCGATGGCCTCGCCGGCGGTGTCGGAGTCGGCGGCGCGGCCGGTGAGTTCGGTCTCGTCGGCGACTGTCGCGGGGCGGCGCCCACGCATCCGTATGTGGTCCAGGGCACGGTTGCGGGCGATCCGGGCCGCCCAGCCCCGGAACCGGTCCGCGTCCCCGCTGAACCGGTCCAGGTCACGGGCGATCTGCAGCCAGGCCTCGGACGCGACGTCCTCGGCGTCCGGTTCGCCGACCAGCGTCCGTACGTATCCGAGCAACCGTGGGTGCACCGTGCGGTACACAGTCCGGAACGCGGTCTCGTCCCCGTCCTGTGCCGCAAGCACCGCGGCGGTCAGCTCCGCGTCGTCCCCCAGCACGTGGTCCCTCGAATTTGTCGGTCGCGGCCGCACTCCGGCGCGAAAGGCACGTTACGACCTGAAACTGTTCCTCGTCCATGTCCGTACAAGCTGCAACTACTTGGTTCGGGGTGCGGTGTGACAGAAAACGCACTCATGGCGCTGTAGAGAGTACGGGCCGCCGCGCGGCCCGTGCCGCGCGACGGCCGGGGCCTCTCCTGTGGGGGGTGGCGGCCCCGGCCGTTGCCGTGGCTTTCCCGATGGATGACCTTGCCGCGCCGCCAGTCGTCGACCTGGATCTGCCGGACGCCGCACCGGTCCGCGTGGAGGTCCATTCCTGAGGAGCGTGGCCGCATCGGGCTGCCATGATGACGGACACGCATCTGACCACGGTGGAGGCCACCCTCGTCGGCGCCACCGTGGCGCGTGAACGCGAGAACCGGATTTGGGAACGGCGTGCGACGGTCTACGAGGACGCGCTCACGTCGGTCAACCGTGGCGAGCGGTTCAGGGCGGGCGTCCTGGAGACCGGGGCACCTTCTCGATTCCCGTCAACCGCCGAGCTGTGCTTGCCGATTCAGGGTCCTGGGCATACTGATCCCGTCGACGATCGGGGGATCACGGTTGACGTCGGCCGAATACACTGTGGAGCTGTCCCGCAACGAGAAGGCCCTCGGTGGCGGATTCCTCCGCCACACAGGGCTCGGGCGGCTGACCGCACCCGCCATGTCGATCCCGCCCCTCGGCAACATCCGTCTCGGCTCGACTCCGCCGTATGTTCTCCGCTTCGCAGGCATCATGCTGCTGCAGGAGGACATGTGACGCTTCGAGCTGCACTGTTCGCGAGCGCGGGTCCTCGCCGACGTCGAACCCGCCATCCCGGTCTGGTCCAAATGCGGCTGCCGCCTGCCACACTCCTCCCCCGCGCCTGGTTCGAAGACCTCCCGCTCTTGGCGTCAGCCGCCGTAGAGGGTAGCCAGATCGACCAGGAGGAGATCGTCACGACGGTCGGCCAGGTCGACCATGTCGGGGTAGAAGCCGTGCAGTGAGTACAGGGCCAGAGTGGTGGCAGCGGTGTCGTACCCCTGATCCGCGAGCAGGGCACGGATGCGTTCCAGGCGCTCCAGGTCACCCGTCCCACGACGTGCGGCGGTCGCCTTGGCCTCTCCCAACAGGGCGATCCTCGCGCGGGGAGCCTGCGGACGCTCGCCGGCGGCCAGCGCGATGACGTCGACCTCGTGCTTCGTCCGGGCAGCCTGGTCGGCGACCTCGGTGGTGCCGACCGGGCCGGGCAGTCCAGCGGGCAACAGGGTGTGGGCGTAACGACGGGTGAAGTCGCGGGCCAGGTCTTCGAAGTGCGGTCCTAGGATCTTGGAGTTGAAGGTCGGGGCAGCCTGCTGCCACACCTGCTCGGCGAAGCCCTGCTCCACGGCGGCGGCCTGCGGGAGGGTGATGAGCTGGTTGAAGCGGATGACCGGGTCGGCAAGCGTGATGACGGGGTGCCTGGAGCGGAGGATGTCCTGTTCCCGCTGGATATATCCGGTGGATTCCAGCACTCCGAGCGGGTGAGCGACGGCGTTGCGCGGGCGTTCCAGGGCGGCACCGATCTTGCTGGGGGTAGTGGCGCCATTCGCGATCGCGGTGAGGATGTCGTAGTAGAGCGTGTGCTGGGTGATCCTCGGGTCCTCACGCAGCAGGTACTCGGTCTCGATACGCGAGTACACCGCCCGTCCCGGGTCCAGCAACGTCCGGGTGAGCCAGGTGTCGAAGCCGTCGTCCGGATGCGGCCGGGCAGCCACCGGCCGGTAACCGGGGGCCCCGCCCAGGACCGCGTGCACCTTCAGCGCGGTCAGCGGGTCGGCGATCTGCCAGAAGGCCCGGCTGTCGCGGTAGTCGAAGGGACCCAGCCGTAGATCGACCACGGCACGCCCGCGCAGCGGCTTGGTCCCCGAGAGCAGTTCGTGCATGACACTCATCGCGGAGCCGCACAGGATCAGCCGCGGACCCGGCCCGGCACCGGGCCGTGCGCCGCGCTGGCGTTCGTCGTAGAGCTGTTGCAGCAGCCCCGGGATTTCAGGCGAGTGCTGGAGCAAGTACGGCAACTCGTCAATCACCAGGAGCGGGTGCGACGAACGGGCGGTCACCTCAAGGGCGTTGGACAGGACGTCACGCCAGTCGGTGAGACGGAGGCTCCCCGGCCGCAGACCGGCGTGGGCGGCGACCGCGTCACTGAACCGCTGGATCGCGGGCAGCCGCCCCTCCTCCCGGACCGCTGTGACGTACAGGCCGCCGACCTGCTCGGACAGCGCCTGCAGAAGGTACGACTTCCCATGCCGCCGCCGCCCCGACACGATGCCGAGCCGCATCGCCGGATCCGGATCAGTCAGGAACTCCGCGAGCAGATCCCACTCCCGGTCCCGGTCGACCACGTCGTCCGGCTTGGCCGGCAGGCTCTCTTTCACGCGCTCACCCACAACATCGACTGCGACGGAATACGTCTAAGTGTACTTCGACGGGAATCGTCATACTGGAATTACCCCCGAGCCTCGACACCCGACGGCTAGCCGCATGACCAATGCGTGACCAGTAGCGGCCAGGAACAGTCAGAAAAATCCAGACCAGGGCCGAAGTGGCGGCCCCGGCCGTTGCCGTGGCTTCAGGGTCGGCCGGCCTCGACGATCTTCTCGGCGAGGAGTACCGGATTGCTGAGCATGACCTCGTGACTTCCCGGCATCTGGACAAACCGGTACAGGCCGAGGCGGCTGGACATGCGCGGATGCCATCCCCACTCTCCGGGCGGGAGGGCGATGTCCTCGGTTCCGTTGAGGTACGACCTGGGTGTCCGAAGGGTGTAGAAGCGGGTCAGGTCGAGCTTGTCGACGAAGGGCTGGAAGGGCTCGGGCGACAGCTGCTCGTAGGTTCGCTCCGCCGTGTCGAGGTCGACGTCCTGGATGAACGCTTCCCGCCAGATCGCGAAGGGCAGCATCACGCTGTTGTCCCCGGAGCCGGCCGCCAGTTCCTCGAACAGGGTGCGGTAGTGCGGGGGGACCTCGTCCAGCAGGCTGTTGCCCGGCTGGGGCACGAACGCGTTCCAGAAGATCAGTCTGCTGATGAGCTCGGGGATCTCCTCCGCGACGCGGGCGATCACGGTCCCTCCGAAGGAGTGGCCGAGCAGGATGATGTCGCTGAGGTTCGCGTTCCTGACGAAGTCGACGACCGAGGCCACGCAGTCGTCGTGGTCCACGGCCCTGTCGACCCCTTTGCCGTGCCCTGCGACCGTCGGGCCGTACGCGGTGTGGCCCAGCTCCTGAAGTCTGTCGATCACCGGCTTCCAGAGTGCGCCGTCGTGCCACGAGCCATGGACCAGGACGAAGGTGGTCATGAGCGTTCCTTGTCTTCGTGCGCGAGGGGAGACGAGAAAGCTATGACTCGGGATGCGGGCCTGCTATCCGTCGGGCGCGGCGCCGATCCGGATAGCGCGCAGTGCACGTGGAATCCATACTCGCGTGGGGGAGACAGGCGGAAGAGATGCGGACGATCCCGACGCTGCTTGACACCCGGGACCTGTATGAGGCGCGGACCCGGGTCGCGGTGAGTTACTGCCCGCACGAGATCACCGTGGCGCGGCGGCCGATGGATCTTCACGTCGTACAGACGGAGGCCGTCCTCGGCGAGGTCGCCGTACACCAGCTGTCCTACGGGGCCGCCGTCGACATCGAACCCACGCCTCTCGGCAGCTGGGTCCTCGTCTCGGCACCCCTGCGCGGCGCCCTGACGATCAGGTCGGGCCGGACGGAGCGGACGCTCACCGTCGGCGACTCGGTGGCCATCGACTCGTATCGCCCGTTCTCCCTGAGCTGGGAGGCCGGCTGCCTGTTGCAGACCATCAGGGTGCCCCAGCACCTGGTGCGGGAAGCCGGGGACACGGCCGGGGTGTCGTCCGGTGGTGCCGTGCGGTTCGGGCTGGGTGGACCGACGACGCCAGGAGCGTCCCGCAGCTGGCGGGCCCTGGTCGCGTTGGCCCGGCAGGAGGCGATCGAGGGCGGCCGGTTCACGCGCTCCCCGCTGCTGACGTCGCAGCTCACCAGGATGCTCGCCTCGGCCCTCGTGGACACCTACCCCGTGGTCGACGCCGACGAGGGAGGCCGGCCCGGCAGCGTCCTGCCGCGGGGACTGCGCAGGGCGATGGAACTCGTGGAGCACGAACCCGAGGCCGACCTCTCCGTCGCCGTGCTGGCCGCGGCCGCCTCTTCGAGTCCCCGCGCCCTGCAGGAGGGATTCCGCAAGCACCTGGACATGACGCCGATGGAGTTCGTGCGCGGTGTACGGATGGCACGCGCGCACGAGGAGCTCGCGCGGGCCGACCCGCACAGCGGGACGAACGTGGCACAGATCGCCTCTCGGTGGGGATTCGGCCACCTGGGCCGTTTCGCCCGTGACTACCGGCGCCGCTACGGTCAGCTTCCGTCGACGACGTTGCGGACCTGACCCGTCCAGCCCTCGGCAGGCGCCCTCCGGAGGTCGTCGAGGACGTGCCCGTGCCCCACCGGATGAGCGGTTCCTGCGTGCCCTCTACGGGGCGCTGCCCCCGGGGCGCCAGTCGTCCTCGCGCCGAGTGCACGTCTCATAGGTGCCGGAGTCCCATGCCGCCCGGAACGCCGCCACCGCTCGTCGTTCCGCCTCGGCGTCCACGACTCCCTCGCGCAGGGCCGCGCCCAGCAGGGCCGGGAGGCCCGTGTCGTGGTCAGCCATGTTCGTCTCCGTCCCGTTCCGCCACGTCCAGTTCGCGGGCCAGCCGCTTCAACCCCCGGTAGGCGGCCGTGCGTACCGCGCCGGGGCGTTTGCCGAGCACTCGGGCGGCGGCGGGGCCGTCCAGGCCCACCACCACGCGTAGCAGGACGGCCTCGGCCTGTTCGCGCGGCAGGCCGCGGACCAGGTCGAGGGCGTACTCGGTGGAGAGGGACTCCAGTGCCTGGTCGTGGGTGCTGTGCGGGCCGGGGAGTTCGAGTACGTCCTGTTCGAGCGTCGCGGGCCGGGGGCGCACTCTCTGTCTTCGCAGGTGGTCGAGTGCGCGGTGCCGGGCGATGGTCGCCGTCCAGCCGCGGAAGCCCGCCCCGTCGCCGCGGAAGCGGCCCAGGTCGCGGGCGATCTCCAGCCAGGCGTCGGACGCCACGTCCTCGGCCTCGTCGCCGACCAGCCCGCGCAGGTAGCCGAGCAGGCCGGGCTGCACGATCCGGTACGCGACCGCGAAAGCGCCGTCGTCGCCCTCCTGGGCCCGCGCGACGGCCGCACCCAGTTCCCCGTCGTGCGCGTGCCCGCGGCGGGGCTCGCCTGTCTGACCCAAGGACTGTCCTCGTCCGTACCGAGTCGCGTCGCGAAGAATCCGAAGAATCCACATCCGCACCGGGCGCGGCGGTCCCCCGCACCCCCATGGCCATCAGCGCCGGGCCCCACAGAAATGTCACAGTGCCGCCCGTCCCCGCCCGCCCCACGGACCCCAAACCCCCCGGCACCCCCCGGCAGTGACATTCGGCCACCGTTCAGCGCTTCTCTAAATGCCACCTGTGTGACAGGTGAGGCGATCGTTGACGTTTCTTAGGGGTGGGACATTTTGAGTCGCCGTACGACGACGCATGCGTACAGACCACTGAGCTTGCGGAGCAGAACCTGGCTGACGCTCGGCGCGGTGGTCCTGGGCGGTGGGGGCTTCGCCACGTACGCCCTGGCCGGTCCGTCCGCCGACGGCGGTGCCGGGGTCCGGGCCAAGCGGCCCGTGAAGGTCTACGACCTCACGCTGAAGGGCACCGGCGGCGCGCGCCGGGAGCTGCCGCGCACGGGCACCGGGCGGTTCTCTCTCCTCGGCGTCTCCTGGACGGGGGCCGCGAAGAAGATCGACGGCACCGCGCAGGTACGCACCCGCGACAGCGAGAGCGGCGAGTGGAGCGGCTGGCAGGACCTGGAGCTGGACCAGGATCCGGCCGAGGGCGCCGACCGTGGCACGCGGAGCGCCTCCGAGCCGCTGTACGTCGGCCCGTCGGACGGCGTCCAGGTCCAGGTCGTGGCCAAGGACGGCACGACAACGTCCGGTCTGCCCAAGGGACTTGAGGTCAACCTGGTCGACCCGGGCGTGGCGACCGCCGCCGAGACCAAGGCCACCGGGACCGAGCCGGCGGCTTTCGTCGCCGACGCCACGGACTCGGCGTCGCCCACCGACTCGGCATCGGCGACACCCACGGACAGCGCGTCGCCGTCGGACTCGGCATCCGCTTCCCCCTCGGACTCCACCTCACCGTCGGACTCCGCGTCCGCCTCGGCCTCCGCATCGCAGACGCCGACGGCAACGGCAAGCCCGACCGCATCGGCCACCACCCCCTCCGCCCCGCCGTCCACCGTGCCGGAGCCGCCGATCGTCTCGCGCGCCGGCTGGGGCGCCGACGAGTCGATCAGTCCCGACGCGCCGGAGTACAACGCCGACGTGAAGGCCGTCTTCGTGCACCACACGGACGGCGCCAACGACTACTCCTGCGCCGACTCGGCGTCCATCGTCCGGGGCATCTACGCGTACCACGTGCAGGTCAGCGGCTGGAAGGACATCGGCTACAACTTCCTCGTGGACAAGTGCGGCACGATCTTCGAGGGCCGCAAGGGCGGCGTCGACCTGCCGGTGCTCGGCGCGCACACCTACGGCTGGAACCGGGAGTCCGCGGGCATCGCGGTGCTCGGTGACTACACCTCCATCGGCGCCACCGACGCGGCCCTGGCCTCGGTCGCCCGTATCGCGGCCTGGAAGCTCGGCCAGTACGGCGCCGACCCGGCCGGCACGGTCGAGCTCACCGCGGGCGCGACCCAGACGAACTTCTTCGGCACGAGTTTCACCGCCGGCAGCACGTATACCTTCAACCGGATCTCCGGCCACCGCGACGGCTACAACACCCAGTGCCCCGGCAACTCGCTCTACCCCCAGCTGCCGACCATCCGCGCCTGGGCGTCAGGCCCGGTGCAGGGCCTGAAGCTCACCTCGCTGTCCGGCACGGGCCTGTCCGGCTCGACGTACTACACCAAGGGTGCCGTCACCGCCCACTGGACGACCACCACCCCGGGCTCGCTGATCTCGAAGTTCGAGCTGCTGGTCGACGGCAAGACGGTCGCCACCGCCTCCGGTACGGCCACCTCGGTCGGCGCCACCCTCGCCGCGGGCAGCCACACCGTCGCCGTACGGGCCGTGCACCAGTCCGGCAAGACGACCACGACGGCCGCGCTGACGGTCGTGACGGACACGACGGCACCGACCTTCACCACCGCGCCGAAGCTCTCCCTGCGCACCGGAACCGTCACCACGGCCGCCGTCCCGGTCACCCTCGGCTGGAAGGCGGCCGACACCCAGGCCCTGAAGTCCGTGAGCCTGCTGACCCCGACGACGGCCGCCTTCGGCCCGACCACGACCAGCTCAAGCCGTACCGCCAAGTCCGGTTCCGCCACTACCTGGTCGATGAAGGCGGACGACTACGCGGGCAACACCCGCACGTCCTCCGCCGCCTTCACCCCGGTGATCCTGCAGGAGACCTCGGCCACCAAGTCCGGTACGTGGACGGCCCGTTCCTCCACGAACTACCTCGGCGGCACGTCGTACTCCAGCGCCTCGAAGGGCGCGAGCCTCAGCTGGACGTTCACCGGCCGCTCCGCCTCGTGGGTCGTCTCCCGGGCCACGACCTCCGGGCAGGCGTACGTCTACGTCGACGGGGTCAAGGTCGCGACCGTCGACCTGAAGTCGTCGACCACCCAGTACCGCCAGGCGATCTGGACCAGGACCTGGTCGAGCAGCGCCAAGCACACGGTGAAGATCGTGGTGGTCGGCACGTCGGGCCGCCCGACGATCACGACGGACGGGCTGGTCTACCTCAAGTAGTCACTGCCCAGAGGCCGTTCACATCCCCTCATATCGTCGAATCAACGACCGGCTCGGGTGCCCGCTCCTCCGTGATCTGCGGAGTGGGCACCCGGTCCGTGTTGACCAGGACGCCGGCGATGAGCGCGGCCAGCAGGATGGAGGCCATCGCCCACCAGGTGGCAACGTTGAAGCCGTGCACCGCGGCCTTCGCCTCCAGCAGTTTCCCGTTCACGCCGGGTCCTGCGTGGGCGGTGGCGTAGCGCGCGGTGACCGTGGCGGCGATCGTGTTCAGCAGGGCCGTACCGATCGAACCGCCCACCTGCTGGGCCGTGTTGAAGGTCGCGGAGGCCGCGCCGGAGTCGCGCGGTGCGACGCCTCCGGTGGCGAGGGACACCGAGGTCATCATCGCCGTACCCATGCCGAGGCCGAGCATCAGCATGCCGGGCAGGATGTACGTGGCGTACGCGGGCTCCACCCCGACCTGGGCGATCAGCGCGAGCGCGCCCGCCGCCATCAGCAGTCCCGGGACCATCAGGGTGCGCGGCGGGACCCGGTGCAGCAGCCGGGCCGCGACCTGCGTGGAGCCGGTGATCATGCCGACGGTGATGGGGAGATAGGCGACGCCCGTCTTGACCGGCGAATAACCGAGGACGCGCTGCATGTAGTAGGTGAGGAAAAGAAATACGCCGAACATGCCGATGGTGGTGAGCAGCGTGGTCAGGAACGCCCCAACCCGTTGACGGTCCTTCACCACCGTCATCGGCAGCAGCGGAACCCGTGCCCTGGTCTGCCAGAACCCGAAGGCGCCGAGCAGCACGACCCCGGCGGCGAGCAGCGTCAGCACCAGGCCGTCGCCCCAACTCCTCGACTCCGCCTCGGAGAAGCCGTACACCAGCGAGAGCATGCCGAGGGAGCCGAGCAGTGCGCCGGGGATGTCGAGGTGGGCGTCCGGGTGCCGGGAGCTGTCGCTGAGCAGAACCCAGGCACCGGCGAACGCGACCAGCGCGATGGGCACGTTGACGTAGAGGCACCAACGCCAGTCCAGGTACTGCGTGAGGAACCCGCCCGCCAACAGCCCAACTGCCGCGCCCGCGCCGACAATCGCGCCGAACACACCGAAGGCCTTGCTGCGGTCCTTGGGGTCGGTGAACGTCGTCGTGAGCAGCGACAACGCGGAGGGGGCCAGTAGCGCGGCGAAGACTCCTTGCAGCGCTCGGGCGCCGAACAGCATGCCCTGGTTGGCGGCGGCACCGCCGAGCGCGGACGCGGCGGCGAAGCCGATCAGCCCGATCATGAACGTGTTCTTGCGCCCGGCGAGGTCGGCGATCCGGCCCCCGAGCAGCAGCAGTCCGCCGAAGGCCAGCGTGTAGGCGGTGATGACCCACTGCCGGTTCCCGTCCGACATACCGAGGTCGGTCTGGGCGGACGGCAGGGCGATGTTGACGATGGTCATGTCGAGGACGACCATCAACTGCGCGAGCGCGATGACGACGAGCGCCCACCAACGGCGGTTGTCGGCCATGGATCCTCCCCGGGTCCGGCGGTCGCCCTCATCGTCCTCCCGCACGCCACCCTTTGGGAACGCCGCCGTCTCTTATTACGGCGATTTTGCCGACCCTCGCACCGTCGCCCTCCGCACCACCGAACTCCGTTACCGGCCTGGGCCGTTCACCGCGTCCCGGCACAACAGCCGCAGCGACCCGTGCCCACCGAAACACCGCCGCGCCTCGTCGATGGGGTCCCACAGGCGCCCCTCCGGAGTACGCACCCAGTGCTCACCACCGGTCGCCCACCACTCGGCACCGGTGTGCCACGCGATCACCTCACCGGCGTACGCCCCGAACCCGCGCAACTCGCTCTCCACGGCGGCGTACGGCGCACCCTCCCGCCGTATCTCCTCGATCATCCGGTCGACCCGCCACAGGCTCTGCGCCGAGTAGTCGAGCCGCACCCGGGCCCCCTCGCGCATCATCGCCACGGCGTCCGCGGCCCACCGCACGGGCTGCGCGGCGGCCCTGGGCCGGGCCCCCCGCGCTGTCATCACGTCTGTCATCGCACCGAGAAAACCGTAGTCGCGGGCCATCCCGGCACCCCGATCCGGGCATTTCCCCGGACCGACGCAGAACCGCCCCACCCCCACCGCACGACGGTCACAGACCCAGGGCCTGTCCGAGCGCTCAGCCTCCGCTCAACTCCGCCCGCGCGCCCGGCGCGAGACCACCGCGCGCAGCACCCGACGCCCCTCCGTCGACACCGCGAGCACCTGGCGCAGTCCGCCGACGCCAGTTCCGGCTCCGGCTCCGGTTCCCGTTCCGGCGAGGAGTTCGAGGACAGCGATCTGGCGCCGCAGCTCGCCGGCGACGAGGGGCGACATGCCGTCCGTACGGCCCTCACGGCGGGAGCCGATGTCGTCGGCACCGTCGGCACCGTCGGCCGGGGCCATGACCTCAAGCAGCCGGTGGATCCGCAGCGAGGCGACCGAGCAGGCGTCGGCCCACTCCCGTACCGGAGTGCCGGCGAGAACGGCAGGTGCGGTGGCGAGCATCTCCCGGGCGAGTTGCACGGCCCAGTCCTCACCGGGTTCCTCGAAGAGCGCGGGGAGTTTGGCGCGCACCTGCTCCAGACGCTCGCCCCACTCCTCCCCCACGGCACCGCCCGCGAGGCTGGTCCACAGGGGCCGCAGCACCTCGTCGTCGCCGCCCAGCAGCGGCACGCACCGATCCAAACAAGCCAGTCCACCGGCGGTCAGTGCGCGCTCATCGGCCTGCGCGATCAGTTCCAGCAGACTCATCCAGACCTCCCTCGGCGGGACCCCTCTCCTACGGAGCCCGCGTTTCCCCTGACTGCGTGCTGCACCCCGGGAGTGTCACACGGGACGACGCCGAGCAGGTCGAGAAAGCGGAAGAAGAGGTTTTCGGCCAACGGATCGTGATCTTCGGCGGGGACGGTCAGACCGCGACCGGAGCGCCCGGCCCCGCCAGGGCCTTCTCGTGCTGCATCCGGGTCAGTCGCAGGACGACGAGGATCGCGAGCGCGGCGGCGGCGATGTCGAGGGCGTCGGAGATCATCATCGCGTAGGCGCCGGCGTGGATCCCGTCCGCCGTGTCGGCGTCCCCGGACTGCGCGGAGCCCACCCGGTGATCCGGCGCGGATACCAGAGGTTCACGAACGGGACGAACCACCCGCCGACCGCCCACGAGGGCTTCATGCCCAGCCCCCGCTCGTCCAGCCACGCCGACCGCCCCGCTCAACCCACCTTGTCCGCAAGGGACTTGAACTGCGCCCAGGTCAGCGCCGGCGCCCCCGGATCCCACAACTTCTGGACCGTGGCCCGCAGCGGCATCCGAATACCCGCCGCGACCTGGTTCTGCGTCTGGGAGTTGGCGAGGTCGCACCACACCGCGAACGACCCGCCGAGGATCTGGCCGTCGTACTTCGCGGAGACCGCCTGCGTCCCCCGCAGCACCCGAGGCGTCCACTGCTCGTAGATCCGCTGCCCCGTCGGATAGACGAAGGTCTGCGGCTCCCCGAGGACGTAATACAGGTACTCGTCGTTGTAGTTGAGGACTTTGCGCCCCGCGCTCAGATAGGCGACGGGCTGCCGGGCACCGATCTCCTTGCCCGTCCAGTACGCGACTTGGAGATCCTTGGCGGCCTGCACGGACGTACCCGCGAAGAAGCCGTCGTTCCACACCCGCATCGTCCGGTCATGGTTGCGGACCGTGTCGGCGCGGTCGTTGAGCCAGCCGGTGGTGAGGTCGGCGACAGTCCCGCCGGAGCCGTAGGCCTTCGTCGCCTCGGCGGCCAACTGCGGGAAGGACGCCTGGGGGTTGGCGACGGTCAGCGCCTGGTACTCGTCACCCCCGAGGTGCCACTGGTCGCCGGGGAACAACCCGGCGTACTCGTCGAGGAGTTCGTCGACGATCGCGGCGGACGCGTCCTTGGAGATGTCGATGGCGCCGCGCGTGGCGACGCCCGACACGTTCCGCAGCTGCAGATCCGGATGGGCGGCGAGCACCGCGCCCAGGTGCCCCGGCGAGTCGATCTCGGGCACGACGGTGATGTGCCGACTGGCCGCGAGGTCGACGATCTCCTTCACCTGCGCCTTGGTCAGGTGGTCCTTCGACACGACCTCGGGATGGCTGGTCGACTGGATACGGAAACCCTGGTCGTCGGAGAAGTGCAGCCCCAGCTCATTGAACTTGAGATCGCCCAACTCCCGTACCCGGTCCTCGATCCAGCCCGCGGTGAACGGCTTGCGCGCGATGTCCAGCATGAACCCGCGCCGCGGCTTGGCCGGTTGGTCGTGCACGACACCCTCCGGCGCCGTACCGCCCCCGTGCACTTCCTGCTTGAGCGTCCGCGTCCCGTAGAAGACCCCCGCGTCCGAGGGCCCACTGATGTTGACCCTCCCCCCACGCACGGTCATCGCGTACGACTCCGGGTCCGCGCCCTCGTCGTCGTTCAGCGCCAGCCGTACGTCCCCGGCCCGCACGTCACTCGACTCGCCGCCGTACGTCAGCCCCAACTCACCGGCGATCAGCCGCCCCTCGTCGACGAGATCGGCGTCGTCGACGACAACACGGTCCCCCTTGGCGGGCCGCCAGCCGGGACCGCGCGCGGGCGTATGGGAACGCACGGCGGGAATGGTGCGGGGCGCCTGCGACAGCGGATACGACCGGGTCGGACTCGGGCTGGGCGTCGGGGACGCTGAACGGGAGGCCGCGCCGCGCGAGGCAGCGGAGGTCTCGTCGGCGGACCCGACCGCCGCGCCCCCGGAACCCCCCTCGTCGCCGGACGCCGACCACAGCCCGAGGCCCACCCCGCCCCCGACCACCACAGTGGCCGCGACGACCGCGATCAGCCCCCGCCGCTGCCTCAACGACTTCGACGGCTTCACCTGCTTCGCCGACGAGCGGCGCCTGTGCTGGCTCACGGCGCCAACCTACGGCCCCGGGTGGATCGCAGGTGTCCACCACACGTTCCGAAACTCTCCCGTCCGGGTGAAATTCGGGCATCCGTCGGACACCTCATGACCACTCCCGATAACGTGGTGACGCACTTCTCACTCTTCAGCACCGCATCCCCTGCCGCACCGTCCGCGACGCGAGGATCCACACTGCCTGCGCACCGCCTTCCCCACCTCCCCGGCCGAGTGGCCATACCGGTGCTGCCCGAGCAGTCCCGCACTTCGCGGTCCCCGAAATCGCTGGAGGCGTTCAACACCGCGCCTCCCGAAGACGCCCGGCACACCCTCCTCACCTGCCTCCACAGCCTCCGCTGGTCCCGCCGCCTCACCGACCACCGCCCCTACCCCGACCTGGACTCCCTGCTCGCCGCGTCCGACGAGGCGGCGTACGACCTCACGGCCGGGGACCTGTCGGAAGCGCTGGCGGGCGAGTCACTCCCGGTCCTGCCGGACGACACGTACGAGGCCGCCCACATGGCTCTCGACGCGGCCCACGCCGCGTACGAGGCCCGCTTCGGCCACGTGTTCGTCATCTGCGCGGACGGCATTGCCCCGGACGAGGTCCTCGACCACGTACTGGCAGGCATCCGATCACGCCTGACGAACGACCCGGAGGAGGAACGGGTGGTGGTGGCGGAGGAGCTACGGCGCCTTGCAAGAGGACGGCTGCTGAGGGCTTTTGTCTTTTAGGGGCGCGGGGAACTGCGCGACCAGCCACAAACGGCCCGCACCCGGCAAACAAGATGAACCCCCCACCCCCATCAGCCGCCCGAAACTAGCCCGTACGTGCACCTTTGGGTGCCAGTTTGATCACACAGGCAGGCCCGCCGTAAGACCGGCGTCAACGGCTGGATACGATGCTGAGGGCCGGAGGACCGTACCCGGCCGGGCCCGACCGACAGAGAAGCCGGCGCGGCCCTACATCCCCGCTCCCGGAGGGCTTCCGTGCCGGCTGGAACGCTGTACCGCGGCCGGGAAGGAATGTGGTCCTGGGTGGCTCATCGAGTCACCGGCGTCCTCATCTTCTTCTTCCTGTTCGTACACGTGCTGGACACCGCTCTTGTGCGTGTCTCCCCCGAGGACTACGACAAGGTCGTAGCCACCTACAAGACGCCGATCGTGGCACTGCTGGAGTACGGCCTCGTCGCCGCGATCCTCTTCCACGCCCTCAACGGTCTGCGCGTCATCGCCGTCGACTTCTGGTCGAAGGGCCCGCGCTACCAGAAGCAGATGCTCTGGTCCGTCGTAGGCCTGTGGCTCGTGCTCATGCTCGGGGCGATCTACCCCGTGCTCGGCCACGCCGCTCGTGTTCTGTTCGGGAGCTGACACAGATGTCCACGACTGAAACCGCAGCGTCGGGCATCGGCCCCGTCGAGGGTGCGTCCGTCTACAACGTAGACAACCCGGCGCCCCTCATCGAGGCCCCCCGCAAGCGCACCAAGAAGACCCCGAAGTCGACCCGGGGCAACTTCGAGATGTACGGCTGGCTCTTCATGCGCCTGTCCGGTGTCGTGCTGGTCGTCCTGGTCCTCGGCCACCTGCTGATCCAGCTCGTGCTGGACGGCGGTGTCTCCAAGATCGGCTTCGCCTTCGTGGCCGGCCGCTGGGCCTCGCCGTTCTGGCAGGTCTGGGACCTGCTGATGCTCTGGCTGGCGATGCTGCACGGCGCCAACGGCCTGCGCACGATCATCAACGACTACGCGGAGCGCGCGAACACCCGGCTGTGGCTCAAGGGCCTGCTCTACACCGCCACGGTGTTCACCATCCTGCTGGGCACGCTGGTGATCTTCACCTTCGACCCGAACATCCGCTAGGCCATCGGGCTGAGGGACTGAGGAATTCTGATGAAGATCCACAAATACGACACCGTCATCGTCGGCGCCGGCGGCGCCGGTATGCGCGCCGCGATCGAGTCGACGAAGCGCAGCCGCACCGCGGTCCTGACGAAGCTCTACCCCACCCGCTCCCACACGGGCGCGGCGCAGGGCGGTATGGCCGCCGCGCTCGCCAACGTGGAGGAGGACAACTGGGAGTGGCACACCTTCGACACGATCAAGGGCGGCGACTACCTGGTCGACCAGGACGCCGCCGAGATCCTGGCGAAGGAGGCCATCGACTCGGTCCTCGACCTGGAGAAGATGGGCCTGCCGTTCAACCGCACGCCGGACGGCACGATCGACCAGCGGCGATTCGGCGGCCACTCCCGTAACCACGGTGAAGCGCCCGTCCGCCGCTCCTGCTACGCGGCCGACCGCACCGGCCACATGATCCTCCAGACGCTGTACCAGAACTGCGTGAAGGAGGGCGTGGAGTTCTTCAACGAGTTCTACGTCCTCGACCAGCTGATCGCCGACGTCGACGGCGTGAAGACGTCGGTGGGCGTCGTCGCGTACGAGCTGGCGACCGGCGAGATCCACGTCTTCCAGGCGAAGTCCGTGATCTACGCGTCCGGCGGCACCGGCAAGTTCTTCAAGGTGACGTCGAACGCGCACACGCTGACGGGCGACGGCCAGGCGGCGGTCTACCGTCGCGGACTGCCGCTGGAGGACATGGAGTTCTTCCAGTTCCACCCGACCGGCATCTGGCGCATGGGCATCCTGCTGACGGAGGGCGCCCGCGGTGAGGGCGGCATCCTCCGCAACAAGGACGGCGAGCGCTTCATGGAGAAGTACGCGCCGGTCATGAAGGACCTCGCGTCCCGTGACGTCGTGTCCCGCTCCATCTACACGGAGATCCGCGAGGGGCGTGGCTGTGGCCCCGAGGGCGACCACGTCTACCTCGACCTCACGCACCTCCCGCCGGAGCAGCTGGACGCCAAGCTGCCCGACATCACGGAGTTCGCGCGCACGTACCTCGGTATCGAGCCGTACACGGACCCGATCCCGATCCAGCCCACCGCGCACTACGCGATGGGCGGCATCCCGACGAACGTCCAGGGTGAGGTCCTCACGGACAACACCACGGTCGTCCCGGGCCTGTACGCGGCCGGCGAGGTCGCGTGCGTGTCGGTGCACGGCGCGAACCGCCTGGGCACCAACTCCCTCCTGGACATCAACGTGTTCGGGCGCAGGGCGGGCATCGCGGCGGCGGAGTACAGCCAGAAGGCGTCGTACGTCGAGCTGCCCGAGGACCCGGCGCAGCAGGTCATCGACCAGGTCGAGCACCTGCGCAACTCCACCGGTACCGAGCGCGTGGCGGTCATCCGGCGCGAGCTGCAGGAGTGCATGGACGCCAACGTCATGGTGTTCCGCACCGAGCAGACGATCAAGACGGCGGTCGAGAAGATCGCGGAGCTGCGCGAGCGCTACCGCAACGTCTCGATCCAGGACAAGGGCCGCCGTTTCAACACGGACCTGCTGGAAGCGATCGAGCTCGGCAACCTCCTGGACCTCGCCGAGGTCATGGCGGTCTCCGCGCTCGCCCGCAAGGAGTCCCGCGGCGGTCACTACCGCGAGGACTACCCCAACCGCGACGACGTCAACTTCATGCGCCACACCATGGCGTACCGCGAGGTCGGCGACGACGGCACCGAGTCCATCCGTCTCGACTACAAGCCGGTCGTCCAGACCCGCTACCAGCCGATGGAGCGTAAGTACTGATGGCTACCCCTGTTCTGGACAAGGCGGAAGCGGCCGGCCAGCCCGAGCCCGGCTTCGCCGACTCCCCGTACATCACGGTCACCTTCCGGGTCCGCCGCTTCAACTCCGAGGTCTCGGCGGAAGCGGTCTGGGAAGACTTCCAGCTGGAGATCGACCCCAAGGAGCGCGTCCTCGACGGCCTCCACAAGATCAAGTGGGACATCGACGGCACGCTCACGTTCCGCCGCTCGTGCGCCCACGGCATCTGCGGTTCGGACGCGATGCGGATCAACGGCAAGAACCGTCTCGCCTGCAAGACCCTGATCAAGGACCTCAACCCCGAGAAGCCGATCACGGTCGAGCCGATCAAGGGTCTGACGGTCCTGAAGGACCTGGTCGTCGACATGGACCCGTTCTTCCAGGCGTACCGAGACGTAATGCCGTTCTTGATCACCAAGGACACGAACGAGCCGACCCGGGAACGCCTCCAGTCGGCGGAGGACCGCGAGCGCTTCGACGACACCACGAAGTGCATCCTGTGCGCCGCGTGCACGTCCTCGTGCCCGGTCTTCTGGAACGACGGCCAGTACTTCGGCCCGGCCGCCATCGTCAACGCCCACCGCTTCATCTTCGACAGCCGCGACGAGGCGGGCGAACAACGCCTGGAAATCCTCAACGACCGCGACGGCGTGTGGCGTTGCCGCACGACGTTCAACTGCACGGACGCTTGTCCGCGCGGGATCGAGGTCACGAAAGCGATCCAGGAAGTTAAGCGGGCGCTGATTACTCGGCGCTTCTGACTTTCCCAGGCCTGCATCAGGGCCCTGTTTCCGTCACTTCGGAAACGGGGCCCTCTGGTGTTTCTGGCCGCTTTTCGCCCCTTCTGAGGAGAGCATTCCGCTGTCACACTGCGGGCCGAGGGTCCGATAGGTATGGGGTGGGCGACAGGGGGATCGTGTGGCCGGAGAAGCGTCGCCCAAACACGAACACGTCACCAAGCAGGGTTACGGCGCGGCGGTCAAGGAAGCGCAGTTCGTGGCTGCGCCCCTGCTCACGGCTGCGGCGCTCTCCCTGTCCGGAGTGGTCGCCGGCGCCGACAAGGCCTTTCGCTGGCCCGGCGCAGCGCTGATCCTGCTGGTGATCACGTCCATGACGCTGGTGTTCAGCATGCAACTCGCCTACAACGCCCGCGCCTACCTGTTCACTTTCGCAGAGCTCAAGGATCACTACGAGGGGCTGCCGAGGCGGGTCGCCTCTCTGGAGCGGATGCGCAACGAGTACGACAAAGCTCAGGACACCTGGGAAAACCGCAATTACGTGGCGGTTCTCACCTACGACGCCGGCAGTCTGCTGCTCGGCCTCAGTGTCGCCGCATGCCTCGTTCCGCCCGACGGCCGCGACCAGTGGCCGGTCCGGTGGGCGGCCGCCGTGATCGTGTGCGTCGGCACGATGGCCGACGCGATCTGGATGGTGAGGAAGAAGTGGTGACTCCGCCCTGAACCGAACCGGAGGAAACATGCTGCACGATGTTGCGGATGCCGTGCTTCCCGGAATGATGCCGATCGGCAAACCATGTCCGGGGTGTGATGCGAGGCTCCCATGGGAGGCCGGTGGGTTCACTGACGCCGCTCGCCCCTTCCGAAGGCCTACGGTCGAGGAGGCCTACCAGGACGCCGTCAAGGGCAATCGCCGCCCTCTCGACAAGTTCCTGGCCATGGACCGCTACCCCTCGGATCACGCCTCGGTCCCTGCGAGCCAGGGCGACCAGGAGACGGACGGGCCGTGCCGTTTCGTCGGCTGGCCCGCATGGCTGCTTGCCCATTGCCGCACGCCTGAGGACGTGGACGCCTGGGTGACGAAGCTGCAGCCTTGGTGGACTCCCCCCGAGCCGAACGCCCACTGAGGCTCACCGAGCGTCGTCACTGTCGTCCGGACTTCCATCCCCCGCCCTGGACCCATGGTCGTACGGAAGATCAGCGGGGCCCACGCCAGAGAACAGTTTCGAGAGCCGGTAGAAGGTCTCCTCTTCCGTGTCGGAGTCCGTCGGCAGACGGTGATGCAAGGCCTCCAGCAGGTCGAACCGGTGCAAATCGTACGCGACGTGCATCAAGCCGGAGTAGGCCTGGGCCGCGGTGATCGCGCCCTTGTACGCCATCGCAGCCAGCACCGCGCCCATACCGCACCACCACCAGACGGACGGTTCGTCGTATAGAGCTGCGGCTCCCGCAGCATCGAGAGCCAGGAACGCCCAGCAGAGGTTGACGGCCGTGTCGAGTGCGTCGCGGGTGGAGCGCAAGACCTCGGCCATACGGTCCGAGACCTGGAGGTATAGACGTGGCCAGGAGGTCAACGTGGTCAGACCATAGCGTTCCCCGGCACTCAACTCGCCCGCGCGCAGGGCGTTGCCGAGTGCCGTGGGCAGCAACACTTCGGCTGGCGGTCGGGCCGCCAGGCGGCGGCGTGCTTCGGCCTGTACACGCAGGTCCTTGTCCCCACCCACCGGCTGATCGGCCCGTCTCCGCAACGCCCGCCATCTCCTGCGCTGCACCCGGGCCAGCAGCCCCGCGAACCCGGCCGTCAGAGACCAACGGTCCCAGTACCCTTCCAGAACCCGCACCGCCCGGACCTGGAACGGCTGTAGCAGCAGGCCGAGCAGCGCCCCGCAGACCACCACCGTCACGACCAGACCAAGGGCTGCCATCGACCGCTCAGGCCATACGGCACCCCAGTCGCTCCGCCCCGAGAAACTCCCCGCCCGCACCAGCGCGAGCACCCCGGCGACGAACAGCGCGCACGGCGCGAAGTGCACCGCCAGCACCCGTCGCACGAAGCCCGTCCTCCCCATACGCCCGTAAGCGATGTTCAGTATGGGGCTCCCGGGAAACCTCGGCCTCGCCAGCCCTCCTCACAGGGCATCGCTCAGCAGAGGCCGTCGCCCAGGCCCTCGTCATCCTCGTAGGTCTCATAGCTGTGCGCCGCCACCGGTCATGGGGTCGGCAACAATCCCGCCCCTGAGCCGATCATCGCCCTAACCTGACGACATGTCAGACGAAGAGTCGTACGAACTGCTCGGCTTCGACAACCTCCTCCTCCCCGTCGGCGACCTCGCCGAGGCCGTCGGCTTCTACGAGCGCGCCGGGTTCACCGTCGGTTTCCGGCTCGACGAGGCCGGGATCGCGATCCTGAAGGTCGGCGGCGAGACTCCCGGGGTTCTCCTCCGGCACGAGGACGGGCTCGGGCACCGACCGCCCCCGTGGCCCTCGCCCCGCACATGGCTGGAGGTTCCCGACGCCCGGAGGGCTGCCCAGCACCTCGCCGCCGCCGGGATCGTGCCCCTCGACGCACCCTTCTCCATCGCCACCGGGTGGACCGTCGAGATCGCCGACCCCTGGGGCAACGTCATCGGGTTCACGGACTACTCGAAGCGGCCGGAGCTGGCGCGGCGGGTGTGACGCAGGTCCCAGGGCAAGCAAGTTGAACACGTTCAAAAATGCTCCTACAGTTCTTCCTGTCAGCATTTTTGAACGTGTTCAAGAAGGGGGAGGCGCATGGACCGCACGGTCATCGCCTACGTCATCTACCTGATCGTCAGCATCGGGCTCACCATCTGGGTGGCACGGACGCTCAGCCGCAACGGGCGGATCTTCCTCGCGGACGTGCTGCGGGGGAACGAGAAGCTCGCGGAGGCCGTGAACCACCTCCTGGTGGTCGGCTTCTATCTCGTCAACCTCGGGTTCGTCGCCCTGTACCTCAGCGGCGACGGCACCATCGACGACACCCGGGGCATCTTCGAGGCCCTGTCGACGAAGGTGGGCGTGGTGCTGCTGGTGCTCGGAGGGATGCACCTGGCCAACGTGTACGTGCTCAACAAGATCCGGCGGCGCGGGGTCATGGAGCGGGAGCAGGTGCCGCCCGTCGCGCCGCAGGACTGGGTCGGGGCGTGACGACGGTGGCAGCCGCCCCGGCGGACCGGACGGACCGGACGACCCCGGTCCGCCGGCTCACCGTCCTGTACGACGCCGACTGCTCCCTGTGCACCTTCCTGCGCGACTGGCTCGTACGGCAGCCGCAGTTGGTGCCCCTGGAACTGGTACCGGCGTCCTCCGAAGAGGCCCGGCAGCGTTTTCCCGGGCTCGACCACCGCGCCACCCTCGACGAGGTCACCGTCATCGGCGACTCCGGGCAGGTCTACCGGGGCGCCGCGGCCTGGATCGTCACCCTGTGGGCCCTGCGCGAACAGCGGCCCCTGGCCCACCGGTTGAACACCCCGGCCGGGGCCCGGCTCGCCAGGGGCGCCGTGCTCGCCGCCGCCAAGTGGCGCGGGGCGCAGTGGGGCGCCGGGCAGTCGAACGTCCGGCAGTGGGGCGGGCGGACGTACCGGCGCGGCGACGGCTGGACGTACGACCCGCACCAGGGCTGGACCTACACCGCGCCGGGCTGCGACAGCGGTACCTGCCCCACTGGATAGGCTCCTTCCGTGCCCGCGAAGAACGACAGCCCCGAAGACGACGGCGGTACGCCCGCGAAGTCCGCGAAGTCCGAGCAGACCCGTGCGTTGATCCTGGAGACGGCCATGCGGCTGTTCCAGGAGCACGGTTACGACAAGACGACGATGCGGGCGATCGCCAAGGAGGCGGGCGTCTCGGTCGGCAACGCGTACTACTACTTCGCGGGCAAGGAGCACCTGATCCAGGGCTTCTACGACCGTATCGCCGAGGAGCACCGGCTCGCGGTCCGCGAGGTGCTGGACCGGGAGACCGATCTGGAGGCGCGGCTCGCGGGCGTGCTGCGGGTGTGGCTGGACATCGCCACGCCGTACCACGAGTTCGCGGTGCAGTTCTTCAAGAACGCCGCCGACCCGGACAGCCCGCTCAGCCCGTTCTCCGCGGAGAGCGAGCACGCGCGCGTGCAGGCCATCAGTGTCCACCGGGAGGTGCTCACGGGGGCGAAGACCAAGGTGGCGCCCGAACTGCGGGATGTCCTGCCCGAGTTGCTGTGGCTCTCCCAGATGGGGCTCGTGCTGTATTGGGTGTTCGACCGGACCGAGGGGCGCGAGCGGAGCTACCGGCTCGCCGAGCGCGGCGCCCGGCTCACCGCGCGCGGTGTCTCCCTCGCGCGCTTCCGGGTGCTACGGCCCCTCGTCCTGGAGGTGCACGAGCTGTTCACGGACTTCCTGCCGGGCATGACCCACGCGCTGCCCGACCCGGCGAAGAAGAAGCGCGGGGCGCCCGCCGCCGAACCAACCGACGACGGGCGCCCCTGAACGCTCAGTTGACGGCGTCCACCTCGCCCTCCGCGAGCTCGACGTCGTAGATCAGCGGGCCGTCCGTCACGTCCACGTGCCGGGCGATCGAGCCGTACGACGGTGCCGTCGTCGCCAGGAGGTACGTCCCCGGGCCCGGCACCGACACGATGTACGAGCCGTCCGCCAGGGACTCGACCCGGTCCAGCTGGCGTCCGCCCGCCGAGAGGAGCGTCACCGCCGCGCCCTCCAGGGGCTCGCCCTCGGCCGTACGGACGAAGCCGTGGACGGCCGACGACGGGCCGTCCGCGACGACCGGTTCGGGCTCCTCGGCGGGCTCCACCGCGAGGTGCGGCAGCGCCTTGTCCAGCCAGCCGGGCAGCCACCAGTTGGACTTGCCGAGCAGGTGCATCGCGGCCGGCACCAGGGCCGTACGCAGGATGAAGGCGTCGAGGGCGACCGCGGCGGCCAGGCCGACGCCTGCCGTCGCCGCGCCGGAGTTGCCGCTCAGGACGAAGGCCAGGAAGACGCAGACCATGATGAGGGCCGCGCTGTTGATGACGCGGCTGGTCTCCGCGAGGCCGACGCGGACCGCGCGGGCGTTGTCCTTGGTGTGGACCCATTCCTCGTGCATACGGCTGACCAGGAACACCTGGTAGTCCATGGAGAGGCCGAACAGCAGGGACAGCATGATGACCGGCAGGAAGGCGTTGATCGGGCCCTCCTTGCCGAGGCCCAGCATGCTCAGGCCCCAGCCCCACTGGAAGATCGCCACCAGGACGCCGAAGGAGGCCGCCGCCGCGATGAGGTTCATCAGGGCGGCCGTCAGCGGGACGACCAGGGAGCGGAAGGCCAGCAGGAGGAGCAGGAAGCTCAGGCCGATGATCGTGGCGACGAAGAGCGGGAGGCGGTCGCCCGTGACGGACGCGAAGTCCTTCGAGATCGCCGTCACCCCGCCGACGTGGCCGGTCACACCGGCCTCGGGTATCACCTTGTTCCGCAGGGTGTCGATCAGGTCGTCCGTCTGCAGGGACTGCGGTGAGGTCTTCGGGACGACCTGGATCACCGTCACCCCGCCCGTGGGCGGCAGCGCGGCGACCTGGGCCACGTCCTTCGTCGCCCGGATGTCCTTGACCAGGGTGGCGGTGTCGCCGCCCGAAGTGACCACCTGGAGCGGGCCGTTGAAGCCGGGGCCGAAGCCGTCGGCGAGGAGATCGTACGCCTGCCTGGTGGTCGTCGACGTGTTGTCGTTGCCCTGGTCGGTGGCGCCGAGGCGCAACGACAGGACGGGGAAGGCGAGTACGGCCATGACGACGAGGGCGAAGGCGGCGATCCGGCGCGGACGCTTCTGCACGGCGGCCGACCAGCGGACCGCGAGGTTGTCCGTACGCTCCGGCTCGGCCCCGGTCGCGGCCAGCTTGCGCCGCTGCTTGCGGCTGAGCACCCGCACGCCCAGGAAGCCGAGCAGGGCGGGGAGCAGCGTCGTGGCCGCGAGCACGCTCAGGACGACCGTGAGCGAGGTGCCGATGACCACGCCGTCCAGGAAGCGCAGGTTCGTCACCAGCATGCCGGCGAGCGCGATGCACACCGTGCCGCCCGCGAACAGCACCGCCCTTCCTGAGGTGTTGAGGGCGATGACCGCCGACTCCTCCGGATCCAGGCCGCGTTGGACGCCGCGTCGGTGCCTGGTGACGATGAACAGGGCGTAGTCGATGCCGACGCCGAGGCCGATCAGGGTGGCGAGCAGGGGCGCCAGGTCGGGGATGTCGGTGGTGTGGCTGAGGAGTTGGGTGGAGAACAGGCCGGTGCCGACGCCGAAGATCGCGATGCCGATCGGGAGCAGGGCGGCGTAGAGCGAGCCGAAGGCCAGGAACAGGACGACGGCCGCCGCGAGGATGCCGACCACTTCGGCTATGCCGCCCGGCGGTTCCTCCACGCGCTGGACGGCCTGGCCGCCCAGCTCGACCTGGAGGCCCTTGCGTTCGGCGCTCTGCGCGGTGTCCACGACGTTCTGGACGAGGTCCTTGGGGACGGCGTTCGCCTGCTCGGCGAACGTGACCTGCGCGTACGCGATCGTCCCGTCGGAGCTGATCTGCGCCGCGCCCCGGGCGCCGGAGTACGGGCCGGTGACCCCGCCGACGCCCTTCATGCCGGCGATCTTGTCGAGCACGGGCTGGATCCGGGCCTGTACGGCCTGGTCGCGGACCGTTCCCGAGTCGACCTTCCACACCACCGTGTCGGTGTCGCCCGAGCTGTTCGGGAACGCCTTCTCCATCAGGTCGTACGCGCGCTTGGAGTCCGTGTCCGGGAGGGAGAACACGTTCGCGTAGTTCGTACCGGCCGTAGAGGCCGAGAAGCCCAGGCCGAACAGTGCCCCCACCCACAGCAACAGGACCACCAGCCGGTGCCGATAGCACCACCGTGCCAATGCCGCCACGCTCAACGCTCCTTAGTCGTAACCGAGTTGACTCGGTCGATCGGTCGGATGGTCCCCCAGGTCCTGGGCTACAGAATTGGTGGCGGCACGCACGCGTGGACACGTATCGGCCATGACTCTCAAGGAACTCCAAAGACCGGACGGCCCCGATGTCAGTGCCGCCGTCGATACTGGGGGCATGACGGCTCCAGGAACCGTGCTGGTGGTCGAGGACGAACCGAGCATCGCCGACGTCCTCGCCATCGCGCTGCGCTACCACCGCTTCGAGGTGATGGTCGCGGGCACCGTGCGCGAGGCGCTCGCCCTCGCCGACCGCACCCGCCCCGACTGCGCGCTGCTCGACGTGATGCTCCCGGACGGCGACGGCCGCGCCCTGGGGCAGGAACTGCGCGCCCGCAGACCGGATCTGGCGGTCGTCTTCCTCACCGCGCGGGACGCACCGGCCGAGATCGTCGGCGCCCTCGGCTTCGGCGACGACTACATCACCAAGCCGTTCGACATCGACGTGGTCGTCGCCCGCATCACCGCCGTCCTGCGCCGCACCCGCCCGGCCGACGTCCTCCCGCAGCGCCCGCCCCTGCGCTACGGCGACCTGGAGCTGGACGAGACGACGTACTCGGTGCACCGCGCGGGCCGCTCGGTCGAGCTGACCCCCACCGAGTACGCCCTGCTGCGTTTCCTGGTGCGCAACGGCGGCCGGGTCGTGCCCAAGGAGCAACTCCTGCGCCATGTCTGGCAGTACGAGCACACCCCGCAGGAGTCGACCGTCGTCGAGACCTACATCAGCTATCTGCGGCGCAAGCTGGAGACCCTGGGACCGCCCGTGATCACCACGCGGCGGGGCGTCGGATACGGGCTCGCATGAAATTCCGCCTGCCGAACTGCGAGCGCGGTGCCCACTCCCTGCGCGCCAAGCTGACGCTGGCGAACCTCGCGCTGCTTGCGCTCGGCATCGTCATGGCCACCGCCGTCAGCCTGATGGGCATGCGGCACTACCTCCTCGCCCAGGTCGACACCGAGCTGACCAAGTCCCGTGACTCACTGGGCGGTTCGCAGCTCACCATGCAGCAGCTCAACACGCTGAGCACCCTGGCCGGCATCGGCGACCACCTGATCCCGAAGCAGATGGGCGACTCGCCGAACCCGGACACCGTGTTCGCGGCGGTCGGCGCACAGGGCAAGGTGCTCACGGTCGCCGGCTTCGAGCCGACCGCGAGTCAGCGGGCACTCGCCGCCGCCTTCCACGACCCGGCCACGCTGGCCGCGGACGGCACACCGCGCGACATCTCGCTGCGCGGCGACCCCTACCGCGCCACCGGGACCCGGCTCGCCGACGGCACGTACATCCTGATCGCCGCCTCCACCGGCGGCCTCCACCAGGGCATGGCCAAGGCCCTGAAGCTGGACCTCGCCTTCGGCACCCTGCTGCTGGTGCTGCTCGCCGCGCTGACCATGATGAGTGTGCGACGGCGGATGCGGCCCCTGGAGGACATGGTGGAGACCTCCACGGCCATCGCCGAGGGCGACCTGACCCGGCGCGTGCCCTCCAGCCACCATCCGACACAGGAGGTCGAGCAGCTGCGGGTCGCCCTCAACTCCATGCTCCACCAGGTGGAGTCGGCGTACCGCACGCGCGAGCGTACGGCCGCCCAGCTGCGCCGCTTCGTCGCCGACGCCTCGCACGAGCTGCGCACCCCGCTGTCGGCGATACGCGGCTACCTCCAGCTGTACGACAAGGGCATGCTGACCGAGCCCGACGAGCGCAAGCGGGCCTGGGACCGGATGAACGCGGAGGCGGACCGTATGGGCCACCTCGTCGACGAACTGCTCATGCTGGCCCGCCTCGACCAGCAGCCCGAACTCCGCCTCCGGAACGTCGACCTGAGCCGCCTGGTGCGCGACGCCGCCGAGGACCTGCGGGTGCAGCAGCCGGAGCGGCCCGTCACGGTCGGCGCCGACGGCTCCCTCCTGGTGCGCGCCGACGAGTCGGGCATGCGCCAGATACTCGGCAACCTGGTGACCAACGTCCGCACCCACACGCCCGCCGACGTGCCCGTACGGCTCGGCGTGGAGCGCGAGGACGGAGTCGTACGGCTGTGTGTCGCGGACCAGGGTCCGGGGCTCGGCCAGGACGACGCGGCGCGTATCTTCGACCGCTTCTTCCGGGCGGGCGGCGGTGCGGGCAGCGGTCTTGGGCTGGCGATCGTGCAGGGCGTCGTGCTGGCGCACGGCGGGGACGTGGCGGTGCGGACGGCGCCGGGCGAGGGCCTCGCGGTGACGGTGACACTGCCGACGAGGGCGCCCGTCCCGTCGTAGAACACGACGGACGTCACGGGGTGTCGGGCTGGACCAGTGCCCACACCGTCTTGCCGTGCGCCCCGCGGCTCCACACGCCCCAGGCGGCCGCGATGCCCTCCACCAGGTGGAGTCCGCGGCCGGCCTCCTCGACGTCCGTCACGACCCGCAGCCGCGGTTCGACGCGGCCCTCGTCCGAGACCTCTATGAGACAGGAGCCGTCCGCGAGGGCCGTCACCGCGACCTCGAACTCCTGCTCCAGGAGCGGCCCGTGGCGTACGACGTTGGTCGCCAGCTCGGACACGAGCAGCACCGCGTCCTGGAGCGCCGGATCGTCACTCCCGTGCCCCCAGTCGGCCAGATGGTCCCGGACCCGGCGCCGGGCGAGACCCACCGAAGCCGGGTGCCGGGGCAGCCGGAAGGAGTTGCGTCTGACCACATCGGCTCCTCACCCCACGCACACCTCCGTCACATGGTGCTGCGTGCGATGGCCGCCCGGTGTCACTCGGACAAAAGATCGAACGAAGGTCAATGACATCCGGTAAGGGTCAATGACGCGGGGCCACGTCAGATCCAGTCCAGCGCCCACAGCCGGAACACGCCGGTGCCGTCGGAGAGATAGGAGATTCCGCCGACGCTCTCGCTGCTCACGACGTACTCCTTGCGCTGCCACAGCGGGATCAGCGGCACGTCCGCGGCCACGTCCGACTGCAGATCGCGGAAGTCGTCCTCGACACGGCTGCGGTCGGCGAACTTCTGGCTGCCGAGGATCAGTTGGTCGACGAACTTGTTGCTGTAGCCCGTGTTCATCGTGGAGCCGGTGCCGACGAGCGGGGAGCCGAAGGTGTCCGGGTCGGGATAGTCGGCGACCCAGCCGACCGCGTACGCGTCCAGCTTGCCGGTCGCCCAGCGCTTCTGGAAGTCGGTCCACTCGTAGCCCTTGACGTCCACCTTGAACAGGCCGCCCGCCTCCAGCTGCTTCTTCAGCTCGGCGGCCTCCTCGGCGCCGGAACCGTGCCCGATGCCGTAGCCGTAGGTGAAGTGCACCGGGACCGAGACACCGGCCTCGGTGAGCAGCGCCTTCGCCTTCTCGGTGCTCTGCGTGGGGTAGTCGTCGAAGAAGGACGTCGTGTGGCCGACGAGGCCGGCGGGGATCAGCGAGTACAGCGGGTCGACCGTGCCGTCGTACACCGTGGCGGCGAGCTGTTCGCGGTTGACCAGCCAGGCCATGGCCCGTCGGACGAGGACGTCGTGCAGGGGCGTGCCCTTGCGGGTGTTGAGGTACAGGTTGCGGGTCTCGGAGCTGTCCGCCTCCGACACGCGCTGGTTCGGGTCGCTCGCGGAGAGCCCGGAGAGCAACTTCGGCGGCAGCTGGCGGGTGGCGACCTGGACCTGCTTCGCCTGGTACGCCTTCTGCAGCGCGCCCGAGTCGGCGTAGTAGCGCAGCTCGATCGGGCTCCCGGAGCCCTTGACCGCACCCTTGTAGTGGCTGTTCGGCGAAAGGAGGGCCTTCTTGTCCTTCGTATACGTCGACAGGGTGTACGGCCCGGTGCCGTCGACCCGGAAGCCGTTGCGCGGGGCGTCCTTCGGGTACTTGGTGCTGTCGACGATCGCCCCGGCGCCGGTGGCCACCTTGAACGGGAACGTGGCGTCCGGCGACGACAGATGGAAGGTGACGGTCATCCCGGAGGCGGTGACCGAGCCGAGCGTGGAGAGCAGGGACGCCGGGCCGACATCCGAGTTGATCTTCTTGACCCGGTCGAAGGAGAACTTCACGTCCTCGGCGGTCATCGCGCGCCCGCTCGGGAAGGTGAGCCCGTCGCGCACCGCACAGCGGTACGTCCTCAGCCCGCCGCCCACGAAGGCGCAGCTCTTGGCCGCGTCCGGCACGGGTGTCGTACCGCCCGAGTCGAACGTCATCAGTGTCTGGAAGACATTGCTGTACAACGCCCAGGAACCGACGTCGTACGCGGCGGCCGGGTCGAGGGACGTGACAGCGTCCGTCGTCCCGACCGTGATCGTCTTGTCCTTGTTCCCGTCCGACGGCAGCAACTGCCAGCCGCCGACTCCCACGGCGGCCAGAACCAGCAGCGTCGCGAGAATCCGTATGCGAACCGACCGCATCGGTGTGCCCTCCCAAGGACCCTCCCGGGCCCCTCGCATATGCCACTCCCCTAGTGGCGCGGATCACCTAACCACAGGAGTTTCATGCGGGGGAAGAGGATTCTGCCGAGATGAGAAAGAACTTACCGACGGGTGTTAATTGCCCGTTTCACAGGCGACTCTCAGCCACTTCGCGGGCCTGTCCCGACACCGTCAACTAGGCCTGTTTCGACGCCAGTTCGACGACCGTGATGTCCGACGGCGCGCCCACGCGCGTGGGCGGTCCCCAGGCGCCGGCGCCCCGGCTGACGTACAACTCGGTGTCGCCGTAGCGCTCCAGGCCCGCGACCGTCGGATTGGCCGCCGCCGCGACGAAGTTGCCGGGCCACAGCTGGCCGCCGTGGGTGTGCCCGGAGAGCTGGAGGTCGACGCCGTGCTTGACGGCCTCGTGGATCTGGACGGGCTGATGCGCGAGAAGCACGCACGCGCGCGTGGTGTCCCGGTCGCCGAGCGCCTTCCCGAAGTCGGGCCCCTGGCCCTCGCTCTCGCCCTGGAGGTCGTTGACCCCGGCGAGATCGAAGCCGGCCAGTTCGGTACGGGCGTTCTCCAGGGGGTGGATGCCGAGCGTGCGGACCTCTTCCAGCCACTGTTCGGCGCCGGAGAAGTACTCGTGGTTGCCAGTAACAAAGAAGTTGCCGTGCCGCGCCCTCAGTTGAGCCAACGGAGCCGCCGCGGGCCCCAGGTTCTTGACGCTCCCGTCCACCAGGTCACCGACGACCGCGATGAGATCGGGCTGCGTCGAGTTGATCGTGTCGACGACCTTCTGCGCGAACCCGCGCCCCAGCACCGGTCCCAGATGGATGTCGCTGACGACCGCGATCCTGAACCCGTGCGCGGACCGCGGCAGTTTGGCCAACGGCACGGTGACCCGCTTGACGCCCGGCCCGCGCAGAACGCCGTAGGTCCCGTACCCGACGGTCCCGACGGCCGCGGCGGAAGCCGCACCCCCGACGACACGCGAGACGAACAGCCGCCGGGAGGGCACGGAGAGCGAACCGCCCTGCGGCGCCTCAGGGCCCGCTCCAGGGTCTGTCCCGGAGACCGGGGCCTCGCGCTCTTCCACGGCCGTCTCGGGCTCGCCCACGGCCGTCTCGTGCTCTTCTACAGCCGTCTCGGGCCGCCCACGCCGTTCGAGGAGCCATCGCAGCAGCGGCCGTAGCACCTCGCCCGCGAGGACGGCCAGCAGCAGGTAGATCGCCAGGGCCATCCACAGGAAGCCGGGCCAGCCCAGGACGCGTTGGAGCCAGAAGGGCGCGCCGCCGCGTTCGGCGGCCAGGGCCGCGATCATCAGCACCGGGCCGGCGACGAGCACGGCCGTGCCGGTGATGCGGGCGGGGCCCCACGCGCGCGTGGTGTCGCGGACGAGGCGGCGCCAGACGTACCAGTGGAGTCCGCCGAGGACGGCGACGCCGACCAGGGCCACGAGGGCGATGACGACGATGGCCACTTCTTTATGAAGTCCGGCGCAGTGCGCGCAGTCCACGCAACCCGAGGCCCCCGATGACCGTCCCCAATACGAAGGAGACGACGGCGAGGGTCAGGTGCACCCAGAAGTACGCCGTCGGGTGGCCGTCGTCGAAGGCCAGTCCGCTGCTGTCCTTGACCAGGTTCTTGACGAAAGTGACCCAGATGACCCAGCTCCACACCCCGAAGGCGAGCAGGAACCAGGAGACGGGGCGGCTGAGCTTCATGAGTCCAGTATCGCCGTCGTCCCCGGGGGCCCGTGTCCGGGGTGGGGCGGGTGACGGGACTTCGGGTCCCCCGGCATGTACGTTCTCGTCCGTGCCCGCTCCACTGCAGACCATCAGGCGATCCCTGCTGGTGCTTTCCGCCGCCCTGTCGTCCCTCGCGCTCACCGCGCCCGTCGCCCTCGCGGCCCCGAGCCCGACGCCCACCCCGACCGCGCCCCCTGGTCCGTCGGCGAGTTCGTCGGCGAGTCCTACGGCCACTCCGCCGGCGAACATGTCGTCGGTGGGCGGCACCCGCCTCGGCTCGGCGGGGACGCAGGTCGATCTGACGACCGGCGTCCCGGTGCTGCCGAAGGACCTGACCGCGCGGTCGTGGATCGTGAGCGACGCCGAGTCCGGAGCGGTGCTCGCCTCGCACAACGCCCACTGGCGGCTGCCTCCGGCGAGCACCCTGAAGATGCTGTTCGCCGACACCGTGCTGCCGAAGTTCCCGAGGACGACCGAGCACAAGGTCGTCGCGACCGACCTGGCGGGCATGGGCGCCGGTTCCAGCGTGGTCCCGATAAAGGAGGGCGAGAGCTACACGGTCCACGACCTGTGGCTCGGCGTGTTCCTGCGCTCCGGCAACGACGCCGTGCACGTCCTGTCCCACATGAACGGGGGCGTCGCCAAGACCGTCGCCGACATGAACACGCACGCCCAGGACCTCCAGGCACTGGACACGCATGTGGTGACGCCGGACGGCTACGACGAGCCGGGGCAGGTCTCGTCGGCGTACGACCTGTCACTGTTCGCGCGCTCCGGGCTGCAGAAGAAGGACTTCCGGGAGTACTGCTCGACGGTGAGCACGAAGTTCCCGGGCGAGACCACGAAGAAGAAGGGCAAGTCGGTCCGCGGAACCTTCGAGATCCGCAACACCAACCGGCTGCTGAGCGGCGACTCTGACGTCTCGGTGTACCCGGGCATCGCGGGCGTGAAGAACGGCAACACCACCAACGCGGGCGCCACCTTCACCGGCGTCGCCGAGCGGGGCGGCAAGGTGCTGCTGGTCACGGTCATGCACCCGGAGAAGGCCGAGCACAACGAGGTCTACAAGGAAGCCGCGAAGATCCTCGACTGGGGCTTCCAGGCGGACGGCAAGGTGCAGCCGGTGGGTGAGCTGGTCGCGCCGAAGAACGTGGCGCAGGCGAGCGCACAGCCGGGTGCGACGGCCACCGGGGAGGCGGGCGGGGACACCTCCACGAAGCCGGCCGCGAGTTCCACCGCCTCGGCCGCCGAGGAAGACGGCTCCAGCGGGGTCGGGATCGCACTCGCGGTGGTCGGCGGGCTGCTGGTGCTGCTCGCGGCCGGTGTCTTCCTGGTCAACCGGCGCTGGCCACTGCCTGATCTGGTCCGTCGTCGCCCTCGTCCCTGACCTTCGGGTTCTGGGTCTCGTCGGCCGGGTCGTACTCGTCGTCCTCGGGGTCACCCTTGCTCGGCGTCGCCGTCCAGGCGGCGCAGAACAGGACCAGCTTCGAGGTGAAGTTCATCCACAGCAGGAGCGCCACGGGGACGCCGAACGCGCCGTACATGCTCTTCGCGGCCACGCCCTGGATGTAGCCGCTGAGCAGCAGCTTCAGCAGTTCGAAGCCGACCGCGCCGATCAGTGCGGCCACGGAGAGCCGGCGGCGCGGGGGTTCGACGCCGGGCAGCAGGGTCAGGACGTACAGCAGGAGCAGGAAGTCGGCGAGTACGGCGACGGCGAACGCGGCGATACGCAGCAGGACCCCGCCCCAGCCGCCCTGCACCAGGCCCAGTTCGCGGCTGATCCAGTCGACCAGGGCGGAGGCCACGGTGGAGATGGCGATCGTCGCGAGGACGGCGCCGCCGAAGCCGACCAGCACACCGGTGTCGATGAGCTTGCGCAGGAGGGGGTTCTCGTCGCGGTCGGGCAACTCCCACACCGCGCGCAGACACTCCCGCATCGAGCCGACCCAGCCGATGCCGGTGAACAGCAGGACGGCACCGGCGATGAGGCCGATGGTGCCCGCGTTGTCGACCAGGGAACCGATGTTGAGCTGGTCGGAGATGCCGGGGACCTGCTCGGCGATCTTGTCCTGCAGTTCGTGCTGCTGGTCGGTGCTGAGGGTGGCGGCGGCGATCGCGGCGGCCACGGTCAGCAGCGGGAACAGCGCGATGAAGCTGATGAACGTCATGGCGGCGGACAACTGCGACCACTTCACCCGGTCCAGCCGCTCGTACGACCGCCACGCGTGCGTGCGCATCAGGCGCGTCACCAGCGGCCCGATGAGGGGGAGCTTCTTCAGCCAGTCCATGATCCGATTCTGCCCTCGTGAGCGGCCTCAGGGCAGCATCCGATTAATCGCCCATTTCAGGGAGGGCGCCGACGCCGTACGACCAACCGCCCATAAGCGGGCGATACGGTCACCGGCATGCGTCCTCCACAGTCCCTCCTCGTCCTCGGCGGTACGTCCCGGATCGCACTGGCCACCGCCCGCCGGCTGATCGCCCGCCGCACCCGCACGGTATGGCTGGCGGGCCGCCCGTCGCCCGCCCTGGAGAGTGCCGCTTCGGAACTGCGTGCCCTGGGGGCCGATGTTCACACCGTCGCCTTCGACGCGCTCGACCCCGACTCCCACGAGACCGTGCTCGGCAAGGTCTTCGCCGAGGGCGACGTCGACATGGTGCTGCTCGCCTTCGGCGTCCTCGGTGACCAGGCGCGGGACGAGCGCGAACCGGCCGCCGCGGTACGCGTGGCGCAGACCAACTACATCGGCGCTGTCGCGGCCGGCCTGGTCAGCGCGCGGGCGTTGCAGGCCCAGGGGCACGGCTCGCTGGTGGTGCTCTCCTCGGTCGCCGGCCAGCGGGCCCGCCGCGCGAACTTCATCTACGGCTCCAGCAAGGCCGGCCTGGACACCTTCGCCCAGGGGCTGGGCGACGCGCTGCACGGCACGGGCGTGCACGTCATGGTCGTACGACCGGGGCTCGTACGGTCGAGGACCATGGCCGACCCGAAGGCGGCCTCGCTCACCACCACCCCCGAAGCCGTCGCCACAGCCATCGAACTGGGCCTGCGCCGCGGCTCGGAGACGGTGTGGGTGCCGGGGACGCTGCGTGTGGTGACGTCGGCGCTGCGGTACCTGCCACGGGCGCTGTTCCGGCGGCTGGCGGCCTGACCGCGCCCAATGGCTGCCTAGTGGCTGGGGATCGTGCCGCGCTCGGTGTGGGCCGCCTGGGGTGGCACGACGGCTCCGCCGAAGGCGAACTCGCGCAGCTTGCGCCAGACGCCGTCGGCGCCCTGTTCGTAGAGCGCGAAGCCGGTGCAGGGCCACTCCGCGCGGTAGTCGGCGAGTGCCTCGAAGGCCCGGTCCATCGACTCGTCGTCGATGCCGTGCGCCACGGTCACGTGCGGGTGGTACGGGAAGTGCAGCTCGCGTGCCATCGGCCCCGAGGTGTGGCGGATCTGCTTCTGGAGCCAGGTGCAGGCGGCGGCGCCCTCGGCCACCTGGACGTAGACGACCGGGGACAGCGGCCGGAAGGTTCCGGTGCCGGACAGCCGCATCGGGAAGGGGCGTCCGGCGGCGGCGACCTCGACGAGATGGTCCTCGACCGCGGGCAGTTGCGAGGCGTCCACCTCGGTCGGCGGCAACAGCGTGACGTGCGTGGGGATGCCGTGGGCCGCGGCGTCGCCGAAGCCCGCGCGCCGCTCCTGGAGCAGGCTGCCGTGAGGCTCCGGGACCGCGATCGACACGCCGATCGTTACGGTCCCCACGTCGTCTCCTGTCGTCCTGTCGGTGGTCCTGATGCTGAGCCGGATGGCCACACGTGCGGCCATCCGGCTATCGACTGTACGGCCACGACCGGGTTGTGGGCAGGCGCAACCGGAGTGATGTGCAGCGCTGTGCGGTGGTGCGGAGCGATCCTGCTGGTCCGGAGGTGTGCCGTGCCGCAATGCCGTACCGGGGCTAGTGCTTGGCGGGGAGGAAGCCCACCCGGTCGTACGCCTGGGCGAGGGTCTCGGCGGCGACGGCTCGCGCCTTCTCCGCGCCCTTGGCAAGGATCGAGTCGAGCGTCTCCGGGTCGTCGAGATACTGCTGGGTGCGCTCGCGGAACGGCGTCACGAACTCGACCATGATCTCGGCGAGGTCCGTCTTGAGCGCGCCGTACATCTTGCCCTCGTAGTCCCGCTCCAGCTCCGCGACCGACTTGCCGGTGAGGGTCGAGTAGATGGTGAGCAGGTTGCTGACGCCCGGCTTGTTCTCCGCGTCGTAGCGAATCACGGTGTCCGTGTCGGTGACCGCGCTCTTGACCTTCTTGGCGGTCGCCTTCGGGTCGTCGAGGAGGTTGATCAGGCCCTTCGGGGTGGACGCCGACTTGCTCATCTTGATCGACGGGTCCTGAAGGTCGTAGATCTTCGCCGTCTCCTTGAGGATGTACGGCTTCGGGATGGTGAAGGTCTCGCCGAAGCGGCCGTTGAAGCGCTCGGCGAGGTCGCGGGTGAGCTCGACGTGCTGGCGCTGGTCCTCGCCGACCGGCACCTCGTGCGCCTGGTACAGCAGGATGTCGGCGACCTGGAGGATCGGGTAGGTGAACAGGCCGACGCTGGCGCGGTCGGCTCCGTGCCGGTTGGACTTGTCCTTGAACTGGGTCATGCGGGACGCCTCACCGAAGCCGGTCAGGCAGTTCATGACCCAGGCGAGCTGGGCGTGCTCGGGGACATGGCTCTGGACGAAGAGCGTGCAGCGCTCCGGGTCGAGCCCGGCGGCCAGCAGCTGTGCGGTGGCGAGCCGGGTGTTGGCGCGCAGGTCCGCCGGGTCCTGCGGGACCGTGATCGCGTGCAGGTCGACGACCATGTAGAACGCGTCGTGGGACTCCTGCAGGGCCACCCACTGGCGGACGGCGCCGAGGTAGTTGCCGAGGTGGAACGAGCCTGCTGTGGGCTGGATTCCGGAGAGCACGCGGGGTCGGTCAGAGGCCATGTTCACCATTCTCTCAGGTCTTGGGGCCCGGTCCGGAACTGGTTCGGAACTGCTTCGGAAGAGATGTGACACGGGTGGGAACCGATCCGGCTCGGGCGGTGTACCAGATGTGTGAAGACGCGGGAGGGGGGCCGCATCGTCGATGAGGCCGCGGTGATCGCACGCGTACGCGCCGGAGAGCCGGAGGCGTACGCGGAGCTGGTGCGGGCCCACACGGGCATCGCGCTCAGAGCGGCCGCGGCACTCGGGGCGGGAGCGGACGCGGAGGACGTGGTGCAGCAGGCCTTCGTCAAGGCGTACTGCGCGCTGGGCAGGTTCCGGGACGGCGCGGCGTTCAAGCCGTGGCTGCTGTCGATCGTCGCCAATGAGACGAGGAACACAGTGCGTACGGCGGCGCGTCAGCGCACGCTCGCCGGCCGGGAGGCGGCGTTCGCGGAGGCCGAGCCGCTGATACCGGAATCGGCGGACCCTGCGGTCGCCACGCTGGAGACGGAGCGCCGCGCGGCCCTGCTGTCCGCCCTGGAGCAGCTGAGCGAGGAGCACCGCCTGGTCGTGACCTACCGCTATCTCCTGGAGATGGACGAGCCGGAGACGGCCCAGGCCCTGGGCTGGCCCCGCGGGACGGTGAAGTCCCGACTGAACCGCGCGCTGAAGAAACTCGGGCGGCTGCTGCCGGATTTCCGGCCTCGGGAAGGGGGTGATGAGGGTGAGTGACGGGCGGGAGTCGTACGAGGGTGAGGGCGCCGACGCTGCCCCTCGGCTGCCGGACGAGCTGCGGGCGCTGGGGCGTTCACTGGACGCGCGGGGCGGTGCCGAAGGCGGGGCCGCCGCCGGGTCCGAGTCGATGGTCGAGCGGGTGCTGGCTCAGATATTGGCCGAGCAGATCCCGGTCCCCGTCCAGGAGTCCGGGCCTACCGGGATCCGGGCGGGGCTGCACGCCGTCCGGCGCTGGATGCGGATGCGGCGGCGCGCGCTCGTGGCGGCCATGTGCGGTCTGCTGACGGTGCTCGTGCTCACGCCTCCGGTGCGGGCGGCGGTCTTCGACTGGTTCGGCTTCGGCGGGGTCGAGGTGCGGTACGACCCGTCGGCGGTGCCCTCGGCCGGTGCCGAGGTGCCCGGGTGCGGGCGGTTGGTGACGCTGGCGCAGGCCCGTCGGCGGGCCGGTTTCGAGCCGCTGGTGCCGGACGCTCTGGGCGTTCCGGACGCGGTGACGGTGACCGGCGAACCGCAGGGGCGCTTTCTGGTGAGCCTGTGCTGGCGGGAGGGCGGGCACACGATCCGGGTCGACGAGTATCCGGCGCGGCTCGACGTCGGCTTCGCCAAGACGGTGCGCGAGCCGCCGGAGTGGCTGTCGCTGGGCGGGCCGGTCTCGCCGGACGGTGTGCGGGACCCGGCGCTGTGGTTCGCGCGACCGCATCTGCTGAGTTTCTGGCTGGTGGACGCGGACGGGGACCGATATACGAGGGAGGAGCGGACTGCGGGACCGACGCTGCTGTGGACTCATGCGGTCGGCGGCGTTCCGGGCGGTGATCTGACGTTCCGTCTGGAGGGCGTGGCGTCGAAGCAGCGGGCCGTGGAGATCGCGAAGTCACTCGACCAGCACCAGTAGTCGCGAGTAGGGCGAGTAGTGCGGGCAGTTCGAGTAGTGCGGGTGGGGTGGGAACCTCGGCGGGTCGGGCGGTGTACCAGAAGTGACAGACGGCTCGCGGGCGGGCCGTACGGGGATCGGCTGGTGGGGGTTCGGATGTCCGGAGGCGGAAGTGTCTGCAGGACGAGCGCGAGCGCGGGCAGGGTGCGTGAACTGGCGGCTCTGACGGGGGCGTTGGCGATGACGCTGGCCCTGATGGCGTGGGGTGCGTCGGACGCGGCGGCGGGCGGGCCCACGAGTGTGCTCGTGACCTCGCCGGAGAGCGGGCAGGCCACGGCGCTGTACTACTCCGACGAACGGTACGGAAAGCTGCAGCAGTTGCTCGGGCCGGAGGGCAAGGGCACCCGCGACAAACCGCCCAAGGCCGATCTGGCCCACGCCCGTCAGATCAACGTCACCTGGCTGGCGCACGACATATCGCCCTGGCGGATCGACCGGGTCTTTCCGGTCGAGTCCCGACCGCAGGCCGTCTGGATCCACACGGCGGCCGACGCGTCGGAGAACACGAACCTGAACGGCTACTGGCACCGCGCCGAGCAACCCGCCCAACTGCGCGCTCTCTTGAAGAAGTTGGGCGTGACGGGCACGGGCACGGGTGACGGATACTCCGGCATCTTCCCGGCGCCGTGGCAGTCGGCCGAGCCCGATCCGGCCACCGCCACACCTGACGCCGACGCGGAGACGACGACCACTGTGCGGGTCGTCGTGCCGGACAAGGGCGATGACACCGACTGGTGGTGGGCGATACCGGGCGCGGCGGGCGGAGCGGTACTGGCACTCGTCCTACGGCCGTTCGCCGCGCGGCTGCGGCTGCCGCTGGACCGGTGGCGGAAGGGACGGGAGCCGGGGCCCCGGCAGGAGTTGCGGGACATGTGAGGGGTGGAGGGAGACGGATGCAGCAGGGGAGGAAACGGGCGAGGTTGCGGGTCGTGTGTCTCGTGGTCGGGCCGGTGTTGACGGCCCTGGTCGGGACTGGTCAGGTCCGGGCTGTCGGGATGGATCAGGCGCAGACCCGGGCTCAGGGCCCGCACCGGGACATCCCGGATCTGGCGCTGGTCGTGGGCGGTGGCACGGGCCAGACGGAGTCGTGGCGCTCCGGGGAGCCGTCGTTCGCGCGCCTGTGGACGTTGTTCCAGCCGACGTACGCGGGGACGGAGCGGGTGTCACGGGACTGGGAGGCGGGCCGGTATCCGGCGGTGCGGATCACCGTGGTGTGGGGGCTGACCGGGGTCGGGGGTTGGCCGGGGACCAATCGGGCTCCGGGTGGTGATGTGGCCATGGAGCGGGAGGACCAGTTGTTCCTGGCCGCGGACGGCACACCGTGGGTGCGGACGGATCCGGCCCCGGAAGTGGCGGACGACGACATCCGCTGGCATCAGGCGCCGCGTTCGGTCTTCGCGCAGTGGGAGCGGGCGGGGCTGATCGGTGCAGCAGACGCCCGTGGTGCGGCAGTTGGGGACGGACCTGAACCTGCGGACCTGGTCGCGCCTGCCTGGTGGGCCGCGACGGGTATGGCCGTCGGGGTCGGCGGCACGCTGCTGATACGCCGCGCGGCGGCCCGGCGTAAGGCCGGACCGCCGCGCGAGGAACCACGACAGGAACTCATCGATCTGTGAGTGTCGCCGATCTTTGACAACTCAACAGAGGGCGTATGCCGGGGGTCAGCCGAGGTCGATCTCCGGGTACAGCGGGAAACCTGCGACAAGGTCGGTGGCGCGGTGGGAGATCTCGTCCGCGATCTTCGGGTCGAGGATGTGCTGGGCCTTGGACGGCGCGCCCTTGCTGGTCGTGCCGGGCTCCGTGGTGGTGAGGACGCGGTCGATGAGACCGGCGACCTCGTCCATCTCGGCGGTGCCCAGACCACGGGTGGTCAGGGCGGGCGTGCCGATGCGGATGCCGGAGGTGTACCAGGCGCCGTTGGGGTCGGCGGGGATGGCGTTGCGGTTGGTGACGATGCCCGAGTCGAGCAGGGCGGCCTCGGCCTGGCGGCCGGTGAGGCCGTAGGAGGAGGCGACGTCGATCAGGTTGAGGTGGTTGTCGGTGCCTCCGGTGACGAGGGTGGCGCCGCGACGCATCAGGCCGTCGGCCAGCGCCCGGGAGTTGTCGACGATGCGCTGGGCGTAGTCCTGGAAGGAGGGCTGCCGGGCCTCGGCGAGGGCGACGGCCTTGGCTGCCATGACGTGCGGGAGCGGGCCGCCGAGGACCATCGGGCAGCCGCGGTCGACCTGGTCCTTGAGGGTGTCGTCGCACAGGACCATGCCGCCGCGCGGGCCGCGCAGCGACTTGTGGGTGGTGGTGGTGACGATCTGGGCGTGCGGGACCGGGTCGAAGTCGCCGGTCAGGACCTTGCCCGCGACCAGGCCGGCGAAGTGCGCCATGTCGACCATCAGGGTCGCCCCGACCTCGTCGGCGATCTCGCGCATGATGCGGAAGTTCACCAGGCGCGGGTAGGCGGAGTAGCCGCCGACGATGATCAGCGGCTTGAACTCACGGGCGGAGGCGCGCAGGGCCTCGTAGTCGATGAGGCCGGTGACGGGGTCGGTGCCGTAGGAGCGCTGGTCGAACATCTTGCCGGAGATGTTGGGGCGGAAGCCGTGGGTGAGGTGACCGCCGGCATCCAGGGACATGCCGAGCATGCGCTGGTTGCCGAAGGCCTGGCGGAGTTCGGCCCAGTCGGCGTCGGAGAGGTCGTTGACCTGGCGGACACCGGCCTTCGCGAGGGCGGGGACCTCGACCCGGGCGGCGAGGACGGACCAGAAGGCGACGAGGTTGGCGTCGATGCCGGAGTGCGGCTGGACGTAGGCGTGGCGGGCGCCGAAGAGTTCGCGCGCGTGCTCGGCGGCGAGGGACTCGACGGTGTCGACGTTGCGACAGCCGGCGTAGAAGCGGCGGCCGATGGTGCCTTCGGCGTACTTGTCGCTGAACCAGTTACCCATGGCCAGGAGGGTGGCCGGGGAGGCGTAGTTCTCGGAGGCGATCAGCTTGAGCATCTCGCGCTGGTCGGCGACTTCCTGGCCGATGGCGTCGGCGACGCGCGGCTCGACGGCACGGATCACATCGAGGGCGGCGCGGAAGGCGGTGGACTCGTTGGAGAGGGGCGCGGAATTGTCGGGCATGGGGACCTCCGGACGTGGCGTTCGGCGTTCTCGGTACGGCCCAGGCGCACGGCACACATTCCAGCTCGGGCCGCTCCCCGATGGTCGGTCCCATCCCAGCGCGCCAGTCACGGCCCGCCGGTCAGCCTACCGGGCGTGCCGGACGGTGCGGCTCCTGCGTCCACCATGCGGGCGAGGACGGGAAAGGAGCACTCTCACTCCCCGGGAGACGCCGTGACCAGTACGGGAGCCAGTACGGAAGCCCTCAGCGCCGCCGCCGACGGGGCGTGGATGACGGATGTGGAGGGGCGGCGAAGGCTCAGTCGGAGCGGGTGACTCTCACCTCGCGGGCGTTCCATCACGACCGGAGTTCGGAGGGTTGGGTGGGTTCCGAGAGTTCGGTGAGAGGGCCCGTGCGGGAGGCCGGGGTGGTCTCCCCTGCCCTACTCCCCTCCCCTAGAGTCACTTTGTGCTCTTTGGAATGGTGTGCGCGCTCGGCGCGGCGGTCTGCTTCGGTACGGCGACGGTATTGCAGGCGGTCGCCACGCGGGCGGCCACGACGGGTGGAGGCGGGGACGCGGCGCTGTTGCTGCGGGCGCTGCGACAGTGGCGGTATCTGGCGGGCCTTTCGCTGGACGGGCTGGGGTTCGTGTTCCAGATCGCGGCGTTGCGGTCGCTTCCCATCTACGCGGTCGGGGCGGCGCTGGCGTCGAGTCTCGCGGTGACAGCGGTGGTGGCCGCCCGGCTGCTGGGAGTTCGGCTCAGCGGGGTGGAGTGGGCGGCCGTCGGCGTGGTCTGCGCGGGGCTGGCGATGCTGGGGCTGGCCTCCGGGGCGGAAGGGCACCGGGACGGGTCCATGGCGTTGAAGTGGGCGATGTTGGCGACGGCGGTGGCGGTGCTGTTGCTCGGGCTGGTCGGTGGGCGACTGCCGGAGCGGGGGCGGGCGTTGGCGCTGGGCCTTGGGGCCGGGTTCGGGTTCGGGGTGGTCGAGGTGGCGGTCCGGTTGATCGACTCGCTCTCCCCCTCGACGCTGGTCACCAATCCGGCGACGTACGCACTGCTCGTCGGCGGCGGTGCCGCGTTCCTGCTGCTGACCACGGCACTGCAGCGGGGTTCGGTGACGACGGCCACGGCCGGGATAGTGATCGGGGAGACGATCGGCCCGGCGGCGGTGGGGGTGGTGTGGCTCGGGGACCGTACGCGGGACGGGCTGGCGTGGCTGGCCGTGCTGGGGTTCCTGGTTGCCGTGGCGGGGGCGTTGGCGTTGGCGCGGTTCGGAGAGGCGCCGGCCTCCGGCGGTGGAGCGGTGGAAGGCGCGGGTGAGTTGGGGTGAGCGTCCCCTCCAGCGAACCGAGGCACGCAGGACACCCTCACGGCAACACCCGGCACAGCGCCTCCACCGCCCCCGCCCACGCATGGTCCGACGGTGTGCCGTAGCCCACCACCAGGGCGTCCAGTGGTTCGGCGAGGGCGTGTTCGTGGCGGTAGAAGGACAGGGGGTGGAGGGCGAGGCCCTGCCAGGCGGCGGCTTGGACCACCGACTGTTCGGTGCCGGGCGGGAGGCGGAGGACGGCGTGGAAGCCGGCGGCGATGCCGGTGACATGGACGTCGGGGGCGTGTTGGGCGAGGGCTTCGACCAGGTTGTCCCGGCGGCGGCGGTAGCGCAGACGGGCCGAGCGGACGTGGCGGTCGTAGGCGCCGGAGGTGATGAACTCGGCGAGGGTCAGTTGGTCCAGGACGCCGCAGGTGTCGACGCCGCCCTTCGCCTTCGTGACCTCGTCCATCAGTGAGGGGGGCAGGACCATCCAGGCCAGCCGGAGGCCGGGGGCGAGGGATTTGCTGGCGGTGCCGAGGTAGACGACGTGGTTCGGGTCGAGGCCCTGGAGGGCTCCGATCGGCTGGCGGTCGTAGCGGAACTCGCCGTCGTAGTCGTCCTCCAGGACCAGGCCGCCGGTGCGCCGGGCCCAGTCGACGACGGCGGAGCGGCGGTCGTGGCGGAGGGGGAGGCCCATGGGGAACTGGTGGGCGGGGGTGAGCAGGACCGCCGGTTCGTCCGTCAACTGTCCGGGGTTCGTTCCCAGTTGGTCGAAGGGGAGCGGATGGGTGCGCAGACCGGCCTCGTCGAGGATCTGCCAGTGCGCGGTCAGGCCGTAGGACTCCACCGCGACCGTGTGGGCGCCGCGTGCCCGTAGCGCCGCGCCGATCAGCCTCAGGCCGTTGGAGATGCCCGCGCTGATCAGGAGGTGTTCGGGGTCGGTGCGTACGCCGCGGGCGCGGGAGAGGTAGGCGGCGAGGGCGGTGCGCAGTTCGATACGGCCGCGTGGGTCGCCGTAGCCGAGGGCCTGGTAGGGGGCGGAGGTGAAGGCGCGGCGGGCGGCCTTGAGCCACTCGGTGCGGGGGAAGGAGGCGAGGTCGGGGGTGCCGGGGACGAGGTCGTAGGCGGGGCGGCTGTGGAGGCGGCGGGGTGGGGTCGTGTCCGTGGGCGGGACGACCGCGCGCTCGGCGACGCGGGTGCCGGAGCCCTGGCGGGCGGTGAGCCAGCCCTCGGCGACCAGGTCGGCGTAGGCGTCGGCGACAGTGTTGCGGGCGATGCCCAGGTCGGCGGCGAGGGAGCGGGAGGAGGGCAGCCGGGTGCCGGGGGCGAGGCGGCCGGTGCGGACGGCGTCGCGCAGCGCGTCCGTCAGGCCGCGGCGGACACCAGTGCCGGTGGTGGTCGGTTCGAGATGCAGGTCCACACCCAGAGTGGCCCAAGAATTCGCCATGGAAATGGACCATACCCCTGGGCTGCCTGACTTCTAGAGTCGAGGACATGACCACAGCACAGGAAGCTCCTTACGCCCCCGAACACAGTCCCCGCCTGCACTGGGCCCAGCTCGCCCCCGACGTCTACAAGGCGATGGTCCGTCTCGACGCGGCCGCCCGGCAGGGCCTGGACCCGACGCTGCTGGAACTGGTGAAGATCCGCGCCTCGCAGCTCAACCACTGCGCGTTCTGCCTGGACATGCACACCAAGGACGCGCTCGCGGCGGGCGAGAGTGTGGAGCGGATCATTCAGCTCGGGGCGTGGGAGGAGTCGCGGCACTTCTACACCGAGAAGGAGCTGGCGGCGATCGAACTGACCGAGGCGGTCACCGTCATCACGGACGGATTTGTGCCGGACGAGGTGTACGAGCGGGCGGCCGAGCAGTTCGAGGAGGCCGAGCTGGCGCAGCTGATCGCCGCGATCACGGTGATCAACGCGTGGAACCGGTTCGGCGTGAGCACGCGGATGGTGCCGGGGCACTACAAGGCGGGACAGCACAAGTGACCGTGCGGACACGGCTGTTGGACCGTGGCGTCGGGCGGGCGCTGTCCGCGGTGAGCGCCGCCGCGAAGAAGGGGCTGGGCGATCCCGCGCTCGCCGAGCTCGTCGTGATCCGGGCCTCGCAGCTCAACCACTGTGCGTTCTGCCTGGACATGCACCTCACCGTCGCCCGCGAACTCGGGGTGAGTGAGCGGAAGTTGGACCTGCTGGCCGCTTGGGAGGAGGCTGAGGGTGTCTTCGACGAGCGGGAGCGGGCCGCGCTCTCGCTGACCGAGGCGGTGACCGTCGTCACGGACGGCTTTGTGCCGGACCCGGTGTACGCCGCCGCTGCCCGGCACTTCGACGAAGGGCAACTCGCCCATCTCATCGGGCTGATCACCGCCATCAACAGCTGGAACCGGGTGATGGTCAGTCGTCGTATCGAGCCAGGGGGTTACCAGCCGTGAGCAAGGTCGAGCTTTTCCGGAGTCTGCATCGGCGGCGGCTTCCCGGTGATCCGCTGGTGCTGCCCGGTCCCTGGGACGCGGCCAGTGCGCGGGTGTTCGTGGAGGCCGGGTTCGCGGCGCTCGCCACGCCCAGTGCCGGGGTGGCCGCCTCGCTCGGGTACGAGGACGGGGCTACGCCGGCGGACGAGATGTTCGCGGCGGTCGCGCGGATCGTCCGGGCCGTGGACGTGCCGGTGTCGGCGGATGTCGAGGGCGGGTATGGACTCGCGCCGAAGGAGCTGGTGGAGCGGCTCCTGGAGGCGGGGGCGGTGGGGTGCAACCTTGAGGACTCCGACGGGGGTGTTCTCAAGGACCCGCGGCAGCACGCGGACTGGCTGGCCGAGGTGCGGGCGGTGGCGGCGGAGCGGTTGTTCGTCAATGCGCGTGTCGACACCTTCCTGCACGGTGACGGCAGCCCCGAACGGGCCATCGAGCGGGCCGCGTTGTATGTCGCGGCGGGTGCCGACTGTATCTATCCGATCATGGCTCCGGTGGACGTGCTGCCGTTGCTGCGGTCCGGTATCCAGGGGCCGGTCAACGTGTTCGCCCGGCTGGACGGCGAGGGCCCCTCGCCCACCGAACTCGGTGAACTCGGGGCCACTCGCATCACGTTCGGGCCGGGACTCCAGCGCTGGGCGGCACGCGCACTCCAGGGGAGGGCCGCCGAGCTGAAGCGGTGAGTGCCGAGTGGTGAGCAGGGTCAGGACAGCCAGGCCTTCCAGGTGGCGGGGTGGTTGTCCACCCACTTCTTCGCGGCGTCCGCCGGGGACAGCTTCTGGTCGGCGATCATCAGGGAGACCTCGTTCTGGTCCTCGGTCGTCCACCTGAACTTCTTCAGGAAGGCCGCCGCCTTGCCACCGTGCTTGGCAAAGTCCGTGTTGAGGTACTTCTGCAGCGGGGTGTGGGGGTAGGCGCAGGCGACCTTGGCCGTGTCGGCGTCGCAACCCTCCTTGTAGGCGGGGAGTTTGACCTCCGTCATCGGGACCTTCTTGAAGAGCCACTGGGGGGCGTACCAGTAGCTGAGGAAGGGCTTCTTCTCCTTGGCGAACTGCTTCATCTGGGTGATCTGCGCGGCCTCCGAACCGGCGAAGACCACTTGGTAGTTGAGCTTCAGGTTCGTCACCAGGGCCTTGTCGTTGGTGACGTAGGAGGGTGAGCCGTCCATCAACTGGCCCTTGCTGCCGCTTTCGGCGGTGCGGAACAGCGAGGAGTACTTGTTGAGGTTCTTCCAGTCGGTGATGTCGGGGTGCTGCTTGACCAGGTAGGTCGGGACGTACCAGCCGATGTGCCCGGTGACCCCGAGGCCGCCCGCGTGGGTGATCGTCTTCTTGTCGTCGACGTAGCGCTTCTCCTGGTCGGGGTGGCCCCAGTCCTCCAGGATCGCGTCGACCCGGCCCTGGCTGAGCGCGTCCCACGCGGGGACCTCGTCGACCTGGACGGTGTCGACGCGGTAGCCGAGCTTGTGCTCCAACAGGTACTGCGCGACAGCCACGTTGGCCTGCGCGCCCACCCAGGACTGGACGGAGAGGGTCACGGTCTTGGCGCCCTGCGCGTTGGCGAAGGGCGAGGCCTGCTTGGTCATGTCGGCGGCGCCACAGCCGGTGAGCAGCACCAGCGACGCCATGGCAGCGATCGTACGAACTCGCATGTCACGCTCCCTTCTTGGTTCGGCGTTCCGTCGGCTGGGTCACCCGGTCGAGCACCAGGCCCAGGCAGACGATCGCGGCGCCCGCCACCAGTCCGGTCGCCAAGTCGCCCTGCGCCAGGCCGAATACGGCGTCGTAGCCGAGGGCGCCACCGCCGACCAGGCCGCCGATGATGACGACGGCGAGGACGAGCACGACACCCTGGTTGACGGCGAGGAGCAACGCCGGGCGGGCGAGCGGGAGTTGGATCTGGCGTAGCTGCTGGGTGCTGGTCGCGCCGAGTGAGCGGGCCGATTCCAGGGCGGCCGGGTCGACCTGGCGCAGGCCCTGGGTGGTGATGCGGACGACTGCGGGGAGGGCGTAGACGACGGCCGCCGCTACGGCGGGGGCGCGGCCGACGCCGAAGAGGGCGACGACCGGGATCAGGTACACGAACTGCGGCATCGTCTGGCAGACGTCGAGGACGGGGCGCAGGGCCCGTTCGAAGCGGTCGCTGCGCGCGGCGGCGATGCCGGTCACGAAGCCGAGGACGAGGGTGACGGCCACGGCGGCCAGTACCTGCGACAACGTGTCCAGCGACGGCTTCCACACGCCGAGGACGCCGATCGCGGCCATGGCGAGGACGGCGGTGAGCGCGGTGCGCCAGGTGCCGATCACCCAGGCGAGGGCGGCGACGATCAGGAGCACCGACCACCAGGGCAGCCACTGCAGGCCGTCGCGTACGGGGTCCAGGACCCAGGTGGTGAAATGTCCGGCCCAGTCGGCGGTGCCGCCGAGGTAGGGGACGCCGGAGTAGAGGTGGGCGGTCATCCAGTCGACGACGCGGTTCACCGGTTCGGCGATGTTCAGGGTCCAGCCGGAGGGCCAGTCCAGGGCGCCGGCGAGACGGGCGGCGACCGCTACGGCCACCGTGGCGCCGAGCGCGTACAGCCAGGGGCGGAGACCGGTGCCCTGCTCCCCCGTCTGCTCGTCGGCCTGTTCGCCCGCCGCCGCCGTGACGCGGTCCAGTACGACGGCCAGCAGCACGATCGGGATGCCGGCGGCCAGGGCCGCGCCTACGTCCACCGAGGCGAGGGCCTGGTAGACGCGGTCGCCGAGGCCTCCGGCGCCGATGACGGAGGCGATGACGGCCATGGAGAGGGCCATCATGATCGTCTGGTTGAGGCCGAGGAGGAGTTGCTTGCGGGCCAGCGGGAGCCGGGCGGTCAACAGGCGTTGGCGTCCGGTGGCGCCCAGGGAGTCGACGGCTTCGAGTACCTCCGGGTCGGCGTTGCGCAGGCCGAGCGTGGTGAGGCGGGCCATGGGCGGGGCGGCGTAGACGACGGTGGCGAGGACGGCGGCGGGGACGCCGATGCCGAAGACGAGGACGACGGGGAGGAGGTAGGCGAAGGCCGGGAGCACCTGCATGGTGTCCAGGACCGGGCGCAGTGCGCGGTCCGTTCGTTCGGAGAGGCCGCCGGCCAGGCCGAGCAGGGCGCCCACGACGACCGAGGTGAGGACCGCGATCACCATCAGGGCGAGGGTCTGCATGGTCGGTACCCACATGCCGAGCAGCCCGCAGGCGAGGAAGGCGACGCCGGTCCCGATCGCGAGCCGTATGCCCGCGACCCGCCAGGCGACGAGGGCGCCGAACGCGGTGACGCCCGCCCAGCCCGCCGCCAGCAGGACCAGGTACACGGCGCGTACGCAGAGGACGACGGCGTTGCTGATGTAGCCGAAGAAGTAGAGGAACAGTGGGGAGCTGTCGCGGTTGTCGATGATCCAGTCGTTGGCCCGGCCCAGTGGACCGGACAGGTCGACGGTGAGCGCGTGCGGCCAACTCCCGCTGGACCAGTGTGCGTTGGCGAGCGGTACGAGGATCGCGGCGGCGAGCGCGAGCAGCAGGAGCTTGTGCGCGGCCCGGTGCCGGAGGATGCCGGGGAGGGCGAGGCGCGGGGCGGGTGCGGTGACCGTGGCCATCAGACCGCCTCCTTGCCGGTATCGGCGAGCTCCGCCCCTGCCACGACGTCCAGCAGCCTGGCCTGGTCGACCACGCCCAGACAGCGGCCGTCCTCCACGACGCAGGCGGGGCGTCCGCTGCGGGACACGACCTTGATCGCCTCGGCGACGACCGCGTCGGCCGCGAGCGCACCGGGGTGCTCCGGACCCCCGCAGTCCCCGGCCCGCATCGCCGTACGGACTGTCATGACGTCCGCGCGCGGGACGTCCCGTACGAACTCGCGGACGTAGTCGTCGGCGGGTGAGCCGACGATCTCCTCGGGGGTGCCGAGTTGGACGATGCGGCCGTCGCGCATCAGGGCGATGCGGTCGCCGAGTTTCAGCGCCTCGTTCAGGTCGTGGGTGATGAAGACCATCGTGCGGCCCTCCTCGCGGTGCAGCCGGACGACCTCCTCCTGCATGTCGCGCCGGATCAGCGGGTCGAGCGCGCTGAACGGCTCGTCGAAGAGGAGGACTTGGGGGTCGACCGCCAACGCCCGGGCCAGGCCCACGCGTTGGCGCTGGCCGCCGGAGAGCTGGCTGGGGCGGCGTTGTTCCATGCCTTCCAGGCCGACCTTGGTGACGACCTCGGCGGCCCGGCGGCGGCGCTCGGCCTTGCCGATGCCCTGGATCTCCAGGCCGTAGGCGACGTTGTCGAGGACCGTGCGGTGCGGGAGGAGGCCGAAGTGCTGGAAGACCATCGCGGCGCGGTGGCGGCGGAGTTCGCGCAGCCGGGACTTGTCCATGGCGCGGACGTCCTCGCCGTCGATGGCGATGGTGCCGGCGGTGGGTTCGATGAGGCGGGTGAGGCAGCGGACCAGGGTGGACTTGCCGGAGCCGGACAGGCCCATCACCACAAAGACCTCGCCCTTGCGGACGTCGAAGGAGACGTCGCGGACGGCGGCGGTGCAGCCGGTGCGGGTGCGCAGGTCGGCGGCGTCGAGGGCGGTGAGTTCGGGGTCGGCGGGGACCTGGTCGGCCTTCGGGCCGAAGACCTTCCAGAGGCCCTCGACGGAGAAGACCGGCTCGGTCGGGGGCAGGGTCGGGGGTGTCATCCGGGTCGTACTCATCACGCACCGCCCCCGATCAGGTCCACGGCCCTCTCGCCGACCATGAGCACCCCGATCATCGGGTTCACGGCGGGCATGGTCGGGAAGACGGAGGCGTCGGCGATGCGGATGCCGTCCAGGCCGCGGATGCGCAACTCGGGGTCGACGACGGCGAGTTCGTCCGTTTCGGCGCCCATGCGGCAGGTGCCGGCCGGGTGGTAGACGGTGTGGGCGACCTTGCGGGCGTACTCGCTGAGTTCCGCGTCGCCGAGGATCTCCGGGCCGGGGCACACCTCCCGCTTCAGCCAGCCGGCGAGTGGTTCGGTCTTCGCGATCTCGCGGGCGATGCGGATGCCGTCGACGAGGGTGCGGCCGTCGTAGTCGTCCTCGTCGGTGAAGTAGCGGAAGTCCAGGGCGGGTTTGACGGCCGGGTCGGCGCTCTCCAGGTACAGACGGCCGCGGCTCTTCGGCTTGGGGATGTTCGGGGTCATGGAGACGCCGAACTCGGGGCGTTCGTAGCCGAGCCGCTCGGGGTTGTCGGTGAAGGGGACCTGGTAGAAGTGGAACATCAGATCCGGGCCCGGGAGTTGGGGGTCGCGGCGGACGAACAGGCCCGCGTCGGAGTCCATCGCGGAGTTCTCCGGGATCGGCCCGTTGGTCTCCCAGACGATCACCGACTCGGGGTGGTCGAGGAGGTTCTCGCCGACGCCCGGGAGGTCGACGGCGACGGGGATGCCGAGGGCTTCGAGGTCTTTGCGGGGGCCGATGCCCGAGTGCAGGAGCAGGCGCGGGGAGTCGACGGCGCCGGCGCAGAGGACGACCTCGCGGCGGGCACGGACGAGGAGTTCCTCGCCGTCCTTGGTGCGGACGTGCACGCCCTCGGCGCGGGTGCCGTTCAGCTCCAGGCGGTGGGCCCAAGTCTCAAGGAGGATCGTCAAGTTGGGGCGCTCGTCCATCACCGGGTGCAGATACGCGACCGAAGCCGAGGACCGCTTGTTGTTCTCCGGGTGGTACGCGAGGTCGAAGAAACCGACGCCGTCCGTGAAGGGCGCCTTGTTGAAGCCCTCGACGCGCGGGACGTCGAGCGCTTCCTGGGCCGCGTCGACGAAGTCGCGGGCGATGGCGTTCCGGTCCTTCTCGTCGACGGGGACGATGTTGTTGAGGAGGCGGGCGTAGTACGCCTCCATCGATATCGCGCCCCAGCCCTTCGCACCGGCCGCCTCCCACTCGTCCCAGTCGGACGGCAGCGGCTTGAAGGCGATGAGGGTGTTGTGCGAGGAACAGCCGCCGAGAACGCGGGCGCGGCTGTGCCGGATGTGGGAGTTGCCGCGCGGCTGTTCGGTGGTCGGGTAGTCGTAGTCCAGGTCGCCGCCGAGGAGGCCCATCCAGCGGCGCAGGGTCAGTACGTCCTCGCGGCCGACGTCGCTGGGGCCGCCTTCGATGACGGCGACGGTGACGTCGGGATTCTCGGTGAGGCGGGAGGCGATGACGGAGCCTGCGGTGCCGCCGCCGATGACGACATAGTCGTACATGTAGTCGTTCATGTACTCGTTCTCGGGCATGGGGGTACTCACTCCAGTCGGAAAAGAAAAGGGGGCTCAGCCCGCGAACCAGCGCACCGGTTTCGGCGCCAGGTTCTGGTAGACGTGCTTGGCCTCGCGGTACTCGGCGAGTCCGGCAGGGCCCAACTCCCGGCCCACACCGCTCTTTCCGAAGCCGCCCCACTCCGCCTGCGGGAGGTAGGGGTGGTAGTCGTTGATCCAGACGGTGCCGTGCCGCAGCCGTCCGGCGACGCGGCGCGCGCGGCCCGCGTCGGCGGTCCAGACGGCGCCCGCGAGGCCGTACTCGGTGTCGTTGGCGAGCGTGATCGCCTCGTCCTCGGTGCGGAAGGTCTCGACGGTGAGGACCGGGCCGAAGACCTCCTCGCGTACGACGCTCATCTCGCGGTGGCACTGGTCGAGGACGGTGGGCTCGTAGAAGTAGCCGGTGGCGGGGCGGGACGCCGTCGGCTCGGGGCGCTTGCCGCCCGAGCGCAGCACCGCGCCCTCGGCCAGGGCCGCGGCGACGTACGCCTCGGTCTTGGCGCGCTGCTGCTCGGAGACGAGCGGGCCGCACTCGACGCCGTCCTCGGTGCCCCGGCCGAGCCTGATCTTCGCGGCGCGGCGGGCCAGTTCGGCGACGAAGCGTTCGCGGACGGTCTCCTCGACGACGAGGCGGGCGCCCGCCGAGCAGACCTGGCCGCTGTGGATGAAGGCGGCGTTGAGGGCCTGGTCGACGGCGGTGTCGAAGCCCTCCTCGGTGGCGCAGGCGTCGGCGAAGACGACGTTGGGGTTCTTGCCGCCGAGTTCGAGGGCGACCTTCTTGACGGTCACGGCGGCGGCCTGTGCCACCTTCGTGCCGCTGGTCAGACCGCCGGTGAAGGAGACGAGGTCGACGTCGGGGTGCTCGGCGAGCCGGGCGCCGACCGAGTGACCGGGCCCGGTGACGATGTTGGCGACACCGGACGGGAGACCGGCCTCGACGAGCAGGTCGATCAGGGCGATCGTCGTCAGCGGGGTGATCTCGCTGGGCTTGACGACGAAGGTGTTGCCGGCCGCGAGGGCGGGCGCGATCTTCCAACTCGCCTGGAGCAGCGGGTAGTTCCAGGGGGTGATCAGCGCGCAGACGCCGACCGGCTCGTGCACGACGACGCTGTGCACCTCGGGCGTGCCCGCGTCGACGACCCGGCCGGGGGCCTCGGCGGCGACGAGGTCGGCGAAGTAGCGGAAGGCGTCGGCGACACAGTCGATGTCGACGCGGCCCTCCTCCACGGTCTTGCCCGCGTCCCGGCTCTCCAGCAGACCGAGCCGCTCGCGGTCGCGCACGAGGAGGGCGGCGACGCGGCGCAGCAGGGCGGCGCGCTCGGTGACCGGCGTGCGCGGCCAGGCCCCCTCACCGCCGTCGAAGGCGGCGCGGGCGGCGGCGACGGCTATGTCCGTGTCCTTCTCGTCGCCCTCCGCGACCACGGCGAACGGCAGCGCGTCCGCGGGGTCGATGATCTCGCGCGTGGCCCCGGAGGCCGCTTCCAGCCACTCCCCGCCCGCGTGAATGGTCTTCCCCGCCTGCTGTTCCGTACTGTCCACCATGATCGGTATTGCCTTCCGTTCCTGTTCAGCGCCCCAGCGTCACCTAACTGTCACTCTCGGGGACTGCGAGCGCCTGCCCGGGACGTCCGTATGCATGCGCAATCCATGGCCGGAAGTGGGCGGGGTCACTGAACATGGGAACAAAAGGTGACTAAACGGAACACCCGGCGTCGGGCGGGCAGAACCAGGCCAGGGCCGTGGTGAGCACCTCCAGCTCGTCGGCCGAGCCGTCCGCGTCGGGGCCGTAGGCGGCGATGGCGTAGATGTTGCCGTCCAGGGCCACGAACCGCTCGTCGTAGACGTGCCAGGTGCCGATGTCGGGCTCGCCCTTGAGGGTGTCGGCCGTGTACTCCAGCCGGGAGGCCGCGAGGGTGCCGTCGTCGAGGGTCTGCAGGGCGATCTTCCGGAAACCGTCCGGCTTCGGCGTCTCGTCGGAGAGGTAGAGGTCGAAGGACTCGGCCGGGGATGCCTCCGCCACCTGGTACACCTGCAGCCGGTGTTCGCCGTCCGCGCTGCGGTAGTTGACCACGTCGATGCCGTACGACGACGCCACCGTCGAGCGGGTCCAGCCGTCCGGGTAGGCGATCCGGAAGCGCTCGGGGTCCTCGTGCGACTGGTAGCCGGCGGGGAGGTCGGGGGCGGAGGCGGACGGATTCGCGGTCTCGCCGTCGAGCGGCGGGGAGGGTGACACGTCCGTCGGTTCCAAGGTGCCGGGTGTCGACGACGAAGCGGTGACCGCTCCGCCGGCCTTGCCGTCGTCGTCCCCCGGGTCGACCACCTGGGTGAGCACCAGGCTCACGGCGACACCGGCCACGGCGGCACCGACGACCACGGACCAGACGAGCCGCCGGCTGATCCCGGGGCGGGGTGGCGCGGCGGGCATGCCGACACCGATCAACGGCTCGGACGGGGGCCAGACGCCGGCCCCGGTGTCGATACCGGCCCCGGTGTCGATACCGGTGCCGCTCGGCCCGTACCAGCTGTTCGCCCCGGTGGGCCAGGGTGCCGGACCCGGCGGCGGGGTGGGAGGTGTACCGGTGGTGGGAGGTGCACCGGTGTCCCCCGGCACGTCCACAGCGGTCCACTCCGGTACGGAGTCCGGGAGCGGGGGCGGCGATGGCGGCGGGGTCACCGGAGCTGTCGGAGCCACCGGGCTCACCGCCCCGGTCCCCCTCGTGTCCCCCGTACCGTCGCCGTCCTCCCAGCGCTGGGTGTCCTCGTTCCAGTAGCGCGGTCCAGGTCCCCCGCTCATCGCGTCCCTCTCATCGCGTCCCTCTCGCGGTCCCGCTCACAGTCCCACCAGCCCGGCCACTGCCCCCGCCGACGCGAGCACGGTCAGCAGGGCCTGTGAGTCGGCGAGCAGTTCCCGCAGGCGCTCGCGGCGCGTCGGGGCCGCCTGTCCGGTGCGGGTGATCTCGTCCTCCGTGTCGGCGAGCGCCGCGTCCAGCGCCGCCGTCCGGTCCGTGCCACGCACCCGGGTGAGATCGGCCCGCAGTTCGCGTACGGCCTTCAGCAGTTCCTCGGCCGCCTCGTCGCGCTGCGGTGCCGTGCCGATGTGGCTCACGGCCTGCGCGTTGCTGCCGATGGCGACGGCGCTCTGGGAGACGTCGCCGACGGTGACGTTGTGTTCATCCGTTGCCATTGCCTGAGGGCCCCTTCGTCGAGTTCGTGGTGTGAGAGGTGGCAGAGGCGGAGGCGCCGTCCCCGATGGCGACGGAGCTGCCCTCCACATTGCCGACGTGCACGGTGTTGTTGCTGATGTTGGTGATCTTGTTGACGAACTCGCCGGTGAGATAGCCGGCTTCGGCGAGCGCGTTGCTCACCCCGTTGGCGACCCGGTCCTGCACGTTGCGCAGATACCGCTCGACGTCCATCTCCTGGAACGTGGACCCGGTCGGCGCCGACCCCAACTCCCGTACGGACAGGGCCGGTCCGTCGGGCAGCGCGCCCGCGTACCCGCCGGTGAGCAGCCGCCAGCCGTAGAGCACGCCCCGGCCGAGGACGACCAGGGAGCCGACGAGGGAGCCGGGCACCCGGGCGATGGCCCAAGCCGCCTTGCCGAGCACGTTGTTGTGGCGGAAGCGGTGGGCCGTACGGTCGGCGTTCTTGAAGTCCTCGCGGACCGGGAGCAGGACGTGCGGGGCGATCTCCAGGGTGAGCATGCGGCCCTGGGTGTGGATGCGCACGAACACCGTGACGACCAGCTCCTCCTCCCAGCCGCCGACGCGGACGCGCAGGAAGTGCCGCCGCTTCTCGGCGCCCTCCTCGACCGCGCGCGCCCGGTGGTCCTCGAAGGCCTGCGGGTGGTACGGCGCCTCCTCGCGCCGCAGCAGCCCCTCGGCGGGCAGGAACACGCACTCGTCGATCTCCAGCCAGCGCAGCCGGTCGCGCCCCAGGTGTGCGGCGGAGTCGGCGGGGAGCCGGAGTTGGGCCAGCAGGGGGCGGATCGTCTCCAGGACCGTGCGGTTGCTGATCGGCCGCTGTTCCTTCTCGGGGTCGGGCCGGAGTTCGACGGCGAGCACCCATGGCTGCTCGTAGCGCAGGCCGGCCCCGCAGAACGGGCGCGCCTCGTGGTACATGACCAGCGGCGCGTGCTGTTCGATACGGACCCGGTTCTTGAGCCGCTGGAAGCGCTGCCCCTCGCCCTGCTCGGCGGGGTCGCTCGCGGCGTCCGGGAAGCGCTGCGGGGACAGTTCGGCGGCCAACGCCCGGGCGAACTGGCCGCGTTGGGCCGCCAGGCACAGGGCGATCAGCGCGAACACGGCGAGGGTGACCCAGGCCTGCCAGATCTTGATCAGGCTGTCGAGGTTGTCGGTGCTGGGGACCAGCAGGTCGGAGGCGCCGGCGGAGTTGTCGCCGTAGAGACCGGACGAGCCGGAGGAACCGAACGAGTCGTAGGACCCGGAGGACGAACCGTACGAGGACGAGTCGTCCGAGCCGCCGCCGAAGGCCACCACCACGGTGAAGACCAGCAGGAACGCGAAGAGGAAGCGCCCCCACCAGCGGAACAGGAAGGCGGGCACCAGCCGGTACACCGACGGGCGCGGGGCCCGGCCCCTGATCCAGCCGCCGATCGCGAGATAGACGCCGGGGATCAGGAACAGGGCCAGCAGCCCGCCGCTGAGCACCGAGCCCACCACCCACAGGCCCAGGATCGCCCCGGCCCACTGCAGCTCCTGGCGGCGGGCGCGCAGCGCGTGGGCGAGGACGCGGGCCGCGTCGAAGCCGAGCGAAGGGGCCACGATCCGTTGCTCGTTGAGGTGCAGTTCGTCGATGACCCGGTCGCGGTACCCGGAGTCCAGATACGTGCCCGCGCACAGCAGCCGGGTGGCTTCGCTGGCGTGCGGCGGAGTGGGCGGCGGTCCCGGTGGGACCCCTGTGCTGGCGGCCGGCTGTGGCTGTTGCGGCACGTAAGCGGTACTCACGCGACTCCCCCGATGCGTGGACTGACCCTGCTGAACAACCGTGTCCCAGCAGCTAATTGACAAAGAATCAGCATAGAGGGACCAGAGTTGCCCCGCAGCATGGTGGACTCCACCAACTCCTTTGACTAAAGTCAAAGAAATATGGAGCCAGTCACGGACGCAACGACGGAGCCGGTGTCGGCCGAGGACATCGCGGCCTTCCGCCGCTTCAACCGCTACTTCACCCGCCGCATCGGCGCACTCGACGACCACTACCTCGGCCAGGACCGTCCGCTCGGTGAGGCCCGGCTGCTCTTCGAGATCGGCGACGGGGTCTCACTGCGGGAACTGCGCGGCCGACTCGCCCTGGACGCGGGCTACTTGAGCCGGATGGCGAAGGCCCTGGAGGCACAGGGCCTGGTCCGGCTGACCGTGCCCCCGCACGACACCCGGCTGCGCCTGATCGAGCTGACCGAGGCCGGACGCGTCGAGGTCATGGAGCAGAACCGCCGCTCCGACAGGCTCGTCGCCGGTCTCCTCGCCACCCTCGCCGAACCCCAGCGCACCGAACTGACCCGGGCGTTGGCGACCACACAACGTCTCCTCCGCCTGGCCGGCATCACGATCGCCCTGGTCGACGGCGCCACCGAGGACGCCCGCGGCTGCCTCGACGCCTACGCCGCCGACATCGACGCCCGCTTCCCGGAGGGCTTCGACAAGACGGATCTCGTACGGCCGGAGGAGGTCACCGGGTACGCGGGCGCGTTCTTCGTCGCGTACGAGGAGGGGCGGCCGATGGCCTGCGGGGCGCTACGGACGCTGGAGCCGGGCGTGGGCGAGATCCGGCACGTCTGGGTCCACCCCGACGCCCGCCGCCTCGGCCTGGCCCGCCGCATCCTCGCGGAGTTGGAACGGGCCGCCATGGAACACGACTTCACCGTCGTACGACTGGACACGCACGCCGCGCTCACGGAGGCGCAGGCGATGTACCGGGCGAGCGGGTACACGGAGATCCCGGCCTACGTCGACCACGTCTACGCGGACCACTGGTTCGAGAAGCGGCTGTCCGGGGCCCGTTGACCCACCTCGCCGACGGCGACCACTACACGCACTATCGCGTCCGACGAGAAACACGTACTATCGCGTCCAGCCCGCCACCCCTGGACGCCAACTCCCCACACGTGCCCCCCAGTTGAGGAGTCACCCGTGCCCACCGCCCTCCTGAACCCCGTTCTCGACCTGGTGACACTCCGCGGCACCGTCACCGCCGCCGAACCGGTCACCGCCCGCATGCGCCACCTGCGCATCGAGAGCGACGCACTCGCCGGACTCGACGTCCGCCCCGGCCAGCAGGTGCGCGTCCTGGTCACCGGCCTGACCCTGCGTACGTACTCCGTGTGGCGCTACGACCCGTCCGGCGCCGTCGAGTTGCGTGTGCTGGACCACTCCGAGGGGGGACCCGGGGCCCGGTGGGGGAAGAGCGTCGGCGTCGGCGAGCAGGTGCGCCTGCGGAAGCCCGAGGGCACGTTCACGCTCCGCCCCGACGCCGCCCACCACGTCTTCGTCGGGGAGGAGACGGCCTCTGTCGCCTTCGGGGCGATGCTGGCCGCGCTGCCCGAGGGCGCACGCGTCTCCGGTTGCGTGGAGACGGAGTCGGACGGGGACCGGCTGCCGTTGGCGCACTCCGACTGCCTCAACTGGCTTACCAGGGGCGGGACTTCCCTCCCGGACGCGGTGCTGGACCTCGCCCCCGAGCCGGGCGGGATCGCCTACGTCGCCGGGGAGGCCCGTGCCGTCCAGCAGGTCCGGCAGGTGCTCGTACGGGAGTTGGGCTGGGACCGGCGTTCCGTCCTCACCAAGCCGTTCTGGGCGCCGGGGAAGAAGGGGCTGGAGTAGTCAGCAGTTCGCCCCCGTCGGGCAGAACGAGCCGAGCGCCGCGGTGAGCGGCGCGCGGATCAGCGCGGGATCGAGGGACGCGGCACCACTCGCGCGGATCGCGTACAGCGAGCCGTCCGCCGTCTCGAAGCGGTGGTCGATCACCCGGCGGGCGCCCTTGTCCTGGTCGTCGTAGCGGTAGGTGAGTTCGGCCCAAGTGGGGCCGGAGGCGCGGTCGATGACCCGGTAGCCGGGCTGGCGGGTGAAGCCGTAGCCGGGGTCGTTCTCGGCGAGGTCGAGGGACTCGGCCGGGGAGTTCTCGGAGATGCGGAAGATCTGGAGGCGGCGGGTGCCGTCCGGGGAGTCGTAGGTGACCACCGGGGCCTTCGCGCCCTGCCGTTGGGTACGGGTCCAGCCCTTGGGGACCTCGACGGTGTAGCCGGTGGGATCGTGGGCGGTTCGGTACGACCGGGCCGCCGTTGACGATCCGCTCGCCGTCGCGGCCACGTGGGCGTGCGTGCCGCGGCCGTGCGTGACGTACCAGACCCCGCCACCGGCACCCGCCCCCAGGACCACCGCGAGAGCCACCGCGAGGACCAGCCGCCAGGCCCGGCGATCGGGAGCGGACGCGGGAGCCGGAACCGGCAGAGGAACAGCAGTCGGCGGTGACACCCATGCCGGTGGGGTCAGTGCGGTCTGCGTCTCCGCGGTCGACCACACCGACCAGGGCGCCTGCCCTCTTTCCTCGCTCGGCCCACGTTCCCCGGCAAAACGGTCCCAGTCACTCATCACGAAACCCCCGATTCGTCCCACCCTGTGCTTCTTCCGAAGTTAGCGGCGGAAACAGGGAACGGGCCCCGCTCCGGTCGTAACCGGAACAGGGCCCGTGCAAGCCCGTGACAGAGCCGTGGCGAACGGCGCCCGCGGGTGGCTCAGATGAGGCCGAGGGAGCGGACCGCCTCGCGCTCCTCCTCCAGCTCCTTCACCGACGCGTCGATGCGGGCGCGGGAGAACTCGTTGATGTCCAGGCCCTGGACGATCTCGTAGACGCCGTCCTTCGTGGTGACCGGGAAGGAGGAGATGAGGCCCTCCGGGACGCCGTAGGAGCCGTCGGACGGGATGCCCATGGAGGTCCAGTCGCCGTCCGCCGTGCCGTTGACCCAGGTGTGGACGTGGTCGATGGCGGCGTTGGCGGCGGAGGCCGCGGAGGACGCGCCGCGGGCCTCGATGATCGCGGCACCGCGCTTGGCGACGGTCGGGATGAACTCCTCGGCCAGCCACTTCTCGTCGTTCACGGTCTCGGCGGCGTTCTTGCCGGCGACCGTGGCGTGGAAGATGTCGGGGTACTGGGTGGCGGAGTGGTTGCCCCAGATGGTCAGACGCTTGATGTCGGCGACCGTGGTGCCCGTCTTCTTCGCGAGCTGGGTCAGCGCGCGGTTGTGGTCGAGGCGGGTCATCGCGGTGAAGCGGTCGGCCGGTACGTCCGGGGCGGCGGCCTGCGCGATGAGCGCGTTCGTGTTGGCCGGGTTGCCGACGACGAGGACCTTGATGTCGTCCGCGGCGTTGTCGTTGATGGCCTTGCCCTGCGGCTTGAAGATGCCGCCGTTGGCGGAGAGCAGGTCGCCGCGCTCCATGCCCTTGGTGCGCGGGCGGGCGCCGACGAGGAGGGCGACGTTCGTGCCGGCGAAGGCGACGTTCGGGTCGTCCGTGATGTCGATGCCCTGGAGGAGCGGGAAGGCGCAGTCGTCGAGCTCCATCGCCGTGCCCTCGGCAGCCTTGAGCGCCGGGGTGATCTCCAGGAGACGCAGCTTGACCGGCACGTCCGCGCCGAGCAGCTGGCCGGAGGCGATGCGGAAGAGCAGGGCGTAACCGATCTGGCCGGCCGCGCCGGTGACGGTGACGTTCACGGGAGTGCGGGTCATGGCGTTCTCCGTTATGACAGCTGGCGGTGGGGCGGCACTGCCCCGGGGTGCGGGACGTACAAATGATCGATCTCTTGGCGTCAAGAGATCCACCGGTCAGGCTATCGCGCATCCGCGATCCCGGACTCCCGGGTCCGTGTGGCCCACCCCACAGAGGCGAGAACAGAGTCGGGACCGGGACACGGAAAAGGCGGCCGTCCGGCTCGGGAGAGGAACACCGGACGACCGCCGTGAGGGGGGTACCGGGGGGCCGGACTCCCGTGGGGGTACTTCCCGCCTGCCCGAAACCGGGCCAGGCATTCCCCACATACACAGAATCCCCACAGACCCTGAGCCCCTGAGCCCGTGAGCCCCTAGGTGGTGCACCCCTTCTGCCCCGATGCCAGCGTCACGCAGGCCTTCGCCTCGCCGGCGTCCTTCACGGCCACCATCGGGGTGTAGGCGATGGCGTCGCCGGTCGCCGTGATGGTGTCGGTCTCCTTGGCGGTCCCCGCACTCACCTGGACGGAGTCCCCCGCCACCCCCGTGGTGATACGGCCCCAGGCGGCGCCGCAGGTCTTGCTGTAGCGGACCTCGACGACGGTCGTACCGACGGTGGCGGTCTTGGCGGTGGTCACCGCGCCCGCCTCCGTGGTGCAGCCCATGGCCTCGGCGTCCTTGCCGGTGCATCCGGCGCCCGCGCACTTCACTCCGGCCGGCAGGTCGGGGTTCGTACTGACGGACGGCGAGGACGAGGTGTGCGTGACCGTGGTCTTCTTGTCCCCGCCGCCGTGGCGGGTGAGCAGGAACACGGCCGCGATCACGACCAGCACCCCGACCACCCCGGCACCGAACATCAGCAGCCGCCGCCCGGCACCGCCCGCACCGTCGGGCCGCCCGGGCCGGGGCGGCTGCGGCGGTTCACCGGACGCGACCGGCGCCTCGGGCTCACGCTGCACAGCCGCCGGTCCGGCCCCGGAACCGCTCCCGCCGCCGGACTGCCGGGGACCCGAATACCCGGCGATCCCCCACGAGTTGCCGACCTGCGAGGCGCTTTCCCGTACGTCGGTCTCGGGCGCCGTCGGCTGCGGCGGCACCGTCGGGGACACACCCGCCGGGCCCGCGATCCCCGGGGTCGCGGTGACACTGCCGCCCTGGCGAGCCGTCTTGCCGCTCGGTGCCTTGCCGCTCGGTGCCGTGCCGCTCTGTACGTTCGCCGGGGGCGCCCCGAACTCCCCGAGCGCGGCGCGCGCCTGGGAGATCCGGATCGCCTCCATGGTCAGGTCGTGCCGCATCTCCGAACGGCTCCAGGCGCGCTCGGCCAGTTCCCACATCGTGGTCAGATGGACGGGATTGGTGCCGGTGACCTCGGCCAGGGCGACGATCGCGCCCTTCGGTGCGAGGAGCCGGCCGTTGAGATAACGGTCCCAGGACGTCTTGCTGTAGCCCGTGCGGTCCGCCACCGCCGCGATGCTCAGGCCGCTGCGGTCCACGAGCCGGCGCAACTGGCTCGCGAACTCCCTGACCTGCGGATCGAGTTCATCCGGCAAGGCCCTCCAACGAGGCATTGCTTCCCCCCTCATTCCCCCTGCTGCGTACTGACTGCTCCCCCGTGCTCTTGGTGCCCTCTGCCCTGAATTGCCCACGCTAACGCTGTTGTTGGTCGGGTTCGTTGCAAATCCGCGAACTTGTCAATACATCGACACACCGGACGCACACCGGCGTTTCCCGTGCGCCCCGCACTCCTCTGATCACCCAAGGGCAACGGCTCCCACGACGACTGTGAGGGCCATGAAAAGCAACAGCAACAACGCGTACCGGAGCAGTCGTCCGCCGGGCCGGTGCTCGTTCTCCTCCGTCCCCTCCGGCGGGGTGTCCCACCACGGAAGCGTCGGATCCTCCCGGTACTCGTCCGCGCCCTCGGGTTTCTCCGGGAGCGCCGCCGGGCGGGGCCAGGCCTGGACCGCCAACTCCCAGCGCACGCCGATGCGTTCGGGGTCGGTGCCCGCCACCCGGCACAGGGCGACGACGGCCTGTCGGGGCGGGGGCTGGGTGGCGTTGAGATAGCGGTGCCAGGAGGACTTGCTGTACGCGGTGCGCGCGCCGAGCGCCGCCAGGCTGAGCCCGGTGCGGTCCTTGAGGAGGCGCAGCTGCTCCACGAAGTGCCGTACCTCCGCGGGCAGTTCGTCCGGCAGCGGCTGCCAGCCGCTCATCGGACCTCCACCGCCGCCACCGCGCCCACTGCCTCCACCACGCCCTCACTCGCCCGCCCGCTCCGAGCGAAATGACGACGTCGGAAGGGGAACGGTTCCCTCGTCGCGGTGCGGTGCGGACCCCGTAGCGAAACGGTCACCTCCGTGCCACAGCGCACTGACAGCCGTTGAACAGCCCGCTCGGGGTGCAGCACGCTGAATGCAGACGGCGGCGCGTCCTTGCTCGGGGGAGGGGACGGGCCGCCGTCGTGTCGCGTACTGCCGTACGCCGGGCGCTAGTTGGTGTTGACCGTGTAGTGCAGCGTGTCCTTCAGGAACGGGATCACCAGCCACGGCTTCGGCTGCGCCATCATCGCCAGCAGGACGATCGCGAGGCCGAGCACGGCGTAGGTGACGATGTCGGTGAAGCGGGAGCGTACGGCGAGCATGCCGACGTCCGGCAACACCCAGCGCAGGACCGCGCCGGCCAGCAGGGCGGCGCCGATCAGCAGCGTGCCGTAGCGGAACACGTCGAAGGCGGTCAGCAGGAGGCCGAGGCCGACCGCGCCGAGCACGGTGAGGATCGGCCACTGGCGGGCCGGTGCCGGGGCGGCGCCGGACGCGGCCCGGCCGCCGCCCTCGGGGCGGGCGGTGTCCCGGGTGAAGAGCGGGAAGCGGCGCGTGGTGCGACGGGCGATGCCCTGGGCGTCGGGCGCGCTGACCGCGTCCGTCACCTCAAGGTCGTCCGTGGTCCCGTCCGTGGTCCCGTTCGTGGTCTGGTCCGTGGTCTCGTCCGTCGTCTCGTGGGTGCCCTCGGTCTTGCCGGGGTTGCTGTCAGGCGACACTGCGCTCCGCCGCCTCGACCACGTTGACGAGCAGCTGGGCGCGGGTCATCGGGCCGACGCCGCCGGGGTTCGGGGAGATCCAGGCGGCGACCTCGGCGACGCCCGGGTGGACGTCCCCCACGATCTTGCCGTCGGCGTTGCGCGAGACGCCGACGTCGAGGACGGCGGCGCCCGGCTTCACATCCTCGGGCCGGATCAGGTGGGCGGAACCGGCGGCGGCGACGATGATGTCGGCGCGCTTGAGGTGCGAGGAGAGGTCGCGGGTACCCGTGTGGCACTGGGTCACGGTCGCGTTCTCGCTGCGCCGGGTGAGGAGCAGGGGCATGGGACGGCCGATGGTGACGCCGCGTCCGACGACCACGACCTCCGCGCCCTTGATCTCCACGCCGTAGCGGCGCAGCAGGGTGAGGACACCGTTCGGGGTGCAGGGCAGCGGGGCGGGCTCGTTCAGGACGAGGCGGCCGAGGTTCATCGGGTGCAGCCCGTCGGCGTCCTTGTCGGGGTCCATCAGCTCCAGGATGCGGTTCTCGTCGATGCCCTTGGGGAGCGGGAGTTGGACGATGTACCCGGTGCAGGCCGGGTCCTCGTTCAGCTCACGCACAACCGCCTCGATCTCCTCCTGCGAGGCGGTGGCGGGCAGTTCGCGCTGGATGGACGCGATGCCCACCTGGGCGCAGTCCCGGTGCTTGCCGGCGACGTACTTCTGGCTGCCGGGGTCGTCCCCGACCAGGATCGTGCCGAGGCCGGGCGTGACGCCCTTCTCCTTCAGCGCCGCCACGCGGGCGGTCAGATCGGACTTGATCGCGGCTGCGGTGGCCTTGCCATCGAGAATCTGGGCGGTCATGGCTCCATCCTCGCGGATGACGCCCTCTTGGTACCAATCCGGGTACCCAATGATCAGGATGTTGCACTTACACAACGCCTACGTAAGGCGACTGGACAAAATATCGCCAGAAAGAGAACGATGAGCGCCGCAGTATCGCGGTCCGTGTTGGGGGGCAAACCGCTCATTTCGTGATGTACCTCCGCGCAATCCGCATCGTCCCCGCATTGCCAACGGAGGAATTCCAGCCATGAGTTACGACGCGAACAACCCCTACGGGCAGCCGCAGAACCCGCAGCAGCCGGGCTTCGGCCAGCCGCACGGCCAGCCGGGCTACGGCTACCCGCAGGGCGCCCCCCAGGGTGTCCCGCCGCAGCAGGGCTACGGCTACCCGCAGCAGCCCGGCTACCCCGGTTCCCCGCAGGCCGGTTACGGCGCCACGCCGCCGTACGCGAACTGGGGTCAGCGCTTCCTCGGCACGCTCGTCGACGGACTCGTGTTCCTCGTGCCGTACATCATCGTCATAGTCGGCCGCGGCAACGCAGCCGTGATGGGCATCGGCTTCGTCATCCTTATCGGCATCGCCATCTGGCAGCTGATCCAGGAGGGCCGCACCGGCCAGACCGTCGGCAAGAAGGCGCTGGGCATCCGCCTGGTCCGCGAGGCCGACGGCCAGCCGCTCGGTGTCGGCATGGCGTTCGTCCGCCGCCTCGCCCACTTCCTGGACTCCATCGCGTGCTACCTGGGCTGGCTGTGGCCGGCGTGGGACGCGAAGCGTCAGACGTTCGCGGACAAGGTCTGCGGTTCGATCGTGATCCGCACCCAGTAGTTCGGCGGTTCGTGGTTTTTCCCCGGGGCCGTGCCCTTCGGTCCTCGACCCGGAGGAGGCTATGCGCCCCGGCGCCCCGGTCGTCCACGACAAGGACGCT